>JBCBVM010000017.1:0-78813 GCA_039817645.1 Pseudomonadota bacterium | reverse complement strand
GGGTCGTAGCCCACGGCCAAGATCAAGTCCGCGCTGGCGATGGCCCGGTCCACGTGGTCTTCGGTCGGCAAGCCGAAGGCGCCCAAATGCTGCGGATGGTTGGCGTCCAACAGGCCCTTGGCCGCGAAACTCGTGGCCAGGGGCAACCCCGTCTCAGCCAGAACATCGGCCAGCGCGTCGGTCGCGCCATGGCGCAGCACGCCCGCACCCGCCAGAACGATCGGACGCTCGGCGTTTGTCAGGTGCATAAGTGCTGCGGACAGGGCGGTTGGGTTGAAATGGGGAAGGATGGGGTCCGGCACGGGCAGGGGGGTCCCGTCAAGCACCTCTGCGGCCAGATCTTCCGGCAGGCTCAGATGGACGGCACCGGGGCGGGGCGCGCGGGCCAGACGGATCGCTTCGGCCACTGTTTCCGGGATCTGCGCGCCGGAAGCCAGGGTTTTCGACAATTTGGTGATCGGGTCAAACAGCCGTGCCAAATCGATGACCTGATGGCTGTCGCTGTCACGGTGCAGGCGGGACCGCGCGGCCTGTCCACTGATGGCCACCAGGGGCACGCGGTCCAGCATGGCATCGGCCACGCCGGTCACAAGGTTGGTCGCCCCGGGCCCCAAAGTGGCCAAGCAAGCGGCGGGGTGGCCCGTAAGCCGACCGTGGACGGCGGCCATGAAGGCGGCGGCCTGTTCATGGCGGCACAAGACGACATCCATGCCCGCAGTTGCGAGCGCATCCATCAGGGCGTTCGTTTCTTCCCCCGGTAGGGCATAGACGGTGTCGATCCCACCTGCCTTCAGGCATTGAACGAAAAGATCTGCTGCGGTGCCCATGGGTGCCTCAAATCGCGCCCATGGCCGTGACGGCCTGCGCCACCTTGCGGTAAGCGGCCACATTGGCCCCGCGCCCATAGTCGATGCGGGTCCCTTCGCGCCCCGCGTCGGCGATGCGGCGGTGAATGCTGTGCATGATGTCGCGCAGCTTTTGGTCCACCTCCTCGGCGCTGACGAATTGACCATGGCTGTTTTGGCTCATCTCCAGGCCGGAAACGGCGACGCCGCCCGCATTGGCGGCCTTGCCCGGCGCATGGAGAAGGCCTGCATCGGCCACCACCCTTTGCGCATCGGCGGTCAGGGGCATGTTCGCGCCTTCGGCGATGATGCTGGTGCCTTGGTCGACCAAGGTTTGCGCCATGTCGCCATCCACCTCGTTCTGCGTGGCGCAGGGCAGGGCGATGTCGACGGCTCGGGTCCAGGGCAGGGTGTCCGCGCAGAACTGGACATTCTTGGCGGGCGGGTCCGCGATGTCCGCACCGGCGGCTTTCTGATCGCGGACCCAGGCGACAATGTCCTGATCCATGCCGTCTTCGGCGACCAGCGTGCCCGACGTGTCGGATAGGGTGATGACCTTGGCTCCGGTCTGGATCGCTTTTTCGGCGGCATGGGTGGCCACGTTGCCTTTGCCTGAAATGGCCACGCGTTTGCCGGACAAGTCGTCGCCCTGCTCGGCCAACATCGCCTCGACGAAGTAGATAAGGCCGTAGCCCGTCGCCTCCGTCCGCATGGCGGAGCCTCCGAAGGCCTGCCCCTTGCCGGTCAGCGCGCCGGTGAATTCCAACGCATGGGCCTTGTAAGCGGCAAAGAGCCAGCCGATTTCCCGCGCGCCCACATTGATGTCGCCCGCGGGGACGTCGCGGTTCGGCCCGATGAACGGCGCAAGCTGACGCATGAACGCGTGGCAGAAGCGCATAACCTCTGCATCGGACCGCCCGCGCGGATCAAAATCCGACCCACCTTTTCCGCCGCCCAGGGGCAGACCGGTCAGGGCGTTTTTGAACACCTGCTCAAACCCCAGAAACTTGAGGATGGACGGCGACACCGAAGGATGGAACCGCAGACCACCCTTATAGGGCCCGATGGCATTGGACATTTGAACGCGCCAGCCGCGGTTCACCTGCACCTCACCGGCATCGTCCTGCCACGTGACGCGAAAGGCGATGATGCGGTCGGGGACGGTCAGCCGTTCCAGCACTTTGGCGGCGCTGAAGTCGGCATTGCCCTTCTCGATGGTGATCACATCTTGGGCCACATGGCGGACGGCTTGGTGAAACTCGTCTTCGCCCGGGGCTTGGTCCCGCACGCGGTCCATGAAGGTGGTCAAGAGGGTGTCGCGGGACATTGGCGCATCTCCG
This sequence comes from Pseudomonadota bacterium, assembly GCA_039817645.1. Lineage (GTDB taxonomy): Bacteria > Pseudomonadota > Alphaproteobacteria > Rhodobacterales > Rhodobacteraceae > Jannaschia. The sequence goes on along the minus strand of JBCBVM010000017.1, from coordinate 76,628 downwards.
TCCGTGGTAAGAACAAGAAAATGGGTGACGGGGGGACCGTCACCCATTCATCGGGGGCAGTTGGGAAGGGTTAAGATGCGCCGTTTCGGAAGACGCGCGCCACCAAGGTCACCACGAAAAGGACCAGGAAGACAAAGAACAGGATTTGCGCGATCCCTGCCGATGCGCTCGCGATGCCGCCAAATCCGAACAATGCAGCAATCAGTGCGATGACGAGGAAAGTTAGGGCCCAGCCGAGCATGTCGATTTCTCCTTTTCCGTTACGACTGACCAACGGGGTTGGCGGAGAAAGGTTCCGAAAGACTGCGTTCCGCGTCAGAGGTGGCCCGGGACGCAGGCCATACGGATCATCAAGGAAAGAGGCCCGTGGACGTCAGCAACCCCTCCAACTCGTCGCTGCGAAACGGCTGTTCCAGGCTATAGACGTTGGAGCCGCTTGTGCTGTCACGGTGGCGGCCATTTAACACGATCAGAGAGGCGCCCGCGGACAGCCACCTCTGCGTGATCGGATCGGCCAGGACTTGATCGTAACTGCCCGCCAGGATGACCAGCCAGGCAAGCTGGTCCCGTGCGTCAGCCAATGTGCGGAAGACGCGCACATCCGTTGCGCCAAAATCTGACACGACGTCTCTGATGTCCTCTGCCACCAGGGCATTCTCGTGAATCACAAGGCAGGACCCGACCGGGGCCCTATTCGTGGTGTCCATCGAAGGGTGCCCCTACGCCATTTGGAACAGATCTCAGGTCTTAACGTTATCACCCTGCCGCCGTTCGGCGTCACCTGCATTAAACTGTGACATAGTTGACGAAGGGTAAGATGGTTACTGACTGCGCGCATTGTCCACTTCGAGACCTCGACGTTTTCGACCGCCTCGATAAATCTGAGACGGCTGCAATGCAGCGGTTCAAGTCTGGGGAGCTGAAGATCGACCCGGGCACGCCGATCCTGATGGAGGGGTCCAACAGCCCGCAATTGTTTACCGCCCTGCGGGGCATGGGCCTGCGGTCGAAGCTTTTGCCGGACGGACGGCGGCAGGTTGTCAATTTCGTTCTACCCGGCGACTTTATCGGCTTGCAGGCCGGTGTCATGGGCGAAATGAAGCACTCGGTCGAGGCGACGACATCCATGGTCCTCTGTGTCTTTGACCGTTCCGAATTGTGGACCCTTTTTAAGACACATCCCGCGCGGGCCTATGACCTGACATGGCTGGCCGCAGTGGAGGAGCATTTCCTAGGCGACGCCCTGACATCCGTGGGCCAAATGTCGGCGATCGAGCGGATGTGCTGGGGCCTATTGCGATTTTACCGCCGGTGCGAGGGGCTGAACCTGGTGAAGGGGAATCATTGTCCCTTTCCGTTCCGGCAACAGGATCTGGCCGATACCCTAGGCCTGTCCCTGGTTCACACAAACAAAACGTTGATGAAGTTGCGAGACCGGCAGATCGTGTCTTTGCAAGACGGAACGCTGTCGATCATGGATCCCGACGAAATGCGCGCCATGAGCGGCATGGACGAGGATGTTCCATCCCACCGTCCATTGCTTTGAGTCGAAAAACCCGGCCTTGGAGGCCGGGCTTTCGTGTCATTAGACGGATCGGGGTGTCGATCTTGGTCCTGCGAAGAACCAGATTATGAAGCCAACGAGCGGCAAGAGCAGGATCAGCAGCGACCAGATCACTTTTTGACCCGTCGTCGCGCTGGAGCCAATGATCGAGACCAGGGCCCAAATGTTGAGGATGAGGAGGATCAAACCTCCGATACCGGTGATTTCCAACATATAACGTCTCCTTTTCTGCCGGGTTAGGCTGCGTCGAGTTCGGTGCAGCTTTTGAGAACCTCATCGCCATCGTCCTGACGGATCAGGAAGGCGGGTTCATCATTGCTGGCGGTGCGTTTCACGTCTGACCCTTTCAAGGTCCGGGTCACGTCCGAGGTGAACCGCTCGACGATCTTGCCCTCGCCCGTGCCGTCGCCCCAGGACCAGGCGACGGTTTGGCCGACCTGAAAGCTCATTGGTCTTCCTCCACCGGCACGGGGCCGCGGGGTTGTTCTTCGACGGGCAAGCCCCCCCAAATGGTCAAGGCGATGACCGCCAGGGCGGCCACGCTGATCGCAAAACTCATTCCCGATAGGCTGGGGATGTGGCGCTTCGCTTGCTTTTCAACATTGGTGTCGGGTGCGGACATGACTGCCTCCTTTTCAAAGACACAACGTGCTCTGGGCCGGTTAAGTTCCCCCAGCGGTGACGCGGGGCGCGTCTTTTTCGGGCTCCACCTCCGCTTTGACCTGGCCCCAGGCCAACAACGTGAAGACCGCCGTGCCGCCGATCACATTGCCCGCCAACACGGGAATGAAGAAATTCACAAGTGCCCGACCCACGCCCAATTCGCCCTGGAGGAGGAGGAACCACATCTCTACCGAGCCGGCGATGATGTGGGTGAAATCGCCCGCCGCGATCAGCCAGGTGAAGAGGATGATCAAAAGGACATCGCTGCCGGTCTGGCGCGGCAACATCCACACAATGGACGCCACAAGGATGCCCGCAGGAATGCCCCGCACGAATGCCTCCCCGGGTGGGAAGCCCGTGGCATGGCGCGACAGATCGGCGATGATGGCCGTCAGGTCGGGGGCAAAGGCACCGCTATGGGCCATGAAAGCCGCCGCAATGGCGGCGCCGATGATGTTGGCGGTCAGGACAACACCCCAAAGGCGCAGCACGCACATGAATTGGCGGCCCCGCTGGTCCGCCATAAGGGGCAGGATGGTCGTGATCGTGTTTTCGGTGAAAAGCTGCATCCGGCCCAGGATCACCAGAAGGAACCCAAAGCTGTAGCCAAGGTTTTCCACCAGATAGCGCCACGGCACGTCGGGGAGAGAGTTTCGCAGCACCGCCTCGCCGATGACAGAGAAAGAGATCAGCAAGCCCGCCGCAATCCCCGACCAGATCAGGGAATTCATGGGGCGCGCCAACTCTTCTTCGCCGTCGCGGCGGACCACTTCGTATATCATCTTGGATGAAAGGGGTGCCGCGTTCTGCACTGCGTGTTCGTCGTCCATGGAAGCCTCCGGCAATTCACGACAAACGCGCACACAGCCCCTGCTGTTCCCCACCAAATTTCGGGAACCGGCCCCGCCCGGCCACGTTGTCTTGGCAATGAAAGGAGTTTCTCACATGTCAGAGACACTAAAAGTTATCCCAAGCGCCGATACCGTCAAAACGGGGGTCCGCGACGTCGAGGGCATCGCCGATGGCTTGGCGGATGTCTTGGCCGACACGTACCGGTTGATCTTCAAAACCCACGCGTACCACTGGAACGTCACCGGTCCCGCCTTCTATTCGATCCACAAGCTGACCGAGGAGCAATATGAACATATGTTCACCGCTGCCGATGAGTTGGCGGAACGTATTCGCGCATTGGGTCAACTGGCGCCGATGCGGATGGACGATATCATGGGCCGGTCCCAGGTAGAGGATTTGCCCTCCATGCCGTCCGCGGGGGAAATGATCGAAGATTTGGCGAAGGACCATGAAAAGCTGGCCCACCGCTTGCACGCTTTGATCGGAATGTTGGAAGGCCGCCGCGATCCGGTGACCGAGGATTTGGCGACCGAACGGTCCGCCTTCCACGAAGAAGCCGCCTGGATGCTGCGGGCGTTCATCGCCGATTGACCCGTGCGTCACGTCTAAAAAAGAAAACCCCGGCTGGTTGGCCGGGGTTTTTTGTTAGCGTCTCACGCGACTTCGGTGATCTTCTCGGTTGTCGCAAAGAACATGGCTTGGCTGACTGCGGCCCGCACCTGCTCCTCCGAGTAGGGCTTGCTGATCAAGAACGCAGGCTCCGGCCGCTCTCCGGTCAACAGACGCTCGGGGAAGGCCGTGATGAAGATCACCGGCCGGTCGCCCAGCTCTGTCAGAAGGGTGTTCACCGCATCGATGCCAGAGGATTTGTCGGCCAGTTGGATATCCGCCAGGATCAGGTCGGGCTTGGCAGCCAATCCATTCTCGACGGCTTCGTCCCGCGTGCGGGCCGTGGCTTTGACGGTGTGCCCCATATCGCTGACGATGGATTGCAGATCCATGGAGATGATCCCCTCATCCTCGATGATCAGGATGTCCCCCGTCACCATATCGCCCATATCGGCCATGGCGGCGGCAAAATACGCCTCCGCCTCCTCGCGGGTGGTGTCCATGATTGCGGCGATGGCGTTGAAGTCGAACCCTTCCACGCTGCGCAACAGCAACGCTTCGCGGGTGTTGGGCGCCAGATGGTCCAGGCGCCATTGCGCGCGCGCCTCCAACAGATCGGTGACGTCGTCCTGGCCGGTGACTGGGGCGCCCGAACTGGACCAAATGCCATGAAACGTGCGGAACAGGGACACCTTCACCGGCGCATCGCCCTGGATCAGCGCGGGGTCCGCGACAATCGCCTCTAGGGTGGCGACGGCGTACCGATCCCCACTGTCCTGCGCCCCCGTCAGCGCCCGCGCATAGCGCCGCAGAAACGGCAGTTCATCTGCCAACTGGCTTCCCAGATCATCCCGGTTTTCACCCACACCCATCTTTTCTCTCCAATCTGTAATTTTCGAAGGAACCATTTTGCGCCCTAGTTAGTTCCCTCTCGAACGCAAACTTTTCGGATGACGGGTGAAATGACCCAAAACAAAAAGAAATCCAGTAAGAACCCGTCCAGTCTGGACCGGCAGATCGATGAGAATCTGCGCCGCGTCTATGACGACACGCTCAAAGAAGAGCTTCCGGAACGGTTTCTAGATTTGATCGCACAGTTGAAAGACGGAAGTGGACAGGCATCGAATGGCCACTGATCCGCGTGATGAGCTTGTGGAACACCTCCCCTCCTTACGGGCCTTCGCACGATCGTTGGCGCGGAACGCCGCGACGGCGGACGACCTGGTGCAGGACACGGTCGTCAAGGCCTGGACCAACATCGACAAGTTTCAGCCCGGCACCAACATGCGGGCCTGGCTTTTCACCATCCTGCGCAACACGTTCTATTCCCTGCGCCGCAAGCGCAGCCGCGAGGTGGCGGATGTGGACGGCAAGATGGCGGCCACATTGTCGGAAAAGCCCGCCCATGATGGGCGCCTGGTGATGCAGGATTTTCAGGTGGCCTTCGCAGAATTGACCGATGAACAGCGCGAGGCACTGTTGCTCGTGGGGGCCTCCGGGTTTTCATATGAGGAAGCGGCGGAAATGTGCGGTTGCGCGGTTGGCACGATCAAAAGTCGGACCAATCGTGGGCGCAAGCGTTTGGCCGAGCTGATGCATCTGGATGAAGACGCGCCCATGGAAATCACGGATGCCGCCACCATGGCCGCCGTGTCCGGGAAACCTGCCGCCTAATGCTTTGGGATTGGCTCTCGCGGGGGGTGGCGTCGCTGCGACTGCGGCTGATCCTGCTAATCAGTATTGCCATTCTGCCCCTGGGTGTCGTCGCGGTGATGCAGACTTCGGCGGTCGTCGCCGACGCGCAGGCCCTGCAGAACCAGGCGCTATTGTCCCGCACCTTGCGGGCCGTCAACACGGAACGGGCCTTGCTGCGGCGGGCCTATGGGGCGGCGGCGGGCCTTGCGTCGGCGGTTCTGGTTCTGGGCGAAGGGTCGCCGCGCTGTACCGAGGTCATGGAAAACTTCATCGCCGGGACCGAGCCATATTCTTTTGCCGGGTTCATCTCTGCCGACGGGGTCATGCGATGCGGCTCCACCGCCGAAGAAATCGACTTCTCCGCCTCCGAGGGTTGGACAACCTTTCTGGCAGATCCTCGCCCAACGGTGGCGATCAACCGCAATGGCCGGGCCACGGGCCAGTCGGTCATGATCGCAACCGTCCCCGCGCGCACCCCTGACGGGGCATTTGCGGGCGCGGCCTCCATCTCTCTGCCCCACGACTTGACGGACACGATGTTGGCCACCGGGTCCGATAGCGTCCAACTGGCCCTGGTTGACGGCACGGGGGCCATTCTCTCGGCCAGCACCGGAATCGAAAATACCGAAAGGTTTGACGTCGTCGACATCCAAGCGCGACTTGAGACCTTGGGCGCAGACGGGACAAGTTTTGAGGTCGCACGCGCGGACGGCACCCGCAAGATCGGCGTCCTGCTTCCGTTGATCGAAGACAGAATTTTCGTTCTGGGTCTGTGGGAAGGGGGCTTCCAGGATTACGCCGTGCCCTTCCTGGACACGACGGCCCCCGTCTTCCCGTTGCTGATGTGGCTTGCGGCCCTGTTTGTGGCCCTTCTTGCGGTGGACCGTCTGGTCTTGCGGCACCTGCGCAAGATGCAATCCAAGATGCAGACCTTCACCTTGGACGATCCTGCGGATGGATTTGTGGCCCTGGACCGCCCCCCAGAAGAGATCGAAAGTATCGCGCTGACCTATAACAAGCTGTTGGCGCATATTCTGAGGGACCGGCAGGCGTTGGAGCAATCAGTGGCCGAGAAAGACGTCCTTCTGCGGGAGGTACATCACCGTGTGAAAAACAACCTGCAACTGATGGCGTCGATCTTGAACATGCAAATACGCACCGTCGATGACCCGACCGCCCGGGCCGTCCTGCGCCGCGTGCAGGAACGCGTGATGAGCCTGTCATCGATCCACAAGGCGCTCTACACCGACACCACCCTGGCCACTGTCCGGGCGGATCGGCTTCTGTCGGAAGTGGTGCAAGCGGTAACATCGGTGGCGCAGCAAGCGCGGGCCGGGATCGATGTGTCGGTCAAGCTTGACCGGGCGGAGTTGGACCCGGATCAAGCCGTGCCCTTGGCCCTTTTGACCAACGAGCTGTTGACCAATGCGTTGAAATACCTGGGCCACCCAGAGGACGGGCCGCCCCATGTGGCCGTGCGCCTGGCGGTGGACGGCCAAGACATGACCCTGTCGGTCGAGAATTCCACCGGCCCCGCCGTCATCGATCAATCCGGGCCAGAGGGCACAGGGCTTGGCCGGCGCCTCATGGATGCGTTCACCATGCAATTGAACGGGTCGCTTGAAATCGAGACGCAGACGGACCGCCACATCGTCCGCATGGCGTTCCGCGCCATGGACGTGGCCGACACTGCGCCGCCGACCCACCCTCACCGGGACAGCCCCGCATTGGCGGGCGCGACCTAACACCGTAGGGAAGGGCATGATGCCATCCGACACCCCCACCGGCCCCGTCCCCATCACGCAGTTTGAAAGCCTGTTCACCGCGGAGGAAGCGTTTGCCGCCTTCGAACGCGCGATCCTGGCGGCCCGATCCACCGTTGTCGCGGGCTTTCGGGTTTTTGACCTGTCCACGCCGCTCACCTCGCCCGAGGCGCGGGCGGTGGGCACGGATTGGTTCGATCTGATTTTGTACAAGCTCAACCAGGGCGTCGCGTTTGACATGACCCTGACCGATTTCGACCCCACCGTGGCGACCGACGATCACCGGGGCAGTTGGCGGTCCGCCCGCCAATTCGCGTCTGTCCATGAGATGTCGGATGGCGCACCACTCCGGTTCGAGATCGCCTTGCACCCCGCGCGTGTAGGCTTGCTGCCGCGCCTTCTGTTCAGCCCAAAAGTCCGCAAAGCGCGCACCGATGCCGGGGGCGACGCGCTGACGCCGGGGTTGAACGCGCGGAAGGCCAGGGATGATCTGTCCCTTGCCCCCACCACTCACCACCAGAAACTGGCGGTGATCGACGATGAAGTCCTCTATATCGGCGGCCTCGATCTGAACGCCCGGCGCTATGACACCAAGCGCCATGACCGCCCGGCCGAGCAGACATGGCACGACATTCACGCCCTTGTGCGCGGCCCCGTGGTGGAGGCTGCGGCCCGCCATTTGGCCACGTTCAAGGACGTGGTTGCCGCCAGCTGTGCGCCCGTGCGTCCCATGCCCGGCTTTCTGCGGACCCTATCGGCCAGGCGACGGGTCCCTTTGGTTCATATCGCCCCCGCCACCGTCGTCGCAGAGATCGAGGAGACGCATTTGCGCGCCATCGCCCGGTGCAAGGGCGCGATCTATCTGGAAACCCAATTCTTGCGGCACTTGCCCATTGCCCAAGCGGTGGTCGATCGCGCCAAGCTTTGTGAGACGCTGACCTGTCTCGTGGTTCTGCCCGCCGCCCCAGAGGATGTGGCCTTTGCGGGCAACCGGGACCACGACGCAAAGCTGGGCGCGCAAAAACAGATGGAGGCCGTTGACCTGTTGTCCGAGGGGATGGGCGCGCGCCTCGCTGTGGCCAGCCCGGCGCAACGCCGCCCGGCCCTTCCGTCGGAGATGTCGGATCGCACCGTTCTGCACGGCGCCCCGATCATCTATGTCCACTCCAAACTCTCGCTCTTTGCCGGGCAAGAAGGGGTGCTTTCGTCGGCCAACCTCAATGGGCGCAGCCTCCGTTGGGACACCGAGGCCGGCCTCCACCTGACCCAACCCGCGCACCTTGCTCAGCTTTGGACGCGGGCCTTGGGGCATTGGTTCCCCGGGCTGACCTGGCCCGACCCCCATGACGATCCGCTTGCGTTCATCGGATGGGTGCGGACGGCGCTGGCGCAGAACCAGGCCGCGGCGCCCCAAGATCGCGCCCATTTCCTGTTGCCGTTCCCGCGCCAGTGGGACGCCGATCTGGCCACGCCCCTGCCCGTGGTGCCGGACGAAATCGTTTAGCCACGCCCCCCTGTCCCAAACCGCTGTCCCAAAAAAAGTGGCCCGCCATTTTCAGGCGGGCCAAGGGCAGGGTAGACAGTGCAGCCCAGCTGATCAAAAAGGGATCGTACCGACCGGGCCGTGAAAGGCAGGGACGCGCCTTTCATATGAAGGCAACGCCGACCTTAACGACTGGTTCCCAAAATTTTTCCGCCCATGGACAATTTCTTGTCCAACCGCCGCAACTGCGGCGCATCGCGCCGATACGCGCGGGCCGCGGTCACCAGCGCGGCGAACAGGGCACGGTGGGGTTTGGCATAGAACAGATGTTCCGGGTGCCATTGCACGCCCACGGCAAATGGGTCCGCCACCCGCTCGATGGCTTGCACCATCCCACGGCTGTCCCTCGCCGCCACACGCAGCCCGTCGCCCAACCGATCCACGGCTTGGCGATGCAAGGCGTTCACGTTCATCGTGTTGCCGCCCGTGATCTGGGCCAAGCGACTGTCCTCCTCCACCTCGACACAGCGGCGGGGCAAGACCGTGCGATAATAGTCCGACCCGTAAAAAGGAAACGCATCCTGGTGGAGTGACCCGCCTAGGACCACGTTCAGCATCTGGGACCCACGGCAAATGCCCAAGATCGGCAGCCCCTGATCGAAGGCTTCCGTCAGGATCGTCTTTTCCAGGTGATCCCGATCCGGGTCCAAACGCGCCGACAACGTCAAGTCGCCATCATAAAGCGTGGGCGAGATGTCATCCCCGCCACCGATCAGCACGCCGTCAACGGCGCTCAGATCCACGTCGTCCAGGCTCTGCCACCGAATGGCACGACCGCCGCCCAAAAAGACGTTCAACGCCATCAGGGGGAACACGATCCAGCCTGTCCGGCGCGACACGGACACTCCGATCCGGGGCCGGGTCATGCCGCGCCCTCCAGATCGAAAGACCGAAGCACGTCTTGTGCCCGCCGAAACCAAGGGGGCCGCGTCAGTCTGTTTTCCGTCAGCCACGCCCGGCGCGCGCCGCGTATCGCATCCAACGCGTCCCCGTCGCGGGCCAGGCCGTCGACCAAGGCCCACTGCTCCCATGCGTGCAGGACGGACCAACTCTCCTCGTCAATCCGGCAATCCGGCAAGCGAAAGTGGAAGGCGGGACGTGACTTGATCTTGGCGTAACCTTCGGCGGCATCGCGGACCCGCGGCCCATCATGCTCGGCCAGAACCGGCAAAAGATCCAAACCGTGGTCGCGGCTTGGGGCATGGGTCAGGTACAGGTCCGTCAGATCGCCCACCGTCTGCGGCACGTTTTCCGCCAGGGCATTGACCAACGTGTCGGGATAGGGCGCGACGAACGGCAGAACCCGACGCGAGATGTCGATGGGATCGCGCGCCCGCAACAGATCTTCCAGCAGGGCGAAGGCCGCCAAGCGGGGGGCGATATGGGCGGCGGACACCTCCGGCACCTCGATATTCAGATGCAAGCCAAAGCCGAAGAACAGCCCGTCGCCCGACCCTTTGGCCCCGCCATCGCGCAGGGCGCGGGTCACGGCCTCGAACTCGGGCAGGTGGACCAGGTCGAACGGTTCCGTCACAACCTCGACGGGAACGACCGTGCGCAGCACGTTCAGCGCGCGCGCGCCGCCCAACTCGGCCACTTTGTCCTTATACTGCGTGTCCAAGTAAACCTCGATCTGGCCGAACAGATCGGTCGTGCAGGTCCAGGTCAGCGCGTCTTTTTGGCGGGCCTCACCGCCGGTGGCCGCGGCGATGGTCTTGGCCGTCTCAGCCTCATCCAGCCCGGCGAATTCCAGTTCCAATCCAATGCGCCCCTCCATCTGTGGGCGGGGCATTGGGGCGTGGGTCGGGTGCAAATGTTCCATGTGGTGGGAACGCGCACGCCGGGCGGACAGTTCCCAAGATCAGCCAGCTGCGACCAGCCAGTCTGCCAGCTCAGCCTCGCCCTTGCGTAAGAACGGCCCCGGCGGGGTCAGCGGTGCGCCTATGTCGCGATGCCGCTTGACCGCGTCGATAAGGTCCGGGTGCACATAGCTTTTCCGTGCGATGGCGGCGGTGTTGTGCAACCGGTGCGCGGCGGCGGTTGTGATGGATTTCACGGTTGGTGCCGTGCCCTCAACTGCCGCCACGAACGCGGCATGGGTGCCGTTCCAGGTGCGCAGGTCCTTGGGCGACACATCGGCCCCGACCAAATCACTCATCCGCGCCGCGACTTTGGGGGCCGTGACGCGCCGCGCCCGTCCCGAAGCGTCCCGCCACTGCACCAAAGGGCCAGACCGCGCCGCCGCCCCACGCTCCAGTTGGACCAGCAGGCGCGCGCCCGTCACCGGTTTCTCCACCCGCGCCCCGCCTTTGGCGCGGAACCGAAGGCGCGCAGGCCCTTCGCCCGTGATCAGGTGCGCGCGACGCAACGTCGTGGCCCCATAACTGCCATTGTCGCGGGTATAGTTCGGGCAACCCACCCGCAGGGACAGACGATCCATCAGGGCGAGCGCCGTGGCAAGGGCATGGTCCTCCTCTGTCCGGTCCTCGGCCAGGCGGGCGCCAATCCACCGACGCAGCCGCGGCAAACCCCGCGCCAATTGCGGAAGCCGTGCAAATTTCTGGGCGGCTTGATACGCGGTCCAATCGGGGTGGTAGCGGTACTGCTTTCGCGCCGCTGCATCGCGGCCGGTGGCCAGAATAAACCCATCCGGAAAGGGCGACATCCAAACGTCCGAATAGGCCGGGGGGACGCCAAGCGCCGTCAGCCGCGCGCGCTCCTGCTGGCATAGGATCGGTTCGCCCTCGGGGGCGACATAGGAAAAGCCGCGCCCCCGCCGCAATCGGCGGATGCCGGGGTTCGTATCCGGGTAATGGCGCAGGCCCAGTGTGCTGCAGATCTCGACACTCATGGCGGGGTTACGCGCAACCATCGGACGCGGTTCCCCCGAATGGACCATGCGGCGCGCGGGAACGATCCGGCCCCGGCCGCGTTTGCCCGTCACACGCCCGTCCGGAGAGACCATGCCCCCCAGCCAGCCCCCACCGTCACCTGACCACCCCGTCGCGGTCCTGAGCCGTGTGGCCGATGACGTTGCCGACGTCATCAAAGGTTATGAGGCCATGGCCGACCGCTCTGACGCGGAAACGGGGCCGGTTATCCAACGCCTTTTGGTCCTGCACCAGGCCCACGCGGCGGATCTGTTCGAGCAGGCCGAGCAGATGGGCGGCTACAGCGAAGGGTCGGGCGCCGTCATGGGGATCGTGCGGCAAGCTGTCGCCACCGCCCGCGATTGGTTCGACAGCGCGGACCAGCCCACCCTGGCCGACATTTGCACAGGGGAGCGGCGGCTGATCGAAACCTATGACGCGGCCATCCTGGACGCGCGGGCGCAAGCGGACCTGCGCGCCATGATGGAAGATCAACGGGCCGCCATTCGCGCCCAAGTTGCCGCCCTTGAAAGCTAAGGCCCCGGCAGCGCAGCACATCGGAGAATGACGCCATGACAAATACGCAGACGCCCCCCCTGGGCCAGGCGGCCACAGCGCCCCGCGCCATTCCCATCCGGGGTCTGGGCCAAGTGGCGGGCCGTCTGTTCACCCGTATCGGCGACACCAATCTCAGCTTGGTGGCGGCAGGAGTGGCGTTTTTTGGTCTTTTGGCCCTCTTCCCGGCGATCACCGCTTTTGTGGCCCTGACCGGCTTGCTGCTCGACCCCGCCATCGTTTCGGCGGAAATCGCGCCGATGCTCAACACGCTGCCCGCCGCCGCCGCAGAGGTGTTGGAGGACCAGATCACCAACCTCTCGGCCTCCCGCGACGAAGCGCTCAGTTGGACCCTGGTGGTCAGCCTTGCCGTGGCCACGTTCTCGGCCAGCCGCGGTACGCTGAACCTGGTCGCGGGCCTGAACGCCGCTTACGAGGAGCGGGAGGCGCGCGGGTTTCTGCGCCTTCAAGCCATGGGTTTGCTTTTGACCCTGGGCCTGATCCTGGGCACGCTGCTGACGCTGGTTGTGGTGGCGGTCCTGCCCATCGTCTTGGGCGCCATCGCCGGCGATGCCTTGGCGTCCGTCATCGTCCTCTTGCTGCGCTGGCCCGTCCTTCTGGGGGCGGCGGCCCTTGGGTTTGCGGCGCTCTACCGATTTGGCCCGTCCCGCCGATCCGCCAAATGGCGCTGGATAACACCGGGCGCGGCGGTCGCCGTGGCCCTATGGCTGACGGGGACGATCGGGTTCGCTTGGTATGTGCAGACCTTTGGGTCCTACAACCAGACCTTTGGCGCCTTGGCGGGCGTGATTGTCCTGATGCTCTGGCTTTATCTGTCCAGTTTCGCCCTGCTGCTTGGCGCGCTGATCGATGCCGAGCTTGAGGCGCAAACCGCCAAAGACACCACCATCGGCCCGGACCGGCCCATGGGCGCGCGCGGCGCCACCAAGGCCGACCGCTGTGATGCCGTTACCTGACGACACCCGACCACGCCCCGCCGCAAAATGCCTGTGACGCGAAGAGGGTTTCCGAAATCCAGCGGCTCTGCCATGTTGCCTGCGCGAATAGAAAACCTAGTGAGGCGCCAATTCCCGTTCTTTCCCGACTGCCGCCCCATCACGCGGTGTGGCCCTGCGTCCTGTTCCGGTTTTCCCCTGATCCTCGCAGTTTGACGGACGCCACCGGATGAGGGGCCTTCTCCTCCAACGTCTCTACCGCATTTTTCAGCGCTATGCGGAGGTGAACCTGGCCCTTGATGCGGGGCCATCGGCGCTGGCGTCCAGCGATGTCGCCCGCGTGACTGAGGTTCGGCTCCGGGCCAGCCGCCTGCTGCTGTCTGGGACGACCGCGCGGGAAAGGTTGACCCTGCATCTGGGGCCCACCACGCACGCCCTGGTGCCCCAGGCAGGCAGTCAGACGTTCCACGCGGATCTGCCGTTTCAGACCGGGCCGATCACGCTGCGCTGTGCTCAGGGGACGGCATTGACCTTGCCCGGGTTCACGGATGGCGACATCCGCCGCGCGCGCCGGGTGTTGGCGCTGCGATATGTTTGGGATCTGATCGTCCTCTTGCCGGTGACCTGGACCTGGAAAGTGAAGGGTGATCTGGGCGCGCGCGAAGTGGTGAAAGAGGCGTTGAAGCTGGTCAACCGCCCGGCCGCCGCGTTGCTGGATGCCCAAGCCCTGATCCCCCCGGATCGGCCCAAGCAAACCGGCCCAGCGACCCTGATTATGCCCGTCCACAATGCCCCCCACCTGGTGTCAGAGGCGTTGGACCGCGTCGCCCGCCATAGTGGCGACCGGTGGCGGATGATCCTGATCGACGATGCGTCCACGGACCCTGCGGTCCGTCCCCTGTTGCAGGAATGGGCGGACGGGCAGGGGGACCGCGTGACCCTATTGCTCCAGGACCGGAACTTGGGCTTTGTGGGCAGCGTCAATCGTGGGTTTGAGGTTGCGCAGGCCTGGCCCGATGATCCGGTGGTCCTTCTCAACTCTGACGCCATGGTCCCCGCCGGATGGCTGCCGCGCTTGTTGACCCCGCTGGCCGAGCCGGATGTGGCCAGCGTCACGCCCCTGTCCAACGATGCAGAGATTTGCACGGTCCCCAAACTTTGCGCGCCCCACGGCCTGTTGCCGGGGCAGGGGGATGCGCTGGACGCGGCCGCACAGACGCTGGCGCCAGGCGCGCCGCGCCCCACCTTGCCCACGGGCGTCGGCTTTTGCATGGCCATGGCGCCCCGCTTCCTGGCACAGATCCCGCGCTTCGACCCCGCCTTTGGCGCGGGCTACGGGGAGGAGGTGGATTGGTGCCGCAAGGCCATGGCGCGCGGCGGGCGCCATGTCTGCGCCCAAGACCTGTTCGTCGAACATCGCGGCGGTGCGTCCTTCGGGTCGGCCACCAAACAGCGCCTGTTGGAAAAGAATGGCGCCGAAGTGGCCCGCCGCTACCCCCGGTTCGAGGCGGAGGTGCAATCCTTCCTGGCCAACGACCCGCTGACCACGCCGCGCCTGGCCCTGGGCCTCAGTTGGGCGGCTTTGTCCGGTGAGGTGCCCGTCTACCTGGCCCACGCCCTGGGCGGCGGGGCGGAGGATTGGTTGCAACGGCACCTGACCCACCACCAAACCCACGGCCCCCCCGCCGTGGTGCTACGCGTGGGGCAGGGGCGGCGTTGGCGGATTGAGCTCTATGGCCCCCAAGGCGTGACCGCGGGTTTGACCGATGACATCGCAATGGTGGAGGCGCTGTTGGCGCGCCTGCCCAAGCGGCGGATCGTCTATTCTTGCGGCGTGGGCGATGCGGATCCTGCGGCTTTGCCGGACGCGCTTCTGCGTCTGGCGGGGCCGGATGCGCCGCTTGAGGTTCTGTTCCACGACTTCTTCCCGATCAGCCCGTCCTACACCCTGCTGGCGCGGGATGGCTTCTTTCACGGGGTTCCGGTGGCGGGCGGCACCGCGGATGCCGCCCATACCCATCGCACCCCGTCGGGCAAGCATACGGACCTCGCGCAGTGGCAGGCCGCCTGGGGACGGCTGATGGACCGCGCCACCTCCGCCACTGTCTTTTCGCGCGACAGCCAGGCCCATGTCCTGCGGGTTTACCCGCAGCTTGCCCCCGTCCTGCGGTGCATGCCCCACAGCTTGCAACAGACCCCGCCGCCCCTGGACCGCCCCCATGGTCCGACACCCGTGATCGGCGTGCTGGGCAATATCGGAGCCCATAAAGGCGCCGGCATTCTTCAGGCCCTGTCCCGCCAGATGGCCGAAGACGGGACGGCCAAGCTGGTGATCCTGGGCCACCTGGCGCCGGAATTCAGCGTCGCAGCGCCCAGCCAGATCCACGGCGCCTACCGCCTGGCTGACCTGCCCACGCTGGTGAAACGCTATGGCATTCAGGCCTGGTTCATCCCGTCCATCTGGCCCGAGACGTTTTCTTTCACCACCCACGAGGTGCTGGCCACCGGCCTGCCCGTCGCCGCCTTTGATCTGGGCGCCCAAGGCGAAGCGGTGCGCGCCGCCATCGCAGACGGTGCGCCGGGTCTTGTGCTTCCGCTGCCAGATGCCCAGAAACCGGTCAATCTGACCCCATTCGTGACCCTGATAACGGCGGCGGACAAAACG
Source organism: Pseudomonadota bacterium (assembly GCA_039817645.1). Classification (GTDB taxonomy): domain Bacteria; phylum Pseudomonadota; class Alphaproteobacteria; order Rhodobacterales; family Rhodobacteraceae; genus Jannaschia. Next base: position 60,893 of record JBCBVM010000017.1, on the reverse strand, counting down.
ACCACATGAGCAGTGATATCCGCGCCATCCTGCATATCGGCGCCCCGAAATGCGGCAGCTCCGCCCTGCAGACCGCCCTGTCGCAAACGCCGGATGTGTCGGGGGATGCAGGACAGTTTGCCTATACGGCGCTGGTCCATCAGCGGGCGGGACGGGTCCAAACATTGTCCGGGCGGCGGCTTCGCCGGGCGGCGCGGCGGTCGATCTTTGGCTATCAATCCTGTCCCAGCCTGCCGACCGAGGCGCAGGCGCCCGAGACTTGGGATGCTTTGCGCCGTGTCTTGCGGGCCGACGCCGACGGGGGTGGGCCGACGCGCCCCATTCTGTCCAATGAAAGCTGGCTGGCCCACAGCACCCGCTTTGGCCAAATCCTACAGGACGCGGGCAACCCGCCTGTGCGCGCCTTCGCCTATGTGCGCCCGCCGCTGGACTGGCTGAACGCGGCCTATTGGCAATGGGGGCTTTGGACCGGGTTGTCCTTCGGGGATTGGCTGTCGCGATGGAACATGCCCTACCGTATGGGCACGCAATTGGATGACTGGGCCACGATCCCCGGGGTGCAGTTGAACGTGAGGTTGCTGGACCGGGATGTGGTCGACAGTTTCGCGACCGATCTGGGGGTGACCTTGCCCCGGCCCGCGCGGGCCAACACCGCCTCGGCGCCCGCCCTTTTGGGGTTTTTGCTGCGAAATCGTGCGCAGTTCCGCCCTGGCCCCCACGCGGCGGCCAACGAATTTGTCGTTGCCCGCTGGTGCCCCGATCTTCCGCGGCGGGCGCTCTGGGCGCTCAACCCTGCCGATGTCCGGCGGGTCCGGGGCGAGAACGGCGCCGAGGTGCGCCGCCTGATGGCCCACCTGCCCGAAGCCTCCCTTCACTCAGATCCCCGCTGGACCGAAGAATGGCCCTACCACGAACTGATCAAGGGCGGTCGGACCTATCTGCGCGACATGGACGAGATCGCGACCCTGTTCGACAGTCTTGTGGCCGGGGTCAGACGCGCAACCGAGGCCAGCGGCGCACGCTGCCCCGACATGCCGCGCACCCCGCCGCCCGGCACAGACATCGAAGGCTGGGACGCCGCCATCGCACAGGTCTTCGTGACCCTGATCAAGGCCGACCAGCAATGGCGCCTTGGGCGTGGGCGGGCCTGGCTGAAATCCTGGCTCAGGTCCCGCGACGGCTTAGCAGATCACGGTAGGACGACCGGAGGAAAACAAGGCCTGCGGACAACGTCGTCAGGGAAATAACCAACAGATACGTGACCGACACGTAGTTGGCGTCATAGACACCGTAAAACCCGCTGCGCATCAGGCCCACCACATGCACCAACGGGTTCCACCAAAGCCAGTCGCGGTAGGGCTGAGGGATCGTCTCGAACAGATAGAAGATACACGACAGCAGGAACATGGGGCGCATGATGATGTTCCAGGCTTGCTGCCAGATGGGAAACTTCCCGATCAGAAAGGCGTTCAGCGTTCCGATCCCGATCGCCAAAAGGGCCGTCAGGGCGAAGGCTTCGACGATCAGCGTGTAGTCTGGGGTCACGCGGGTCTCAAACAGGGTGATGATCGCGGTGAACAGAATGTAGGCAACCATCAGCTGTGTCATCGCGTTCAACGTGAACCGCGCCAGCAAGGCATCCACATAGGTCACCGTCGGATAGGCCAACAGCGGGCGCGAGAAGTTCAAGGATTGCGACACCGAGTTGCTGACGGTGTTGAACATCAGGAACGGCAACAGGCCCGTGGCGTAGAACATGGGAAAGCTGATCCCAAGGGCGGGCGCGCGGAAGGTCAGCGAAAAGGCCAGTGTCAGCAATGTGATGCCCGCCACAGGTTCCAGCACGGCCCAAAGATACCCGCCCGGGGACCGGCCATAGGTTGTCGCCATTTCCCGCAGCATAAGCGCGAAGATGGCGCGCAGACTGGCGAAACTGCGCCGGGGGGCGCGTCTGGGCATTTGTGGGTCTGGCACAGTGGGGGCTTGCATCGCATGCTCCGACAGGAAGGATGGAGATGTGATGGTGGAAATCGCGTCTCCTTTCTAGTCATTAGGCGCTGATTTCCCTATCAGGAAGCCCAGGACGCAATTGATTGCATCGGAGAGGTCGTGACAGACGCCACGCCCAAAGCGCCCAAAGCGGGCCCCACGGACCAAGCCACACCGCCCAAACCCGCGCCGAAACCTGCGGGCAAACCCGCCGCCCCGGCCAACGTGGCGGCGCGGGGCCCCGTGCAGGCGGGGGCGGCGGCGCCGAAACCCGCGCCCGGACCCGCAGCGGGCAAACAGCCCCCTGGCCCCGGACCCAAACCCGCTGCTGCGGTGGCCCCAGGCCCAAAACCGGCCCAACCTGCCACGGCCCCCGGCCCAAAACCGGCGCCTGCGCCCGGCCCGAAACCCGTGGCAGCCGCGCCCGCACCGGCGGCACCCGGCCCGGCGCCCACGCCAGCGGCTGCCGTTCCGCCCGCCCCCCCGGCACCGGCGCCTCCGACGGTGTCGTCCACCCGGATGCGGTTCCGGCACGTTGTCTTATTCCTGAGCTTTCTTCTGTTCGTGGCCGCCCCATCCGCCACGGCGGGCTGGTATCTTTGGACCGTGGCCGCCGATCAATACGCCTCCAAGGTCGGGTTCTCTGTCCGGCGCGAGGAAGGCGTCTCCCCCCTGGATCTTCTGGGCGGGTTCGGCGCGCTTTCGGGGTCATCGTCCTCCTCGGACACTGACATCCTGTACGAATTCATCCAAAGCCAACGTCTGGTGACCGATATCAATGCGCGGGTCGATCTGCGGACCAAGTGGTCCGCCCCAGAGGACGACATCATCTTTGCCTTTGACACCGACGGGACCATCGAGGACCTGGTGGAGTATTGGAACGACATGGTCCGCCTGTCCTATGACAGCGGCGCCGGTCTGATCGAGGTTGAGGTGCGCGCCTTCGCCCCCGAAGACGCCACGCAGATCGCCGAGGAGGTGTTTGCCGAAAGCTCTCAGATGATCAACCAACTGTCCTCCATCGCCCAAGAGGACGCGATCGGCTATGCGCGCGAAGAATTGGACCGCGCGTTGGAACGCCTGAAAGCCGCGCGAGAGACGGTGACCCGGTTTCGCAATGTGAACCAGTTGGTGGACCCGACGCTGGACCTGCAAAGCCAAGCCGGGTTGCTCGGCTCTCTCCAGGCGCAATTGGCCGAAGAGTTGATCGAGGTCGACCTGCTGCAAGAGACCGCCACCGGGGCCGACCCGCGCCTGGCCCAGGCAAGACGGCGGGTCGAGGTGATCCAGAACCGCATCGACGCGGAACGCGCCAAGCTGGGTGTCAGCGGGGCAGGGGCCGGCAGTTCCGCCTTTGCCGATCTGGTGGGAGAGTATGAACGCCTGGTCGTCGACCGCGAATTCGCCGAGACGGCCTATACCGCCGCCCTGGCCAATTTCGATGCCGCCCAGGCCGAAGCCCGCCGAAAAAGCCGCTATCTGGCCGCGTATCTGGAGCCGACGCGCGCCGAGGCGCCCATCTATCCCCAGCGACTGACCCTTTTGGCGCTGTTCACGCTGTTCGCGTTCTTCACCTGGGCCATCGTGACCATGGTCATCTATTCCCTCAAGGATCGCCGCTGACCCCCGATGATCGAGTTTCGAAACCTTACCAAAGTGTTCCGGCTGAACGGTCGAAGCAAGGTCATCGCCGACAATCTGAACCTGGTCTTGCCCAGTGGCAGTTCGGTCGCGCTTCTGGGGCCCAACGGGGCGGGCAAGTCGTCACTGCTCAAGATCATCGCGGGTACGCTGGACCCCACATCCGGCGAGGTGCGGTCCACGGGCACTATTTCCTGGCCGGTGGGGTTTGCGGGGTCGTTCCACGGCGATCTGACCGGGGCGCAGAATGCCCGGTTCCTAGCGCGCATCTATGGCGTGGACACCGACGAGCTTGTGGCCTTCGCCGAGGATTTCGCCAGCATCGGCACCCATTTCCACCTGCCGTTCCGCACCTATTCGTCCGGCATGCGGTCGCGCTTGGCCTTTGGGGTGTCCATGGCGATCAAGTTCGACACCTACCTTGTGGACGAAGTCACCGCCGTGGGCGACCAGGCGTTCCGCACCAAAAGCAGCCACCTGTTTCGAGAGCGGTTGCGGACGTCGGGCGCGGTGGTCGTCACCCATTCCATGGCGCAAGTGCGGGAGCTGTGTGATTCCGTGGCCATCCTCAACGGCGGCAAGCTGCATTACTATGAGGATTTGGAAGCGGGCATCGCCCACCACCGCGACGCCATGGCCGGGGCGACCTGAAAAGCACTTCCCGTTTACGGGGCATTAACCGCTCTGGCAGATACCCTTGGTCGCGCGCATCCACAGCGGGCCATGGTGACCTCCGCCTCGACGGATACCCGTGCCCCCCGCTTGGAACATGGTTTGACGGATCATGCCTGATCCGCCGGCACCACCCCCATCCGGACCGGTTGGGGTTAGGGCAGCCTTTCGGGGCAGATGATCCGTCCGTTCGATGTGAACGCGGGCCCGATCCATACCATAGCGGAGATGTTGGCAACCACCGGCAGGGCCCTGCGCCCGGCGGGCCATTTGTGCTACAACCGGCCCAACGCGGCCAGAACCAGCATCGTGCCATGGCTGAACGTGCCTTGGCGAAAGAACCCGTTGTGGCGCAGCGCGCGCAGGCGGGGCAGGCCGGGGGACGCGGTCGTCACCGCCTCCAACGCGGCGCGTGGGCCGGGCGCCATCAGGTCGGCGCGCGCCTGCAAGGCGGCCCAGTTGCGATGGACCCACCCGCAATAGGTGCCGTCCACGGCGCGCGCCAATCGGGACAAGCTGGCCCCCAAACCGCGATGGGCCCCGATGGCGCTTTGCCCGTGCTGGCGGTATAGCGCCACCACATCTGGGTCGATCACCACCGCCCCCCCCGCGCCGGATATCAGCTGGTAAAGCCACCAATCATGGTAGGCCAACCCGTCCGGCACGCCCGCCTGGCGCACCAGTGCCAGGGCGGCGGGGCTCAGGGACGTCGTATTCCCGCTGACCACATTCTGAACCGCGGCGTTGGCAAACCCCGCCGGTTTGCGCGGCGGACGGCTGGGGCTGATGGGCCGAAGGGCCGCGTCGGTCCGCTGACATTGCGCCCCATAAAGGATGACATCCTGCGCGCGCCCCTCCAGCGCGGCGACCGCCCGGGTCAGTCTGTGGGGCAGCCAAACATCATCCTGATCTGACAACGCCACCGCCCCGCCGGGAAAATCCGGGTGGCACAGCGCGGAGAGGTAGTTCTTTACCAACCCGGCCCCCGGGCCCTTGATCACCCGGATCGTCCGGCCCGCGCCATGGGCCCGGGCGAACCCCTGCACAATGTCCCAGGTCCCGTCCGTCGAGCCGTCATCGGACACCCACAAATCCCAGGCCCCATGGCTTTGGTCCAGATAGGACGCAAGCTGCGCCTCCAGATAGGGGGCCCCGTTCAACGTACACAGCAGGATCGTGATCCGCATCGGAGGGGAGGGGGCGTCGCACATGGCCCAAAGGTCATGACCCAAACCCGCAGCCACTGCAACTGGAAGGGGCAGGACGGGAAGGGGGGCAAACCCCTAAAACTTCTGACAAAGCCATATCGAATGCAGGGGGAACTCCGCATTTTCGCGCCAAGTCGGACGGATCGCAGCCGCGCTGCCGCCGTCCCCGGCGGCCATCTGTTTTCGCGAACTTCGCAGGACAGGACCATGGTCAGCATCGCACATCGCCACACCACCCAAGACAGTCGCGGCGCGTCGCCCGTGGCCCAGATGCTGATGGGACAGGACGGTGTGTTCTACACCGTTTCGCCCGATGGCGCCGTCACGGCGCGCATGGCCGATGGCACGATGCAGATCCTGGACCGAGAGATGTTCTCTCCCAATCTTGCCACCCTGTCCGGGCCCATGGGCCTGCACCTGCGGCAGATTGATGGCCAGGACATGCTGTTGGCCCACGGCCAGGCCGGGGTGCTTTATGGCTGGGCTGTGGCTGAGAATGGCGCCCTGGGGCAGATGACCCGCTGGACCCTGCCGGAGGATCTGGTTGCGCTGGATGCCGCCTTCGTCAGCCATGACGGACGGCTTCACGCCTACACCACCGGGCGCGGGACGTCGGGCGTGGATGCGTGGACCTTTGGCGCAGACGGAACCCTACGCCCCGTTCAAAGCGTGACCCTGGACGCCAGCGGCGCCCGCGACGGGGGCGAGGCGATCCTGGGCAACGACATCTTCGCGCTGCACGCCGTGACCCTGGGCGGCGTGCCCCATCTGCTGGCTGCCTCCGTGGGCGACGGCACCATCAGCACCCTGCGGGTGGAGGCCGGCGGAGAGATGACGCTGGTGGCCCAAACCGGCCTGCGGGAGACCTTGCCCATTGCCACGCCCACCCAGCTAGAGACGGTGACGCTGGCCGGTCAGACCTATGTCCTGGTTGGCGCGGCGGGCACGTCCTCTGTCTCGGTCCTGCGCGTGAAAGACAGTGGCGGCTTGGTGCCCACCGACCAGGTGGGCGATGAACTGACAACGCGGTTCCAGGGTGTCGCCGTCCTCAAGACGGTAACGCTGGATGACCGCGCCTATGTGGTGGCTGGCGGCGCCGATGACGGGCTGACGCTGATGGAGCTGTTGCCCGGCGGTCGCCTGATGCACCGCGCGACGCTGGCCGATGACCTGCAGATGGCGCTGACCAATCCAAGCGCCCTGTCCGTCACCGCCCGCGACGGCGGCATCGACCTGCATGTGACCGGCGCCCACACGGCGGATGTGACCCTTTTGCGGGTGGAGTTGGGTGCGGCGGGCCTGCGCGCCGACGCAAGCATGCAGGGCGGCGCGCTGACGGGGGGGCTGGCCAATGACACCCTGACCGGCGGGACGGGCAACGATCAGCTGCGCGGGGGCGCGGGCGATGACGTGTTGATCGACGGGGCGGGCCAAGACGACCTGGAAGGGGGCGAGGGCGCCGATGTGTTCGTCCTGGTCCAAGACGGGGCCAATGACCGGATCGTGGACTTTGAACTGGGCGTGGACCGCCTGGATCTGTCGCAGATGGGGCATTTCTACACGCTCGACGCGCTGGACATCCGGCCCTTGAACACGGGCATCCGCCTGTTTTTGAACGGGGAGCGGTTGGACATCCTCTCCAAGGATCGGCAGCCCATCGACTTGGGTGACCTAACCATCGAAGACTTCCGCCAGTTGTGGCATATCGACGTGGCCCCCGAAGTCCCGCAACCCCTGACCCTGGCAGGCACCATGGACGCCGACACCCTGGTGGGCGGGCGCGGCAATGATGTGCTGCAAGGCGGTCAGGTGGATGTGGCCTTCGATGCGGTCTCGGCCCAGGTTCTGCGCCTTTATGAGGCGACGCTGGGCCGCGCACCAGACCCGTCCGGCCATTGGAACTGGATCACCCGGATCAGCACGGGCGAGACGTCGGTGACCGAAGCCGCGACCCGCTTCATCGCGTCCCAGGAATTTCAGGCCCGCTTTGGGGACACGGACACCCAGGCGTTCGTGACCCTGCTCTATGCCAATGTGCTGGGCCGCACCCCGGACGCCACTGGCCTGGCCAGTTGGAGCGCGCAACTCACCTCCGAAAACATGACACGCGCCGATGTGGTCATCGGCTTCATGCAAAGCGCCGAGTTCCAGCAGAAGACCGAGGCCGACGCCCTGGCGCTAAGCCGCGAAGGGTTGATGGCCGATTGGTCCGACGATGTTTTCCGCCTGTATCGGGCCACGCTGGACCGCACGCCGGATCTGGGCGGGCTGATCGGGTGGACCGACCAACTGGCCCATGGGCGGGCCTTTTCGGACGTGATCGACGGGTTCGTCGCCTCCTCCGAGTTTCAGACCCGCTACGGCCGCACCGATAACCAGGACTTCGTGACCCTGCTCTACGCCAATGTCCTGGACCGCACGCCCGACGCCCCCGGCTTGACAGCGTGGCTGTCCCAACTGAACAGCGGGGCCCTGACCCGGGCAGAGGCCGTCATGGGCTTTGCCCAAAGCGCGGAATTCCAACAGAAAAGTGCGCCGGACCTTCTGTCTTGGATGCGCACGGTGGGCAGCGATGACCGCCTGTCGGGGGGCGAGGGGCGCGATGTCCTGTTCGGCGGCATGCTCTCGGACACGTTCGTCTTCGACCCAGCAGATGCGGGCCGGGACGAGGTGGCGGGGCTTGAGCGGTGGGACTATCTTGACCTGACCGCGTTCAACTTCAGCAGCGCCGCGGCCGCCCGCGCCGCGTTCCAACAGGTGGACGACGACATGCGCCTGGACCGCGACGGCGTCGCAATCATCCTGCACGGTGTGGACACGGCGGATCTGCATGCGGATATGTTCTTAGTGTAGGGTGCCGCCAACCGACCCGCGTGAGCCGTTGCGTCACGGACGAGGATCATCCACCCCCTCTGGGGTGCACCGCAAAGACCGCCACGATACGCAACCGATGGGGCGACATGCGGCCCCATTCTGTGACCCAAGGACACCCATTTCGGACAAAGACGACCGTCTTGAGACGCGGGAAAAGGCAAGGCGCATGTCCCGTCGTCACCCGCTTTCTTGCGTGGCAGCCCGCGCCGGGACACCGACCCCCGCAGATGGCTGACCTTCGCCGGGCAGGCGCAGTGTTCCATCTTATGGTCGGGACGTTTGTTCCAGCTCCAAAATATTCCCCTCCGGGTCGCGCACGTAGACTATGAGGATAGGTGCTTCGGCGGTTCCAAAATTCGTAACTTCACCTTGGAGCGTCCCGCCGAACCTAAGCACGTTCTCGACACTCTCGGTCAGGTTGCGCACCTCAAAAGCAAGATGGCCATATCCGGGTTCATTCACCGCGGGCTTTGGCCTGTTGACCGTCTCGCTGTATTCCATGATTTCCAGGGAGGGGCCGTCACCGTCGTTCACGTTCAACCAGACTACGCGAATGTCTGAGTTGGGCAGGCCATTGCCACGGGAAACGGCCTCGCCCGACAAACGCTTGGGTGGCCTTCGTTCCGAAAACCCGAAGCTGTTCCGATAGAAGGCGGCAAGACGATCTGCGTTTCGAGCGGTCAGGTTCACATGCGTCAGTCTCATCTCGAAAACCTAGCACGCCCATACACGCGACTGAAACGCCGCCTTCCACGCACCCGCGAGGCGTTTCAGCCCTTCGATCCATTGGGTCTCCAGGCTCAAGTCCCTTGCTACCATCCTGCCCTGTGGTGACGTTCCTGCTTGGCACAATCAGGCAAAACTCAAACTGATGGCGCCACCTTTTTCGTGGAATCCGATTTATGTAAAATGACCTCGGTGTGGCCCCATCGGCTTGCAACGCTGCCATGGCTGGCGCAAGCGTGGCGGGACATGTAACGCCGTATCGCCGCTCGGAGGGCCGTGATGGAGACGATCTACAGCAATTTGACCCAACTCGGGGGCAAGACGGACCTGCCCGACACGCCAGAGGCGGCCACGCTAGAGCGGGTGCAGAACCCCCAAGCCGATATCGACTATTGTGTGCGGTTCACCGCGCCGGAGTTTACGTCCCTTTGCCCCATGACCGGCCAGCCGGACTTTGCCCATCTGGTGATCGACTATGTGCCGGGTGAGTGGTTGGTGGAATCCAAGTCGCTGAAGCTGTTCCTGGGCGCCTTCCGCAACCATGGGGCGTTTCACGAAGATTGCACGCTGTCCATCGCGCGGCGGTTGGTGGCGTTTTTGGACCCACGCTGGCTGCGCATTGGCGGCTATTGGTACCCGCGCGGCGGCATTCCCATCGACGTGTTTTGGCAGACCGGCGCCATGCCCCAAGACGTCTGGATCCCGGATCAGGGCGTGCCCCCCTATCGCGGGCGCGGCTAAACCGGGGCTACTGCGCCAAGTGGACGCGCGGATAGGGCCGGACATCGCCCCCGAAGCTGAGCTTGAAATAGCCGCGTTGCGGGCTGTTGATGCCTTCCATGTCCACCTCCTCCACGCCCTCGGCAGCCAGCGCGCGGAAGGCATCGAAAATCGCCATGGTCCCGCAATGTTCCTCCCGCAGGGCGGGGGCATTGGCGCCGTAAAGGTAATAGGCCCGTTTGGCGTCCAACCCCCAGACGGAAATCGACCCAAGGGTCCCATCCACAGGACGCGCGGCAAAGAGGCGGAGGCGCCCTTGCGCCCGAAGCGCGGTGCAGACGGCGTCCAGCAGGGCGATCTCCTCCTCCGGGACGGTGACGTCTTGGCGGGCGAAGGTTTCGCGGTACAGGCCCAGGAAGTCGGCGATCGTGGCGTCCTGATCCACGGTGATCCCGGCCTTCATCCCATACCGGACGGACTGGCGCCGCGACTTGTTCAGCGCCAGGTAAACCGGCCACTCAGGCAGGTCGCCGGTCATAGGGACAAGCGGCACATAGCTGGTGTAGCGCAGGTCGATCCGCACCTTGGGCCCGTCCTGTCCGTAGTTGTGCCATTGCAAGGGCCGCAGATCCGTCAGCGTCGGCGCCCCTTGGAACGCCAGGTCGCGATAGGTCGCCGCCAGGTCCCGCAACATGGCGCAGGTGATGCGGTATTCCTCGCTGATGGTCATGGCGGCCACCTGTTCGGGGGGGGCCGGGGCGAACATCAGCCCGCCATGGATCACGTGGGGCGCCAGTTGGGTGCTGGTGCCATCCGCCGTCTCGATCAAGGCGGCGGCGCCCGCCACTTGATCGCCTTTCATGCACAGCCAATAGGCCGGGCGAAACGGAATCGCCTCTAGATAAGCGCTCAGCGCGAAGATCGTGCCCTGGTCCGACGCCTCGACCAAGGCGTCCCAATCCGCCCCTGGCCCGGCCCGCTCTAGGTGGTATTTGCTCAGATCCATGGGGCCTACGTCCTAGAATTCATTTGCCTTCATACGCCCGGTTCGCTAGCACCATCGGACCTTTGGGGCGAGGCAAATGACGACCTTTGACAGTACGTGGGACGAGATTTACGGCGCCGGTGAGCAACTCAATCTCTACCCTTTCTCCTCCATCGTGACGTTCCTGTTTCGTCACCGCCCGCGCGACAAGGACCGCGCGGACACCAAGGTTCTGGAAATCGGCTGCGGCGCGGGAAACAACCTGTGGTTTGCCGCGCGCGAAGGGTTCGACGTCACCGGCCTGGATGCCAGCCCCCCTGCCCTGGCCTTTGCCCGAAAGCGGTTCGAAGCCGAGGGGTTGCAGGGCCAGTTCCTGCAAGGGGACTTCACCGAATTGCCGTTTGCGGACAACAGCTTCGACATCATCCTGGAACGCGCCGCCGTCAGCCAGGCGCCCAAACCCGCGGCGCGCCAGGCGGTGGCGGAATGTGCCCGCGTGCTGCGCCCGGGCGGGTGCATGTACGCGGAAATCTACTCGGACCGGGCGACAACGCGGGGCACCCCCATTGACGGCGGCCTGCTGGTGGACACGGATGGGCCCTATGCGGGCGTCGGCCAGATCGCCTTCTATTCGCAATCCGAAATCCGGGGTCTGTTCGATGGCTTGCTGGACATTGAAGGGTTGGACCATACCGAGACGATCAGCATGGTGCGCAAGCCCTATGAGGTCTATGCAAGCTGGGCCGTGACCGCGCGGCATGGCTGACGGGGCCACCACGTCCTTTATCGTTCTGGGTGGCGGGTTTCGGGGGCTTGTGGCCGCCTACCTTCTGGCAAAAGACGGCCACCGGGTCACCTTGCTGGAACGCGGCAATCGCCTGGGCGGGGTTCTGGCGGGTGCCGACTGGGACGGGATGCCCCTGGATCTTGGGTGCCACCTGTTCGACAACACCGACGCCGCATCGACGGCGTTCTTCTTTGAGATGGCGGGCGGGGCAGATCGGTTTCATGCGGTGGAGACGCGCTATGCCAACCTCTACCAGGGGCGCCTGGCCCGGGGAATGGCCGTCCCGGACCTGAGCGGCCAAGACGACGCCCGGATCGCGGCCCACCTGTTCGACCTGCTGGGCGCCGCTGCTGCGCCCGACCCCGCGCCACGCGATGCGCGGACGGCGTTGGCCGCGCGCTATGGCGGGTCGCTTGCCGCCGAACTGGCGCCGATGTTGGCCAAGATGTATGCCACCCTCCCCGACGCCTTGGCGCCCGAGACGTTGGACGCCAGCGTGTTCCAGCGCGTTCGTTGCGTGGACGATGGGCGCGGCGCGGTCCTCAAACAGATCCCCGACTTGGACGCGCGATTGGCCGTGTCGTCCGCCGCCGCACCGGCGCAGTTTTACCCGGCGGCGCAACCGGATCTGGCGCGCAATTTCTACCCCAAAGCGGGGGGGATGAAAGGGTTCGTCGATCACGTGATCGCGCGGCTGACCGACTTGGGCGTGACGCTGTGCGTGGGTACGGGGCCCATAGCCATATCCGGCGCGGACATCCGCGCAGAGGATGGCACCACATGGACCGCCGACCGGATTGTGGTCACCACCGCCCCGGCAGAGGCAGAGCGGGCGATCCTGGGCACCAACACACTGACCGACGCGACCCATGCCGTGCCCATGGTCCTGTTCTATTTCCGTGTCAGCCCGGACATGTTTACCGGCCTGCATTACACCCACCTGTTTGACCCCGCGCAGGCGGCGTTCCGCATTTCCGCGCCCGGTCTTTACGGGCGGATCCGGTCCGAGAATGGGCACAGCTACATCTGCGCGGAATGCCCATGCCGACAGGATAGTGCGATTTGGACCGATCCAGACGGCGCCGCGGACCAAATTTGGGGCGAAGCGCGGGCGGCAGGGATCGTCGCGCAAACCGCGCGGTACACAGATGTCAAATTGCTGAAAACGCCCGTGTCCTACAGCGCGCCAAAGGCGGGGTTCGCCCGGGCCCATGCCAAAGTCCGGGCGGCCATCGCCCATGACCACAGCCGGGTGATCGACCTGTCCACGCTGGGGTTTTCCAAACTATCGATCCTGTCGGACGTGAAGGCGGCCTTGGGATGGACCTGACCGATGCGTTCGCCGCCGCCCAAGGCGCTTGGGCCCATGCCCTCGCCCGGGACCTTTGGCCGGTCGCCCGCTCCCTCTCCGGCCCCGGCGTGCGGCAGACATTGCAGCGGTTGCAACAGGACATGCCGGACCTGCGCATCGAACAGATTGCCAGCGGCACGCAGGTCTTCGACTGGACCGTGCCGGACGAATGGACCCTGCGCCGGGCCTATATCGAAGACGCCAACGGGCGCCGCATCGTGGACACCGATAACACCAATCTACACGTTGTCGGCTATTCCGAACCGGTGGATGTGACCCTGTCGCGGGCCGAGTTGGACGCCCATCTTTATAGCCTGCCCGACCAGCCGGACGCGGTGCCCTATGTCACGTCCTACTACAAACGCCGATGGGGGTTTTGCCTGCCCCACACCCTGCGCCAATCCCTGCCCGACGGCCCCTATCGCGCCGTGGTCGATGCGGATCTGCGCCCCGGTGTCCTGAATTACGGAGAGCTTGTGATCCCCCGCGCATCAAAGCGGGAAATCTTTCTGTCCACCTATGTCTGCCACCCGTCCATGGCCAATAACGAGCTGTCGGGGCCAGTGGTGACGGCGGCCCTGGCACGCTGGGCGGCGACCCAAGGCCTGCATCACACGCTGCGGGTCGTGTTCATCCCCGAGACCATCGGCAGTCTGATCTATCTGTCGCGGCACCTTCCGGCGTTGCAGGAAACCATGGTCGCCGGGTTCAACGTCACCTGCATCGGCGATGATCGCACCTATTCCTTCCTGCCATCCCGCGCGGGCGACACCCGCGCCGACCAAGCCGCGCGCCATGTCCTGCGCCACATGGCACCCGATCACGACCGCTATACCTGGCTGGATCGCGGCAGTGACGAACGGCAATATTGTGCGCCCGGCGTGGACTTGCCCGTCGCGACGCTCATGCGCAGCAAATATGGCGAATACCCCGAATATCACACATCGTTGGATGATCTGGACACGGTCGTCACGCCCTCGGGCCTGGCGGGCGGGTTCTTGGCCCTGGCCCGCGCCATCGCCGCCGTGGACCAAGACGTCACCCTGCAAGTCACCACCCTGGGGGAGCCGCAATTGGGCAAGCGCGGCCTGTACCCCGACGTGTCGGTCAAAGGCTCCGCCCAGGATGTGCGGCGGATGATGAACTTGATCAGCTATTGCGACGGGGCACACAGCCTTCTGGACATTGCCGACAAGATCGATGCCCCGGTCTGGGATCTGCACGCCCTGGCCGCGCCCCTTGTGGCGCAGGGCCTGCTGCGCAACAAGCGGTCGGCATAACGCGGGAGAGCAGCATGGAGACGGAACAGGCGCATCGTGTGTTTCTGGTCGGCTTCCGCACCAGCGAGGTTGCGGCCCTCCAAGCCGAAGGCGTCGATGTGCAGGCCCTGATCCATGTCCTGGCCCGGCGGGAAACCACGCACCCCGATGGCATTGAATCGTACGAGCATTTCAACACCGTGCGGTGCGAAATGGACCCCGCCCCCGGCAGCGCCACGCTGGACGAGGCGCAGAAGGCCGACCTCTATGACCGGGCGTTCCAACTGTTCCGCCGCCATTACAACCGCATCCCCTTCACGCGTCAGCACGCGTTGCGCAGTTGGACCCATTCGGACAACCTGTTCTTTCTGTCCGCACAGGTTTTCTATGACATCCTGATCCGGCGAAAGATCACCGCCGTGGTGTTTGCGAACTTCCCCCATGAGGGGTCGTTCATCATTCTGTATCACCTGGCCAAGATGTTGGGGCTTGAGGTGCTGATCACGTCCCAGACCAACTTCACGCGCAAATTCTGGATCGTGAAATCCATCGAGGATCTGGGCGTGTTCGACACCGTCCAGGGCGAAGGACAGACCCTGCCCCTGCCCCACGCGCCCGAGACGCCGTTCTACATGAAGCGCGCGGGCAAGTATCGGCGCGCGTTCACCGTGGGCACGCGCATCCTGTCGGAATACCTGAAGATGGGCGGCAAGATCCTGACGCTGAAGGTGCTATGGGACCCGCATTCCTTCGACCGCAACATGAACCGTCTGGCCCTGGCGCGGGAACGGTTCCGCATCGGCGACCCCAGCCCCGATGATGTGGTCGACGTGGATATGGATGTGCCGTTCATCTATTTCCCCATGCATTTCCAGCCCGAAATGACGACCGACACCTGGGGCTTTGACTATGGGGATCAGTTGCGCGCGCTAGAGGCCCTGTCAGCGGCCGCGCCTGACGGGATGCTGATCTATGCCAAGGAAAACCCGGTCCAGACCAGCTTCATGCGAGAGGAGAGTTTCTATCGCCGTCTGCGGTGCCTGACGAATGTCCGCTACGTGTCCTATGGCGTGTCCAGCTTCGACCTGATCCGCAAATCGGCCTGCGTCGCCACCATCACCGGCACCGCCGGGTGGGAGGCGGCGTTGCTGCAAAAGGGCGCCATCCATTTCGGCGTGGCCTGGTACAGCAGCCTGCCCGGCGTTTTCCGCTGGGACGGGCCCGAGACGTTGCAGAAAGCCTTGGACTATCGGGGGGATCGGGATGCACTGGCCGCAGCGTTCGATCGCCTCTGCGGCAAGATGTATTCGGGTGTCGTCAATGCCGACTTCGCCAGCGCCCTGCCCGACTTTGACGAAGCAACCGAAGTGCGCCAAGCCGCCCGCGCCATCGCGCGGGTTCTCACCGAAGGCGCGCGCGGCCGCCTCGACCCCTAGGATCAGGGGCCGAAGGGCACGCCACCCCGCCGGTCACCCCGTCCAGACGGCCAGTCGTCGAAACAAAGGTCCGGTGTGCGGGACGAAGTTGCCGTTGACGCTTTCATGACCAAGGTCTGCTTTGGGGTGTCTTGGAAATCATCCGTTTACGGCGGCTGTCGCCAATCATTACCATCCTCCAGCCACGCTTCAAACTGCTTGCGCCAGCTTTGGATATCAGATCGGGGTAGCGGATTTCTTGGGTCTTGGCTCAAGGAGTAAGCCATTCCCTCAATATACCAGCGTGGCAGCCTACTGGATCGAACTGTCCCGAACTGCTCAATTTGCCAATGATGGATTAGTTCATGTCTCAGGATGTAGTCGTGCCAGCCTTTGTCATTGATGATCAGAGTATCGAGGCCCCAGATATACAATGCAGCAACTGCTGGGTTTCCAAAACGGGCAAAACACTCTTCCGAGCTGCAAAACAGAACGCGTGGCACGTCCTCAATTTGCCCAATGTTCTCGACAACAAAGTTGAGAGCTTCGTCCCGCAAAAGGGTTGCTTCAGCGGCAGTGGCAGAGTCATCCACGCAGATGTCATCTGCAATACAATTCAGGCCGAAAGCTTCAGGTGCGACGACGCGCAAGGGCTTATACGTAGCACAGGCCGCAAGAAGAAATGCTAAGGCGGCGGTCAGACAGAAAATTAGAACCCTTTTTAAATTTACTGTCATGCGTTTCCCACCACTCGCGGTCTGCAGCAGACGTTCGCGGCAATGCGGAAACATTACAAGTAGGGCTCAAACCGGCCCTTCGCTCGCCAGCAAGCGCGCTTCGCATTGTGGTCCGACAAGGGGACCGATTGGCGGTCGTGGACGCTTGACGCGGGGTCGCTGATCCCGTCACGCCACCGGGTTTGACATCGCAGGTCTTCTGGCGGGCTGCGACGCCCCTCTCCCCCCACAAACCGCACGCGGCCTTACGCCTCGAACGCCTTGGCCACTTCCTGCGCGGCGTCGCGTGCGACCGCCAGGACCAGACAGTCTTTGGCGCGAAGCGTGGTGTCGTCGTCGGCGAAATGCTCGGTGTCGTCGCGGATCAGGGCCACGGCGCGGGCGGTCTTGGGCAGATCCATATCGGCCAGACGCTGTCCGACCATGCGCTCCGGCACGCCCACCCGCTTCAACGCCAGGTCCTGGTGCAGCATGGCTTCGCTGTCCAAGGCGGCCCGGTCCTCTAGCCCTGCGCAGATGCTCTCGGCGACGGTGGCGTGGGGGTTGATGACATCGTCCAGGTTCAGTTCTTGGCAGACATCCATCAACTCCTGCGCGGTGATCTGCGGGATGACGCGCCCAAACCCCACGGACCGGGCCACCAGGGACGCCAGGATATTGTCATCGGACGCGTTGGTGACGGCGATGAACACATCCTCCTCGTCGCGATACGCCTCCCGCAGGACGGACGGCATGGTGCCGTCGCCTTCGATCATGCCGCAATCCAGACGCTCGGCCAGGCGGTCCAGCCGGCCGCGGTCCTTGTCGATCAAGATGACCTCGTGATTGTCGTCGATCAGGTGTTCTGCAATGGCGGCGCCGAAGCGCGACGCCCCTAAGATGGTGACCCGCATTCCTATGCTCCTTTGATCCAAGTGCGCGGCAACAGCAGGACCAGCACCGCGATAAATTCCAACCGACCCAGCCACATGGCGAATGTCAGCGACAGTTTCAGGTCCCACGGCAGGTCCGCACCGACCACGCCGGTGGACAAGCCCACGGTGGACAGGGCGGAAATCGTCTCGAACAAGGCCAATGGCAGGGGGTAGCCGTGCAGCGCGAAATGCCCCCACAGCGCCAACATGGCCGCGAGATAGATGAACACGAGGGCAAGGGCGGCGACGATCTGCTTCTCTCCCACGGTCTCGCCGTCCTGGCGCAGGGGCGCCACGGCTGATTCCGGCAGGGACGGCGCCCGCAAATTGTGCCGCGCCGCCCGCAGCATCAGGCCCAACCGCGCCAGTTTCAAACCCCCGCCGGTGGAGCCGGTGTCCGCGCCCAACCCCATGGCCACGAAGAACAGGATCAGCGTCGCGCCGCCCATGGGCATCGCCCCCGTCGAATAGCCCGCCGTCGTCAGCGCCGACACCAGGTCCAGCACCACGCCATAGGCCCCGTCGCGCCCGTCCTGGACCCCAAGCGCCCGCACGGCCAGCAGGGCCCCCGCCAACAACGCAATCGCCACGCCCACCCGGCGCAGCGACCCGATGGCCCACGCCTCCCGCAGGTTGCCGCGCAACAGCAAAACGAATGTCAGGAAAGAGATCGCCCCCGCCACGCAGCTGAGCATCACCACCGTTTGCCCCAGTGCACCGTAGCTGCCCAGCGAGTCCGAGCGCGGCGCAAACCCCCCGGTCGAAATCCCCGATAGGACCAGGACCATCGCTTCGCGCCAATCGGGCAAGACCGGGACCGCCACCGCGATGAACCCCACCGTCAGCGCCAGGTAGACCCCCAGCAACTGCCGCGCCTTCGCCCGGGTGGAGGAGATGCGGTCCCCTTGGTCGATCCCCACCTGCCCCAGCCGCCGCGTCGGCACGCCCGCCGGCAGGATCAACGCCAAGACCGCCGTCGCCATCACCAGACCGCCCACCCATTGCAGCCACGACCGCAACACATGGGCGGCAAAGGGCCACGTGTCGGGCGCCCGCGCCACCGATAGGCCGGTGGTGGTCAGCCCGCTCATCCCTTCGAACAGCGCGTCAACGGGCGGCATCCCCAGCACCATGAACGCGGGCACCGCCCCTGCGGCGCCCAGAAAGAACACCGCGGCCAGCGATGCCATCGCCTCGACGGCGTGCAAATCGCGCGGCAAGGACCGCCGCCAGACCGCGCCGAACGCAGCCAAACCGACCATCGCAGGCCAGGCCAGATGCACGGCCAGCGCCCCCTGCCCCGCCACCGCCGCCCAAATCGCGGGCGGCCCGTACAGCACCGCAAAGACCGGCGCATGTTTCGCCAAGGTCAGCGCCACGACCGACAGCCGCGCCCTGTTGCGCAATGTATCCGCTCCGTCGCGGAAGGTGCTTGATGTCATCACAGCCAACGTGCCCCCGGCCCATTGGTTCCTCGCACCGGTTGCGCCCGCCCCGCGATCCGGTCACCCTTCCCCCAGTTTCGGAGGAGCCCTATGCCCAAACTCAAAACCACCGCCGCCGACATGGTCAAAGCCGCCCGCGCCCGCATTGCCGAGGTGGAGACCCCCGACCTCATCGCCCAGCTGGACGACCCGAACCTGATCATCATCGACATTCGCGACATCCGAGAGAGGGAGCGCACGGGCGCCATCCCCGGTGCCATCCACGCACCCCGCGGCATGATCGAATTCTGGGTCGACCCCGACAGCCCCTATTTCAAAGAGGTGTTCGGCCAGGACGACAAATCCTATGTCTTCCACTGCGCGTCCGGCTGGCGCTCTGCCCTGACCGTCGCCACGTTGCAAGATATGGGGTTCGACGCCGCCCACCTGAAAGAAGGGTTTTCCACGTGGGCCGAACACGGCGGTCCGGTGGACCCGGTGGCCAAGAAATAGACCCTAACATAGGGGCATTAGACCCTAAGGTCGTCGAAGGCCCCCGGCTCAAGCTCCGCCCAGAACGCTGCGATGGCCTCTGCGCACAGACCAGACCGCCAGCCGAGACGCCGGAATTCGTCCCGCTCTAGACCGTCTTCCAGGCGCGATAGGAACAGCTTGCGCGCGGCATCCCGTTGCACCGGGGTCCGCGCGTCCACCAGGGCCAGAACGCGCTGCAATCGCGCCCCCCGCAAGGCGCGCGCCGCATCCCGGGCATCCACGTCCTGGGACCTGACCGCATCCGCCTTTTGCACGCGGGCCAGGGCGGCCCGGCCCTGGGCGGCCTGTTCAGGGTCTGGCGCAGGCGCGGCCTCGGGCGTCCAGCCGCCCGCGATGGCCGCCGACAGGTATCGCGCCGGGCTGCGCACGCTGTCACGCCCTTCGACCATCTCCAACAGTTCGATGACACGCGCCTCCCCATGTTCGGCGATCCATTGCCGGGCCAACCGATCCGCCACGCCCACGTCGCGCAACCGCCGGTAAACAGCGCTGGCCCGCACCGCGCCGCCATCGTCCAATTCCATCAGGCCCAGCTGCGGGTTTTCCGAAATCAGGAACCGGATGGCGGCAACCGCCCTGCCCACCCGCCGGGTTTCTGCCGTCAGGATGATGTTCGACGTCCGGTTCACCTCCTCGACGGCGGGTTTGATGACCTTGGCATTCAGGTGTTTATACGTCTCGTAATAGGCACTGTCGGCGACCCCCATCAGGCGCCGGAACAGGTCGATGGGCCACCAGCCGGTGCTGCCGACGCGATGAAACCGATAGCAATTTTCATACAGCGCCAGCGCGTGACCGGACGTGAACCGCCGCTGGATATTCACATTGATCAGGGCAAAAACCGCCGGGTCGTGCAACTTTTCGGCCAAGGCGGGGGAATAGGCATATTCACAGACCCCATCCACCAGCTTCGCATAGGACAGCATGGACGACACGCCCCATTCCTGGCGCCCCTTCTCGTCCAGCATATCCCATTCTGCCGTCGTCTCGGCCAGGGATCGCAAGGCGTCCTTCAACGTCGCGGTATCGTTCGAATTGTATCCCACCATCAGGCACAGCGTTTGCGCATCTATCCGGTGGCTGGGGCGACTGACCAAATGGTCATAGGCATTAAGCAGCAAGACGTTGGACAGCTTGCGCTGCAACAGCGTCAGCTTGCCGGACACGTG
Source organism: Pseudomonadota bacterium (assembly GCA_039817645.1). GTDB lineage: Bacteria > Pseudomonadota > Alphaproteobacteria > Rhodobacterales > Rhodobacteraceae > Jannaschia. Next base: position 40,467 of record JBCBVM010000017.1, on the reverse strand, counting down.
AATGGCGGCCACGTTCTTCTTCACGCTCTCGCGGCGCAGCGCGCCATGGAGCGTGTCTTTCGGCAGGTCAGCACGCCCTGCCCGCGCCCCCTGCCCCCGATCGGTCGATCTCAATGCCATGTTCTGCCTGCTCGTTTTGAGTCGCAGCATGGCACATAAAGCACCTATCGCGCCAGTCACCCTGGGGTGCCTCAACCGACGCGCCTCCCGCCCGTACAAAGGTACCCGTCTGCGGGAAGCTTGGATGGCCGCAGACTCCGTGATCCCGCTGGCGGAGTCGCCAAACACGATCTAGAGACTGTTTCAGCCGGTCTAGGGTCTGTTTTGTCCAACTGCTCCCGCAAACGGGTCCCTATCTTCTCGCAGATGGGTCCCCCTTGCCCCGCAAACGGGTCCCTTTCCTCCCGCGTCCGGGTTCCCGCGGTCCCGGATTCTGGTACGCGACAAGCTATTTCTGATTATGGATCAGCGGGTTGCCGGTACCAAAGACCCTAAAGACCTAAAAGAAATACAATCTTGATGCTGTCATTTTCCTATGGGTTTTGGACGGTTTGGCAAACATCATTCCCAGATCGCTTCGGATGTGCGACATTCCAAGGGATATAAGCGCAAACAGCGCATGTCGTCTTCAAATGCGAGCAGCCCATGAATAAGAAGCCGGACTATTCCCCGCCCCCCTACCATAACATAGACCCAGCCGGGGCGGCAGCCCGATTGACGCCCCCGGTCGACACAACGCGCTTTGCCCAGGCTGCGGCCCGGGCGTCCCACGGGCGCGAGGATCTCGCCAAACGCGGATACGCGCCGGATGGGCGCAAACACCTGCGCCAATTCTCCACGTGGGAGATTTGTCGGTATCTGATCCCCGTGGCCCCCGCCCATTTCCGCCGGGTTCTCAAGGCCCATCCGGACTTGCCCCAAGGCGAAGGATCCGGCGGCACCCGTTGGTTCACACTGGAGGAGGTCATGTCGCTCCGCGATCACTTTGACAGCGAAGGCTCTGCCGCGAAGGAATATCGACCGTACCGCCCTGCAGGATTGGCGGCCAAGGTTGTGGCGGTTGCGAATTTCAAAGGCGGCGTGGGCAAAACCTCCACTGCCGCGCATCTGGCCATGTCCGCCGCCCTTGACGGCTACCGTGTTCTGGTCATCGATCTGGACAGCCAAGGCAGCATGACCTCCATCCTCGGCGGCCAAGTGGCAGATGAATGGGGCACCGTGTTCCCCCTTCTGGCAAAGGACTACGCCACCCACGTTTCGCAGCGAAACCGCATCCGCGAGGCCGAAGGCCAGCCGCCCCTGCCCCTGGACGAAACCCTGACCGAAGCCCTGAAAGTCTCCTCAGCCGATATCATTCAGAAAACCCACTGGCCCAATATCGACCTGATCGGCGCGCAGCTGAACCTCTATTGGGCAGAGTTTCAGATTCCCGTTTGGCGCATGCAGGCCCGCGACTGGGCCCTTTGGGATGCGCTGCCAGGGTTCCTGGAAGATGACGGCGTGTTGGACCGCTACGACATCGTCCTCCTGGACACGCCCCCTGCCCTCGGCTATCTGACGATTAACGCATTGTCCGCCGCCGACATCCTGCTGGTGCCCCTGGGCGCATCGTTCCTGGAGTTCGACAGCACGGGCCGGTTCTTCGACATGTTGCACGCCACCTTCGCCTCCATCGAAGAGGGCGACAACGCCGCGCGCCGGGCCGCCGGCATGCCGGAGCAGCGGTTCGAATGGGATGCCGTGCGGACCGTTCTTACCCGCTACGACGCCAGCCAGCAGGCTGATTTGGCCAATGTGGTTCAGGCGTATTTCGGCGACATGATGGCCCCCCACCGACAGGATTTCACGGCTTTGGTCGGTCAAGCCGGGGAGCGGGTGAGCGGGATCTATGAGGCGGATCCGAGGGACTTCAATCGGGAAACCTATCTTCGTGGACGCGATGCGTTCGACCGGACCTATGCGGATTTCAAGGAGCTGCTGGTGGGATGTTGGTGGCGCGATGCGCAGATGGAAGGGGTGTCCTGATGGCCCGAAGACGTCGGATCGAAGCCCCTTCTGCGGAAGAGTTGAAGCGCCTGGACGAGGCCACTGCGGAAGCCGGTTTCGCAGCGAAACCCAAGATGGCGCCCATTGCCCAAGTGGCGGCGGAGGCCGCGACGTTGGGCAGCCCGTTGAACGCGGAGGCGCAGGAAGCGGCGGCGCGGGATCGGGCGGATGCGGCCGCGTTGCGGCGGGCGCGGGACGAAGGGTGGGAGGTGCGAGACCTGCCTATCGCGGACATTCAAACGGATGCGTTCAATCGCGATCGGATGGCGCTTGATCCGGCGGCCATGGAAGAGTTGAGGAACTCGATTCGGGCGAACGGGCTGCGGATGCCGGTGGAAGTGACTGTGCGGGAGAAGGGGGGATATGACCTCATTTCCGGGCTGCGCCGATTGGTGGCCACACGGGATGTTTCAGGGCCTGATGCCCATATTAGAGCCTTCATTCGACAGCCGAAGGCCACCCCGGATGCCCTTGTGGCGATGATCGAGGAAAACGAGATCAGGGCCAATCTGACGTCGTACGAGCGGGGCAGGGCGGCGGTGAGTGCCGTGGAAGACGGGGCGTTCGCGACCCTGGAAGACGCCGTGAATGCCCTGTTCGCCAGCGCGTCGAAGGCGAAAAGGTCCAAGGTCCGGTCCTTCGCACTGGTCCACGAGGAGTTGGGCGATCTGCTGGTGTTTCCACAAGCCCTGAGCGAGCGGCAATGCCTGCGCCTGGCGACGGCGATCAAGGCGGGGCAGGGGGGTGCGCTGCGGGCGGCTTTGGCCACTGGCATGGGCACCGATGCGGACCTGGAATGGGCGCAGATGGCCAGCGTTTTGGCCGCGTCGGACCGTGCACAGAAAAAGACCGCGGCGCCGAAGGCGCGACAGGTTCGGGCGCAGGACCGCGGTTATATCGAGTTGGCCAACGGGATGGGCATTCGGCATGTCACAGATGCCAGCGGCCATGCGTTGCGGTTCGAAGGGCCGGTGGATCAGACGCTGGTGGAGGCCGTGATGTTGGAGATCGAGCGGTTGCTTGCACCCAGTGGACGGTAGAATAGGGTTGATAATCAAAGGTTTGCGTCAATCAACGCCAAGACGCCTGATCCATTGTTGCGAATCAGGCATGGGGGTATACTCCTGACCAATGCGTATGGATTGGGGGGGCAATATGGGCCGCCATAAAGTCAACCTGACACTTGATGCGGCCCTGACCGAAGAGGCGCGGGCGCTTGGGCTGAACATGTCTCGCCTGGCGGAGACAGCCATTGCGGAAGCGGCCCGGCAGGAACGGAACCGGCGGTGGGCCGAGGCCAATCGCCGTGCCCTGGCGACCTATGCCGATGAGGTGGAGCGCGACGGCCTGCCGCTGGCGCGGTTTCGGACATTCTGAGCCGTGGCGCAGTTCGACGTCTTTCGCATTTCTGACGGGGTGCTGGTCGTGGATCTGCAGACGGATTTGATCGGGCTTGATGCCTCGCGCATCGTGGCGCCCCTGCGGCCGGAGGGGCAGTATGCCGTTCTGCCGGGTCTGACGCCCATGGTCGACCTGCTGGGCCAGAGCTGGATCGTGCGCATCCCGGAATTGGCTGCCATACCCAGACGGGAATTGCGTGAAAATGTGGGCACCCTGGAGGCCAATCGCGACACCCTTAAGCGGGCTTTGGACATTCTGATCGACGGGTTCTAGGCGCGGGCGGCGAATCCTTTCGGTTGTTTCCAAAATGTGGGTAGGCTGACACAGATCTGTGAGGGAACGCCTATACTTCCCGGGTCGAACACATCTCCGGGGGATTGCCACATGTTCTTTCCATTCTTCTTTCGCACGCCGTTTGACATTCATTTCGGGGGGTTTGGCCCGGATGACATCACGGGGTCGGGGCGCCGTGACCTGGTGTTTGCGTTCTTCGGGGATGACACGATTTCCACCGGCGGGGGCCGGGATACGATCCATGCGGGATTCGGCGATGACCTGATCGATGCGGGCACCGGCAATGATCGCGTCTATGCCGGGTTTGGCGATGACACGGTGATTGGCGGGGCGGGCAATGACCGGCTGTTCGGTGGCTTCGGCCACGACACCGCCGTCTTTTCCGGCGACTTGGCCGATTATGACATCGTGGTCCGGGGCGGCCGGATCATCGTGGACGGGACGGACGGGCGCGACGTTCTGCGCGGGTTCGAGACCCTGCAATTCGCGGATCAGATCGTCTTTGTGGATGGGCGGAATAACGGCCCCGTTGCGGCCGATGATGCGGCCACGGTGCCCGAAGATGGGGTGACCGTGATTTTGGGGGCCGACCTGCTGGCCAATGATACGGATTTCGATGGTGATGCCCTGACCGTCACCGCCGTGGATGCCACAAGCGCGGGGGGCGCCACGCTGACCCTGGTGGACGGAGATGTCAGTTACGACCCCGGCGCGCTGTTTGCGTCGCTGGGCGCGGGTGACACCGCCACCGACAGCTTTGCCTATACCGTTGCGGACGGGCAGGGGGGCACCAGCACCGCCACTGTGACCGTGAGGATCACGGGCACGAATGACGCCCCGGTCCTGACCCTGCCCGCCACGGCGGAGGTGGCCGAGAACAGTTTGGACGTGGTCGCCACGGTCGCCGTCAGCGATGTGGACGGCGACGCGGTGACGCTGACCCTGGGGGGCGCCGATGGCGCGCTGTTCACATTGGACACCACCACCGGAGAGATCCGGTTCGCGACGGCCCCCGATTTCGAGGCGCCGGGCGATGTGGGGGGCGACAACGTCTATGACCTGACCGTGACCGCCGATGATGGCAATGGTGGCGTGGTGACGGGCGACCTGGCCGTGACGGTCACCGATGTGGATGAGGTGCCGCCCCTGGCGTCCCTGGTGATTTCGGAAGTGATGCAGAACCCGTCCGCCGTGTCCGACAGCGATGGTGAGTATTTCGAGATCTACAATGCGGGTGCCACGGCCATTGATCTGAACGGCTATACGGTGCGCGACAATGATGTGGACAGCTTTGTCATCGACAATGGTGGGCCGCTGATCGTTGAGCCGGGCGCCTATCTGGTGTTGGGGACCAACGGGGACATGGCCACCAATGGCGGTGTGCCGCTGGATTATGAATATTCCGGTATGTTCCTGAGCAATTCGGCCGATGAGTTGGTCATCGTGGACACGTTCGGGCGCGAAGTGGACCGGATCGAATGGGATGGTGGGCCGAACTGGCCGGACCCCAATGGCGCGTCCATGGAATTGACGGACCTGGCCGCGGACAACAATGACGGTGGCAACTGGACGACCGCCGTGGCGACGTTCGGGGACGGGGACCAGGGCACGCCGGGGGCGGCCAATGGGGCCGCGCCAGTGGTGTTCGACGGGCGCCTCAACGAGGTGCATTACGACGATGCGGGTGCCGATGAAGGAGAATTCATCGAAGTGCGCGTGACGGCCGGGGGCGACGTAAGCCAGGCATCAGTCGTGCTATATAACGGCAATGGGGGCGGCACCTATGGCGCGGTGGCGGCCCTGGCCGGGGTCACGCCGACCACGGATGGGACGTTCGATTACTACGTGTTGGACGCGGCGGCCCTGGGGGGCAGCATTCAGAACGGCGCGCCGGACGGGTTTGCGTTGGTGAATGGCACCGATGTGGTGGAGTTCCTGAGCTATGAGGGGGCGTTTACGGCGACGGATGGACCGGCGGCGGGGATGACCTCGGTCGATATTGGGGTGTCCGAGCCTGGGAGCACGCCAGAGGGGCTGTCGCTGCAGCGCAATGCCGATGGCACGTGGCGTGGCCCGGACGCTGAGACGCCGGGGGCCAGCAACGATGCCGTGAGTGGGCCTGCGGTTGTGATCAACGAATTGGCAGCCTCCACCACCGGCACCGATTGGGAGTTTGCGGAGCTGTCGGGTGCGGCGGGAACCAGTCTGGACGGGCTGAGCCTTGTGCAGGTGGATGGCAGCGGCGTGGTCCTGTCGGTCGTGGACCTGGGCGGGCAGGCGATTGGCGCCGATGGCTATTTCCTGGCGGCCAGTGCGCAAGCGGTCACCACGTTTTCCCTAACGGGGGATGAGGTGGATTTGTCCATTGGCAACAATACGTTCGTCAACCAAAGCTCCAGCTTTCTGCTGTTGCAACAGCCGGCGACGGTTGGCAACGATCTGGACGTCGATGATGACGGGACGCTGGATGGCGGGCTGACCCCGGTGGACAGTGTCGCGTTGATCGAAGGGGATTTCGGCACGCCTTTGCCCTATTCGGGCAATGTGGTGACGGATCCGATGTTCTTCCCCGCGGGCGTGCAGCGGTTGCCGGATGGGACGGGAAATTTTGAGATCACCGCGTTCTCGGACGCTTCGGGGTACACGCCCGGCGCCGCCAATGCCGGGGGCGGGGGCAACCCTGGCACGGTCACGTTGATTTCCGAGGTGCAAGGGAGCGGCGCGGAAAGCACGTTGCAAGGGCAGACGGTGACGGTGGAGGGGATTGTGACCTACACCACCTCCAACGGGTATTTCGTCCAGGAGGAGGCCGCCGACAGCGACAATGACGCCGCCACATCCGAGGCGATCTTCGTCTTCACCGGCAGTCGGTCGGACCCCGGCAACGGCTTGGTCCAGGTGGGCCAGACCGTGCAGGCGACGGGCACCGTGGCGGAGTTTGGCGACCCGGGTGTGCGGGCCACGCAGCTGACCAACACCACGACGACCGTGACCAACGCGGCCATCACGGCGCTGCCCTTGGCGGTGCAGATCCAAGTGTCGCCCGATGACGACACGGGCGCCTATGAGGCCGTGGAGGGCATGCGCGTGGAGGTCGTCAGCGGCACCACCGACGCGTTGACCGTGACCACCAGTTTCAACCTGGACCGGTTCGGCGAAATCATCGTCAGCGCCGGGACCAAGACACAGCCCACGCAATTGTTCGACGCGCAGACACAGGCGGCGGATGTGGCGACGCTGGCCCAGGCCAACGCCAACAACCAACTGATCATCGACGATGGGGATTTCGGGCAGAACCCGGATGTCTATGCCTTCCTCCCCAACACGTCACCCGGGGATGATGGCGACGGCATTCTGGACGCCGATGACAATTTCGACCTGGGCGGCACCCTTCGTCTTGGCGCGGAAATCGACGCGCCGGTCGTGGGGATCATGGCCCAAGCCTTTGGCAATTACCGGGTCTATGCCACGGAAACCTTGTCCATCGACGAGACAACCAATGGCGGCGCGCGCCAAGCGACCCCGGACGATGTGTTGGGCAACCCCGGCGGGGCCGCACAGCAGGACGGCCAAGTGGTTGTGGCCGCATTCAACGTAGAGAACTTCTTCACCACCCTTGGCAGCCGGGGCGCGTCTTCGGCCGATGATTTGACGCGGCAGACGACGAACCTGGTCAACGCCATCGAAGGGTCGGGCGCCGATGTCTTGGCCCTGCAAGAGATCGAGAACAATGGTTTCGACCCGCTGGACGGGGCGGCCATCGCGGAATTGGTCGCGGCGCTTAACGCGTCCGATACCGCGGCGGATTGGCGGTTCGTGGACCCCACCACGGACCAGGGCCCCATCGGCACGGATGCCATCGCGGCGGGCATCATCTATGACGCCAATGCCGTCACGTTGGTCTATTCCGACGCGCTGATCTTTGACGAAGTGTCGGCGGATACGACCTTTGCCCTGGCGGACGTTCTGAACCCGTTTGTGGGGGCGGATGACCGGGTGGAGGATTTCCAGCGCAACCGCCCCGCCGTGGCCGGCACCTTTGAGGAAAACGACACCGGAGAAACCTTCTCGGTCGTGTCGGTGCATTTCAAGTCGAAGGGGCCTAGCGGTTTGTCCGATCTGGTGGCGGCGGCCGAGCAGCGTCTGGCCGATGGTCAAATTCCGGCGGCGGATATTGCCACCGTCGAGGCCGGGATTGCCGCGCTGCGGGCCGATCCGAACTTCGACCAGGGCGACGGGCAGGCCAATTGGGACCAGGTGCGCACCGACGCGGCCCAGGAATTGACGGCCTGGCTGGAGGCGACCTATCTGCCTGATGCCCGCGCGGTCGATGCGGATGTGCAGGATGAGACCCTGATCCTGGGCGACTTCAACGCCTATGCCAAAGAAGACCCCACCCAGGTCGTTCGGGACTTCGATGGTGCGGATGCGGACAGCGATGCCGATTATTTCGATATCATCGACACGCGGATCCCTGGGGGCCAGGACGATGCGTTCAGCTTTGTCTTCGATGGCCAGCAGGGCACGCTGGACCAGGCGTTTGCGTCCAACAGCCTCAGTTCGGTCATCACGGGGGCGACAGAGTGGAAGATTGCGTCCCAGGAGCCGGATTTGCTGAACTATGACAGTCGGTTCGTCAATCCGGGTTTCTTCAGCGACGATGTCTTCGCGGCGTCGGACCATGACCCCTTGCTGATTGGCCTGGACTTCAACTCCGACCCGCTGGTCGTTGGGTAAAACCCCATCGCAGAAACGCGAAACGGCCCCGCGAGGGGCCGTTTTTCTTTGCGTGACGGTGGAAGGAGCCGTCAGCCTTTGGCGCCTTGGCCACGGGAATAAATGTCTTCGTAGCGGATGATGTCGTCTTCGCCCAGATAGCTGCCGGTCTGAACCTCGATCAGGACCATGGGGACCTTGCCCGGGTTTTCCATGCGGTGGACGGCGCCCAGGGGGATATAGACGGACTGGTTTTCCGTCACGAGCTTGACGTCGTCGTCCACGGTGACCTTGGCCGTGCCGGACACGACGATCCAGTGTTCGGCCCGGTGGTGGTGGCTTTGCAGCGACAGGGACGCGCCGGGGTGGACGTGGATGCGCTTGACCTGGAAGCGGTCGGCCAGGACCAGCGTTTCGAACCAGCCCCAGGGGCGGTGATCGACGGGGAACTGCTGTGCCTGCTTGGCGCCCTTTTCGCGCAGGACTTTCACCGCCTTTTTGACGTTCTGCGCCTCGGACATATCGGCGACCATGACGGCATCGCGCATGGCGACGGCAACGGTGTTTTTGAGGCCGATGCCCACCAGCTCGATCTCGTGGGATTCAGAGCGGAGGAGGGTGTTTTCACAGTCGAACGCGGTCGTGTTGTCGGAGCGGGCGTTGCCGTCATTGTCCCGCTGGGATTCAAGCCAGACGGATTCCCAGCCACCAAGGTCGGACCAGTGCCCTTCGAACCGGACGACGGCGACGTTGTCGGTTTTCTCCATGATGGCGTAGTCGATGGAGTCTTCGGGGATAGTGGCCCAAGCGTCGGGGTTCAGGCGGGTGAAGTTCAGGTCGGTCGCGCCGCCGTCAAGCGCGGCCCGGACGCCGGTCAGGATGGCGGGGGCATGTTGTTCAAACGCGGCGATCAGGGTCTTGGCGGAGGCCAGGAAAACGCCCGCGTTCCACAGGTTGTCTTTGTTGGCAAAGAGTTCCTCGGCCCGGGTCGCGTTGGGCTTTTCGATGAAGCGGGTCAGTTTGTGGACGCCGGGGTGGGTCGCCTCACCGGCCTCAAGCCACCCATAGCCGGTTTCCGCGCGGGTGGGCGCGATGCCGAAGGTGACGATCTGGCCGGCCTCGGCGGCGACGCGGCCGGTTTCCACGGCGGCGCAGAAGGCACCTGGGTCGGCGACCGCGTGGTCGGAAGGCACCAGAAGGATCAGGCTGTCCGGGTCCTGCTGGGCGGCGAACAGGGCGGCGGCGGCGGCGGCGGGGGCCGTATTGCGCCCCTCAGGCTCGATCAGGATGCCGGCGGAGGTGATCCCCGCGCTTTCAAGCTGTTCGGTGACGATGAAGCGGAAATCGTTGCCCGTGATGACCACGGGATCGGCAAAGCCATTGCCGGTGAACCGCTTGGCGGAGGCCTCAAACAGGCTTTGGTCGCCGACGATGTCGGTGAACTGCTTGGGGAAGCTTTTGCGGGAGAGGGGCCAAAGGCGCGTGCCGGACCCGCCGCAGAGGAGTATTGGAATGATGGCCATCTATGGGATCCTTGGTGCGCTTGGAGTTTCGGTTCAGGCAGGCACGGTCCTGCGGAAAGCTACGACGACTGACGGCTACGGTATTCTTCGGACGCTTTGATGAAGGCTTCGAGGGCGTCTAGACTTTCGAACCCTTGCAGTTTCAGCATGTTCTGTTCGGCGGGCGTGCGGCCAAGGTAGGTCCTGAATAGGTCGATCACGGGTTGCCGCGCGAGGTTGAGGCGTTCGATCTCGCCAAAAAGGCCGGGGCTGTAGTGGCGGAACTGATGCACGTCGCGGCCACCATGGACGCCCGATTTGCGCATGGTTTTGACCTCGGTCCGTTCGATCTTTTGGCCGTCGACTTCGGCGATGGCGGCATTGATCTTGTCGGCGTCGATATCGGTGGAAAGGTCCATGAATTCCAACGTCCGCCGAAGCTCCCCCTGGGGGTCTTCGAGGAAAGTCCCGTAGTCGAGAACCAGCTGGTCCTGGACGAAGGGAGAGGTCACCCATTTGTCGACGAACGCCTTGTAACGGCCGAATTCGGCGCTGGCGAATTTGCGGAACGTGGCCACGTCGTCGGGGTTGCCCTGGCGGATGAACAGTTCGAAGTTCGAGACGACCGAGGGGATGAAATCGCGATACTGGATGAGATAGCGGGCGCCCTTGATCTGCGGGACGTCCAGCTTGAAATCATGGTTCTTGGTCAGATGGATACGGGCGCCGTGGCGGCAGGGAATTTTCCCGCAACACTTGGCGATTTCGGGCACCCAGGGTTTGCCGCTGTAATAGTCGCAATAGCCGAATTCCGGCCCGTAATAAAGCTGGAGCAGACGGACAAGCATGTGGTGACCACTGCGCGGCCAACTGACCCCGATGATCGGTCCGCCTGCTTGATTGCGCAATAGGTTCGGTAGGCTTGGCACGTCACTCTCCGGGGGCGGGCGTTGGATTGAAGGCCGGGTTCGCCCACATCTGGACGCCGTCAATTCGGATAATGGGGACACCGTTTTGAGGGGGTGCGATGGCGGGGCGGTCCATTTCCAGGCGCCAGCCCTGGGCGAGGAAGATGTCTTGCAGACGGCCTTCGATGGCGCGGCTGTGGGTGCCGATCAAGACACGGGACACTTGGGCGGCGATGTCGGTGAAATTGGCTTCGACATAGTCCACCTCTGCCCCTTGGATGTCGATATGCAGAAGATCGATGCGGGCATCCCCGGCCAAAGCGGTCAGCGGGTAGCAGTCAAGCACTTGGACATTGGGGTCCTTCTGCGCCCGTTTCAGCGTCTTTGGATCGGGGTAGAAAACGGCCTCTCCGCCCCATTCCGCGGTCCCCGCCTGCGGGTTTGGGAACAGCGCCTGGCCCGGTTTGGGACCGGCCACGCCGTGGTGCAGGGCATAATCTGCGGCAGTGAAGCCGTTGAGCGTCAACGTTTCATCCGCATGGACCAAATGCGTGCTGTCGCCTTCGATCCCGATGAGGGAAAGCGAGAGCCCCTTGCGACGGGCGGCCATGCCCGCATTCACCAGCCAGCAGCCCCAGCCGCACCCAAGCTCTACGATGCGGAACGTGTCTTTGGCTGCGTCCACGGCATGGAGGACGGCGCCCCATTCGGCAATATCGGCATGCCAGTTGCCGGGGTTGGGCGGCCCCTCGACGCGGCCCGTCAGCGTGTTGAGGATGTCGGGGTGGATTTTGGCCGGGATGCGCACGCCCAAGAAGTTTGTGGCCAGGTCCGGCACCGGCGACAGGCCCGGCACCACATGGCGGTGGATGGCCGCCACGGCGTCGAACTCACTGTAGTAGTGAAACAGGGCTTCGTGCATGGCGTGACCGGGGGCGGGCATGCGTCAGAGGTCCTTCAAGAGGGTGTCGAGGCGGGTGGCATAGCGTTTGCCGATCGCCTCGGCGGAAAAGTCTTGGCGCACCATGTCCCGCGCGGCCTTGGCGCGTGCCTCCCGCTCGGCCGTGTCGCTATAGACGGCATAAAGCTGTCGGGCGGCGTCGTCGATGTCGGGGTTGGCCCACTTCTGGCCTGGGCGCACGAAGATGTAGTCGTCTTCCTTCAACTCCACCTCTTCATACTCGACCAGCCAGACCGTGTCCTTGCGGCAGAAATCCATATTGCCGGAATAGGCGGTGGCCACGACGGGGATGCCCAGGTTCATGGCCTCGATCATGCCAAAGCCCCAGCCTTCGGATTTGTGGAGAGAGATATAGCAATCGGACCCCTGTTTGAGGCGCAGCAGATCGTCATAGGCCAGTGTTTCGTCCAGGATTCGGATGCGGTCGTCGCCTGCCATGATCTTGTCCACCTCATCCCAGATGACTTGCTGGGCGGGGTCTGTGATCCGGGTGCGGTTTTGGGTCTTGATGACCAGGCGCACAGGGGCGTCTTTGTCGAAGGCCTTTTGGAAGGCTTTGAGCGTCCCGATGGGGTTCTTGCGCTGCACGAAAGAGAAGCTGTCGAAGGCGACAAGGAAGACGAATTCGTCGCCGGTGAGGTCGAACCGGTCTTCGACGAAGGCGCGGCTGGTGTCGCGTTTGAGGTTCGGCAGATCCTCATAGCACATGCCCACATTAATCACCGGGCGTCCTTGGTTGGCGGGGCCATAGATGGCGACGCCGTAATCGGTGGACACCCAGATTTCATCCAGCAGGTCCATGCCAAGAAAGTGGCAGGCGGCGGGGGTGTTCAGCTCCCAATAGAAATACCCGATGTTGTACGCGTCCGAGAAGACGTCCGGCCCGTAGGCGTAGACCAGGGGGATCGATTCCGCGTTCAGGTGGATCAGGTTCATCTTGGCCGGGCGCCAGTCTGAGACCGTGCTTTTGGTGGAGAAGCCTTCGGGCGCCGGGTTGTCCAAGCCGAAATTCACGCAATTGGGGTCATGGCCCGCCGCCGTCAGGACAGAATGGGACAGGCGCGTGGCCTGGCCTAGGCCGGAGGCTTTCTCGAACGGGCCAATCATCTGGATGTCGACGGGGTCGCCAGCGGGGGTGGGACGCAAGACCGCCTCCATCCGGTTGCCGTTTTCCAGCGTGGTGCGGAAGGTTCGCGTGTCCAAGTCGAAGCCGCGGGTCGCCATGAGGCGGGCATAGAGGTCGCGGGTCAGGTCAAGGTCCGCGACGCCGTGATCTGCGGCAAAGCGGATCAGGTGGCCCCCCTCAAGTGCCGCGTCGATGGAGGGCGGGGGCAGGTAGCGCAGATAGTCCGGACGCTCGATCGCCATGACCATGATGGCGCAGGTCACGTTGCGGCGTCCGTTTTCGGTTGTGGTGTCCAGGGTGTTCAGGCCCGCGGTTTGGGCGTGCAGGCGGGACATGAACTGCGTCAGGGGCCAGGGGATGTCGGCCTCCGATGGGGCAATCGTGGCCAGCCGTGTCACGTAGTCGTCCGGGACCAAGCAGTCTTCGCAATGGAGCGCCTTTGCCTGGTCGATGGCCCACCAATAGACTGCCCAAGCCACCCAGTCGCGGTTGTCGAAATCAGTGCTGTGCAGGATCGGGGGGACGCCCATCAGAAAGGACCAATGGGAGCGCGTGAAGGCGACCCGCTTGCCGGGGATGGTGACGGGCGTGTTGTACCAGGCGATCATCTCGGCGGACATGGGTGTGCGCAGGCCTTTGCGCAGGGGACCGTAGGCGGCCAGATACCATTGTAGGAAATGGGCCACTTCGCCGGGGTCGTCTTGGGTCGGGAACGGCGCGTCCAGTTTGTAGCGGTAGCGCACGTATTCGGTGTAGGCGCAGGTGGGGGCGGGCAGGGGGGCGTCGCCCAGGTAGGTGGTTTGCGCGAACATTTTCGCATGCGGACGGAAGGATGGCTGTGCGCCCTTGTCAGGGGGCGGCGTTTTGGTCGCCGCGCGCAGGGTTTGCAGGTCGCCGAAGACCAGTTGCCCCAGAAGGTCCTTGTCGTCGATGGGCGCGGGGGTCGGCGTGTTGGCAGGTTCAGGTGTCAGGCCCTGGGGGTCCGGCACGGTGAAGGTGCCGATGCTGCGCGCCGGAGTGCCCAGGGCGCGGACGTCGACGCTGCCTCCCTGTCGGGCGATGGTCTGGCGCATGGTGTCGCTGAGCGGGATGCAGAAGGCATGGTCGCCCGTGCCGATGCCTGCCGCGCGTAGGTCGCCCCGGAAGATATTGGCGCTGGCTTGGGCGACCATGCCCCCGCCTGCAAAGATACCAACGGAGACATGGGTGCCGTTGGGCCCAATGGCCCAGCCGAACAATTCCCCGTCTTGGAACCCGTCGACGTTCCCGCGAATGCTCCGCGCCCCTCTGAGGGCGCGGGCAAGCGGGGACGTCTTCAGGCGATTAAGCAGCGGCATCGTAGTCGGATTTCGCCATCATTTCTGCCAGTTGGCGAATGTCGACCTTGGGTTCCCATCCGAGTTTGGTTTTCGCTTTGGTTGGGTCGCCGATCAGCAGGTCCACTTCGGCAGGGCGGTAGAACTTGGGGTTCACCTTCATCACCAGCTTGCCGGATTTGCGGTCGGTGGCCGTCTCGGCCTCGCCTTCGCCTTGCCAGTCCAGATCCATGCCCATGGCTTCGGCGGCGTAGGTAAAGAAATCGCGGATGGTGGTGGTGACGTTGGTGGCCAAGACGTAGTCGTCGGCTTCATCCTGTTGCAGCATCCGCCACATGCCTTCGACGTAGTCCCCGGCAAAGCCCCAGTCGCGGCGGGCGTCCATGTTGCCCAACTCCACCGGGGCGTCGCTGCCATGGGCGATGGCGGCTAAGCCCAGGGTGATTTTGCGGGTCACGAATTCTTTGCCGCGCAGGGGGCTTTCGTGGTTGAACAGGATCCCCGAGGAGGCGTGCATGCCAAAACTCTCTCGGTAGTTCATGGTGATGTAATGGCCGTAGACCTTGGCCACACCATATGGGGAGCGGGGGTAGAGGCGGGTCGTTTCCGACTGCGGCACCTCTTGCACCAGGCCGAACATTTCGGAGGTGGACGCCTGGTAGAAACGCGTCTCGGGCGAGGCGGTGCGCAGGGCATCCAGGATACGAACAACGCCCATGCCGTCCACGTCAGCAGTGTAGATCGGCAGGTCCCAGGACGCGCCCACAAAGCTTTGCGCGGCCAGGTTGAAGAACTCATCCGGTTTCACCGCGTCAATGGCACGGATGATGTTGTACGGATCCGACAGATCGAATTCGTGGAACTGAATGTCGTTTGCGATGCCCAGCAATTCCAAACGCGGCAATTCCGGGTGAGAGATGCGGCGCACACCGCCGTGGACCTCATAGCCCTTTTCGAGCAGCAGTTTTGCGAGGTAAGCGCCGTCTTGGCCCGTCACGCCTGTGATGAATGCCTTCTTCATATGCAGTCAGTCCTATGCTTGGGGCCGCCCCGGCCCGGTTCAAATCGTTCGAGCGTGTCTTACGGATGGTAAGCGACGGCTTCAATGGACCTTGGGACGGGCAGGGGTTTGTCCTCCGGTCCTTGCCGATGCCACCCGGCTGTTACGCGCCGATGACGCTGCCATCCTCGGGGGAATAGCCAAGTTCCTCAAAGTCGCGGGCCAGGATATCGCGGATGATATCGCGGTCCACGTCGGACATATCGCGCCATTCATCCGGGCTTGCCGAGCGGTTGAGATCGGGAATGTCGATTTCGGTCACGCGGCGCCGTTCGATGATGGAGGCGGCAAGTTTCAGGTCATCGGACAGGTTTTCCTGCCGCCCGATGAAGTCCACCTGGCTGATCGGGTGCAGGAAGGCGGCCTGGCTTTGGATCGGCAGCAGCTTGAGGTCCTGGAACCATTCGGACCGCAGGAATTCGGAGAAGCTCATCTCCTCCAGCGCGCCACCGGCGGATTTATGCTTCTTCGCAAACTTGAAGCCCGAATAGGTCCGCGCGAACGGGTTCCGGACGAAGGCGAACTTGAAATAGTTGGGCCAAATTCTGGGGCCGACCTTTTGCCGGATTCGCGCCACGGGGGAATGTTTTTCGATCCCCCATTGCTTAGGCCACAGCGTATTCAGGTTCTTGGCAATCTGGTAGCGACCCTGGTCGCCCTTCATCTCGACCACGGCGCCGCCCAAATCGATGTCGGCCGGGCCCGCATACCGTTGCAGGGCCGTCGACACCGCCGTCCCGGCGGTCTTTGCGACGTGGATGTAAATGAACTGATATTGGTTGTTGATGATCATCAAGAACTCCCCGGCGACGGGCATAGAAGGTTTGCGGGTCGATTCGCCCCGAGAGCCGGGATACGGTGCAGCCGGATGCTGCGCAACTGGAGCGGTCGTGGGGATACGCGCGCCGGTTGAAACATGCCAAGGCGCCGTGGCGCAGGAAATGAAATAACTTCAAGGGCCTGCCGGTCGCGCGCGTGGGCCGTGGTCGCGTTACGGCCCATCGGCTGAAACTGGCGCGCCTGTTTCAGGACAGTAACCCAAAGTCTCAAAATCCTGGGCCAGGACGCGGCGGATGATGTCGCGATCCGCCTCGGACATTGTGCGCCACCCGTCCGGGTCCGCGCTTTGGTTCAAGACGGGCAAAGCAACGGGCGCAATGCGCCGCCGCTCAATGATCGAGGCGACGAAGGCCAAGTCTTCGGCCAGGGTTTCCTGTCGGCCCACGAAATCCACCTGCGCAATGGGAGCCAAAAAGGCGGCTTGGCTTTGGATCGGCAGGACAGACAGCGTTTGGAACCAGTCGGAGGCCAGGAATTCCGAGAACGTCATCTGTTCGAACGCGGGTCCCAGGCGGTTGTTGCGTTTGAGAAAGCGGAACCCGGAAAAAGTGCGCGCGAAAGGGTTTCTGACGAACGCAAACTTAAAATACCGTTGCCAAAGCGTGTGGCCCAGCCGCTTGCGGATGCGCATGACACGGGCGTGTTTTTCCATGTCCCAGGTCGTGTGCCAGATGGCGTTGAGCTCAGACGCGAAGGAGTTCGGGGTGTCACTGGCCCACGTATCCTCGGGCACGGCCCCGGCCAGATCAATATCCGCAGGGCCGGCATAGCGCGTCAGATAGGTCGACACCGTGGTGCCCGCCGTTTTCGGCACATGGATGAACAAGAACTGATGGGAATGGTTCAGGATCATCCGTGCCGCGCGCCCGTTTAAGCGGCCACTTCTTCGGTCAGGGCCTTGGCCAGCGGGGCAGGGGTCGTCACCGAGAGGTCCTTGGGTTCTACGCAGCCATAGCGCGCATAGCTGAGCCGGGCGAACCGCTCAAAGCTGAGGTAGCCTTTGTTTTTGTGGGGGGAGGCCAAGCCGAACTTGAAGGCCGCCGATGTGCGGTAGGGCAGGTCATTGGCGCGGATCGCCGCGGGGGAGACCGGGATGATCACGTCCGACAAAAGCACGTTATGGATGTTCGTGGGGTCGATGGGGGTCGTCGTCCGGTCACCGAACAGTTTCCGGCACAGCGCGTCGCATTGGGCCGCCATGATGGGCATTGTCGGATGGTTGAAGGTCAGCATGGCGGGCTGTGCGCGACAGATCTGATCGAGCTGCGGTGCGACGCGGATGTCGGCCAGTTGCTCTCTCTGGTGGAAGGTCTGCAGGGACGTCTCCCAGGCGCGGGCCGCGTCGAACAAGTCGGGTAAGTCCCCATCGTGGTACATCTCGGACAATTGCTCGATGGGGATTTGGCGGCGCCATCCCCAATAGATCAGACCGCTGTGGTAGTCGCCGATGGGCGACAGGAACCGGTCGCCTTTATGGGAGATATGGACCAGATCCGGGTGCAGGCCCTGGAAGAACGGGGCGTCGAACATTTGCACTTTGTCGCCCAAGGCGGCGCGCATGGTCTTGTGTTCCCAGGGGCCCCATTTGTCACCGTAGAGGACGGTGGCGAAGATCACGTCGAAATCTCGGACGACGCGGTCGTAGCGCGCGTGAAGCTGATCGGCGGGGATCGTAAAGATCGCCTCGGACTCGACGCTGTCGAAGAGGCCAGTTGCGCTCAGATACTCCCGAATGGGCGCATGGGTGCAATTACTCATTACAAAACACTTCATTGTCGTCCCAATCCTGATCCGTGACTTCGGGCCATAAAGAAAAGGGTTACCGCGCCGAAAGTCCATAGCTGGCAGGGCGGTCGCGTGCGGAAGGTTGCGCAAAGGACGACGGGCCGTTTGCAATGCTTGTGGCAGTTGGGGTAGGGAGCCTGTGTTTTCAACGGGTGCTCGGTTTGGCTGTGTCAAGCAAGGCGGTCCGGGTATTTCAAAGCGAGTCAAGTTTCGGCATGGACACGACCTTCAATGCCCCTGGCGGCACGCGTCAGAACTTCCGGGACATCCTGTTGTCCGACAGCATACTGAAATCGTTGAAAGAATTGATACCGAAATATGTCGATGACATCTCGGTCGTGCGGCAGGACGACGATACCGGGCCGTTGACCGACCTCCTCCATCAAAGTGCGTTTGACACGGGGCCCTGGGCCAAGCGGCGGCTGTTTGTAGGTCTGAACGGGGATGCGACGGCCCATCAGGGGGTGAACCTGTTGCTGTGCACGCGGCCCCTGAAAGACGAGTTGAGAGATTTCGCGAAGCGCCATGATTTGGGCAACGCACCCACCGGGACATGGGTCAGCCACGTCCTGAGCAACTTCCAACAGGTCCTGTTCCTGGATCGGTTCCATTTCGGTCAAAGCGCGTGTTTTGCGCCTTGGATCCAGCCGAACTTGATTGATCGGTTTCCGATCCGCCTGGGCGATGTGACACCCCCGCGCCCGGACGGTGCGGGGCCGCGTGTCTTGCTTTTGGACCATCGCGAAGCGTTTGATCGGGACACACCGCTGCGCGACCTTTATGCCGATCTGGCGGGCGGAGCAGAGGTCCTGGACCTGGACGGGTCCGAGGATCGGGAGACGTTGCTGACGCGCCTGTCCGCGGACATCCATGTCCACCATGGCGTGTCCAATCACAGGGCGTCGGATATAAGCCCCATCGATAGTATGGCGGCTGGCATCTACACGGTGATCTTGCCCGAATTCAAAAGCAACGGCGACAGCTTGCTGGGGGATGAAACGTTTACGTTCGCCGCCGGACGTTCTTACGCGCAGGTGGCCGATGACACGGCCAAAGCCTTGGGCCAAGCCGAAGAGATGGTGCAGCGGGTCGAGACGATCGTGTCGTCGGGCCTGCCATTCAATCCGGAAATCCGTCGCGCCAAGCGCATGAATGACGAATTTCTGGGCCAGAAGGTGAACATGCTGAAGGGTTACATTCTCCAATGAGGATCGGATGGTTTAGCCCCGTTTCCACCCAAACGGGCATCGCAACCTATACGCAAGGCGTGCTGGATGAGATGCGGGCCCTGTTCCCGCGGGACGACGTGGATGTTACCGTCTACCACCCGCCGACCACGGACCGGGTGTTGAAAATGCCCTATCCCACGATCGAGCTGAGCCCGGCCCTTCTGCGGTCGGATTTTCACGCGCTGTTCGATGTGGCGGTCTATCACCTGGGCAACAACGAAAAGAACCACAAGGAAATTTATGACGCGCTGCTGGTCCATCCCGGCATCGTCGTCATGCATGACTACGTGTATCAGCATTACCTGGCCGGTAAGACGGTCCGTGACGGGTTTGTGGGCCCGGGCTATGGCAATTTGGCGTTCGATCTTGGCGGGCCGGAGGCGTTCCGCTTTGTGAATGCCGGCCAAGTCCTGCGCTGCGACCACGGGCAAGTGGTTTACGTGCCGTGGGAAAGCGATTGGTCCGTGCAGGTGCCGTTCTGCGATGTGCTTGCCCGGCTTGGCACCGGCGCCGTGGTCCATTCCGACTACGCGCGCCAGGGGTTGGGCGCCGACTATCCGGGAACGGTGACGCGCCTGTTCATGCCGCGCCCCACCGTCCCCGAGGCGTTGGAGCGCCCGATCCAGACCGCGCCCGGCGTGCCGATCCACCTGGTGTTCTGCGGCCATATCGGCAGTACGAAGGGTCTATCGCTGCTGACCGCCGCGTTCCGCCAGGATGCGCGTCTGCGCGATGCGTTCCGCGTGACGGTGGCGGGCTTTGCCAGCGACCCCGACTTCCTGTCCGAGTTTCAGGAGGAGTTGCGCGAGAACAACCTACAAACGGTGTTCGATCTTCGCATCGGTTTGGGCAAAAAGGATTTCGAGGCGGTTCTGGCCTCGGCCGATGTGTTTTTCAACCTGCGGTTCCCCAACACCGAGGGCGCGTCCCTGTCGTTGGCCGAACAATTGGCGTTCGGTCGCCCGATCATCGCCTATCCCACCGGATGTTTCGCGGAGATCCCGGAGGACGCGGCTTACTTCCTGAACCGCATCGGTGATGACGCAGAACTGGCAGAGGTGCTGCTGCGCATCGACCGGGAACGCGACGACCTGTCGAAACGCGGTGCCGCCGCCCGTGCCGCCGTGGCCGATCAGACGCCCGGGCGCTATGCCCAGGATCTGGTGACAGAATTGCGAGGGCATTTGCCGACCATGTCGCGCCGCGCGGCCCTGGCCCGCGCCCGGCGCGATGGTAAGGACCTGCCGCCCGTGCCCGACAGCGATACCGAATGGATGGAGGCGTTCGTCCAAAGCCGACGGCTGATCACTGGGTTGTTCGATGGGCGCCCGCATCTGCCCAGCACGTTTTTCGAGGCCGACGCCGAAGACAAAGGCCGGGTTCTGGCGTTGAACATCCTGTCTTCGCGCATCTCGGACGCGCAGTGCCGCAAGCTGGGCACCTTCATCCATCAGCTTGACCTGTTGGACGCCTATGACGTGATCGGGCGGCTTATCAGTTTGTCCACCTTGGCCAATCGGCAGACGCCCTTGGTCGCGTCCTACCTGAACCGCCTATGCGTGCCGGATTTCGACGTCACACTGTGGGAAGTGATCGCGATGCTTGGCCCCATGTGTGCCGTGCCCATCGCGCTTCAGGCTTTGGACATTGCCGTGGACAACCCCGAACAGCTTGTCTTCGAGGCGCGGCAGAAGGGGTTCCGCCATGTGATCCTGCGCTTGATGGAAGAGCAGACAAGCTATCCCTTGACCGCCACCGACATTGCGCCGCTGGTTGCCTTCCTGAGCCGGGTAGAGACGTCCAATGTCCTCAAGCTGAAGCCGGTGGTGCCGGGGACGAACCTGTTGCCGGACATGCGCGACGGGGACCAAATGACGTTGCGCACCGGGTGTCATTCCGTTGAGGAGTCGGGCCTTTGGACCCGGGACGCGTCGGCGACGATCTATTTCCACATGGCCAAGGACCATCCCGCCGAGGAGGTGTCAGGCGTGTCGTCCCTGTTCGCGCCCGGGATTTTGAAGGACACGGATGTGACCTATGCCCTTTGCGACGAGGTGACGGGGAAGACATGGAAAACGACAGTCACCCATGAGGTGCAGTCGTCAGAGAGCGATGCCGGGGCCCGTCCCGCGGTCAAGCAGAACGTCCCCTGGCACATTGAGACCGACGGCGTGTCGGGGCCCCTTCGGCTGACGGTCAGCATTGACCGCACCAGTGTCCCGTCAAAATTCGACCCACTGATCCCGGACCAACGTGAATTGGGTGTCCTGTTGCAAAGCCTGTCCGTGCGCTAGGCGCATCAGATAAACACGATATCCCCAATCTCCAATGCGCTGACATCGGCAAACAGAATTTGCAATCCGCCCGTTTGATTGAACACCAGGGTTAAATCGCCACCGGGACCTGCCACCACATTCGTGGTCAGCAAAGTGTCGTCGGTGTTGACCAGCCCGTCGCCATTGGCATCGTAATCCGCGAATGTGTTAAATCCGGAACCTGTGGTGCCAATGCGAGCCATATCGCCTTCGCCAAAATCGGTGATGGTATCCTGGCCGAAATTCCCGACAAAGATGAATGTATCGCCGTCCATGCCGCCAGACAGAATGTCATTGTCCGATCCGCCGACAAGCGTATCTTCACCCTGACCGCCAATCAGCCGGTCTTCCCCGCGCCCGCCATAAAGCTGATCGTTGCCGTCGCGCCCATAAAGAAGATCAAACCCGGCGACGCCGTTCAGGCGATTGTCGAATGCGTCGCCGAACAAATCATCATCGCCGCGCCACGATCCGACGACGCTTTCGATGGCGGTCACGGTGTCATTGTTCCAGGTGTTGGCCCTGTTCCAAACCAGACCGGCGGACAGGTCGACGATCACGTCACCGGCGGCATTGTAGTACGACACGGTGTCGTTGCCTTCGCCGCCATCGATGTGATCGGCACCCGCGCCCCCGGCCAAGCTGTCATCTCCGGCCCCGCCCATCAGCGTATCCACGCCATCGCCGCCGGTCAGGAAGTCGGCATTCTCGTCGCCGGACAGTCTGTCGCTGTCTTCGCCGCCGCGCAATGTGTCCTTGCCCTTGCCGCCTGTCACCTGGTCATTGCCGCCATGGCAAAGCACGACATCTTCCCCGAACCCGGCAAAGATCGTGTCATCGCCCGCACCCGCAAGGATCGTGTCATGACCGCTTTGGGAGCGGAAGAAATCATTGCCCGCCTTGAGGTTAATCCAAACGCTTTGCACATCCTTCAGCCCGAAGGGCAGGTAGGAAATGCGATCGTCGCCATAGGTCGTCTCGAACGTCACCTGGGGTAAGAATTGCGGCGTGTAGCCCGTCGGCTCCGGCACGGTGTTGGCCGGGGGCAGGTTCGGGATGCTCGCGACAATCCGGTCTGCCAGCAAGTGCTGGCTGACGCGGTCATAGTGGACGCCATCCACAAAGGACAGATCCAGAGTTTCCACCAGATGCACATTGGGGTCTTGCTGCGCCATCAGGTCCTGCTGCGCGCGCAACTCGTCCCGATAGGGGTAGGTGGTGGAGGCCAGCTTTGGCACGATGATCGGCAGGTCGCTTTGCCCGGTTTCCACGCGGACGGCGGAAATTAGATCCGCCATGGAACTGGCATAGGCTTCGGCCCGTTCCAGTTCCAGCGCATCGCCTTCGCCCTGGATCCAGACAAAGGCGCGCACATCCGGTTCAAACCCAGCTTGGCGGATCCCTGCAAGGACATCGCGAATTTCTTGCAGCGTTTCATCCAGCAATTCACCTTGACTGGTCGGGTGCCAATCCCGGTTCACAGGATGGGGGAAAAGCCGCGTTCCCCCTTGGGCGGACTTGATGAACTCAAATCCGTCCTGTCCGTGCAGTGTGGTAAGTTGTGCGTGCAGTCGAGAGTCGAGGCCGGGAATTCTTGCATTCGATTGTCCTGCAAGAATGAAAACCGGGATGGTCGTTTCCATAACGTTATTCTTCTGTAACCAAAAAGTGCCCGGCTGCCTATCAGGCAACCGGGCATTGGTGTCAACGAACGAATGAGGCGATTGGTACAATTAACTTTTTATTAACTTTTCGCTCGCCTTTGTACTCATTTGGAAATGGAACGCCTCGATTTCATTACTCTTTAAGGTTGAGTGAGCCGATCAAACGAAGATCAAATCACCTGCGTTCAAGAAACCGACATTGTCGAAGAAGATCTCTCGATTGCCTGCCAGGTTAAACGTCAGGGTCAGATCCCCACCGGGGCCCGCCGTCACGTTCGACGTCAGTCCGGCATCTACGGCGTTCACCAACCCGTCGGAGTTTACGTCGTAATCCCCAAAGGTGTTGAACCCAGCCGCGGTGCCCCCGACCCGTGCCACATCGGCAAAGCCGAAGTCGCTGATCGTGTCCTGACCGAAGTTCCCGGTGAAGATGAACGTGTCGCCCGCGGTGCCCCCTGTCAGGGTGTCGTTGCCTGCGCCACCCACAAGGGTATCGGCATTGACCTGACCCAACAGACGGTCATTGCCACCGCCGCCGAGGATGTAATCCTCGCCGAAGCCGCCGCGCAGGGTGTCATTCCCGCCTAGACCGTTGATGGTGTCATCCCCGTTGAAGCCGAACAGCACGTTCCCGCCAGCAGAGCCTTGCAGGGTGTCGTCATTCACACCGCCGGTGATGTTCTCAAAGTTCGAGATCGTGTCACCCGTGGCGTTCCCGCCCGTGGCCGAGTTGAAGAACAGCGACACATTCACACCGGTGTTGTCCGAGAAGTAGCTGAGCATGTCGAAGCCCGTGCCACCGTTCAGTTCATCGGCGCCCGTCCCGGACAGGATCTGGTCGTTGCCCGATCCGCCCAGCAGGGTGTCATCCCCGCCAAGCCCGTTCAGGGTGTCGTTGCCCTGGCGGCCATCCAGGATGTTGTTGCCGCCCGTGCCTTGCAGGATGTCGTTGCCCTGGCCACCTTCGACGTTCTCGAAGCCGCTGATGGTGTCCCCTTCGGCCAGACCGCCGGACACGCTGCCGTTGAACAACTGTACCACCACACCGGCCGTATCGGGGGCATAGGTGAGGGTGTCGTTGCCAATGGACCCGATCAGGCTGTCGGCCCCTGCATCGCCGAAGATACGGTCATTGCCGCCCCCGCCGTTCAGGGTGTCGTCCCCGGCCAGACCGACCAGCGTGTCATTGCCAGCCGCGCCGCGGATGACGTTGTCGCCCAGGTTGCCCTGGCCGAAATCATCGCCTGTGCCCAGGGTCAGATGCTCGAAGTTCGAGATATCGTCCCCTTCGGCCCAGCCGCCCGATGCCGTGTTGGAGAACAGGCGCACGGTCACACCCGTTGTGTCCCCGCTATAGGTCAGCGTGTCGGAGCCGGTGCCGCCATCCAGCGTGTCTGCACCGTCGCCGCCATTGACGATATCGTCGCCCGCGCCGCCGTCCAGATCGTCGTCACCGCCCCGGCCCAGAAGCGTGTCCTCGTTGGATTCACCCAGCAACGTGTCGTTGTTGTTGCCGCCATCCAGGAAGTCATCGCCGGTGCCACCGCGTAGGGTGTCGTCGCCGTTGCCGCCCAGCAGCCGGTCATCTTCGGACCCGCCATCCAGGCTGTCATCGGCATTGCCGCCGTCCAGCGTGTCGTCGCCGAGACCACCAAGCAGGATGTCATCGCCGCCCCCGCCCGAGAAGTTGTTGGCAGAGCTGGAGAGGGTGACACTGGTGCCTTCGATCAGGTTGGCCGCCGAAGATCCGACGACGACGGCAGCACCGCCGACCACCACGTTCTCAATGGAGATCAGGTCGTCGCGCGGGTCTAGCCCGACCAGGGCTTCACCCGTTGCCAGGTTGAAAATGGCGGCAGGTCCCCAAACGACAGAGGTTGCGTCCAGCGTATCGTTGCCAGCCCCGCCGTTGAACACGTCGCCGCCATCCAGCAAGTCGGACTTGACGAGCAGGTCATTGCCGTCACCTCCGAGCAAGGTGTCATCGCCCGACCCGCTGGTCAGGGTGTCGTTGCCGCCGCCGCCGTCTAGGGTGTCGTTCCCGGCGCCGCCGTCGAAGTTGTTGCCCCCGGTGCCAAGCCCGACGATGGAGTTGGCCCCGATCGTCCCGATGGCCGAGGCGCTGCCGCCCAGGCGGAGGTTCTCGATACCGACCAGGACGTCGCGGTCATCACCCCCAACACTAGAGCGACCGGAGGCGAGGTTGAACGTCACGCCGCTGCCCCAGTTCGTGTCGGCCTCCAGCGTGTCATCGCCCGTCCCACCGTTGAAGGTGTCGCTCTCACCCGGGGCCATGAAGTCGGTCTTGATCAGCAGGTCGTCATCCGCCCCACCGTCCAGACTGTCCTCGCCAGTACCGGATGTCAGGGTGTCGTCGCCCGCGTTGCCCAGGATCGTGTCATCGCCTGCGCCGCCGTCCAGGTCGTTGCCGTCGCTTGCGGCCGTGCCTGTGGCGGTGATCCGGTTATCTTCGCTGCTCCCGATGACGGCGGCGCGGCCCCCGACTTCGATGTTCTCGATTGAGATCAGCGTGTCGCGGACGTCTGTCCCAAGCGACGCATTGCCCGCCGCCAGGTTGAACGTCACTGTGTTTGACCAGCTCAACGTCGTTTCAAGCGTGTCATCGCCCGACCCGCCATTGAACACATCCGCCGCCGAGCTCAAGGCATCGGACTTGACCAGGCGGTCATTGCCCGTCCCGCCCAGCAGGCTGTCGGCGCCGCTGCCGGAGATAAGCGTATCGTTGCCCGCACCGCCCGACAGGGTGTCATTGCCCGCGCCGCCGTCAACCTCGTTATTGCCAGTGCCGATCATGTTGATGATGTTGGCGCCACTGTTCCCGATCACATCTGCGCTGCCACCGATGTTAAGGTTCTCGATCGAGATCAGAGTATCGCGCTCCGCTCCGGCGACGGATGCGCGGCCGGAGGCCAGGTTGAACGTCACCGATCCGCTATAGTTCGCGGTCGATGTCAGCGTGTCGTCGCCGGCACCGCCGTTGAACACGTCCGAGGCTGGCGGCAGAAAGTCGCTCTTGATGAAGAGGTCATTGCCGTTGCCGCCAAGCATGCTGTCGGCGCCACTGCCCGTGACCAAAGTGTCATCGCCGTCGCCGCCATTGATCGTGTCGTCCCCGGCGTTGCCGAAGATGCTGTCGTTCCTGCTGGTCCCCACGATGTTATTGTCGGCGGATGTGCCGTTGATCGTCAGGCGGTCATCCTGGTTTCCGCTTTGCACCCAGGTCTGGAACGTCCAAGCCGAGATATCCAGGGCGGTGCCATACGTGTCCACCATGTTGATGATGATCCGGTCGTCTGATCCGGTGTTGGAATTGCCGTCGATCCGCAACGCCGTGGCAAATTCACCCGCGCTGTCCAGTTCCTTGTTGGTCAAGATCACCGTTTTGTCGATGTTGGCGCCATCGGCGCTGAACTCGATTTCTTCGACGGAGCTTACATTGATCCCGAATTCCCCGGTGTTGAGGACGTATGTCCCCGCACCTTGCAGCAGGATCCGGTCGAAGCCCGCGCCTCCGGTCAATTGCTCACTTGCGGTCGTCGGGGCGTCCTGGCCATCCCGATACAGGAACGTATCGTTGCCGTTCCCGCCGATCAGCCGGTCTGCGCCGCCCTGACCTTCGAGGGTGTCGTTGCCGTCACCGCCTTCGATGGTGTCGTCGCCCGCGCCCCCGGACAGGGAATCGTTGCCGTCGCCGCCTTGGATCGTCTCTTCGCCACTGCCGCCTTCGACTGTATCATTGCCACGCCCAGTGTTGATGAATTCCGAGATGCCATCCCCCACGACTGAATCGTTGCCGTCGCCTGTGAAGACACGGTCGATGTTCAAGACCGACGTCATGGCAACGCCGTCGATATTGGCCGTATTGCCGAGAAGATCGATCGTCGTGTTGGAATCGACCGCTGCGGCGTTCATCGTGTTGGTGCCACTACCGCCATTTGCCGTGGTCAGGTGGTTTACAACACCGTCATAGTCCGAGAACTCGTTGGTGTAGACGAACAGGTCATCCGTGGTGTCCGTGTCGCCATAGATCGTCAGGTCCACGTCACTGGTCGAAAATGTCCCGTTGGTCGACCCATCATCATTTCGGATCTGCACGGTCCAGGTGCCGTTGCCATTCTCACCCAGGAACGCGACGGACCCAAAATCCCAACCGCGGTTGCCGGTGCCACCGTTTCCGTTCGCCTCGTTGACGGCGTCGCCCGTATCATAGGCTTGGGTGTCGCCGGTGTCGTTGATCAGCTGGATCCGCGTCCCATTGGGCGAGACCAGGAAGATTTCCATATCCGCCAGATCATCGATGTCGAAATCGACGTTCACATTGACATGTTGGACATTGATGTTGTTGGAGAACGTGGCCGTGTGGCTGACAAATCCTGTGCTGTAATTCGTGGTGACGTTTGTGCCATCCATGTCCCGCGACTCGGCGACATAGCCACTTCCGACACCAGAGGTGCCGGACAATTCCCAGGTTTCCGCCAGGCGCACGGCGGCCTTGGCATCCACGATGCCGAAGCCATAGTCGTTGGAGAAGTGGAATCCGCCACCGTTCCACTTCATGTTGCCATCGCTGGTGTCATTCCAGAACCAGGTCCGATTGGTGCCCTGGATCGCCTGTTCATTGCCAATCGCGGCAGACCCGACTTCGGAACCCGATTGCCGGGCCGACAGCGCCAGGATCTTTTGAACATCGCGCCAGCCCAGATCGGGATTCGCTTCCAGCATCAGCGCCACAACGCCCGCAACCTGCGGGGCCGCCGCCGAGGTGCCGTTGAACCCGCTGGTGTAGTCGCCGCCATTGGCGCTGGTGTTGGTGTTGTACCCATCCGTGCCGGCGCGGTCCGTGGTGAAGATGCCCGGCGACTGGCCGGTCGAAGGCGCAAAGGCCGACACCAGCACGTTCGCCCCGGGGGAGGAGTAGTTGGTGATGTCGCCATCCCGCTCGACCGCGGCCACGTTGATCACGAAGCGCGTGCTGTCCCATAATTCCGCCGTGCCCTCTTCGCGCGCGCTGCTGTTGGCGCCCGCCCGGCTGTTGCCTGCGGATTTTACCATGATGGTGCCCAAACCGTCGCGCCCGTTATTGGCGTTGTTCGACATGTCGGACACGGCATTGGCGTTATCGTTGGTGTAGTAGAACACCGTGGATCCGCTGCCCGCGCTCATGGTGACGATGTCGGCATCGGTCGAATCGCCGGTCGGGTTGCCCACGGTGTCACCCAGGCCCGCGGCGTCCTGCCAAACCTCACTGCCGAAATCACCGAACAGGCCGTAGCCGCGGAAACTGACAAGTTCCGCATCATAGGCGACGCCCACGCCGCCCACGCTGTTATTGGCCGCGCCCACGATCCCGGCGACCGCCGTGCCGTGGTGCTGTGACCGAGCCGAGCCAACGGGCTCTGGCACGGTGTCGCCATCCTGATAATCCCAGTCGATACCGAAATTCATGTTGGCAAGAAGATCCGGGTGGTCGCGGTCGATCCCGGTATCGATGACAACAACACGCACCCCATCCCCGGTGTAGTCGTCCCACACATCGGTGACGTTCAGGTCAAACTGGCCGGCGGTCGTGTTGCGCAGGTGCCATTGCTGGTTGAAATTCGGGTCGTTGGGGATCAACTCTGCCGCCGCGAACGGGTCAGAGAGAAGGTTTTCGTTGGCCATGGGCACCATCCAATTGGTGGCGCCCCCCCGAAACACAGAGGCGTCATGGCCGCCGTTTGCCTTCTGGGCCCGGGCCTCCGCGGCCTCGACCTTTTCTGCCAAATTGGCGTCGGGAATGTCGAAACGTGTCATGGTGTCTTCTCCGATAAAAATGCTTTGAATGAGTATGAACCGCACCGGTTGAACCGATGGCGTTTAGTGGGGTTGTTTACTGTTTTGACCAAGTACGGGCGGGCTGATCGTTGGCGCCCAAACGTGTGACGCGTCGCCAATCCACGGCCTGACCCTGATCGCACATTGCGCCGAAATCCGGCGGCTCCGGCGCGACCTCAAGCAAGACGCGGTCCCCGGGCTGAAGGTCTTGGGGCAGGTCATCGATGGCATAAACCTCGCCATTGTCGCCCGCCACCAGGGGGCACATGACCCCCGCCTGAACTGTCCCTTGAACTGTCTCCATTGGGCTTCCTCCCATTGCCAATGCCACGCTGAACACCCCCCAGACCCCGATCATCCTGGGCGGCTCTGACGGGGGGAGAGAGGGTTTAGCAAGGTTCCGCCGATCTGCCGCTGTGCCGCAGTTTGGCGTGTTCCACCTGCCAGTGTGGATTTGGAGGGAGAGCGCAGGGCGCGCCCAAAAGTCGTATCGCCTTCAATTGACGTCAGCATTGCTAGCCACCTGAAATATCAAGGTAAAATCTTCGTGAACGCTTACAAAACTACGGAAATCATTAAGTAATTGACCCTAGGTTAGGAGGGGGGCGCTTTTTTCACAAGTCATCTATTCCTTACCTCCGGCCCGCACTCTGGTGGATTGACACGGCCTTATGGGACGGCCTTCCGTCGACCCCTTCAAATGTGGGGGGTCTGGACAGGCACGGCAGATTCGCCCATGTCACGACACACCAACAAAGCGGCCGCGCTGTGATCCAATCCATCCTGTATTTCGGAACCACTCTCTTGCTGCGGGCCGTGCTTGCCTTGGTCAGTGTCTTCCCCTTGGCCACCCGCGTCCGCATCATGCGCGTCCTTATCCGCTTGGCTGTTCGCGTGTTGCCACCTGTGGCCCGCCGCGCCGATGAAAACCTGAAATTGGTCTACCCGCAGATGTCGCGCCCCGCGCGGCGCGCCTTGGTTGGACGGGTGGCTCAAAACGTGGGCGCCACCCTGACGGAGATTTTGTTTAACGCCGATTATGCCGCAGGCTCTGCGTCCCTGCCCATTACCGGACCGGGCGTTGCGATCCTGGAACAGGCCCATGCGGACGGAACCGGGGCCATCCTGGTGTCCGGTCATTTCGGCCAGTGGGAGGCCGTGCGCCACGCGCTCCGGGGACGGGGGATGGAAGTCGGCGCGCTCTACCGCCCTAACAACAACCCCTATTATGAACCGATCTTCCGCCAAGCCATCGAAGTGGCGGGCACCCCCATCATCCCCAAAAGCGCTGCGGGCAATCGTCAATTGCTGCGGCACCTCAAGCAGGGCGGCATCTTGGCCCTGCTCATGGATCAATATGTCCAAGATGGCGAAGCGCTGGATTTCATGGGTCACGCCGCCTGTACCTCCCTTTCGGCTGCTGAGTTGGCCTTGCGTTACGATCTGCCGCTCATCCCGGTTTTCGGCACCCGGCGCGGCCACAGCGTCGAGGTGGAGCTAGAGACCCCCATCCCCCCCGGCACGCCGCACGCCATGATGCAGGCGTTCAACTTGCGCCTCGCCGCGCGGGTCCAAGCGGACCCGGACCAATGGTACTGGTTCCACCGTCGCTGGCGTCCCCACAAACACGCGGTGATTTGGCCCCCCGAAGGCTGGACCCCCGTGTCGGAGGGGGCATGACCGCCCGCACCACAATCATCACCGTCACCCATAATTCCGCGGCGGTGATCGGCACCATGTTGGCCTCTGTGCCGCCGGACACGCCCTGCGTCGTCGTCGACAACGACAGCACCGATGGCACGTTGGCGACCCTGGCTGATGCGGACCGGGCCACCGTTCTGCCCGCCCCCGGCAATGTGGGCTTTGGCCGCGCTTGCAACCTGGGCGCACGCCACGCCACCACGGAGTTCCTGTTGTTCCTGAACCCCGATGCCGCGCTCATGCCCGGTGCTTTGCCCGCGTTGGAGGCAGAGGCCGATGCCCGCCCCGACCTGGGCGCCGCCAACCCCGCGGTCGAGGACGGGCGCGGGCGCGTCCGCCTCAAGATGTCGTCCGTGTTGCCCGTGCCGGCCCTGCCGCGTCCCCCCCTGGAAAAGGCGGGGCAAATGCCGATCCTGTCCGGCGGGGCGCTGTTCGTGCGGCGCGGCGTGTTCGACGATCTGGGCGGGTTCGACGAAAATATCTTCCTTTACCACGAAGACCACGACCTCAGCTGGCGCATCGCCCAGGCGGGCCACACCCTATGGCACCTGCCTGCTGCCCGGGCCCGCCACATCGCTGGCACCGGCAGCGCGCGCAGCCCCGCGATGGCCCGGTGGAAAGGCTACCACATGGCCCGCTCGCGCTATTACGTGTTGGAAAAGACGCGCCCCGGCCACGGGTTTCGCCGCACGTTCTTGCCCGCCTGCCTTGCGCTTCTGGCTCCGATCAACTTTCTATCGGCGCGGCGGCGCCAGAAATACCTGGGCCAGATCGCGGGCGCCCTGTCGGCCCCCAAGGACGGAGGCGTGTTCGACCCCAAATGACCATCATCCGAGATTTCTTTCGAAAGCGCCGCGTCGCCCGCCACATGAAGGCCCACGGTCCCGTCTTTACCTATCATGGGCTGACGGTCCATGTGCCCCGCGACGTGGATGTGGGCCTGGCCAACGCCCTAATGAAAGCCAAGTACGAGACAGAGGAGGCCGCCTTCGTCCAGGCCCATCTGCCCGCCGACCGCCCGGTGATTGAACTTGGCGGGTCCCTCGGCGTGGTCTCTGCGTTGATCGGCAGCCGCCTTGCGCCAAATGTCCCGCACCTCATCCTAGAGGCGAACCCCGACCTGATCGAGATCTGCCAAAAGAACGCCTCCGCCGACGGCACTCGTACCGCCACGCAGGTGCGCCACTCTGCCTTGTCCTATGGCGGGGCAGAGGTGTCGTTCATGATGGGGGACAACGCCCATGTCAGCCGCCTTGCCGGGGGGCCGGGCGGCGGTGGCACCGGGCGACAGGTGACTGTGCCTGCCGTGACCCTTGCCAAACTCCACGGCGATCTTGGCGCGCCCGACGGCTACAGCCTCGTTTGCGATATCGAAGGCGCCGAGACGGACATCATCGCCAACGATGCCGACACCCTGGCCCGCGCGGGGTTCATCCTTCTGGAAACCCACCCCACATTCTACGCGGGAGGGGAGGCCGAAGCCGAAACCCTCATTACGACGATCCAGGACCTGGGGTTTCGCCGTATTGAGCAACGCGGCGTCGTCATCGCCTTCGGTCGGAACGGTTAGGGACACACTGAACCTGTAATATGGTACTGCCTGTCAAAAGGGGGCGCGCCGCATCAGATCAAGCGCCGGATGGGCATGGCGCGAAGTTTGCGGACCCTCAGCGGCATGGGCCGAATATGGGCCATTGAGAATTGCGATTTCATATCAAAGGCGGCCAGTGGTACGTCATAGGACATGTACAGAGATTTCCCTAAGTATCCCTGATGACATCTGTTGCTGACACACACAGCCTCACCTGGCAGATCACACCTGATTTGCTTGGCATCGTCAATCAGGCGGGCGTCTTCGTGGAAACCAATCCGGCGTGGCAGACTGTCCTCGGGTGGTCAGACGCGGAAATCAAAGCCATGGTTTTCACCGACTTTCTCCATCCCGATGATATGGACCGCACGTTGGCATTGTTCGCGACGATGAGGGCCGGAGAGCCTGCGTTGCATTTCGAAAACCGGTATAGATGTAAGGACGGGTCTTTTCGTTGGCTGTCCTGGGTCGCCGTCCCAGAAGGCGATATCTTTGTCTGCAGTGCCCGCGATGTGACGCAGGACAAGGCGCGCGCCCGGGCGTTGCGATCTTCGGAGGACGAGGCCCTGCTTCGTGAGCAGTTTATTGCCATCCTCGGACACGACTTGCGCAACCCGCTGACCGCCATCGGGGCGGCCGTGCGCATCGCCGGTCGTTCCCCCCACGATGATGGGGTGGCCAGCATGCTAGCGGCGATCAGTGGCAGCGCGGATCGCATGGCAAAGCTGATCGATACGATCACTGACTTTGCCAGTGCCCGATTGGGCGGCGGCCTTTCGGTAGAGCTTCGGCCGAATGCCGACCTCTCCGATGGCTTTGAACGCGTGGTTGATGAGTTGCGCATCGCCTATCCCGAACGAAAGATCGAAACTCTGTTCGACTTCGAGGGCCGTGTGGTTTGTGACCCCACGCGGCTGGATCAACTGTTGTCGAACCTGGTGGCCAATGCTGTGACCCACGGCTCAAGTAACAAGCCAATTCTGGTAAGAACGGAGGCTGTGAACGGATCTTTCGCACTGTCTGTCGCCAATTCTGGAAAGGCGATCCCGCAGGATATCCTGTCCAGTTTGTTCAAGCCGTTCAAGCGCGCTGAGGAAAGCGCGTCTTTGCAAGGATTGGGGTTGGGGCTGTATATCGCGGATCAGATCGCAAAGGCCCATGCCGGTGAGATCGGCGTGACCTCGGACGATGAAAAGACCGTTTTCCGGCTGGTCCTTCCCTTGGAACCCCAAGACTGACCTTGCCTTGCGCGCAGGCGTCCGGCCATGCTGTCCGTGGCCACCTTCGGCGCGGCGCCGGTTCACGCCCTGCCGTGCGGTCCGTCTGCCAAGTGTTTGACGCACACGCCAACATCCATTTGCGCCATATCGCCCGGTTTCCCGCGAAAGCTGCCGGTTACGGGCGCCACTTGTTCGATCCGGCGGGCGACCGCAACCGGGATCAGGTTGGCTCCGCCGACAGCCTGATTGGTCGGGTCGAACGAGATCCAGCCGGCTCCGGGCACGAAGACTTCGACCCAGGCATGGGTGGACCCGTCGCCGGACGACCCGGTCTTGTCCTCGTTCGGATTGAAAAGGTAGCCTGAGACGATCCGCGCGCCGAACCCCAGCGTCCGCGCCGCCTCTGCAAAGAGGACCGCGAAATCACGGCACGTGCCCCAGCCTCGATCCAGTGTTTCCAGCGGCCCTTGTGTCCCTTCCGTCTCGCGGCTTTGGTACGCGACCTGCGCCGTTACGCCATTGGCAACGTCTTTGAGCAACGACAGGGTGTCGGTCGGGCGCTGCATGACGAACCCTTCAACCCAGTCGGACAAGCGCCCGGCATGATCTTGGTATTGCGGCATGGCAAGCGGCCCGAGATCCGTTATCTCATCGGTCGTATATCGGAAGGGGTAGAAGGCCGCGTCGGCGGAGATCGGGAATACGGGCCACACCGGCGCGGAAAGATCGACAACCATACGCGCCGTGATAACCAGAAGGTCGGTCGTCGAGGCAAAAGTTGCTTTTGCAACTGTGTTCCCGGCCACCTCGGTGGACCAATCGATATGGGCGTCGGGCGACACTCTTAGATCGAAGGTCACAAGGCGCAAATCCGGTGTTTCCCGCGGGCGCAGCATCAATTGGTGCGGGCCCAAAGACACGGGACCCGCAAACCGGTACGTCGTTTCATGTTGGATTTCGATCCGTGGCATGGCTTGCGCTCAGAACGTCCGGCCCAAGGACCGTCGATGGCTTTGCCAGATACGGACGGACACGAAGGCGCTGCGTTTTTTCATGGTTTTTCTCCGGATCTGACACGACCATCCGCCGCCCGCGCGCCGGAATAATATTCGGTCGCGCGGGCGGCGGTCATTGCACACCAGTCCTTCAGTCGACTTTGACGACGATTTTGCCCACAGCATGCCCCTCCTTAAGGGCGCCATACGCTTTTGCCGTGTCGCCAATGCCATAGGTGCTGTCGATCACGGTCTTGACCGTGCCGTTCTTGATCAGCGCAGCAAGCTCACCCAGCATATCGCCGTCCGGCTCCATGAAGAACCACTCGAACCGCACACCATGTTCAGGGGCAAGGTTGTCGGTGTCCTGACCCTTGATCGACACCAGGATGCCGCCCTTTTTCAGCACTTTGAACGACCGGTTGAGCGTCTCCCCCCCGAGCATGTCAAAGACCATGTCGTAGTCGGACAGTTCATCTTCGAACTTTTGGGTGTTGTAGTCGATCACAAGGTCCGCGCCGAGGTCACGGACCAGGTCGGCGTTGCGCGGGCTGCACGTGGTCGCCACATACGCACCGATGTGCTTGGCGATCTGGATCGCCAGCGTCCCGACACCGCCGGACCCTGCATGGATCAGCACTTTCTGACCCTGTTTCAGGTTCCCCTTGGTGACCAACGCTTGCCAAGCCGTCAGCCCGGCCAGCGGAACAGACGCCGCTTCCACATGGCTGATGTTTTCCGGCTTCAGCGCCATTTCGTCCGCTTTGAGCCGTGCCACCTCTGCAATGGCACCTGCATCTTCTTGGTTGGCGCGTGCGAAGACGGCATCGCCCACCTTAAAGCCGCTGACATTGCGGCCAACGCTGGTGATCACACCAGACACGTCGAAGCCCATAACATGGGGGAACTGCAACGGGATGTTGTCCTTCATGACGCCGGATTGAAGGATATAGTCGATTGGGTTCAGACTGGCGGCATGGACGGAAATCAGAACAGAATCGTCCTGTAGGTCAGGCGCGCCAACCTCCCCGATCTCGATGTCCGTTTCATAGTCACGAATGATGGCTGCTTTCATAACGCAAGCTCCTGTTGTCGGATGAAAAGGGTTGGTCGGCCTAGGCCGTTTGCATCAAGAGGGTCTTGCCAGCCCAGGCGTCGCTTGTGACGGCATCGGCCAGAACCCGGGCCACATCCCCGCGGGCGGCTTTGGCCTTTGGGTCGACATTGTCGCCGAACACCATGTCGCCCGTGCCGTCCTCATCGGTCAGCGCGACGGGGCGCACGATGGCATAGGTCAGGCCCGATCCCTTCAGGTATTCGTCGGCGTCATGTTTCGCCTTCAGGTAATGGCCCATACCGGTGCTGGGGTCGGGATCTTCGGCGCCAACGCTGCTCAGCATCACGAAACGGGACACGCCCGCATGGGCGGCGTGGTCAATCAAGCGGATTGCGCCGTCACGATCGATCTTGTCGGTCATGTCTGCCCCTGTCCCGCTTCCTGATCCGGCGGCGAACACAACGGCGTCACATCCGTCGCAAACACCATCTTGAAGATCGGCCAGGTCACCCATGCGCGTCTCCGCTCGGTCAGGGAGGTCGCTGGTGTCAGAGCTTTCTCGGACCAAGGCGACAGGCGTGTGCCCGTCCGAGACGAGTTCGTTCATAAGGCGGATCCCCGTGCCGCCCGTGGCGCCAGCTACTAGGATTTTCATGTCATGTACCTTTCTTAAGTTCGCAGGGAAGCCATGGCAAAAGGGGTCGCCCATCGCAGGGCGACGCCGTCTTTTGCAGGCTGAAGTTGGAGTATTATCGGCCGCTCAGGGGCCCGTTTCGTTACAACGGGGCTTGGCCTTAGGGCATGTAGATCGCTTTGACGTTGACGAATTCTTTCATGCCGAAGCCGCCATGTTCGCGGCCAAACCCGGAATCCTTCACGCCGCCGAACGGCATGTTCGGATCTGCCGCACCGAAGGAATTGATGCGCACCATTCCAGTGTCGAAATGATCGCGCGCCAGCTTTCGGGCCTTTTCTTCGTCGCGGGTAAAGATCCCCCCGCCCAGCCCGTATCGGCTTTCATTGGCGATCCGCATCGCATCGTCGTCGTCCTTGGCCTTGATGACGGCGGCCACAGGGCCGAAGATTTCATCGTCATAGGCGGGGGTGCCGGGCTGGCAGTTCGCCAACACCGTGGCCGGATAATATTGCCCCGTCCGGTCAGGCGCCTCGCCGCCACACAGGATGTCTGCGCCGCCTTTGACACTTTCGGCGACCTGTTCACAGATCGTGTCGAACTGGTCCTTGCTGGAAAGGGGACCCAACTGCGTGTCGTCATCTTTGGGGTCGCCCAATTCGATGGCCCCCATCTGCGCGACAAAGGCATCGACAAAAGCATCGTAGACGGCTTCGGTCACGACAAAGCGCTTGGCAGAGACACAGGTTTCGCCATTATTGAACAGGCGACCCTTGACGCAGGTCCTCACGGCCAATTCGATGTCGGCATCTTCCAAGATCAGATACGCGTCGTTCGATCCAAGCTCTAGCACCGTTTTCTTGAGGTTTTTGGCCGCCACCTGCCCGATATGGCGGCCCCCGCCATCGCTGCCTGTCATGGTGACGCCGCGGATCAACCTATGCTCGATCACGGCATCCGATGTGTCATGGTCAATGATGACCACGTCGAACAGACCCTCGGGCAGCCCGGCCTCAAGACAGATGTTGCGCAGCATCAGACCGCTTCCGGTGCAGATCGACGCGTGTTTGAGAATGACGCCGTTTCCGGCCATCAGGTTGGAGGCAAGGACCCGCGTCGGCTGATACACCGGAAAATTCCAGGGTTGGATGCTGTAGACGACCCCGATCGGGCAATACGCAACGATCCCGTGTTTCCCATCAGGCCCATGCTGACGGTCCTCGTCGGCCAAAATCTCGGGGCCGTGGTCGGCCGTATACTCGAAAATCTGCGCACACAGTTCGACTTCGGTTTTGCCGTCGCGCAACAGCTTGCCCGTCTCTTCGGTCATCAAGGTCGCATAGGCATCCGCCTTTTCGCGCAACACCTTGGCAATGGCGCGCAGGTAGGGCGCGCGTTCACCATGGCTCTTGGTTCGCCAGTCCAGAAAGGCCGCATGGCACTTTTCCACTTTGCGGAAGGCTGTCTCCGCCGACATGAGGTCATAGCCCACGAGTTCACAGTCTGTCGCAGGATTGATCGTCGAAAACGCCGTCATTTTAGAGCCTCACTTTCTGGGTGTATATCAGTGAACGCGGGAACGTCGGTTTCGTTCCGTGAGCGGGACAGGAACTCCGGCCCTACACTGACCTTCCGCTGCTACGTCACGAGGGCGCCGCGAAGGTCGTCTCGCTGCGGCAAAAGGGATGCGCGGTGACAGAAGTAGAGGGCACCCCCAACGGCGGCGATGTTGGCGATGACGGCCGCGGCCAGAATGCCAGGGTAGCCGAAAAGGAAGACACCGCCCCACGCTAGCGGCAGATAGACGGCAAAGATCCGGCTTAGGCTGAGCGTCATGGAATAGACGGCCTTGGACCGCCCGTTCATGGCGGCATTCGCGGTGACGAGCATGCCATAGCCAAACAGGCTCCAGCCTACGACGCGCAGGTAATCGGCGGTGAAGGCGGCGGCTTCGGACCCGCTGGCGATGGCCGCCGAGATGGGATCGGCAAAGACCGACAGGCCCAGGCCCAGTACGGCGCCATAAGCCACGCAGAACGCCCAAGATTGCAGGACGGCGCACTGGGCGCGCGCGGGCTTGTCCGCGCCCCAGTTCTGGCCAACCACGGGGCCAATCCCGGCCGAAAGGGCCAGCAGGACCACGATGGCCACCGATTGCACGCGGGTAGCGGCGCCGAACCCCGCGACGGCGGCGTCGCCCAGGGTGGCCACTGCAGCGGTCACAAGGGCCATGCCCGCAGGGTTGATCGCATTGGAAAAGGCCGCGGGGGCGCCTACTGCGGTGACCTGTTTCAGGCTGTCGCCCAGATCCTTGAGCAGCCGACCGCACCAGTCGAGGTAGCCATACCGCCAGGCAAAGGTCAGGGCAGCGGTGGCGGCCAGTACGCGTCCGACCAGCGTAGCCAAAGCGGCGCCTGCGGTGCCCAAACCGTCAAGCCCGAAGGCACCAAAGATCAGAACGGGGTTAAGCGCGATGTTAACGACGGCGGCCAGGATCATGAAAAGCGATGCAAAGCTGGCATCGCCATGGGCCCGGAACAGCGCGTTGGTGATCATCATCACGACCAGGAACGGGAAAGAGAGCGACCATAGGGGCACATAGGCGTCGATCTGCGCCTGCACGGCGGAACTGGCACCCATGGCACCGAAAATCAGCGGATAGGCCAGCGCGAAAAGCCCGGCCACGAAAAGGCTCAGCCCGAGGCCAAGGCCAATGGCATGGAGGCCCAGCCGGTGGATCGTGGCCGCATCGTCCCGCCGCCCGAGACCCTGGGAGATGGCGGCATTGGCCCCCGCGGACAGCCCGATGGAGAGGGACGTAAGTGCGGCAGTCACCGGGTAGATGTAGCCCACGGCGGCCAGCGGATCGGCGCCCAACTGGCCCAGGAAATAGGCATCGACGATGCCCACGGACAGGACGGCCAAAATGCCCAGAGACATCGGCGCCGACACATGGGCCAGGGCCCGCCAAACTGGGCCTTCGGTAAGATCGCGATGTGCCATGTAAGTCCCTTTTGTCCGGTGCCCGCCGGGCGGCGCACATAAAATGGGCCGCGCGGAGGTTTGCCCGGCGCGGCCCAATCGTTACCCGATGGGGGTGTTAGACTTTGGCGAGGATGGCATCGACGGTCTCGCGCACCTCCTCCTTGGATTTGCCGAGACGCTGTTGCAGTTGGCCTTCCAACTGCGCCCGGTCGCCCTTGGCCTTTTCCAGGTCGTCGTCGCTCAACTCACCATAGGCCTCCTGCAGGTGGCCTTTGATCTCTGTCCATTTGCCTTCAATTTGGTCGCGATTCATGGGGCTCTCCTTTTGCTATGAAGGAAACGCCCCGGGGGCGTGATGGTTCCCTCATGCAAGGTCGCCCGCATAGGATACGGGCACCGTGACCAAATGGCGGCCACCGTCGAAGGCATGCAGCGCGTCGCGCAAATCGGCGGCAGTATCGCAGGGGCGGTGGATCCAACCAAAGGCGCGGGCGAGGGCGGCCCAGTCCATGGTCGCAAAAGACAGGTCGGGGCGGGTCCCCGTCTCGGCCTCCTGCTTGTCTTCGATCAGACCGAAGGCGCCATCAATCCAGACAACCACCATAAGGGCCAGGTTAAGGCGGGTGGCTGTCTCAAACTCCTGGACGTTCATCATCACCTCCCCGTCGCCGCAGATGGCGATGCTGCGGCCCGCGGGTTGCAGGCGTGCGGCGGCGATGGCGCCCGGCACGGCAAGGCCCATCCCGGCCAGGCCGTTGGCGATGACGATTTGCCCCGGGCGCTTGGGCATGAAGTTGCGCGCCATGGCAAGTTTGTGGGTGCCCACGCCGCAGATGGTCGTATCGTCCGGTAGAATGCCATCGCTGACAGCGGTGGCGAGGCTTTGGGCGGTTGGCGGTGTCTGATCCGCGGCTGCGCGGGCCTGAGCCAAGTCCGCATGCAGGCTGCGTCGCGCGTCTTTTGCGGTGTCCCAAATGGTCCAGCGCCGCGCCTCCAGCCCGCGCACCATGGTCGAGAGGGAGGCGACAAGATCCCCCTCCACACTGGCCGCCAAGGGCCAGCCCACGTCCAAGGGCAAAGACGCTTCCGACAGGGCGACGACCGGGGTCGTGCCATCCGTCAGCGCCGAGACCGGATATTCCACGGGGTCGTAGCCCACGGCCAAGATCAAGTCCGCGCTGGCGATGGCCCGGTCCACGTGGTCTTCGGTCGGCAAGCCGAAGGCGCCCAAATGCTGCGGATGGTTGGCGTCCAACAGGCCCTTGGCCGCGAAACTCGTGGCCAGG
>JBCBVM010000016.1:0-85471 GCA_039817645.1 Pseudomonadota bacterium | reverse complement strand
CGACCAAGGTCGTGGTCGCCGTGGCCTGGTAGAAGATGGTGCGCCGCATCGTGCCCGTCTTGATCAGCGGGCGGGTGTCGAAGCGGTCGGGCCCGCGCGCATAGGCCGCCAGGGTCGCGGCGGTCTTGGGCGCCCAAGGGATGCCGTCGGGGCTCAATCCGGTGTCAAAGCGGTCCTGCGTCTGAAGCACCAGGAATTCGCCGATTTCCTGCATGGCCGGTGTCATGTCCGCCACGCCTGCCTTCAGCTTGCGCAATGCGGTCAAGGCGGTCTCAGCCTTGAGATCGATACGAAACATGGCTATATTCTCCTGTGTCCGGGGTGGCGAATGTCCATCGCGATCGTACCGCGAATCCGTTAGGAGGCCCCGGACACCCTCGCATAAAACGTCGTCATCGCGATCATGCGCCTGCGCTGGCTGCGGACTTCCATGGTCGCAAAATAGCGCTTCCCGCCAATGACCCGCTCGAAGCGGAGCAACCTGCGCCCTAGCCTGTTAGAACCGGCTTCCTGAATTTCATCGGGTGCATCCAATACCAGCGGCAGCACGGCAAAATCCGAGGGTCCGATCGGGATCTGGCCTCGCAGCGCCTCCGCAGCGGCGCCATGCTTGCCGATGACATGCTTCACGGCTGAAGGATCCACCACAAAGTCAAACCCGGTGACATCCAGATCCGTCAACTCAGCGATGCGCGACCGCTGCGCACGCGATACAAGGCCAAGGGTCTTGAACGGCTCCACGGCCACGTCGCCATCGATCGGGGCGCCATTGCGCTGACCCAGGGCCCGCTCTGCGTATCGGCGCAGATCGACCCCTGTGGACGGCCTGGCGCGCATCGCGCGGCCCAGGGCTTCGCCGGTCTCTTCTGGCAGCGACGCCAGGAAGGCCTTGGCCAATTCATAGGGCCAATTGGTTGTCTTGGCCGTCATCGCGTTGATCGTATCCGCGACGGTCAGGCCGGGCGCATGGTCCCAGCCCCTGTCGATCGCCCGTGGCGTGCCCTTCTTGGGATCGATGCGGTCCCATCCGTCCGGCAGCGTCTTTTTGGGATCTCCGCCCAACCGCCGCGCACCTGCCAGACTGTTGGTACCGAAGACCCGACAGCTGCAGCCCCAGCCGTTGGGCGGGAAGTGCAACCGCCAGAAAGGATGATCGGGCGGCAGCACGATGCCATCGAGCGCCAGATGATGGATGCGCGGATCCGCAGAGCCCCCGTGGCGATAGACCCAATACTTGAAATTCCCCGCTACAAGCTGCGCGCGGCGGCCGGCGGCATAACTCGTCGCGATGTTGGTCTGATAGAAGACGCGCGTCCGCCAGGCTTCGCCCCGCTTGGATCCTTCGCCCGTCCAGCCATGCCACCCCCGTGTCGTGACGATATCCCGCCAATCCCGGCGGAGCTGATCCAGCGTCGTCCCCTCGCTAATCGCCTTTTCCATGGCGCCGCCAAGGTCTGCCAGCAAATCCGCCTTCATGGCGCCCGCGACCATGAAGGCCCGATCGTGCTGGTTGCCGCGAAGATCGTCCCAGGCCTGCGTGCCGACCAGGTCGCCCAGGCGCAGGCGAAGCGCCGCGACCTGTTCGTCAAACGGTCGCCGGAACACGGCGCTCAGCTCAGCCATCGTCGCTGGTCTCGACGATCTCTGCGCGACCGGCCGCCATTGCCGCCACCATCGCCTCGCCCAGGATCTCCGTTAGGTCCGAGATATCCAGATCGTCGAAGCCGGCCTCGATCATCTGCGCCAGCTCCTCCATGGATCCCGCGGCATCGACCATGGCCTCAATCCGTGCCATGATCTTCCCCATCACCGGATCGGCCAGCTCCGCCAATTGGTCCTCGATGTCCTTCTCACCAGAACTCTCGCTGAGCGGCTCTCTCAGGGCCATCTCGGCGTTTAGGGTATCTCGGGCCGCGGAGCCGCCCCTCGGCGCTGTGGCTCCGTTTAAATTTGCTCTCAACCGTTTAAATTCCGGACCCTCCGGCTGCGCCTGGCCGCCAGCGGGTGACAGATCGGGGTTTTCGGGCGGAAGACGCATAATCGGCTCGCCTGCCTTCGGCGCGCGCCAGCCGAATTTCTGCCTTACCTCTTCCTCGGGCACCTCAAGTCCCAGACGGACCAAAGTG
The DNA here is from genome assembly GCA_039817645.1 of Pseudomonadota bacterium. Taxonomy (GTDB): domain Bacteria; phylum Pseudomonadota; class Alphaproteobacteria; order Rhodobacterales; family Rhodobacteraceae; genus Jannaschia. Next base: position 83,345 of record JBCBVM010000016.1, on the reverse strand, counting down.
TCGAGGTTCGACGCCGCCAGTGCGAGGTCCTCTTGCTCCTCGCGGGCGATCCGGATCCGCGGGTAGTTGGTCAGCTTGCCGTAGTTCAGCTGCATCCACGGCGTGATCAGATCCCGATTTAGGACCGCTTCCAGCTGGCGTGCATCGGCGCGCTCAATGTCCTCCTGGACGGAGCGATGCTCTTGCCCGACCGCATGCCCGCCAGCGATGGCGTCTGTGGTTGCTGTCTGGCCCAGGACCGCTTTGGACACCTGCTGATCCAGGAAGTCCGCGCGCTTCAAATAGAGATCGGTGCTGGAGCCCACATTGCTGGCCTCCTCGAACTCGATCGACATGGTCTCCGGGATGATGGCCGCGCAGTCGCCCGCGATATTGGCCACGGCACGGAACAGAGTGTCCTTGTCCTGCTCGGACGCGCCAGGACCCCATTTGCCGATGCGCAATGGCTGGCCGAAGGTCTGACAGAAGATCGCCCAATCGCGCAGGGTGAAGGCCTTGAACATGAACGGCCAGCTGATGATGCGCGCCAGGCCCGATCGGGTGGGGATCCCGGACTTGGCCTTGAACCGGGCGAAGATGAACTTGAACGCAGGCAGGGGCTCGTCCTGACCCGTCTCAGTGATCATCTGCGGGGTGGTCAGGTCCCAACGGTCGAACCGGAACCAGCGCTGGTCCCGCCGATCAAGCCGGCCGGGGCGCCACTGCCCCATGGAGTATTCCCAGTCGATCTCGGTGAAGCTGTAGCCCTTGCCGATGGCATCCAGGATGTCGAACAGCTCGTCGGCCAACTCATCGCGGGCCAGCCAAGCGCGCACCTCTTCAGCGCGGTCCAAGTCGAACTGGCTGTCACCGCCGGGCTCCACGTCGATCTCAAGCTGGCTGACGCTGCGCCGCCGGGTGCCCAGGACGCCAGCATAGTGCGGATCCCGCTCCTCAATGGTCTCCGCCATCTCCAGGTACCGGACCGGCTCGCCGCCGTCCGCCTCTCTGAGGATGGTTGCCAGGCGCACAGGGTTGAGGCCATCGACCGGGTAGCCTGTCAGCGGGCTCCGGACGCCGCCAACGGTGGCCGCCGCCTGCGGCTCGCGCAGCTTCGCGCGGACGACGGGTTGCCCGAACTGGTCGAGGAGTGTGGGGCGGTTAGCCATGGCGGTGTTCCTCTTTCAGGCGGGCGGGCGGGACAGGCTGGCGGATCCCCGTCCCATCACAGGCGCTACAGGGGACCAGAACGGGCATGAAATCCTTGTCATAGACTTCGTCCCCATCTTCGTCGCACTCGATGAAATTGCCGCTCCCCTCACAGCTGAGGCATACGGGGCGTCGGTCATCGAGCTTGATCACGTCAGCCATCGCGGATCTCCACCGGCATGTTGCTGATCACCAGCTCCCCGTGCCGCGTCGGCGCTCCGGAAGTCCGATAAGTCACCGTGACCGGCGCCCGGTGGGCCCACTCAAAGATCTCGCGCACTTCCGGGGTGTCGTTGATCGACAGAATGAAGTCTCCCTTGAGAATGCGCAGGCATCGCGCCAAGCGAAGGAAGTCATCGGGAGCGAAGAGGTCAGGCCCATAGTCGGTTTCGCAACCAACGTAGGGCGGGTCGAGATAGATCAGAGATCTCGGCGTATCCACGCGATCGATGAATGCCTCAAAATCCAGGCACGTGACGGCCACACCAGACAGGCGCAGGTGCAATGCCTCCAGATCACCCTCCAAAGTGTTTAGGTTAAAGCGGCTGCCACGCGCCCGGTCGATCGCATAGGTGCGTCCGTTCACGCGACCGCCAAACGCAGACCGTTGCAAGTAGAGAAACCGTCCGGCCCTTTGAAGGTCCGTCAACGTCTCGGGATCCACAGCCATCAGCCGGTCGAAGCCAGCCTGTGTTGAGATCTGGAACCGAAGGTATTCGACGAACGGGACGTAGTGTTCCTGCAAGATCCGGAAGAGGTTGTAGACGTCGCGCGCGCGGTCGTTGATGAACTCCGCCCGCGGCAAGGACGATCGCCGCAGGAAGACGCCACCCATGCCGACAAAGGGCTCCGCATAAAGGTCGTGGTCATGGGCGTCGATGATGGCGCAGAGGCGCTTTGCCAGGTTGCGCTTGCCGCCCTGATAGGGCGCGACAGGTTTGGCTTTGGGCGCGCCTGTTGTTTCTTTTGACATAGTAGAGAGAATCACCTTAGGCCGTGTTTTCCCAGCTGGGATGGAGGCGGCCGTTAAGTCTTTGCGGTCGGCGGGGTGGCTTCCAATCTTTCCCCGTGTTGGGGGCTGTTTCCGCAGCCCCTGGCCCTCCGGATCGGGAGGCATCTGGTCAACGCTGAGCATCAGAGGCCACCTCGGACACCGGTCCCCAGCGGGCTGTCCCACCAGTCGCGGCCTTTGGGCTGGTCGTTCTCCCGATTTGGCCTGTTCCACCCTCGCCTCTCGGCCTGTCTATGGCGGCCGGTCGTGGCTGGCCTGTAGCCGAAATCCTGGCGCGGCATCCGGCTCGCGAAATGCGCAAGCCCAAGGCCGATGGCATAGTCGCCGTGGCGGCGCTTGCCCTTCGCACCCGTGCGCAGGTCGGGCACGCGCGGCGTGCCTCGGACCAGCTTGACGGTGCGTAGATCCTCCAGATGCTCATCGTCCGGTGAAATCGCGATCGAAGCATCTTCGAACGCCCCTTTAAGGGGGGGCATATTCACCCGGTACCACTCCTCGGTGAACTTGATGGCGTGGATCAGACCTGGGCCGTCGGGCGTTTCCTTCAGGCCGAACTGGCGGCCCATATCCTCTGCCACGGTCCAACCCATGCCGGTCGCGTCGAACGCCGCCCCGATCAGCCGCGGTCGCACATGCCCCAACACCTGACCGACGACGGCCTTCTGCTCGGTGCCGGGGACGTTGCGCATCTCGACGCAGAGCGCCTGCCTGCGCCGCAACCGCTGCTCGATCGCCAGCAGGGGCATGACGGACAAGTCGGCCACGCGCGCGAAGTCGAAGCCGGCCGCATAGAGGAGATCGAGGTCGAGTGTTCCGAGCGCCTCCTCCAGCTGCTCATGGAACGGTGCCATCAAGCTGCGCTGTTCGAGATCGCTGCGCTGAAGATAGTCACCGGGCAGTTCCAGCCGCAGGATCGGCGCGTCTTTCTCGGTCATCCGCGCTTCGATCAACGGCGTGCTGAGCCAGGCGCCCGATGATTTCGACGGGATGCAGAACAGCTCTTCGTCGGCGCCGTCGGCATAAAAGTCGATGATGTCCTGCCGCCACTTGGCCTCGCTCTCAGGCGTCCACTCCTTGCCCGTCACCAGGGCGATCCGTTCATAGAGGCCGTCCTGGAGCGCCTGGTCGAAGTCGATCCGGACGTGGGCGTATTTCGAGCGCCCGGCCTTGATCTCCTCCACGACCACGTTGAACGGGTTCTCAGCGCCATCATGGGTCGAACAGACCACGACCTGGCCGCCCCACATCAGGAACGCCAGCGCCGCCTTCAGCAGCTCCGCCAGGCTGTCCACAAACGCGGCCTCGTCAATGATGACCAGACCCTGTTTGCCGCGCAGCGATCGCGGGGCGGAGCTGAGCGCAATGATCTCAAAGCCGGAGGCGAGCTTGATCCGGAACGCGCCGATCGCGCGGTCTCCGTTTTCGTCCTTGTCCGGAAACAGGAACTCGTCGACTTCCGTAGCGGCCAAGCTGAAGGCACGCGCCCACATCCCGCAGGCGTCGATGAACTCGCGCGTCATCTCCTGGCTGTAGGAGATATACATGGCGTCCATGCCGCCCGCCGTGCGTTTCCGGCTGGCGCGCAAGACGGCATAGGCCGCCAAGCCCCAGGTCAGCCCGATCCGGCGCGACTTCTCGACGAACAGGACCGACGCGGCTGCGATCTCGGATGTGCCATCCAGAAGCGCGACGACCTTCTTCTGGTACGGCAACAGGACGTCCGGGAGGCCCACGGCCTCGACGACATCATCGATCGCCTCCGTGGCGTCCAGGCGCAGCCGTTCCCATTCGGCTTGGGAAATCGGGGCGGTCACGGAGACCCGCGTTCATTTTCGGGGCGGCAGTCAGTGACCTCATCGACGGACAAGTTGCGAAAGCGCCCGTCGAAGAACTCGGCTGCGGGTCGAACCCATACGGCGCCGTCAAAGAGAGACCGATACACGACGGCCGGTGTTAGATCGGCCTCGATGTAGGCAGAGCGTTCGACTACGACGTAGAGCCCGCCAGACTTCTTGTGTTGCCAGATTTCGCTCTGTTGGACGGCCATTGCCGCAGCCAGGTCGTCGGCGCGCTGATCCCATGTCACTGCAGGCATGCTTGGTCTCCTTTTGGCTGGCGGTGTCTCACAACAGCCCCTTAACCAGGAGGCTTATCAGCGCCTGTAGAAGACCAGACAGCCACCCCAAGATGAGAAAAGCGAAGCAGTTCTCGTTGCGCCAAGCCGGGTTAGGCACGATCGCTGTGATCGCCAGCGCCACGACCGCTAGGGCTGGACCCGAAAGGATCATGTAAAGGACGGTCATTTCCCGACCCCCAGGATCATAGATTTGACGGCCTCGGCGGTTTCCTCGGTCAGGCCAAGATCGCTGGAGGATTTCTCCACGGCCTCCGCCGCTGCCTGGCGCGCCTCTTTGGCCACGCGGTCGCGCTCGTCGGACAAAAGGCGCTCGCGGAACCCAGCCGACTGCATCAGATCTTTCAGCATCCGCCCCAGGCTCATGAGGCTCTTGGCGTCCAGATGCCCGTCCTCTTGCCGGACGGCCTGCATCATCTGCATGGCGGAGGTGGCGATCATTTGCATCAGCGTCCGGTGGATGTCTCCCTCGGCCTCGATGTCCATGTCGGCCAGCAGCGTTTCGGCCATCCCGAACGCCTCGCGCTGATCCTTCAGCAGCTTGGAAAACTCCCCCACGGCCGTCTTGCCCAGGCGCAGCTCAAGCCCGTCCTGCTCCAGCCGAAAATTCAGAGCTTCCGTGACCTCGACGATGTCGGCAAAGCCGCGCTCGGCAAGCTCGTCACGCAGCCAGTCTCTGAGCTTTTCGGGAACCAGATCGATCTTGCGGGGCGGCGGCATCAGGCACCGGCCCCATGCTTGCGCGCCACCTCGATGGCATGGTCCCAGCCTCGGACGTAGTGCTCATTGCCAAAGTCCTTGAGATCCTTGCCGTTAAGCGCGGCAATTTCGTCCGACGTCATCTGGGCCGCCAGGTTAGTGGTTTCGTGGGCATCCCGCATCCCGCGGGCGAAGTCGTCGCCGGCATCGGCCATCACGCATCCTCGCCAAACCGATGGATGCCCGGCACGTTCACGATGCCACGTGCGACCTCGCTTCCGGCGCGTGTCAGCTTGGCAACCATGAACCGTCCAAGGCTTCGCACGGCGACCAGATCGTTTTCGGCCAGCCAGTTCATGGCCGTGCGCGCTTGATCGCCGGTCGTCGGGATCCCTTGCACGCGGCACCCGTCCGCCAGGATCATGTCATTCAACTCGCGCCCGGGCGTATCCATCAGGTGACGCAGGATCGCAAAGCGCCGCTTTTCACTTTCGACTTCCATGATGGGCCAACCCTTCATTTGCTGCTCATGGAGGCGCGCAGCGCGGCCTTGTAGAGCGTGTCCAATTGTCCGCTGATCGCGGTCGTCTGAGCGGTCAGCGCGCTGATCTGCGCCTGCACCTTGGCAACCTCGGTGGCCCGCGCCATACCCGCGATACTGCGTTCGATGCCGTTGACGCTGCCCTTCAGCTGGCTCACGTCTGTGTCCAATTCGGTGACGGCCCGCTCGACGCGCAACAAACGCTCGCTGGTGTCGCGCAGCGGCTCGATTGCATCATTGGTGACTTGGCTTGCGACCTTGCGCTGGCGCTGGTGCAGCCAGACGACAATCGAGGTCAAAAGGCTCACGATCAGCACCATGAAGCCGATGACGAATTCGGCCTGCTTGAGCAATTCCAGAGAGATCACAGAAGCGTCCCCACGATCACGAACCAGCCAAACATGAGCAACGATCCATCAATCGCCGCACGCCGCAGAGTGGCGCCCCAGGACCCGATGCGCGCGCGCATGATGGGCAAGGTGATCGCGTAGAGGCCGGCGCCGACGATCAGCGCCAGAAGCTCGGGCGCCAGATAAGCCTTCCAAAGATCGATGTCGTGCCCTTCCAGCATGCGGGCGGCCACGTAAAAGCCCCGCTCAACGGCCAGCGCGATCGCCGCCAGAGAGACAAACATCGGCAGGTGATGGTCTTCCGTGGCCAGGCGCAGCAAGCCGGTGCCCTCGGCACGCAGCACTCGACAGACCACCATGACAAGGATGACGATCATCACGGCATGCGACGCCATGGGCGCCACGTTCTCAGCGAGCATTACTGAACCTTTCAGCGACGGCCTTCACGGTGTGGCCGCCCATGTAAAGGCTGAGGTAGACCAAGGTCAGCTGCATCAGGAGGCCAAGGTCCGGCACATCGAGCGCGATGCCGAACGTGGCCGACACCGGCACGATGATGATGGACCACAGCCAGAAGAACCCGATCAGATACATCATAGCCGGGCGCCAGGCGGACTTCCAACGGGGCTCCGTCTCGGCACTCTCGGCGGACAGCAGGGCCAACCGGGCATCAGCCTCCTCCGCGTAGACGGCGATCAACTCCGCCGCCTCGCCCGTCTCCACGTCGCGGATGGCCGTCATGACCTGCGGGTTTCGGCTGGCTGCCTGTGCATCCAGTTCGCTCACGTCAATGCCAGCGCGGCGCGCAACGGCGCCGGCCACGTCGATGGCGAGCTTTGCGTTGCCGCCGCCGACGCGACGCTCCAGGATGCGGCGGACCAGCGGGGCACCCACCTCTGCGGCCAGTCCGATCAGGGCCGATGCACTCATATGTCGTCTCCTCGTGCTACGGGCGCGAACGCCGCCCAATTCGTGCCACTCGACACCATGCAGGCCCGGCCCGCAGGTGTGACCTGGACCGCCGTCCACGTCTTGCCGTCGGACGCGGCGAAGATGATCAACTGAAGGCGCCCGTCCGCCACCAGAACCGGCGTCTCCGACCAGCGGGTCGCCAGGTGATCGCGCATGGCGTCAAGCGGGCGGCAGTTCGCCGGGTTGGCCTCTGACCGGCCGACAAGAAGGGAGCCAAGCAACGTCAGCAGAACAACGGCCAGGAGCGCGGCGCGCATCTTGCGGTCCATCAGAAGCTCCTCAGCCAGGCGGCAATCTTGGGCAGTCGGATCTGCAGTTTGGCGGCAAGCACATCGCGGTAGCGATAGGCCAGGTACGCGAAGAACATCGCGCCAATGGCCAAAGGCACGAACGGCGCCAAATCTGACACCGCGTCGAGGACAGGCATATCGCTGACAGACACGCCCGCGCCAACGGCGGTCCCGGCCGCCGATGTCCCGCTCGTGATGTTGACTTTGCGCTTGGCGTCCAGTCGACGCTGCAACGTGGCAAGCGTGGCGCGCCCAATGATCCCATCGACGGTCAAGTCATGGTCGCGTTGGAAACTGCGCACGGCGCCAATCCGGACCTCGGACACATCTGCACCGACATCGTAGCCCAGGGCGTCCAACCCGTCCCGGATCGTGGAGACAGAGACCCCCTGCAGGGCAATCCGCGCGTGCATGCTATTGCGAGGCGCCGGTGTGCGCGCGTCCCCATAGCTGGCGTGTTCGATCAGATTGGCTTCCTCAGCCCGGCGCCGTGTCAGACCCGGAAGCACCCGTCCGGAGGCCTTGTTCCAGAGACCCAGGCGGCGCCGCATGTCGGCTTTGTCGCCTTTGGCCCAGGCCATGACCCAGCTGGCGCGGTGGATCGCGCCGGTGTTGAAATCGAAGCTCACGCCGCCGTCGAACTCATGCTGCTCACAGCCCGGCATGGCATTGCGCACACGCGGCTCATAGTTCCGCCCCAAAGCGAGCGCCAGCAGGCGGCTGGCTTCTTTCTTGCTGAGGACCATGCCGGGTTTCGGGTCGATAACGCCCGAGGCCTTGGTCAACCCGGCGCCGATGGTCAGGATGCCGACGGGGTCGCGATAGGCGCGCAGAACGACGCCTTCGTGCCGTTCCAAAAATTCGATCCCCGCGGGACTGGTGGTCTTGTGAGCTGACATGTCCGTTCCCCTGATGTCGCCAAGCGGGGACGCCCCGCGGGTTGGCACCAGGGTCGCCCAGAAGGGCGACATGGAAACACCCGCAACCTTGTGCGGGTGTCGCCTAGAAACCGAAGGAGGATTGTCGGTCGTCCCTGGGACGATCGGAGAGGTGACGCCGGACGGTCACGTCTGTCACGTGAAGCCTGCGCGCAATCTCGGCCACAGGCAAGCCTTTTGCGCGCAGCTGCACGATCAGCCACTTGCGTGGCAGAGGCACCCGGTGCGTATGCGCCCCAACCCGCTGGGCCAGTTCGCGGGCCTTGTCTCTGCCCACCACCTTGGCCAGCTTGCCGCCGCTGCCCGCCTGCGCCCCGAAATACACCTCGGAGCCGCCCAATTCGATCAGCAGCTTGAGAGCCAAGTCCGACCCCAGCACGTCCACATAGGGCGCGATATGGGCAGGCGTCTGGGTCACTGGCGCAGACCCAGCTTTGCTTCCAGGTCCGCCACGATGCGGCGGAGGCGGATGTTTTCGACATGCAGCTCAGAGATCGCGCAAGCGCCAAGTCTGCAGGCGATTGCAAAGCCCTGCGCGCCATCGTCGGACGCGGCCTTGGCCGCGCCCCGCAGGCTGTTGCGCACCTTCTCCACTGGCACAGCCGTCCGGTCGATCGCCATCAGAACCGCCTCTCGTTTTCGTCGCGCAGCTGGCGGACTTGATCCTCCAGGTGGGCGCGCTGCTTGATCAAGCTGCGCAACTCCTCAGCTGCGCGTTCCAAGGCGCGAATTAGAAACCCGTTCTTCACGACACGTTTGTCGTGGCACCAAAGTTCCAGGTTGTCTGCCACAGCCTTCGCATCTTTGGGGATCGCCCCTTTAAACCACTCAGGCATGGGTCTTCTCCTTCTGCTGTCGGACCAGCTGCCCCAGCTTGTTCATGACTTCGCGCCAGCCATGCTTGTTCAGATGGCGCGGGGTGGAGCCTGTGTGCCCATGGACCCAGCCTTGGAACGGCTGCCCTTGGATCTCCGGGTGGCAAGCCAACAGCTTAAACTGCGCCATCGCCACGCGTGCCTCCGGACGCTCCAGCCACTCATTGCCTGGCATCGGATGCAGCGGCCCCCACTGCACCCCTGCGCGTGTGGCCATGGATTTCAGGGCCTCAATCACGGCAACGGCATGTTCTTCATGTCGGATCCAGTTGGCATGGCCCAGGCCGGTCTGCCGCTGCGCGAAACTGTTGAGCGCGGCGTCCGTCCGGCAGTCCACCAGCCCCAAGTTCCAGCACGTGATCCACAGGGCCTGCAGCTTTGCGGCATAGGGGCCCGTCAGGGTCTTGCGGGGCCGCGGCGCTTTGGCGGCGCCGAGCCGCTCCAACTCGGTGATCACGGCGGTGGACTGCTGGACTGTTAGCCCCCTGGCGGAGCGCTGACCCGTGCAGCGTTCCAGGACGTCACGCCAGTCCTCGTCGTCATGCAGCCCGACCTGGCGCCGCATGACCTGGATCTTCCGAAGGGCGCTCATGAGATGCTCCCCTCGATCGGGATCGAGATGGCGTCATCGGCCTTGAGGCCAGCCACCTCTTCCAAGCGATCGATCCAGGCCAGCAGGGCGCAGATCTCCTCGCGCGTCACGTAGGACGGCGCCATGCCGCCCTGCGCGACTTTCTGGCGGGCGGTCTGCACCAGGGCCGCCTCGGTCACGGCGGGGTGAAAACTTGAGACGGTCACTGGCTCATCTCCTTTGCGACCTGCGCATCTATGGCGCGCTTGCGGCGGACCAGCGCCATCACTGGACGGCCCATTTCGTCGGCCAATTTGACAAGCGCGGCTTGGTCCTGGGCCGTTGCGATCTGCACGTCCTCGGCCTCGGTGAAGGCCAAGCTGGACGCCTCCGCGCGACGGGGCAGCGTATCGGGCAGCACCTCCGCCTCGGGAACGACCGGAAGGGCAGCATCATGGGGACCGTTCTGGTCCTCTTCCTGCGGCTCTGCCTGTTTCAGCTTCTTGACATGTGCAGCCCAGCGACCGCGGAGCCTGCTGGGGGCAAGGAGCATGTCTATGGCAACGTCCTTGACGGTCTCTCCGTTGCCGACACGGGCAAGGGCCGTGTCCCAGTCATCCGGCACCTTGTCCCAATCGTCCGTCTCAGCATCCGCAACAGGCGGGGCGGGTTGTGGCTTGGTTGCGGCGGGCGCTTCGACCTTGTCCAGGTCGGAGCTGTCCGGCCGGTCGCCAGTCAAGGCGCTGACGAACAGCTTCGCGTGCAGCTCAGAGGCGAAAGTCGCCAGCTGTTGCGGCTGCGCGACCATGACACGTGCGCCGCCCTCCGGCAGCGGCACGATGAAATACGACGGCGCGGTCATGTCTCTTCCCCCGTCAGCGCCTTTAAGGCGTCTTTGGCGGAGGCCTTCCACGCCATCAGAAGGGCGTGAAACGCCGGATAGCGGCGAGCCATGTCATCCGGCACATCGTCCAGATGGTTCATCAGCAACTCAATGGCCTCTTCGTCGTCAATGACAGCCTTCTGAACGTCGGTGAGAATGTTACCCAGGCTGATGTCATAATTGGTCATGGCGTCGGCGATGGTTTCCGATGTCACAGTGATGGTGATGCTCATTGCACGGCCTCCCATTCGGCTTCTTCGAGCCGCGTGCAAAACTCGCCATAGATGCCGAGCCGGACAGCCACCGCACGGACCCCGGCACGCTGCCCCGACGCGTGTTCTTCTGTAGCCAGGCCATGACGACCAGCGTTTTGATAGGCGGACATCAAGGCGGACATAACGGCGTCCAAATTCGGATAGTTTGCTGCGTCGCTCATGCCGCACCGCCTTCCTGGGGCTCATAGGCCCCGGTCAGGGTCAGCGGCAGCGCGCGGAACGGCTGCTGAGGATCGTCTCGGACCGAGATCTGGAACCGCTCCTTGGTGCCCATCACGCGCATGCTGTCGGCGATGGCCTCCATGGCGGATTTCCATAAGTGGTGGTTCACCTCCAGGCGGCGCAGGCTGTAGAGCGCGCCGCGGTTCACGACCCCCTCTCTGCCCACTTCGAACGCATGCTCCAGGAGGGCGCGAACGGCGTCCGGAACGCCCTCGCTAACTTCCTCGATGTATTCATCGATCAGGGCCTTGGCGGTCTGCAGCTCCGGCCCGAAATGCACTTGGTCGGCGATGCGGACCTCGACTTTGATGAGGCCGTCGAAGCTGGTAAAGGACACGTTGCCTTTGCGGCCGCCACGGGACGCCCCGTACTTCTCGTTGAGAAGATCCTGCAACGCGCCCAAGTCATCGAAGCAATGGTTACGGAACCGGGCGATCTGCCCCATCAGCTGCTCGCCGAAGCGCAAGATCTTGCGAACCTCTTCGTCGATGAGCCGGTCGGTCTCCTTGACCTGGCTCACCGGGACCAACCGTCCCTTGGGGTCAGTCCAAAACGCGTCTCCGTTTGTCATGTCATTAGGCATTGTGGCCTCCTAGCTTCGTGGTTTCAGTGACGCCCATCAGGGCCGCGGCCATGCCACGCAGTTCCGATGCAGTGACGTGCATGTGAGGGTTGGTGCAGGTCAGGACCTTCTGGGCCACGCGCATCGCCTCAACACGGGTCACGGCAATGTCCTGGATGCCCAGCCGATCGCCACGCAGCCGACGCAGACACATGTCGCGCAGACGCTCAATTTCGGCGGCATAAGCGTCGTTGCGGCGCATCAGCTGCCGCACAACCTCGCGTCCCTGGCGGATGGTGCCGTGATCCCGCTCCAACTCAAGCGCAAGCACCTTCTGGGGAACAACTTCCAGGTCCATGCAGAGGAACATGATCTCCTGGCGCACCCGGGCGTAGGGCTGCGCGCGGTAGATACTGGTCAGCTTGGCGATATCCAGGCCGCGCATGGCGGCAACGGTCTCCACCACCATGCGGACGCCATCATCTTTGATCATCTCACGTCTCCTTTTCGGAAGTCTTGATTGGGCAACGGTTGCAGGCCCGGAACATCCGCGCGGACAGTGTGTTGCGCGCGTCGTACTTGTCGGCGCGCTTGCGCCACTTTCGGCAGTCGTTGAGCGACAGACTTCCCAACCGGGGGCAGCTTACCGTCACGTTCATAAGGGCGCCGCGCACGGCCTCTTCGACATTGCCGTAACTGCCCGGATAGGTTTGCCTAAGCGTCTGGCTTATGACCGATGTCGAGACGCCGATCTGGTTGGCCATTTTGGCTTGGCTGCTCTGGTCACAGCCAAGTGCCAGAGCCCGAACCCAGTCTGGAACCTCCGGCCCCCAAACCTCCTCCACGACAAGCGTCATGCTGCGCTTCTGGATCATGATGTCACCTCCGGCAGGTGGGTGACTTCACGCAGGTTCGGGTCATAGGTCAGCCGCACGCGCCGCTCCTGCGGCGGCAACGGACCCGTGTCGCGGATCAGCCGATAAAGATCGGCGCGGCGCCCCGGATGCCCGCGAGCAATTCGTTTCGCGTAGCCTGACCTTTGCAGAAGGTTGACGAAGCCGCGCAGCGTCTCATCGGTGATTTGCGCGGCCAACGGTGAGTGGGACCGCAGGTTATCTGCTGTCCAACCGGACCGCATGGCACGTGCCGCGTTCCAGAGGTGCTGTATGATTTCCGCGTTGTCCGCACAATCCAGCTCCCCTGTTGGTGCGGGATCAGGCGTCTGCCGCAAGCGACGGGCCGGGCCCTTCATCTCGAAGGTTGCACGCGGACCCGTGCCGATCTGTAGCAGATGGCCCTGGCGTGTCCACTCGACGAGCCACGGCTGGACCGTGGCGGCTGCCCGACCGACGCCGCGGCCAAGCTCACTACCCACCATCGGGGCGGGGGCATCGCGCAACAGCGCCCACGCGCGCATCTGGGTGTTCGTCGCGCCGGTCACTTTGGAAGGCTCCGTGGGCTTGGTGCCTGCCCTGTGAACAGGCGCCCATCATCCCAGTCGTTTAAGCCGATCGAGAAAATGCCTTTGGTAAGGGCAACTTCCCGGACATCTGCTAGATTGATGCTGATCCGGCGCAGACTACGACGTGATCCCGCTAAGATATGCTCGGCCAGTTCGTTCTCAATGGTGATGTCTGGCGCATAGATTTCTGCCAGGCAGAAGAACTCTTCCAGGTCCGCGGGCTGCGCTTGGGCCCAGCCGCCTATGCGATTGTGAACGCGCTCCCAAGCGCGGAGTTTCGAGGGCATCTCCTCTTCACCGACCAAGATGACGGGCACCAAGCTGCCATCATAGATTGCCCGAATGATCTCGATTGTTTGCTTCTTCATTAGGTGATCGGCTTCGTCGATCAGAAGCGGGACATCGCGCATTGCCAGAAGCTCTTTTATGCGCTGGACCATGTGGGCGACGGTACCAGTCGGGCGCTCGCCCAGCTCCTTTAGAATGCTCTCGCAGAGATACTTGGCCGACCAGGTGCTCTCGACCTCCACGTGGATGCAGCCGTAGCTATTGACGGCCCAAATACAGGCGCTCGTTTTGCCAAAACCGGACCAGCCGCTGAGGCAGCCCATGCCAGGCAGGTCTGGGTGGCGGCCCTGCAGCTTCTCAATCAATGTTGCCAGACCCTGAACAGTCCGTAGCGGAGCTACGTTGTTGTAAAGGGTGCCATCTGGTGTCATACCTTTGTGGTGCACTTTGGGTCTCTCCTTTGTGCCGTTAAGCGCCGCCGGGCTCCGAACCCCGGCGGCGATTTCATTTGGCGAGCATCTTCTCGCCGTGCATTTCCAAGAGTTTCAGATGCGTCCGCCATTCGACGCTCTGCCGATAACTTTTGAGCCAGGCAGCATCGGCCTCGCCGATATCAAGGCCCGCCTCAGCGCGCTGGACCAGTTCATAGGCGCGGGTGAACCGTCGCCGCGCATCGTCCGCCGGTTGCGGGCTGGTCTTCGCGGCCTGACGGGCCTCAAGCTTCTGTAAGAACGCGGCGCGCTGAGCGCGCTCCTCTTCGGTGGGCTCCGTTGCTGGAGGGGTGGTTTGCACAGGTGGCAGCCCGCGATCCGTTACCTGACGGTCTCCAAACCGCCCCTCCACAACCTTGGCCTCCGGGCGTGCAACCTGGTCTGGCGTCAACGCTCGGAGCGCTTCGGCCACGTCCTCGACCCCAGTCGGTGCAAGCTCGCGGAGCAGGTCCCGATGCTTTTTCTCAATGGCCCGACGCTTCCGCGACAGCTTGTGTGCCGCATCCATGTCGAAGAACCCTTCGGTTTCCTGCGCAGGCGCCTCGCCGAGAAAGCGGCCATCAAGGTGATAGATGTGCAGCCCGTCATGAAGGTTTTCGGGATCGAACCGGGCAACCACCTTCTGACCGGCAACGTCAATACACCACGGCGCGTAATACATATTGCCCTGAAACTTGATACGCCCGTGAGTTGGGTGTGGTGTCAGGACCTGTTGAGCCATCAGGCAGGTGCGCACTTCTGTCGCCGTAGCCTTCCGGACGGGGTTTTCGGCGTAACTCTGCGCGAAGGTCTCGTCGAAGCTGCGTCCGCGACACGTCGTCGATTGCCGGCCGGGGCGCGCGTTCATCTCCGCGATCTCCTGGTCGAGGACAGCGATGAACTCCTCCAGTGCCACTGCGGTCGACCCGTAGTTTTCCGGTTTTGCGTCCGGCCGGTTGCCCACGTAAGCACCTGCAAACGCCGGATGCTTAGAGACCTCATCGGCCCAGTCTCGAAAGGTCCGCTCGACAGGCTTCGCCTGGCCGTGGCCGGGTGTTGCCCAGTGGATCTTACAGTCAACCATCGATAGGGCGCCAAGCGGCTCATCTTCGCGAACTTTGAACCGGAAGCGGGTTGGCGCGCCGCCCGTTAGCCACTTATTGGCAAACTCTCGACCGTTGTCGAAAAGGCAATGCTTGGGGATGCCCACGTCGCGGATCAGATCGGCCCATGCGGCCATAACCATGACCTTGTTTGGGCTGTGATCAACGCGCCAGGAGAGCACCTTGCCGGAGAACACGTCCTGGAACACCACGATCTGCGGACGCTCCACCTTGTCAGACCCTGGCCACCGCACGAAGACGTCGATCTTGTGGCAATCTGCGTTGACCGCTTCCATGGCGGTAAGACCGGTCTTGTCGCGGATCTGCGGCGGATAGCATCGTTGCAGGCCCGCTAAACCCTGTCGGGCGAACACCTGCGTTATACGCGGCACCTCTTCGTCGATGCGGCGGCGCGCCAACTCAGCGGAAGGCAAATTTTCCAACGCCTCGGCCTCAGCCCAGCGGACGGTACGTCTATAACAGGACTGGAAGGACGGTTCTTCTAAACGGAGGTAATCGGCCTTTAATTGATCCATAAACGCGTCATTGACCACAACGCGCGCTTGGGGTCGTCGCGCCCTTGGTTTGTCCGCCAATGCAAACAACCAGTCGCCACGATCAAGGCCCTCCAACCGCTCATACCAGTTGAAAATGGATCTGTGGCTGCAGCCGGGCTGCTGCCCGACCATCCGAGCCGCCAAGTCTTTGGTCACGCCGCTCGTCACCATCGCCTCAACGGACATGAGCGCATCGAAACGCAGTTTTGCTTTGGCCCGTTGCTTGTCCGTTAACCCTTCCCAGGCCGCACGCAGGTCCACACGATCGACCGAAGGTTCTTCCGCCTCGATCTTGCGTGCAGCGTCCAGGCACAGCTTTCGACGGGCGCGAGACGGCAGGATGGTCCAGTGGTATTCCCAGCCGCCACCGGCACCTTTCCTGCGACGGGCACGTTTCGCGTCCTCACGCCATCCAAGTTGCTTGCCACGTTTGTCTATGCCCCTGGTCGTATGCGGAATGTCCGGCAAGGTTTGATTGGCCAACTCTGTGGCCGTCCACCATTCCTTTTCTGGACGTGCATCGGCGATCTTGTGAGGCAGCTTCGACATCAGGTAGAAGCCTCCGCGCGGCGGGCCAGAGCTGCGATGATGTCTGCTTGGTAAGCCTTCACCAATTCGTCGATTAAGACTGTCCGCTCTCGCTTCTGCAGGCGGGACGCATGCTTGACCAAATCCAGAACGGCGTCGCTTACGTCAGGCTCGTCCTGCTGTTCCGGATCATTGTCCAATGGTGCCTTGAGGCTTTCTATGGCTGAAGTGATTGTTGGCACCTCGCCAGTCGCCAACTTGGTGGCCACATCGATCTGTTCCTGCGCGGACAGTTTGGAGAAGGCGATCAGTTCCGTAACCTTGGGGGGTACCTCGGAAACACGGAAATTCTTGACACCGGCCAGCAAAATAGCCTTTCCGGCGCAGACAAGTCTGCGCACGTGCCGTTCGGAAAGACCGGTGTTGGCTGCGGCGATCGCAGCGAAAGACCAAGTGGACATCGTGTCCACTTGATGGCGTTCGACAGGCTCGTCTTCGCATTCAGACCACTTGCGTATTGTGCGCGCTTGATGGCTTTTGCGATCGCCACCGTGTCCGTTTCCACCTGCTTCCTGGATATGTATTTCTTCGCGCTCGGCAAGCGCCGTTGCCAGATCGAGCGGGGCAAGCTCGCTCCGAACCAGGTTTTCATCGATCTCGATGCGACGTGCTTGGGCATCGCTGCAATCATAGGCTCGGCAGGTAACACTATCCCAACCCAAGCGTCGGACAGCTTCTAGCCGATGGGCGCCTGCCAAAAGGACCAGAGCCCCTTTCTGGTGCTTGACCTTTCGGATCGCGATCGGGTTCTCGAGCCCGCGCTCGGCGATCTGCGTCATCAACTCGAGAACAACTGCCTCGCAGATTGGGCGTTGGCGGTTTTTTACTGTGATCGCGTCAATTTTGGCATCGCCAATCGAGGCAATTAGTCGGACGTCTCGGCGGCTCATGCGGCATCGGCCTCTGTCGGTCGATCAATTCCAGAAGGCCAGTCGTTTGCCTGATCTGCAGGCCATTTATCAGAACATCTTTGCACAATGCCTCGCGCACGCCGCAGAGTAAGGCCTTGTCCGCAGACCAGTTTCTCCAGCACGTCGCCGCTACCGCAGGCCATTCGGCTGGCATGTGTCTCACTCCAACCGCGAACCCTCGCAAGTTCTCGAATGAGGTGCACAATGTCTTGTTCCGTAATCATGCCCCAAGAAATGCACAATCGTGGATAAACAATCAAGAACAATTGTGGCCGAGGTTTCCCTTTTCGTGCAACTCATTGGGCACTAGCCCGCAATTGTGGAGAAGAACCTGTCATCTGCGCTTCGGCAGGCAGTTCGTGATGAACTAGAAAGGCGGAAGCTGTCGCACCGTCGCTTCGAGTATGTCAGCGGGTTGCCAAACAATGCGTTGAAGGGCCTTATGGACAAGTCGTCGCCACGTGTCCCGAACCTTGAGAAGGCGGCGGAGATCGCGGAAGCATTGGGTTGGGAGCTTTATCTTGGCCCAAAGCGGGAGATCGCGAAACTTGACATCGAAACTGCGGATTTGCCGCCAGATGGCTTCTCAATGATCCGCCGCGCCGATGTTCGCGCATCAGCAGGCAGCGGTCTCCATGTCGTGGACGAAGCTCCTATGGAACCAGTTGCCTTCCGAACTGACTGGCTAATCCGCAAAGGCATCAGGCCGTCTGAGGCCGTTATAATTGAGGCCAGGGGGGACAGCATGGAACCTCGTATAAGCGACGGGGACCTTGTCCTCGTCGATACCTCCAAGACGACTTTGCAACCGGTCCATTCAAACAGCATGTCGCACATGACTAAGGTGTGGGTCATCCGCAAGGGGGAGGAGTTGTTCATAAAGCGGGTCGCATGGCACCCTACCGAACAACTTTTATACCTCGTGTCAGACAACGTAACCTTCGGCAATTCAATCTATATGGGCGAGCAGATTGAGGACATCACAGTGGTCGGAGAAGCTGTTTGGTGGGCCCACACGACACGTCCTTGATCGTCGGCAGCTTAGCCTATTTTGACGCAGCGGTGCCAACCAGCGTTGATAGAATAGAACCGCGGTCTTGTCGACAAACGCCCTCTACGGGCTTCCCATCTATCACACCGATGCCTGGACGCGAGACTGCCCCCGATGAGCCGACAAGAAGCATGAAATTGTGGGCCAGTCGCAAGCTGATTGTGGAGGCAGAGACGTCGCTCGTTACTTCCGCACCTTGCCAACTTCCAAACCCTTCCCATGCCGTTTTTCCTTTCCGGAAAGCAACGATAGTTGCCCCCTCCACAGCACCATGATCGCAGATGTAGATTTCCGCCTGTTCCAGGTTCTTCGTCATGCGCATCAATAGCTCTTCGCCTGTCATTTCGGACAGATCCTGCGCAGATGAAATATTAGGAAGAAAGGCGGCTAAGGCAGCCGCAAAGATTGCTATTCTCATATGTCTCGCTTTCTATCGAACGCGTCCATGAAATGGCAGTTTCTAGGCATCGTCCACCCCAAAAACAGTTCCAAGCTCTCGACCTCGTTTTCTCAATGTCTTGAGACAAAATATCATGTTGTGGCGGTGATTTAGTAGGCACTTGGAACCGATCCGGTAACTTGGAATTGGAATTCCAGGTTACCAAGCCACCGCCTACCGAAATACCGACACTTTCCGCGCTCGGTGACACCACTTTAAACGCTATTTACTTGGGTTTTACATGCTTTTCCTGAGAACCAGCGCCAATTGCCCAGAAAGCCCGTCGCTCCCCCCAACAACGGGCCGCAATCCCTCACACTGCAGCTTTATCTGTCCTACGCCAGTAGGGTCTTCGACCTCTTTCGTGCGCCTTATTTCCTTGCCTCATCCCGAGACTTCCGAGGTCTTCGGGCGTCTTCCGCCTTCACTGCAACTCTACGTCTTTGTGCACAGCGGCCAGGCGTTTGTTGCGACGGATGGTCAGCGCGATGCAGACCACGCTGGCCAGGCCCGAACTGACCATCAGAAGTTCCAGCGGCAAAGGGGTGGACGCGCCCACCAGGATGATGCCCGCCACCGCCGACAGGGCAGCGCCGCCGCCGATCATCATGGCCCCACCCAGACCCGACGCCGTGCCCGCCAGGTGGGGGCGGACCGACAGCATGCCAGCGGTGGCGTTTGGAATGACCATGCCATTGCCCAAGCCCACAAAGGTCATGAAGCCGAAGAACAGCCAGGGCGATTGAAAGCCGGAGGCGGTGAGGACCGTCAGCGTGCCCAGGCCGCCCACCTGGAGGAGCGCACCCACCAGGACCATCTGGTCCACGCCGAAGGTCTGGCTGAACCGGCCCGAGATTCCATTGCCCACCAGATAGCCCAGGGCCGGGGCGCCGAAGAAGAAGCCCAGCGTCGCCGGGTCCATTCCGAACATTTCCGTCCCCACATATGGCGCGCCGCCAAGGTAGGCAAAGAACGCGCCGGACGCGAAGGCAGAGGCCAGGCAGTAGCCCCAGAAGCGGGGCGAGAACAGCAGTTCTGGATAGTCTTTGACCTGATCGCGGAAGCGGCTTCCGGCCATGGGCGCCGTCTCGCCCAGGTCTTTCCACGTCCAAGCCCACAGGGCGGCCCCCGCGATCAACAACAACCAAAAGTTGGAGTGCCAGCCAAATTGCGCCTCCAACAGGCCGCCGACCATGGGGCCGACCATGGGGACGATGGACATGCCCATGGTGACATACCCCAACATGGAGGCGGCTTTGTCTTGGGGATAAAGGTCGCGCACAATGGCACGGCTGAGGACCATGGCGACGACGATGGCGGCTTGGGCCATGCGGAAGGCCAAGAAGATCTCGATCGTGGGGGCGAAGATACAACCGATCGTGGCCAGCATGAACAGGAACAGCCCCCAAAGGATCACTGGGCGGCGGCCGTAGCGGTCTGACAGGGGGCCGACGATCAGTTGCAGGACCGCGTTCACAGCCAGGTAGAGGCCCACCGAAAGCTGCACCAGGCCATAATCGGCGGCAAAGTATTCGGCCATGGACGGCAGGGATGGCAGAAACAGGTTCATCGACAACGTCGAAGTCCCGACCAGGGCAACCAGGGTCAGGATATGGGGCGGGGTGCGGGACCCGGCCCGGGGGGTGTCGGTGAGATCGGCCATAGTGTTGGCGCTAAACCTAGCGGGCGTTGCTGTCTATCCAAGGCCTGAGCAGAGAGCAGTGTGCGCAAGTGCCCATGGGCACGGGGGCCGCCATTGACGCACCGGTGTCAATGGGACCACGCTGGCGCATCCCCACGTCGGGCGAGGGTCCGACCAGCCAGCCCGAGGAGAGCCCTTATGACGCGCCATCAAACGGGTACAGCGCGGTACCCACGGCAAGACATCGCCGCATTTCGAAGCACGCCAAAGTTCCTTGGGGACGTAAGTGCGTGGGTGGGCTCTGTCCTTGGCCTTGGGTTGTTGGTGGGGGTGATTTTGGGGTCGCTGATCCAAAACCGGCCCCTTGAGACGGCGGTCCTGTTCTGCCTGTTTGCAGTGGCCTGCCTTGTGAGCCAAGTCGTGCGGTTGCGGCGCGCCCTGGGCCAATGCGAAGCCACGGTCTTTCCCCCTGAACTGGAGCCCCATCGCGCGCCGGATACCTCCGATGGCACGCCGTATCGCGTGACCGGCGAACACTTGGCGGCGTTGGAGCGTCGGATTGCCCGGCTTGAAAGCAGAGAGCATTTTTTGGGGCGCGTCGGGGTCACAGGGCATGTCAGCCGGGATGACGCGGCGGAGATCGATCATTGGCTGGACTCGGTTGGGGTGGGCCTGCGCGGTGATTTGCACGGAATAAAACTCCGGCTTGCGGTGTTGGAGGACCAGGATGCGGCGACCTCCGAGTGACGACTATGGTTTTGAAGAGAGGGCTGCTTTCGTCGCGTCTTGGCTTTGTATGTCTTGCGGGCGGCAGGGTGTATTTGCCGAAGGCGCGGCCCAAGCCCTGATCCCGTGCGATATTTGCGGATTTGCAATTTATCGTCAGTGCGTATTCTAATATTTGCAAATATGCCATCTGACCCTTTCGCTGCACGTGCGAAACGCATAGCCCTGGGCCCGAGAGAGAGGGAGGGCCCGATGACCGACATTCTTGCGGAACTGGAAGAACGCCGTGCCAAAGCGCGCGCAGGGGGCGGCGACCGCCGCATTGCAGCACAGCACAGCAAAGGCAAACTGACCGCGCGGGAGCGGATCGAGCTGTTGCTGGATGCCGATAGTTTCGAAGAGTTCGATATGTTTGTGGCCCATCGTTGTACCGATTTCGGGATGGCGCAGGACCGCCCGCCGTCGGACGGTGTCGTCACGGGCTGGGGCACGGTCAACGGACGCCTCGTCTATGTGTTCAGCCAGGATTTTACCGTCATGGGCGGGTCCGTGTCGGAAACCCATGGGGCCAAGATCTGTAAGATCATGGACATGGCCATGCAGAACGGCGCGCCAGTCATCGGGATGAACGATTCCGGGGGCGCGCGCATTCAAGAAGGGGTGTCGTCCCTGGCGGCCTATGGTGAGGTGTTTCAGCGCAACATCGACGCGTCGGGCGTGGTGCCGCAAATCAGCCTGATCATGGGGCCTTGTGCGGGCGGGGCCGTATATTCCCCGGCCATGACCGACTTCATCTTCATGGTGAAGGACTCCAGCTACATGTTTGTGACTGGGCCGGATGTGGTGAAAACCGTGACCAACGAACAGGTCACCGCAGAAGAGTTGGGCGGGGCCACGACGCATACGCGCAAATCCTCAGTCGCGGATGGCGCGTTTGAGAACGATGTGGAGGCCATCGCCGAGACGCGCCGCCTGATCGACTTTCTGCCGCTGTCGAACCGCGAAAAGCCCCCGGTGCGGCCGTTCTATGATGACCCGAACCGGTTGGAGACAAGCCTGGACACGCTGGTGCCCGACAATCCTAACACGCCCTATGACATGAAGGAGTTGATCCTGAAGGTCGCCGACGAAGGGGATTTCTACGAGATCCAGGAGGAGTTCGCCAAGAACATCATCACCGGCTTCATTCGGATCGAAGGGCAGAGCGTGGGCGTGGTGGCGAACCAGCCCATGGTGCTGGCGGGTGTGTTGGATATCGACAGCGCGCGCAAGGCGGCGAAGTTCGTGCGGTTCTGCGATGCGTTCGAGATTCCGCTGTTGACGTTCGTGGACGTGCCGGGGTTTTTGCCGGGGACCAGCCAAGAATATCAGGGTGTTATCAAGCACGGCGCCAAACTGTTGTTCGCCTACGGAGAGGCGACGGTGCCGAAGGTGACGGTGATCACGCGCAAGGCCTATGGTGGGGCCTATGTGGTGATGGCGTCCAAGCATTTGACAGGCGATTTCAACTATGCGTGGCCCACCGCCGAGATTGCCGTGATGGGGGCAAAGGGGGCGGTCGAGATCCTGTATCGGTCCGAATTGGGCGACGCGGAGAAGATCGCCGCCCATACGGCGGAATATGAGGACCGGTTCGCCAACCCGTTTGTGGCCGCCGAGAAGGGGTTTGTGGACGAGGTGATCCAGCCCCGCTCCACCCGCAAACGCGTCGCCCGCGCCTTCGCATCGCTGCGCACAAAACGGGAGCAACGGCCCTGGCGCAAGCACAACACCCTGCCGCTTTAGGGGGCTGTCCGGGACATGGATGTCACGCCGCAGATATCTTACCTGGACGCCCAGATTGAGCGAGCTCGGGCGCAGGTCACGGGGTGTGCCGCGCTGTTGATTGCCGCCGTGGGGATTATGCGGTTTGGGGGAGGTGAACATGACCCCCTGCTCGTATGGTCCGCCGCGCTGTCGGTCATGGCGGCTGGGTTCGGGGCCGTCTGCGGAAGTCTTGTTGTCATGCGATACAGGGCGATCAAAATGCACGTGACCCGAAGCGCGTTGATCCAAGCCATTGGGGAGGGCGCACAGCGTCCCGTGAGAGACCCGCTTGAGCGTGTTCTTGGCTGGAAGTTTTTTGGGCAGGCAGACTTTGTTGATAAGATGTTGTCAAACATCTTTGGGTTCTGGCCGGACGGTCACCAACCGCAGGATCAGAAAGAAGGTCAACTGACGATCACGATGCTGGAGGCGCAGGTCGCAGGCGCACGCCTTCGGGCGATTTCCGGTTTGGTGGTCGGGGTGATGGGGATGGCCCTGCTTTTGGTTGGCAAAGTCTGGAGTTGGCTTTGACCGAGGCGGCTTGGGTACTGGACCGCCGAGGGTGGTATGTGCAGCGCAGTGCGGAGGTGTTCGCGGTGGCGCGGCGGGTGCCCGTGCGCTGGGACGTGGTCGCTGAGACCACGCTGCCCGATATGGGGCGCAGGCGTTTGGCCCATGCGATCCGACAGGACATGTGGCGGATGCTGCAAAAGGTGCGAGGGTTTACGCCCGCCGTCGCCGTGGCGCGGCGGGACGGACATGTTCATGTGCGTGCGGGTGGGCAGGTCCCGGGGGGTGCTGCGGGTCCGCTGGCCGCGCGCGTGGCGGACATGTTAGACGACCCGCGCCATCGTGCCGCTTGGGCCCGTGCGGCACGGCATCGGGGGACGTCATGACCGGAACCTTCCCGTGGCTGCGACGGTTGCTTTCGAAAGGAGGCACCAATGGCCAGAGATCATGGACCCAGTATCAAAGACGACGCCACCTATCAGGCGCTGCGCAAGGACGGCGCGTCGAAAGAGAAAGCGGCGCGCATTGCCAATGCCCAAGCCGCGGACGACATGGACCCGTCGGCCAAGGGCGGATCGCAGCCGCCCTACGAAGACTGGACCCGGGACGCCCTGTACGAACGCGCGCAGGAGATCGGGATCGACGGGCGGTCGGGCCTGACAAAAGATCAGCTTATCGAAGCCTTGCGGTCGCACTGACCCTCTGGGCCGGACCTGCCATGGCCGAGGGCCCGCCCTCGGGCCAGCCCATTGTTCTGTGGCAAGTTCTGTGGGAGCGCGTGGAGGGGCAGGGCACCCAAGCCATTCTGCGGTTCATTGCCCCCGAAGTGGCCCGGGACGGCGGGAGCGTCGACTATGATGCGGCCCAAACCGATATGGATTGGCTCTGCGCTAGTCACGGGCTGCCGGTGGCGTCCCTACCATCGGCGCGGTCTGATTCGGTGGTTATCACTTTGATGGATCGGCCTGTCCCGCGGGGGGCCACGGACCCCGAAGCAACTCAGTTTTTTGGGGTTTATGCCCTGAAAAACGGAATGTGTGTGGCGGAAGAGTTCTGATGCGGCAGGTTTTTCCCATAGACGGCTTGCAGCCGAGGGGGCGTCTGTCGCAGGTTGCGCCGTGGGGAGATGCGAACGACTGCCGTGCGCTTATCCCGCCTGCCATTAGGAGAAATAAATGCGCACTTTCATCAAGACCGCTGCCGTTCTGGCAATCGCTGCAACTTTGGCTGCTTGCGGCCAGCAAGCCCAGGAAGAAGTCATCTTCACACCTGTCCAGCCTGAGCCGGTCTCCGGCAAGTTCTGATTTTTGTGCAGGGCAGCCCGCTTGGGCTGCCCGACACGCGCAACAATGCGCCCTAAATCGTTCATTTGATGCGGCTCTGACACAAGGGGCCGGACCAACTGGGGCAATTTTGGGGCACCTATATCGCGGTGGTTTTCCATCAGATATGGTCCTGACAGGTCGCCAACCGGCGGCTTCAATCACGGGCGGCGTAGGGGCTGAACCTCCTGCGCCGCCCGATTACGTCAGGAGACTTAGATGTCGAAAGTCATCAAATCCGTATTTGCCGTGGCCGCTCTGTCGGCGCTCGGTGGCTGCTTCCTGCCCGATCCGGCGCCGGAAGAAATCGTCATCGTCGAGCCTGCACCCGTTGTGGTCGAGCAGCCGACCGGCAAATTCAAGTGAATGTCCGGGGCGGGGGACAGGTACCCCCGCCCCGAACCTCCTGCGTGATGCAAGCGGGGGCGTGGCCCCATGTTGAAGCATCGCGGCTTTCCCGGGCGCCTTCCGGGAACTGATTACCAATTTACCATACGGCGGGCCAACCCGCGCGGTGTGACCCCGATCACCCGGCGCGAACGCTACCGCGACCGCAAGGCCGCCGACCGCCATGCGGATGCGGGGTTCCTGCAGGCCCTGTGGGAGCATTTCGGCGATGCGCCCTTTGAGCGAGGCAATCTGGATGCCGGGCGCCTGTCCTGGCTGTTCGGACGCGAGGTGATTGCCGCAGAGGAGCCGTTTGACCCCGAAAGCTATGACGCCCTGCTGCAATTGGACGTGGCCGTGGCGCGCGCAAGTTTCCCGGACGTGTTTCAGGCACCGGCGCCTTGGGACAATGACGACGAAATGGGATCGGCATGATTTTGCGCATGGTCCCGGGGATGTTTGGGCGAAGGACTGCCGACAGGCGCAGGTCTACGATTTGGTGCTGTGCGCGAAACAATTCCTTTGTCACGGTCGGGTCGTGCCTGGATGCGCAGATCACGATGATTGGCGAAGATGGGCATGAGTGGAACCGTACCCCTTCCCCTTCCGGGCAGCCGAGTGTCCAACCCGACCCTCAGCTGTCCGGAACCTTTTTCCCGGCCTTACAACAAAAATCCGGCCGGTCGCAGGTCCGGGTTGTGGTACGTCCGCTGAAGACAGGCATACTTTCGGGAAATGGGGCAGGAGCAGGTCCATGGGTAAACACTATATGCGCGGGGCGGTCCTTGGGACGGCGCTCGTGCTTTCGGCGTGTCACGGGTCCGACGTGGAGCGGGCGGGCATCGGCGCCGCCGCTGGCGGCGTGGGGGCCGTGGCACTGGGCGCGTCCGTCGCGCCCTGGATCCTGGTGGGCGCCGCGGGCGGCGCATTATCGGACGATATCCGCTAACACAGCCAAAAATCGGCTTGGACATTGGATAACAGGGCCTGCCCATGGAACGGGAGGCCCATCATGGGCGTTACCCGCCCGTTACACAGACGGAGAAATCACATGCGCAAAGCAACCCTTCCGGCCCTCGGCCTCATCACCCTTCTGTCCGCCTGCAACACAGGCTTCGTCGACAGCGACGTCGAGCGCGGGCTTGCGGGCGCGGCGGCAGGCGCCGTTATTGCCAAAGGGACCGGCGGCGACGGCGGCACTGGCGCCGTCATCGGCGGCTTGGCCGGCGTCTTCTGCGACGACGCGGGTGTCTGCTCGCGCAGCCGCTAACACAGCATTCGCGCCTGCGGGCGCCTCACAGACCGATGGGTCGCCCTCCAGATATGGGGGGCGGCCTTTTTTCATGCGGATCCGGCCCAAGACCGGACAAGAGGGGGACAGACATGTTCGATAAGATCCTGATCGCCAACCGGGGGGAGATCGCCTGCCGGGTCATCAAGACGGCGCAGCGAATGGGCATCAAGACGGTGGCCGTGTATTCCGACGCGGACCGCAATGCGCTGCATGTGAAGATGGCGGACGAGGCGGTGCATATCGGCCCGCCCCAGGCGAACCAGTCCTATATCGTGATCGACAAAATCATGGATGCCATCCGGCAGACTGGCGCGCAGGCGGTGCATCCGGGCTATGGCTTCCTGTCGGAGAACCCGAAATTCGCCGAGGCGCTAGAGGCCGCGGGTGTGGCGTTCATCGGGCCGCCCAAAGGGGCCATCGAGGCCATGGGCGACAAGATCACCTCCAAGAAGATCGCCCAGGATGCGGGGGTCAGCACGGTGCCGGGCCATATGGGTCTGATCGAGGATGCGGATGAAGCGCTGAAGATTTCCGAGCAGATTGGCTTTCCGGTGATGATGAAGGCGTCGGCCGGGGGCGGCGGCAAGGGCATGCGTATCGCGTGGAACGCCGAGGATGTGCGCGAGGGGTTTCAGGCGTCCAAGAACGAAGCGGCCAGCAGCTTTGGCGATGACCGCATGTTCATCGAGAAGTTTGTGACCCAGCCCCGGCATATCGAAATCCAGCTGCTGTGCGACAGTCATGGCAACGGGGTGTATCTGAACGAGCGCGAATGCTCCATCCAGCGGCGCAACCAGAAGGTGGTGGAGGAGGCGCCGTCGCCCTTCCTGGATCCGGAAACCCGCAAAGCCATGGGGGAACAGTCCTTGGCCCTGGCCAAAGCCGTGGGCTATGCCAGCGCGGGCACGGTGGAATTCATCGTGGATGGGGACCGCAACTTCTACTTCCTGGAGATGAACACCCGGTTGCAGGTGGAACATCCGGTGACCGAGCTGATCACGGGCGTCGATCTGGTGGAGCATATGATCCGCGTGGCCGCCGGTGAGACGCTGAGCCTGACGCAGGACGATATCAAGCTGCATGGGTGGGCCATGGAAAGTCGGCTTTATGCGGAGGATCCATATCGGAATTTCTTGCCGTCCATCGGGCGGCTGACGCGGTATCGTCCCCCTGCGGAGACGGAGGGATATCTGCCGGGCGTGACCCCAGATGCGCCGGTCGTGCGGAACGATACGGGCGTCTATGAGGGCGGCGAGATCAGCATGTATTACGATCCCATGATCGCCAAGCTGTGCACTTGGGGGCCGGATCGTGGGACCGCCATCGAGGAGATGCGGGTGGCGCTGGACGGGTTCGAGGTGGAGGGGATCGGCCATAACTTGCCCTTCCTAAGCGCCGTCATGGACCATCCGAAATTCGTGTCGGGTGACATGACCACGGCCTTTATCGCCGAAGAATACCCCGACGGGTTCGAAGGTGTCGCGCTGCCGGAGGTTGACCTTCGGCGGATCGCGGCGGCGACGGCCGCGATGCACAGGGTGGCGGAAATTCGGCGCACGCGGGTGTCGGGACGCATGGACAACCACGAACGCAAAGTCGGGGCGGATTGGGTCGTCTCCGTGGGTGGGACACAGTTCGCGGCGACCATTGACGCCGATCGCACCGGCTCCACGGTGATGATTGACGGGGAAAGCCTGCGGGTGGAAGGAACCTGGACGCCGGGGGATCACCTGGCCCGCATGACGGTGAACGACACGCCCTTGGTCCTGAAGGTCGGCAAGATCAGCCAAGGCTTCCGCATTCGCACGCGGGGGGCCGATTTCGACGTCCATGTGCGCAGCCCACGTCAGGCAGAGTTGGCCGCGCTGATGCCAGAGAAAGTGGCGCCAGATACGTCTAAGATGCTGCTTTGCCCCATGCCGGGCCTGGTGGTGCGCATCGACGTGGCCGAAGGCGACGACGTACAGGAGGGGCAGGCCCTGGCGGTGGTCGAGGCCATGAAGATGGAAAACATCTTGCGCGCAGAGAAGAAGGGCAAGGTGTCCAAGATCAACGCCGAAGCGGGCGACAGCCTGGCTGTGGATGACGTGATCCTGGAGTTCGAATAGGCCCATGTCTGACCGCGCGTCCATCGCGGCTGGGGGGACGATTGTTGTCGTCTTCCTGTTTCTGTCCGCTGCGGCCGGTTGGTTGCAGGGCGTGACGGCGCGGGCGGTGTTTGACTGGTTGCGGAACTTGGATCCGCGCCTTTGGCAGGCCTTTGTGGCGGGCGTGTTCCTGGCCATGGGCTGGATTGTCAACGGCTGGCAGAACCGCCGCGTCGCAGCACAACTGCGGGCGGAGCGGTTGCGGGATGCCCATCGCGCGATCTTTGCGGAGATTGACGCGAACCTGTCCAACCTTCTCGACGAAGGGTCCCTGCGGGCCGAAGGGGCAGAGATGATCGCGCGGATGGATGGCGACCCTGATTTCGTGCCGTTGATCCCGAGAGAGCGGCATGACCGTATTTTCAGTGCGTTAGAGGAAGAAATTCATGTTCTGCCTCGAGTCACGATTGACCCGATCGTGGCCTATTATTCGCAACTGGGGTCGTTGGGCGCCCATGTGGATGATATGCGGGGGAACGCCTTCAAGACCATGGCACCGGACCGTCGGGTCGCCATGTACCGTGATTACATCGACATGAAAGCCGCAGCCCTTCGCTTAGGACGTAAAGCGGTGTGGTTGATCGAAGTCTACGCCGCAGACGGAAAGGACGCCGCCGAGGCCGAAGCCGCGCGGCTGGACGTTAATAGCCGGGACGGGGCCCGGTCCGCCCTGTGATCGGCGGGCGGGGGACATATGGGATGTCGTCGGGCACCGTCTTTGAGAGCATGTCAAGTTCTGCCATGTCGATCTCCTTCCCCCGATATATAGGGTGGTGCGGGGATTTTCGCAATATGGCCTGGGTTTACGACCCGTCGCGGATTTCCCGTTGCCGGATAGGCATTTTGTCGATGGATCGGCTGACTTCGCGCACCGTCAACGGCAGAGGTTTGCGCAGCTTCACCTGTCCGTCCTTGCCGATCAGCACCAACATGAACCCACGGGGTCGAAGTTTGGCGCGAAGGTCGC
This sequence comes from Pseudomonadota bacterium, assembly GCA_039817645.1. Lineage (GTDB taxonomy): Bacteria > Pseudomonadota > Alphaproteobacteria > Rhodobacterales > Rhodobacteraceae > Jannaschia. The sequence goes on along the minus strand of JBCBVM010000016.1, from coordinate 54,163 downwards.
TGGCGCTGTCCCGGTCGGTGTCCACGATGACGATCACGTCGCGTTCCACCAGGCGGTCAATGTCCCGCTCTAGATCGGCTATTTGTTCGATAAACGCCGGATCCCGCGGGGAATTTGCAAACACGATCAGCGGGCGGGCGACCCATTGCAGGTCGTCGAGCGAGATATCGGTCGCCTCGAAAATCTTGGCTGGATCGGCCTCCCACGCGGCAGGCAAGTCAAGGCCATCCGCGGACCAAGAGGGCAGGGGCGCCAACGCGAGGGCGAGGGCAGATAGAAACGTGCGAGTAGAGCGCATGGAGGACCATTCTGATTGTTCTTGTGGGAATATAGGCGGCCCGTCAGGCAGGTCGAAGGTCTTGGCGGCCGTTTCCGCAAAATTTGACGTGAATGGGTCCTTTAACCGCGTGCCAAGACCTTGGCGGCTAGGCGTTTCGGGATATGCCCATCTTCGGAGCGTCCAATGCCGTTAACCTCTTCCCCGCCTATCACCCTCCACCTGGGGGCCCATCGGACCGCGTCCTCGAGCTTGCAGCGCCTGTTGGAACGTGGCGCGCCCGCGCTCCGGGCGTCGGGACTGGCGGTCTGGACCCCGCGTGACACGCGGTCTGGTCTGATGGCGGGCGTTTTGGGTGACCCGGGCCGATTGGATGCGCTGCGGGACGTGATGGCCCACCGGGCGGCGGGGCGCATTGCCCTGCGCCGCGACGAGATGCGCCGCAAGGGCCTGATCCGTTTGATCCTGTCCGAAGAGAATGCCCTGGGCGGATTGCGGGAGAACGTATTGCTGGGGCGGCTTTACCCCACAGCACAGGCACGTCTGTCCCGTCTGCGCGTGGCCGTGCCCGGCGTGGACCGTGTCTGCCTGGCCATCCGGTCCCCCGATGAATGGTGGACCAGCGCGTTTGCCTTCCTGATGACCCGTGGGTTTGCGCCGCCGGACCGCGCCACCCTTGACGTGATTTTGCAGGCCAAACGCAGTTGGCGCCATGTGATCACAGACGTCGCCGCTGCGTTCCCGCGGGCGGACCTGTGCGTGTGGACCCATGAAGAAACGGGCATACGCCCTGATGCCGCCTATGCCACGCTGACGGGTGCAGACGACACGGCCTCTGACGTACCGGTGTTGAACGCCCGGCTGAGCTTGGGCGCCCTGCGCCAACGGTTGCGGGATGACGGGCTTGTGACGTCATTGCCCGGGGTCGGGGACAGCTATGCCCCCTTCGCCCCCGATGAACGGGCGGTCCTGCGGGACGCCTATGCGGACGATTTGGCCTGGTTGCGCGATGGCGCGGACGGGCTGGCAACATTCGTGACCAGGCGGCCGACAGACGCCCCGGCACGGGACAGGAAAGGAGTACCCTATGTCGCAAGAGGACGATCCGATGGCCCGTTGGGCCGCACTGGCTGAGAAGGAAATGCGGGGCCGTCCGTTGGACGCCCTGACATGGAACACGTTGGAGGGGATCCCGGTCCAGCCGATCTATACCGAGGCGGATCTGGCCGGGGTGGATCACCTGGGATCCATCCCAGGTGCGGCCCCGTTCACACGGGGCGTCAAAGCCACGATGTATGCCGGGCGGCCCTGGACGATCCGGCAATATGCGGGGTTTTCGACGGCCGAGGAGTCGAACGCCTTCTACCGCAAGGCGTTGGCGGCTGGTCAGCAGGGCGTGTCGGTTGCCTTCGATCTGGCGACCCACCGGGGCTATGACAGTGACCACCCCCGCGTCGTGGGCGATGTGGGCAAGGCGGGCGTGGCCATCGACTCGGTCGAGGATATGAAGATCCTGTTCGACGGTATCCCACTGGAAAAGATCTCTGTCTCCATGACGATGAACGGCGCTGTCATCCCGATCCTGGCCAATTTCATCGTCGCGGGGGAGGAACAGGGCGTCGACCGCGCGGCCCTGTCGGGAACCATTCAGAACGATATCCTGAAGGAGTTCATGGTCCGCAACACCTATATCTATCCACCCGAGCCAAGCATGAGGATCATCGCGGATATCATTGAATATACGTCGAAAGAGATGCCGAAGTTCAACTCCATCAGTATCTCTGGCTATCACATGCAGGAGGCTGGCGCGAACTTGGTTCAAGAGCTGGCCTTCACCCTGGCCGATGGGCGCGAATACGTGCGCGCCGCCATCGACCGCGGCATGGATGTGGACGCCTTCGCCGGGCGCCTGTCTTTCTTCTTCGCCATCGGCATGAATTTCTTCATGGAGGCGGCCAAGCTGCGCGCCGCCCGCCTGCTTTGGCACCGCATCATGTCAGAATTTGAACCGAAGAACCCCAAATCCCTGATGCTGCGCACCCATTGTCAGACCTCCGGTGTCAGCTTGCAGGAACAAGACCCCTATAATAACGTGGTCCGCACCGCCTATGAGGCCATGGCCGCGGTGCTGGGCGGGACGCAGTCGCTCCACACGAATTCCTTCGATGAAGCGATTGCACTGCCCACTGAAAACTCCGCCCGGATCGCGCGCAACACGCAACTGATCCTGCAGGAGGAGACGGGCGTAACAAATGTGGTCGATCCGCTGGCGGGCTCCTACTACGTCGAAAAGCTGACCCATGACTTGGCCGAGGCGGCTTGGACCCTGATCCAAGAGGTGGAGGAGATGGGCGGCATGACCAAGGCCGTGGCCTCCGGCATGCCCAAGCTGCGGATCGAGGAATCGGCCGCCACGCGCCAGGCGATGATCGACCGGGGCGATGAGGTGGTCGTGGGCGTCAACAAGTACCGGCGCGACACCGAAGATGAGATCGACATCCTGGATATCGACAATGACGCCGTGCGTGATGCCCAGGTGGCGCGCCTCGACCGCATTCGAGGCAGTCGCGATGGCACAGCCTGCACGCAGGCGCTAGAAGAGCTGTCGCGCCGGGCCGAGGCGGGCGGCAACCTGTTGGAAGCGGCGGTCGAGGCCGCGCGGCACCGCGCCTCTGTGGGGGAAATCAGCATGGCAATGGAAAAAGTGTTCGGGCGCCACCGCGCCGAGGTGAAGACATTGGCGGGCGTCTATGGCGCCGCCTATGAGGGCGACGAAGGCTTTGCCGCGATCCAACGGGATGTGGAGGCCTTCGCCACGGATGAAGGCCGCCGCCCCCGTATGTTGGTGGTCAAGATGGGCCAAGACGGTCACGATCGCGGGGCGAAAGTGATCGCCACCGCGTTCGCTGACATTGGCTTTGATGTCGATGTGGGCCCCCTGTTCCAAACCCCCGAAGAGGCCGCGCAGGACGCCATAGACAACGACGTGCACGTCATCGGCATCAGCAGCCAGGCAGCGGGCCACAAGACCCTTGCCCCGAAATTGATCGAGGCGCTCAAGGCCAATGATGCGGGCGATATCATCGTGATCTGCGGTGGTGTGATCCCACAGCAGGACTACGATTTCCTCAAGGGCGCAGGCGTGGCCGCGATCTTCGGGCCGGGCACGAATATTCCCGAAGCGGCGCAAGATATCCTGCGTCTGATCCGGGCCGCACGGACGTGAATTCAGCAAGGCCGTAGGGGACGATTTTTTCCTTGCGGCCTTTTTGCACCTGCCCTATCTGACGCAGCACGGTTGGGGTGTGGCGCAGTGGTAGCGCAACGGTTTTTGGTACCGCAGGTCGTAGGTTCGAATCCTACCACCCCAGCCAGACACACCCTTTTTTGGCACATCGCTGCAAAACTGGCCTGGCGGGTCACGAGGGTTTTCTCTCTCGTCAAGCTTTTCGCCAGACTTAAGTCAAGTTGGGGCGGAAACTACTACAACGACCGCCAATCCAGCAGCCCGCGCCCCAAGAAAAGCTCTTTGATACAAGACATCGTGGGCAGGTTGGCGGAGAGACAGGGATTCGAACCCTGGGTAGGCTTACACCCACACCGGTTTTCGAAACCGGCCCGTTCGACCACTCCGGCACCTCTCCGCGCGGGGTCTTGGCGCGTCTTTAGGCAAAGCCCGTCGCAGCCGCAAGAGGAACGGGCAGGAATGCATCGTCCGTAAAGTTTGACGCAACATCCCACTAGGCAGATCGATATCCACATGCTGAGGTGTCGCCACAAAAAGAAGGCAGGAGACCGACGATATGGGTATTGGGACACGTTTTTCGGCGGCGCTGTGTGTGGCGCTCGCCCTTGGGTCTGCTCCGGTTGGGGCGGAAGGGACGTCAACCGACCGGGTGGAGCGACCGGGCACGGTTCAACAGCTTCTGGCGCTCACCCATTTGGAGCCACTGGTTCATGTGGTCGCAACAGAGGGGGCACGCCACGGGTTGTCCCTGGAAGGCGCGCTCTTCCCTGGCAAAGGCGGGTCCGCCTGGGCCAGTGCGGTCAGCCGGATCCAGGCGCCTGACCGCATTGTGCCGATTATCCACGGCGCCGTCACGGAGCTGATGGGGCCGGAGGACGTGACTGCGGCCAACGCCTTCTTCGGGAGCGAATTGGGGCAACGTGTCGTCAACAGCGAAGTGAGCGCCCGCCGCAAAATGCTGGACAAAACGGTCGAGGCGGAGGCCATGGGGGCCGCGGCGATGTTGGTTCGGGCCGACAACCCGCGGATGACATTGATCGAAGACATTATCGACGCCCTTGACCTGGTCTCTGCCAATGTGTCGGGCGGCCTGAACGCAAACTACGCCTTCTATCGTGGCTTGGCCGAAGGTGGCGCCATGGCCCGCCGTCTGGCAGAGCAGGAAATGCTGGCCATGGTGCTGAACCAGGAAGCAGACATTCGCAAAGCCACAGAGGAATGGCTTCGGGCATACCTCACAATGGCCTACGCCCCCCTTAGCGACGGGGAGTTGCACGCCTACGTGGACTTCGTGCAAACCCGTGCGGGCCGCCGGTACAACGCCGCCATGTTCGCCGGGTTCGGTCGGGTATTCGAAGCGACGTCCTACGATCTTGGCCTTGCTGCCGCGCGCTTCATGGTGGCGGAGGACATTTAACCCGCTGCTTGACAGGCCCACGCACCGGTGACATAGCGGCGCCGAGCCAAGCAGGGATGCTTGGGCTTTGTCTATTTGCTATGCCCCCGACGGGGCACGCTGTCCGAGGTTGGCCATTGGCCATCGAAGTCCCAGACGGGCACCACAGGGCGCGACAGAAACAGGAGAGAGCGGATGTTTGCCGTTCTAAAGACCGGGGGCAAGCAGTACCGGGTCGCCACAGGCGACGTGCTGCGTGTCGAAAAGCTGGCCGCCGAGGCCGGTGAGAAAGTTCAGTTCAACGAGGTGCTGATGCTGGGCGGCGAAACTGTCACTGTCGGTGCGCCGACGGTTGATGGCGCCGCGGTGCAGGCCGATGTGATCGACCAGATCAAAGGCGAAAAGCTGATCCACTTTGTGAAGCGCCGCCGGAAGCATTCGTCCAAGCGGACCAAAGGGCACCGTCAGCACCTGACCCTGCTGCGCGTGACGGACATTCTGGCAAGCGGCGCCGACGCGTCCGGCGTCAAAGCCGCCGTCGGTGCCGGTTCGGTTTCCGCCGCAGCAGTTGCCGCCGTTGCCACGCCTGCGAAAGCCGTATCAAAAAAGGCTGAAAAGCCGTCTGAGGCGCCCGCCGCCGACGGGCCCGTGGGCACCAAGCCCGCGAACCTTCTGACGGAGGCCCGTGATGGCAAGGCGGATGATCTGAAAAAGATTTCTGGCGTTGGACCCAAGCTGGAAGGCTTGCTGCACGACAATGGCGTCTTCCATTTTGACCAGATCGCCGCTTGGGGCGCAGATGAGATTGCCTATATGGATGACAAGTTGTCGTTCAAAGGCCGGATCGAGCGTGACAATTGGATCGAACAGGCGACCGGGTTCGCCGCAGAGCAGGAGTAATAACTCATGGCACATAAAAAAGCCGGTGGTTCCTCCCGTAACGGTCGCGATTCCGCGGGCCGTCGCCTTGGCGTCAAACTGTTCGGGGGCCAACAGGCCATTCCGGGCAACATTATCGTGCGCCAGCGTGGCACCAAATGGTGGCCGGGCGAAGGTGTTGGCATGGGCAAAGACCATACCATCTTCGCAACCGAAGAGGGCGCCGTGACCTTCCGAAAAGGGTTCAAAGGCCGCACCTATATCAGCGTCCTTCCGGTGGCGGAGGCTGCTGAGTAAGCCGAACCTTCAGGTTTTTTCTTTAGGGGGATCGGCGCAAGCCGGTCCCTCTTTCATTTTCTCTGGCGATTTCATGACCCAGCCCACAGCCATTGGCCCTCAGGTGCCCCGACTTGTCGGGGAACGGGTGCTGTTGCGGGCCCCGCATCCGGGCGACGCGGAGGCGCGGTTGCAGTTGGGGCGCAGCGACGAGATCCTTTCGGCCTATGGGCTTCGGGCGGCGGATCTCGCTCCCCTGGATGGGGCGGGTGCCGCCGATTGGCTGCTGGAACAGATCAAAGCCGGTGCTTGGATGATCGAGGTGCAGGGTCAGATGATCGGCACAGTGCGCCTGCATTCTCACATGGCGTGGGATCGGCGCGCGCAGCTTGCCATTGGTCTGCTGGATCCCGCGAAACTTGGGCGCGGCTATGGGTCAGACGCCTTGCGTCTGGTCATTTCCCACGCGTTTGGAGAGATGGGGTTACAGCGTCTGTCCCTCCGTGTCTTGGCGGATAACGTGCCCGCGTTGCGGTGCTACAAACGGCTGGGCTTCGTGGAAGAGGGGCGGGAGCGCCAATCCGCGCGGTGCTGGGACGGCTGGCGCGATGACATTCTGATGGGGCTCTTGGCAACCGAGTGTGAGGTGTCCAAATGACCCGCCGAAACCCCGCCAGCGCAGTTTCTGCGCAGGGTCCCTTTTGCAACCTTGGGACGTGCAAATCGCGGGTCTTTGCGCGCCCCCCATCCGTCAGCGCGGTCTGCGGGGATTGGCTGACCGCGCCTGAGATGCCGGTCCTTTCTGCTGATGGGGCGCGTTCATGAGCGTCGCAGTTTTCCCATTCGCCGCCTTCGCGCTCAGCCAGGTGGGGACCCCGGGGCCCGCCAACATGGCGCTTATGGCCACAGGCGCGCGGTTCGGTTTGCGCGCGGCCTTGCCTTTCGTGGCCGGGGTGGCCCTTGGCAAGCAACTGATCATCTGGCCCATCGGGTTCGGCTTGATGGAATTGGCGCAGCAGGCCCCCGGCCTGTTTGAGGCGCTCAAGTGGATCAGCGCGGCCTACATCATGTGGCTTGCCTGGAAAGTGGCGAACCTGCGTCTGGGGACGGGCGGGGCGGCAGAGGCGCCTGGCTTTTTGGCCGGTTTGATTGTGCACCCCCTGAACCCGAAAGCTTGGGCCATGATCACCACCGGCTTCACGGCTTTCACGGCGCCCGGCACGCCCGCGTTGCTGGCGACCGCCACAATCGCGGCCATATTGTTTGTTACTCAAGTTGCCCTGCATCCGCTTTGGACGTGGGGCGGGGCCCTTGTGGCCGATCACCTTCGCGGCACCGCCGCGGAACGTTATCTGATGTGGACCCTGGCTGCCCTTACGGTGGCCAGCGTTCTGTTCGTGTTGTTCGGAGGAGGGACACCATGACACCCCAAAACGCACCCGTGCGTCTCGATACCATTGGCACCACCGACCAGCCGGTGATCTCTACGGATCGCCTGACCCTGCGCCCCGTCCGGCGGGCCGATATGGGGTTGATCGACCACTATGCCGGGGACAAACGCGTGGCCGAGATGACGACCGCGATCCCCCATCCTTTGCCCCCGGGCGCGACGGACACATTCGTGACCCGTTGTCTTAGCGGCGATGACCGAGAGGTCGTCTGGGCCATGGACGCGACGCAGTCGGGCCTTGGGGAAGTGGTGGGCCTGATCAGCCTGGAACCCATGGATCGCGGGCAGGCAGAGATCGGCTATTGGGTGGCGCCAGTCGCGTGGAACACGGGCCTTGCCACGGAAGCCTTGCGCGCCCTGACGGAGGCGAACCCCCTGGGCAACACCCAGGTCTTTGGCAAGGTCTTCCAAGACAACCCGGCCTCTGCCCGTGTGCTGACCAATACCGGCTTTGATTATATCGGAGACGCGGAGGCGTTTTGCGTGGCCCGCGGCGCCATCGTTGCCCAATGGACGTATATCCGCCAATTGGTCTAGCGCGGTCGGTTGCGGCAAGTCCGCTTGAGGCCGTGGCGAAACGAGAGTATCGGACCGCCTGAACCAAGGGGGCACACCCATGAAATTTCTCGACCTGGCGAAGGTCTACATCCGCTCTGGCGGGGGCGGCGCGGGCGCGGTGTCGTTCCGCCGTGAGAAATACATCGAATATGGCGGCCCCGACGGCGGCGATGGCGGTCGCGGCGGGGATGTCATTGTCGAAGCGGTGGATGGTCTGAATACCCTGATCGATTTTCGCTACCAACAGCATTTCTTTGCTCGGAACGGACAAGGGGGCATGGGGCGCCAACGGACCGGCAAGGACGGCGAGGATATCATCCTGCGCGTGCCCGTCGGCACCGAAGTCCTGGACGAGGATCAGGAGACGGTGATCGCGGATATGACGGCGTTGGGTCAGCGTGTTACCCTGGCCAAGGGCGGAAATGGCGGCTTCGGCAACTTGCATTTCAAGTCCTCCACCAACCAGGCGCCGCGCCGCGCCAACCCAGGTCAAATCGGGATTGAGCGGACGATTTGGTTGCGTTTGAAACTCATCGCGGATGTGGGGCTGCTGGGCTTGCCCAACGCCGGCAAATCCACGTTTCTTGCGGCGACGTCCAACGCGCGGCCCAAAATCGCGGATTATCCGTTCACGACACTGGTCCCAAACCTGGGCGTTGTGGGTGTGGATGGTGCAGAATTTGTCGTGGCTGACATTCCCGGTCTGATCGAAGGCGCCCATGAGGGCCGCGGTATCGGGGACCGGTTCCTAGGCCATGTGGAGCGATGCGCAGCCCTGTTGCACCTGGTCGATGGCACCAGCGGCGACGTGGTCGGGGACTACCAGACCATCATCGGGGAGCTTGAGATGTATGGCGGCGGCTTGGCCGACAAGCCGCGCCTGACCGTCCTGAACAAGGTCGATGCCATCGAGGCAGAGGATTTGGCGGACCGCCAAGCCGCGTTGGTCGACGCCTCTGGCGGGCCGGTGATGGCTATGTCCGGCGTGTCCGGCGCAGGTGTGACCGAAGTTCTGCGGGCCCTACGCGCCATGATCCGAGCCGAGGCCGTGGACCAAGCTGATGAGGTCAAAGACACATGGTCCCCGATCTAAGCCAAGCCAAGCGGGTCGTCCTCAAGATCGGTTCGGCCCTATTGGTCAGTCAATCCTCCGGCGCGTTGCGCGACGGCTGGCTGACGGGCCTTGCTGCCGATGTGGCGATGCTGCGGGGGCAGGGCTGCGACGTCATCCTGGTCTCCTCGGGCTCAATTGCTTTGGGCCGCCGGGTTTTGGGGGTGTCCGACACCCTTTCCTTAGAACAATCCCAGGCGGCGGCGTCCGTTGGGCAAATTCGGCTCGCTGGCGCGTATGGCGATGCGCTCAAGCCCCATGGGCTGACGGCGGCTCAAGTTCTGTTAACGCTGGACGATAGCGAGGATCGGCGGCGCTACTTGAACATGCGCGCGACGTTTGAAACGCTCCTGGGTCTTGGCGCCATCCCGATCGTGAACGAAAACGATACCGTTGCCACCGATGAAATCCGGTTCGGGGACAATGATCGCCTTGCTGCCCAAGTCGCCGCCATGGCGGGGGCGGATGTCTGCATTCTGCTGTCGGATGTGGATGGCCTGTATACGGCGCCGCCCCAAAGCAACCCGGACGCGACCCACATCCCGGTTGTGCAAGACATCACGCCAGATATCGCGGCCATGGCCGGCGAAGGGGTGTCGGGCCTGAGCAAAGGCGGCATGGTGACCAAGCTGATGGCCGCGCGCACCGCGACGGAGGCAGGCTGCGCCCTGGCGATCACACAAGGTGCGGTGGACCGACCCATCACCGCGTTGACGCACGGCGCGCGCGCCACTTGGTTTGTGCCGAAGACAGACCCCCGCGCGGCCCGCAAACGCTGGATCGCGTCCATGAAGCCCCGCGGGACAGTGGCCATTGACGCAGGGGCTGCGCGGGCCCTGTCTGCGGGGAAGTCGCTTTTGCCTGCGGGCGTCACCTTTGTGGGCGGCACCTTCGGGCGGGGGGAGCCGGTGTGCATCGAAGGCCCCGATGGCCATGCCATGGGGACCGGCCTGATCCGCTACACCGCCAATGAGGCGCGCGCGATCAAGGGCCGCCAAAGCGGTGACATCGCCGCGGCCTTGGGCTATCCGGGTCGGGCTGCGCTGATCCATCGCGACGACATGGCCATCTGAGGGGGCGACCGATGAAAGACATGACCGACGACGACATCCCCGCCCTGATGATGCAGATGGGGCAGGCCGCCCGCGACGCGTCCGCGGTGTTGGCAACGGCCAGTGCGGCGCAGAAGGAGGCCGCATTGCTTGGGGCGGCCCGCGCATTATGGGACCAGCGACGCGATGTGTTGGCCGCCAACGAAAAGGATATGGTCTTTGGCCGGGACAAGGGGTTGAACGATGCAATGCTGGATCGCCTGCGCTTGGACGACGACCGCATTCAAGGCATCGTAGACAGTCTGCAGGCCATCGCCGCCCAAGCGGATCCCGTCGGCGCGGTGCTGTCTGAATGGGACCGCCCCAACGGGTTGCACATCAAACGTGTACGCACGCCCCTTGGCGTGGTCGGCGTGATCTATGAAAGTCGGCCGAACGTCACGGCCGATGCAGGCGCCCTGTGCCTGAAGGCGGGCAATGCGGTGATCTTGCGCGGCGGGTCAGAGAGTTTCCATTCCTCCCGTGCGATCCATGCCGCCATGACCACCGGCCTGCGCGAAGCTAGCCTGCCCGAGGCGGCGATCCAACTGGTGCCGACCCGGGACCGCGCCGCCGTATCGGCCATGTTGACCGCCGCAGACCACATCGACGTGATCGTGCCCCGTGGGGGCAAAGGGCTGGTCGGATTGGTGCAGAGAGAGGCGCGCGTACCGGTTTTCGCACACCTCGAAGGGGTTGTGCATATCTATGTGGACGAAACCGCTGACGCTACGAAAGCCCGCCGGGTCATCCTTAACGCCAAGACCCGCCGGACCGGCATCTGCGGGGCAGCGGAATGTCTGCTGCTCCACCGCAAAATCGCCGAAACTTTGGGGGCTGATATCTTGCGCGATCTGATGGCCGAAGGGGTCGAGGTGCATGCCGGTCCAGGGCTGCATGGGACGACCCCGGCCAGTGACGAAGATTGGGGCAAAGAATACCTCGATATGATCATCGCCGCGAAGGTCGTGGACGGGGTCGAAGGGGCCATGGCGCATATCCGGCGTTACGGGTCTGACCACACGGATTGCATCTTGGCCGAAGATCCTGCGACCGTCGCCACGTTCTTTAACGGCCTCGACAGTGCGATCCTGATGCACAACGCCTCGACCCAATTTGCGGATGGCGGGGAGTTCGGGATGGGCGCAGAGATCGGCATCGCCACGGGCAAGATGCATGCCCGCGGGCCAGTCGGCGCCGAGCAGCTTTGCAGCTTCAAATACCTGGTGACAGGTGATGGAACGACCCGTTCCTAATCAATAGTTTATAAGGTGATGTTTATGTCGGATCGACCCAATCTTGTGCGTCGGACACCCTTTCCCACGTCCGACAGTCGGGCGGTTGTCACGCCGCTCCAGCCCTCTGTGGTCTACGCGTCAGACGACCCTGATGGCCTCGACGCTCAGTATGATGGCCGTGCCCACGGGTACACTTACGGGCGAGAAGGGCACCCCAATGCGGATGTCTTGGCGCAGATGATTGACCGCCTTGAAGGTGGGACGGGCGGCATCATCACCGGGTCCGGCATGTCCGCCATCACCGCAACTTTGCTGGGCTTGTTGTCGAGCGGCGATCACATCGTCGCGGGCAATCAACTCTACGGTCGATCGCTGCGTATGTTGACCCAGGATTTGCCTCGATGGGGCATCACGGCGACACTTGCGGACCCCACGGATGCAAGCGCTTTCACGGCGGCGCTGACACCGGCGACGAAGTTAATCCTGGTCGAGGTCGTTTCGAACCCTACGTTACGAGTTGCGGATATGGCGGGGATAGCGTCATTGGCCCGTGACAGGGGACTGTCTTTGGTTGTGGACAACACGTTCACGACCCCACGAATGTACGGCGCTTACAACGCCGGTGCAGACGTGGTTATCCATTCCGTCACCAAGCTGCTTGCCGGACATTCCGACGTGACCTTGGGTTATGTGTTGGCGCGGGATGCAGCGCCGCGCAAAGCGATCTATGACACGAACGTCACCTTGGGCCTGACACCCAGCCCGTTCGATTGTTGGCTGGCCGAACGTGGCCTTTACACATTTGACATGCGGTATGAGAGGGCGCAGGCCAACGCGGTGGCTTTGGCGGATTTGGTGGCCGATCATCCCGCCGTCGATGCCGTGCTTTACCCCGGGCGCGCAGACCATCCGGATCACGATCGGATCGCCGCCCTTCTGAAGGATCAAACCGGCAATATGGTCAGCTTTCGCCTGAAAGGGGGGCGGGCGGCGGCCAACACGCTCACCCGGTCTGCCCCGCAATTGGCCTTTGCGCCGACATTGGGGGATGTGGGCACGACATTGTCCCATCCCGCCTCCTCCTCCCACCGGGCCATGACGCCCGAGGCCCGCGCCGCGCTTGGCATCACGGAGGGGTTTTTTCGCGTGTCGGTTGGGTGCGAGCCATTCGATCTTTTGGCCAAGGACTTTACGACGGCCCTGGACGCAGTCGCCAAACTTTGAGGTAGGCGGCGTTTGGGCGTATAGCCGTCTTGCGGCGCATGTGCGCCGATTTGTCATGAAAGCGTAAAGTCTATGGTGTCCAACGGTCAAAACCGCCCGAACCAAGACGGCACCGACATGCGCCATTTCACCCACGCCCCCATTGCGCCCTTTGTCGATCAGATGATCGAAGCCCTGAGCGAGCCGGCCCTTCTGTTGGATCGGAACGGACGTGTGTTGAAGGCCAATGAGATCTCCTACGAGTGGTTTGGCCGTTGGATCGACGGGCAAAGCTATGTCAGCGTGTTTCGTCAGCCGGATCTGCTGTCGCCCGTCGAAGATGCCTATCTGCACCAGCGGTCGGGACGGGCGCGGTTCACCCATTCGTCCGGCGCCGTCGACACGCTGTTTGAGGTGACGGTATCCCCGCTGGTGGATGGGGTCAGCCCCCGTCCTGTGGTGATGCTGGTCTTTCGGGACGTGTCCGCCGCGCTGGAGGAGGAGTCCATGCGCCGCGATTTCGTCGCGAATGTCAGCCATGAACTCAAGACGCCCCTGACGGCGGTCATGGGCTTTATCGAAACGCTGCAAGGGCCTGCCAGGCAGGATCCGAAAGCACAGTCCCGTTTCCTCGGCCTCATGGCGCAGGAGACTTCGCGGATGAACCGCCTCGTCTCCGACCTGCTGGCACTTAGCCGGTTGGAAGGGTCTGCCCGTCAACGCCCCCGCAATGTGGTCGACCTGATGGCCCTGCTGGGTGAGACGGTGGATGCGCTTGGACCCCTGGCCGAACAGGATGGGGTCGACATCGTGTTGACCGGCCCGGACGCCGCGCCCGCACCCGCCGATGCGGACCAACTGGTCCAGGTGGCGACAAACCTGATCGAGAACGCCGTGAAATACGGCGCGCAACCGGGGCAAGTCCACGTGACGGTCGAGCGTCTGGGCCGGGAACCCGTCCTGAAGGGCCCGGCTTGGTTGCTGACGGTGCGCGACGACGGTGGTGGCATCCCGGCCGAGCATTTGCCGCGTCTGACGGAACGGTTTTACCGCGTGGATACGGGGCGCAGTCGCAGCGAAGGCGGCACGGGGCTGGGGCTGGCGATTGTGAAGCATATCGTCAATCGACACCGTGGTCGCCTGCGGATCGAAAGCAAAGAGGGCAGGGGCACCGCCGTCCATGTGACGCTGCCGGCAACGATACCGGATGCCTGACGCGACGGCACAGGCGCTGTCATAAAACCGTTACGCAACCGTCACAAAAGGCCAGCAGCCCACGCCTAGCTGCGCAGTCAGAGGGCGCCCAGGGGGGGTGTTCTTTCCTACGAGACCAATAGACAGGAGTTGTCATGTCTCTTTCCAAGACCGCTGTGTCCGTGCTGGCCGTCGCTGCCGTTTCCGCAACCGCTGCAGCTGCCCGTGACCAAGTTCAGGTTGCCGGCTCTTCCACTGTGCTGCCCTACGCATCGATCGTCGCCGAAGCTTTCGGTGAAAACTTTGAGTTCCCGACGCCCGTCGTCGAGTCCGGTGGGTCCTCCGCTGGCCTGAAGCGCTTCTGTGAGGGTGTTGGCGAAACCACCATCGACATCGCCAATGCGTCCCGGAAAATCCGTGATCGCGAGATTGCCGCTTGCGCAGAAGCTGGCGTGACCGACATCATCGAAGTCCGCATCGGCTATGACGGGATCGTCTTCGCATCCCAGCAGACCGGCCCGGCTTTCACGGCTTTCACACCGTCCGACCTGTTCAACGCGCTGGCGCCGAAGGTGATGGTTGACGGCGCACTGGTCGACAACCCACACACCACATGGGCGGATTTCAACGCCGACTTGCCTGACGCCGAAATTCTGGCCTTCATCCCCGGCACCAAGCACGGCACCCGTGAAGTGTTCGAAGAGAAGGTCATCGCGGCAGGCTGCGAAGCCACTGGCGCCATGGAAGCCATGATTGCTGGCGGTATGTCCGAGGATGACGCGGAAGATGCGTGCCTCGAAGTCCGCTCCGATGGTAAGTCCGTGGATATCGACGGCGACTACACGGAAACGCTGGCCCGCATCGACGCGAACCCCAACGGGATCGGCGTGTTCGGCCTGGCCTTCTACGAGAACAATACCGACAAGCTGAAAGTGGCCACGATGGGCGGTGTTGCACCCTCCACCGACACCATTTCCACTGGTGAGTATCCCGTGTCGCGTCCGCTCTACTTCTACATCAAGAAGGCCCATATCGGCGCGATCCCCGGCCTGAAGGAATATGCCGAGTTCTTCGTGTCCGACGACATCTCCGGCCCTGATGGCCCACTGGCACAGTACGGCCTGGTGTCCGACCCGGAATTGGCTGACACCCAGTCGGCTGTCTCCGGCGAAGAGACAATGCAGTAATAACTGCTTGGCCAGGGCGGCGCCTGTCGCCCTGGTCTTTCTGCCAATTTACCGCGGAGCACGCGTATGCCCCTGACATGGTTACTCCTGCTGCTGGCCGTCCTGGGGACGGCTGCGTTTGTTATGGCCAGATCACGTGCCATTGCATCCGTGGATGGGGACGCGAGGGCCCTTCACTCCCTTCCAATTTACTATGGGCTGAACGGCTTCTTGATGGCCTTGACGCCTGCGATTGGGTTGCTGGTGGTTTGGCTTCTGGTACAACCGCTTGCGCTTAATTCGTCGGTTGCGGGTGACTTCCCGGAAAGTGCGATTCCCGAAGGCGGGACAATGGGCCTTGTGATGTCCGACGTGCGCCGCGTGGCGGATGGTTTGGACCGGGCTTACAGGTCGGGCACCTTGGACCCCGATACGGTGCTGTCTCAGCCCTTGGAAACGGTTGGCGGCGCCATCGGATCGGCAGGGGTGGCCTTGGGCGCGACCCTGACACAGGAAGTGTTGGAAGCGGCGCTTCAATATCGGTCGGCCAAAGCCACGTTGAACTGGTTCATGGTGGCAGCCGTCCTCGGGTTGGCCCTGCTTGGGGCGGCTTGGGCCATCAAGCGAAGTGATGGGGAGTTTCGCGCGCGAAACCTGGTGGAAACCGGCATTCTGATCCTGCTCATGGCCGCGGCCTCGATCGCAATCCTGACGACGGTGGGGATCGTGTTCTCGATGCTGTTTGAGACGCGAAACTTCTTCACCCAATATTCGTGGGTCGACTTCTTCTTTTCCACCGAATGGGCGCCCAGCTTCTCTGGCCGTGGCGGCGGATCGGAGCTTGGTATCCTGCCGCTTCTCTGGGGCACGCTTTACATCTCCCTCATCGCGCTTCTGGTGGCGGTGCCCATCGGGTTGTTTGCGGCGATCTACTTGTCAGAATATGCGGGCAAGCGGTTTCGCAGTGTCGCCAAGCCCTTGCTGGAGGTTTTGGCCGGCATCCCAACCATCGTGTATGGCCTGTTTGCGCTGATTACTGTCGGCCCACTCCTCCGCGATGTGTTCGCGCAGCCCTTGGGCCTCGGCAACTCTGCCTCGTCGGTGATGACTGCGGGCCTGGTGATGGGTATCATGTTGATCCCCTTCGTATCTTCCCTGTCTGACGACATTATCAACGCGGTGCCCCAGGCCATGCGGGACGGGTCCCTCGGATTGGGCGCGACACATTCCGAAACCATTCGGCAGGTCATCGTGCCTGCGGCCTTGCCCGGGATCGTCGGCGCCGTGCTTTTGGCCGCCTCCCGCGCGATTGGGGAGACGATGATTGTGGTCCTTGGCGCGGGCGCTGCGGCGCGATTGGACCTTAACCCGTTCGAAGCCATGACGACCGTCACGGTCAAGATCGTAAGCCAGCTTACGGGCGATACGGATTTCGCTTCGCCGGAAACGCTGGTCGCTTTTGCACTGGGCCTCACCCTCTTTGTCATAACGCTGGGCTTGAATGTCCTCGCCCTCTACATCGTCCGCAAGTATCGGGAGCAGTACGAATGACCGACGCCACCAGCCCGATGCCCGCCGCGGCCCCGAAGCAGGGCAGCTTGATGGCAGCCGACGGGCGCACGAAAAAGCGCAACGCTGCCGAGACGCGCTTCCGTTACTATGGCCTTGCCGCGGTGTCCGTGGGCATATTGATGCTTGTGCTGCTCTTGCTCTCGATCTTGGGCAACGGTTTGTCGGCCTTCCAGCAAACGACGATCAAAGTCATGGTGGAATTGCCGGAGGAGAAACTGGACAAGTCCGGCGTTCGCGACCTGGATGAAATGCGCAAGGTCACGACCTTTGGTTATGCGCCTCTGCTGCGGGATGCCCTTGTGCAGACAATCGCAGATGCCGGGATCGAGACGGAGCTTTCCGACGGCGATGTTTCCGACCTCGTCTCCAAGGAAAGTGTGGCGCAGTTGCGGAACTTCGTTTTGGCAAACCCCGAAGTGGTCGGTCAGACGATCCCCGTCGAGGTGTTGGCCAACGGGCGGATCGACGGGTTTTTCAAGGACCGGGTTTCTTATGAGAGCGCGGAGTTGGACAATAACGTCTCTCCGGCGCAGCTTCAGTTGGCCGAAGCTTTGAAGGAAGCAGATTTGCTCCAGACGGGCTTCAACTGGGACTTCATCACCGCCCCGGACGCGTCCGACACACGACCCGAAGCTGCGGGCCTTGGCGTGGCGATCCTTGGCAGCTTTTACATGATCTTGATCGTGCTGTTCTTGGCCCTGCCCATTGGTGTTGCAGCCTCCATCTACCTGGAGGAGTTTGCCCCCCAGAACCGCTGGACCGACTTGATCGAGGTGAACATTTCGAACCTCGCGGCCGTGCCGTCCATCGTGTTTGGAATCCTGGGCCTTGCCATCTTCATCAATTTTGCCGGGCTGCCGCAATCAGCACCCATCGTTGGCGGACTGGTCTTGACACTTATGACCCTGCCCACGGTGATTATTGCGACGCGGGCGTCTTTGAAGTCGGTACCGCCGTCGATCCGCGATGCGGCTTTGGGGGTCGGGGCATCCAAAATGCAAAGCGTGTTCCACCACGTCCTGCCCCTGGCCATGCCGGGTATCCTGACGGGGACGATCATCGGGCTCGCCCAGGCTTTGGGGGAAACCGCACCGCTTTTGTTGATCGGGATGGTCGCCTTTGTGCGCGAATACCCGGACGCGCCGTGGGAAGGGGGGCTGTTCGACCCGGCCACTGCCCTTCCGGTTCAGGTCTACAACTTCACCCAACGGTCCGATCCCGCCTTTGTGGAACGGGCATCGGGGGCCATCATTGTGCTGTTAATCTTCCTTTTGATCATGAACCTGACGGCGATCTTCCTACGCCGCCGGTTCGAGCGCCGCTGGTAAAGGGGGCCGCGCCATGAACGATATGCGACTGACGGAGAGAGCCGTGGACAACCAGGACATCAAGATCGCCGCCAAAGGCGTGCAGGTCTACTACGGCGACACCCACGCCATCAAAGACGTGGATGTGAACATTGCCGACAAGATGGTGACGGCCTTCATCGGCCCATCCGGCTGCGGCAAGTCCACGTTTCTGCGCTGTATCAACCGGATGAACGACACCATCAGTGTCGCCCGCGTCGAAGGGGACATACTGATCGACGGGGAAGACATCTACGACAAGCGCGTGGACCCGGTGCAGCTTCGCGCGAAGGTTGGCATGGTCTTTCAGAAGCCGAACCCGTTTCCCAAGTCGATCTATGACAATGTCTCCTACGGGCCCAAAATTCACGGGCTGGCCAAAGACAAAGCTGATCTTGACGCAATCGTCGAAGATTCCTTGCGCAAGGCCGCCCTGTGGGATGAGGCGAAGGACCGTCTGAACGAACCGGGCACCGGCCTGTCGGGCGGCCAGCAGCAGCGTTTGTGCATTGCCCGCGCCATCGCCACCTCTCCCGAGGTGTTGCTGATGGACGAGCCGTGTTCCGCGCTGGACCCCATCGCCACAGCACAAGTCGAGGAATTGATTGACGAATTGCGGCAGAATTTCAGCGTCGTGATCGTCACCCACTCCATGCAGCAGGCGGCCCGCGTCAGCCAACGGACCGCCTTCTTCCACCTTGGCAATCTGGTGGAGTATGGCGAGACGGGAAAGATTTTCACGCAACCCGAAGACACGCGCACCGAAAGCTATATCTCCGGCCGGATCGGTTAAGGAAGGATTTCCAATGATTGAGAGCAGCCACATCGCCACGGCGTTTGACCGTGATCTAGAGGCGATCCAGGCCATGATCATGCGCATGGGGGGCAAGGTCGAAGATGCCATCGGAAAGGCCTCGGTTGCCCTCATAAAGGCCGATGGCGAATTGGCCTTGGAAGTGCGGCGCAACGACAAAGCCATCGACGCCATGGAGCAGGAGTTGAGCGAGGAAGCAGCGCGCGTCATCGCGCTGCGTCAGCCCATCGCCACGGACCTTCGCACGGTTTTGACGGTGTTCCGCATCGCCGCGTCCCTGGAGCGGATTGGCGACTACGCCAAGAACATGGCGAAGCGGACCGAGATCCTGATGGAATTGCATCCCGTCGATGGCGGCACGGCGTCGATCAAGCGGATGTCCAAGATGGTGCAACTGATGCTGAAAGACGTGTTGGACGCGTATATTCAGCGCGATGCCGACCTGGCCCGCGACGTTCGTGCCCGTGACGAAGAGGTGGACCAGATGTATAATGGACTCTTCCGAGAGTATCTGACCCACATGATGGAAGATCCTCGTAACATAACGGCCTGTATGCATTTGCATTTCATGGCAAAGAATATCGAACGGATGGGCGATCTTGTGACCGGCATCGCCGAACAGATCGTATATCTGGTCGATGGGGAGCTGCCCGATGACAACCGGACTAAGGCGGACATCACCTCATCGACGGAAGGTGGAACTCTGGAGTAAGAGCCCATGAGCGCGAAACCTGCGGTTTTGGTGGTCGAAGACGAGGCGCCTCAGCGTGAGGTGCTTGTCTACAACCTCGAAGCAGAAGGCTATGCTGTGCAGCAGGCGACGACGGGCGATGCGGCGTTGGATCTGGCGCGCGAGGACACGCCGGATGTTATCTTGCTGGACTGGATGCTGCCTGAGGTGTCCGGCATCGAAGTGTGTCGCCGATTGAAGTCGCGGCCTGAAACCCGGTCCATTCCGGTCATCATCATCTCCGCCAGGTCAGAGGAGGTCGACCGTGTTCGGGGGTTGGAAACGGGCGCCGATGACTACGTGGTCAAACCCTATTCGGTCGTGGAGTTGATGGCCCGTATCCGCACCCAATTGCGCCGGGTGCGCCCTGCGTCGGTGGGGGAAGTCCTTGAATTCGATGATATTTCCGTCAACACGGAGGAGCATCGTGTTTTCCGAAGTGGCGCGGAACTGCATCTTGGACCCACGGAATTTCGCCTCCTGACCACTTTCATGGAACGGCCGGGCCGGGTGTGGTCGCGGGACCAGTTGCTGGACCGGGTTTGGGGGCGCGATATCTATGTGGATAGCCGGACGGTGGACGTCCATGTGGGGCGCTTGCGGAAAGCGTTGCGCGGGGCGACCGGGGACGGGGACCCGATCCGGACGGTGCGCGGCGCGGGATACGCGCTCGGATAAAGTTTTAGAAACAGTTAATTAGGCGCCTGATCAGGCTCCGCCGGGTCGCAAAAGGCCGCGCATGACGTCTCGCTGATCGATCTTGCCCACCGGAATGTCACCCTGGGTGACGGTGAGCGCGGTTTCGGTATCGGTCAAGAGGGCCATCACGTCGCCCAGTGGGGCGTCGTGGGGCAGGGTATTTAGTGGCGACGGCCCGGTGATGGGGGCCATAATATCTTGGGCCGTCAGAACGCCAAGCGGATTCATATGTGAAACGAAATCAATGACATAATCGTTGACCGGGTTGCGAATGATCTCCCTCGGGGTGCCGCATTGGACGATGCGTCCCCCCTCCATGATGGCGATGCGATTGCCGATTTTGAACGCTTCATCAAGGTCATGGCTCACGAAGATGATGGTGCGCTTTAGGGTCGCTTGAAGCTCCAACAGCTCGTCCTGGAGGCGGGAACGGATGAGAGGGTCAAGGGCGCTAAAGGGTTCATCCATAAGGAGGATTGGCGCTTCGGTGACGAATGCGCGGGCAAGGCCGACACGTTGTTGCATGCCACCCGACAAGTCGCCCACCTTTCGGTCGGCCCAATCGCTGAGGCCCACAAGCTCCAACTGCGCGTCTACGCGCGCGGATCGCGCTTTCCTGGGGGTTCCGGCAAGTTCGAGGCCGAGGGCCACATTTTCCCGCACGGAGCGCCAAGGAAGCAGGCCAAACTGCTGAAACACCATGGCGATTTGCGACCGGCGCAGGCGTTTGAGCGTGGCGGCATCGGCATCGGTCACATTGCTAAGCTCCGCGCCATCGCGCACGTGTACGGCGCCGCGTACGACAGGGTTCAGGCCGTTCACGGCCCGCAAAAGCGTGGATTTGCCGGATCCGGACAGGCCCATCAGGACCAGGATTTCGCCTTCGGCCACGTCGAGGGAGCAATCGTGCACACCCAAGATTTGTCCAGTTCCCGACTGAATCTCCGCGCGTTCCTGACCCGCATCCATCAGGGGTAAGGCTTTGCCCGGGGCATCGCCGAACACGATGGAGACCTTGTCGAAACGGACGGCAGTCGTGGGGATTTCGGCCGCGGGCATCATGGCTTGTCCCCCTGATTGAGCATCCGGTCGAGCATGATCGCGACGACGACGATGACGAATCCGCTTTCGAACCCGAGGGAGGTGTTCACCTGATTGAGGGCGCGGACGACGGGGACGCCGAGGCCGTCGGCGCCCACCAAGGCGGCGATCACAACCATGGAGAGGGACAGCATGATCGTCTGGGTAAGGCCGGCCATGATCTGGGGGAGGGCGTAGGGAAGCTCCACCTTCCAGAGGACTTGGGACGAGGTGCCGCCGAAGGCCCGCGCGGCCTCCAGCAGCGGTGTGGGGGTGGAGGAGATGCCCAGATAAGTGAGCCGGATTGGGGCGGGTAAGACGAAGATGACCGTAGCGATCAAACCGGGGACCATGCCAATGCCAAAGAAGACAATGGCGGGGATGAGATAAACGAAGGTCGGCAAGGTCTGCATCAGATCGAGGACGGGCCGCATGACGCCGTAAAGGCGGGGGCGGTGGGCGGCGGCGATGCCGATGGGCACGCCCACCGCCATGCAGACGACGCAGGCCGAGAGGACGAGGGTCAGGCTTTCGGTCGTTTCTTCCCAATAGCCTTGGTTGAGAATGAAGAGGAAACCGAGCCCGATGAAGAGCGGGATCTTCCATCCGCGTCGCAAGACCCAAGTGAGGGCCACGAAAGCGGCGATCACGAATAGCGGGTGGGGCGTTTGCAGAACC
This sequence comes from Pseudomonadota bacterium, assembly GCA_039817645.1. Taxonomy (GTDB): domain Bacteria; phylum Pseudomonadota; class Alphaproteobacteria; order Rhodobacterales; family Rhodobacteraceae; genus Jannaschia. The sequence goes on along the minus strand of JBCBVM010000016.1, from coordinate 32,158 downwards.
CAGAGGATGGCGTCGATCATCGCCTCCATCCCCTCGGCCAACAAATCGAACGCCCAGGCGAAATTGGCCTGGAGCCAGTCGAACCCTGCCGCCGCGGTTTTGCCCACGGGGATTTTGTTATCGGTGATCCAATCCAGCATGGAGGTGAGGGGCGCCGAGTGGGGCGCCCCATGCGCCGTATTAGTTCAGGGCGGCAGTGACTGCGGCCATGGCATCATCACCATCGGCGGTCGTCACACCATCGAGCCAGGTGCCCAGCACGTCCTGATTGGCGGTCAGCCAAGCGGTCGCCGCGTCGGCCGGATCTTCGCCATCGTTGAGGATGGCGCCCATGATCTCATTCTCCATGGCGAGGGTAAATTCCAGGTTCGACAGCAGTTTACCCACATTCGGGCATTCGGCCACGTAGCCCGCGCGGGTGTTGGTAAACACAGTTGCGCCACCCAAATTCGGGCCAAAGAAATCATCGCCGCCGGTCAGGTAGCCCATGTCGAAATTGGCGTTCATGGGGTGCGGTTCCCAGCCCAGGAAGACGATGGGTTCATCGCGTTTCGTCAGGCGGTCGACCTGGGCCAGCATCCCCTGTTCGGAGCTTTCTACGACTTCGAAATCCGACAGGCCGAAGGCATTCGCGTCGATCATGGATTGGATCAGGCGGTTGCCGTCATTGCCAGGCTCGATCCCGTAGATCTTGCCATCCAGTTGGTCGGCGAACGCCTGGATGTCGGCAAAGTCCTGAATGCCAAGGGCCTGTGCGACACTGTTGACGGCCAGCGTGTATTTGGCGCCGTCGAGGTTGGCGCGCACGGTGTCGACGGTGCCTGCCTCTCGGTAAGGGGCGATGTCGGCTTCCATAGTGGGCATCCAGTTGCCCAGGAACACGTCGATGTCGCCGCCCGCCATGGAGGTATAGGTCACGGGCACAGACAGGACCTTGATGTCGGTCTCATAGCCGAGCGCCTCCAGCAGGACAGTGGTCGCCGCGGTGGTGGCTGTGATGTCGGTCCAGCCGACATCGGAAAACACGACTTCGTCGCAGGCGGCGAAGGCCGCGGTCGTGCAAAAGGCGAGGGCGGATGAGGTGAGGGCGAGACGGACCATGATTGAAAAACTCCCCGTTGGTCTGGTTGTGCCCGAATAGACGGGAATATGCCTGGGCTTGCAACCGGAAGGCGGGCGGGTCAGTCGGTCGCGCGCGCGGATTTGCGTTGTTCGTGGCGGAGGATGGCGACGCGAATTGCGGAGGCCAGGCCAGACGTGACGCCGCGCCCGGCGTCGATCTTCATGGCAAGGGCGTTGATGGACAGGCCTTCCTCCTCGGCCATGCGCAGGAACGCGACCCAGAACGCGTCCTCCAGCGACACGGAGGTCCGATGGCCGTTGAGCGTGAGGGAGCGTTTGCGCGGGCGGGCGTCCATCAGTCGCGGGCGTGGCCGTCGAGGTCGCGCGCGGCCTTCGCGGCCTGCGCGCGGTCGCGGGTCTTGGCAGTCTTGCTGCGCCCATGCTTGGCGGCGTTGGCATCCGCCTGGGCGCGGGCCTGGGCCTTGGCGCGGGCTTTGCGGGCGTGGTTGAGATTGATGGGCTTGGCCATCATTTCGGGCCGATCATCAGTTCCGGCCGGACCACGCGATCGAAGGTTTCGGCATCCACCAGGCCCAGGCCAATGGCCTCTTCGCGCAGGGTGGTGCCGTTCTTGTGGGCGGTCTTGGCGACCTTGGTGGCGTTGTCATAGCCGATGGTGGGGGCAAGGGCCGTGACCAGCATCAGGCTCTCTTTCATCAGCTTGTCGATGCGGTCGGTGTTGGCTTGGGTGCCCACGACCATGTTGTCGGTGAAGCTGCTGGCGGCGTCGCCCAGAAGTTGCATGGATTGCATGACGTTGTAGGACATCATGGGGTTGTAGACGTTGAGTTCAAAATGCCCCTGGCTGCCTGCCATGCCCACGGCGGCATCGTTGCCCATGACATGAATACAGGCCATGGTCAGCGCCTCGGCCTGGGTGGGGTTCACCTTGCCGGGCATGATGCTGCTGCCGGGTTCGTTTTCGGGCAGGATCAACTCGCCCAGGCCGGAACGGGGGCCGGAGCCCAGCAACCGCATGTCGTTAGCAATCTTGAACAGGCTGGCGGCGACGGTTTTCAGCGCACCGGAGAACATGACCATGGCGTCATGGGCGGCCAGCGCCTCGAACTTGTTGGGGGCCGTGACAAAGGGCAGGTCGGTGATCGCCGCGATTTCGGCGGCGACCTTCTCGGCAAAGCCCTTGCGCGTGTTCAGCCCGGTGCCCACGGCGGTGCCGCCCTGGGCCAGTTCGTAGATGTCGGGCAAGCACGCCTCCACCCGTTCGATCCCTTTGGCGAGCTGGTGGGCGTAGCCGCCGAATTCCTGGCCCAAGGTCAGCGGGGTCGCGTCCTGTGTGTGGGTGCGACCGATTTTGATGATGTCGGCGAATTCCGTTGCCTTGGCGTCCAGGGCGGCGTGCAGCTTGCGCAGGCCAGGCAACAGGGTGTCGCGCGCCATCATGCCGATGCCCACATGCATCGCCGTGGGGAAAGTGTCGTTGGAAGACTGCCCCATATTGCAATGGTCGTTGGGGTGGACCGGGTCTTTGGATCCGATGGTGCCGCCCATGATCTCGATCGCACGGTTGGCGATGACTTCGTTGGAATTCATGTTGGATTGCGTGCCGGAACCGGTTTGCCAGACGACCAGGGGGAAGTTGTCGTCGAACTTTCCGTCAATGACTTCTTGGGCGGCCTGCTGGATGGCAGCGGCGCGGTCGGCGTCCAGGTCCCCGAACTGGGCGTTGACGGTGGCGGCGGCCTTTTTGATCACACCCAAGGCCCGGACGATGGCCACCGGCTGACGTTCCCACCCGATGGGGAAATTCTGGATCGACCGCTGGGTCTGGGCGCCCCAATACTTGTCGGCAGGAACGTCGAGGGGGCCGAAGCTGTCGGTCTCGGTACGGGTGGCGGTCATGGGGCATCCTCCGGTCGTGTCGCAGGTCTGGTAGCGCGACGCTGCGGGGGCGCGCAAGCGAAGCCGCGCCGGGAGAGCGGCGATGTTGGCGCAAACAGCGGCTTTCGCGCACGGGAAGCGCGCCGTATCGAAGGGATATGTTGCGCGCCGCCCGCCCCCCGCGCCGCCGCTATGGTGGCAAGATCTCAGACCCGCGTCAGTGGGACGTCCTGCGGCCCAGGGCGTGGGACATTGTGGTATCGACGCCGCCCAAGTCAGGGACGACCTGGATGCAGGGTATTCTTGCGTTGCTGTTGTCGGGGGATGCGGACGTGGATGCCGCCATTTCCCGCACAGCGCCGTGGATCGACGTCCGTGGGCCAGATCAAGGGGCATTGATGGACGCGCTCAACGCGCAGGTGGGGCGGCGGCAGATGAAAACGCATACGCCGCTGGATGGTATCCCGCTTTGGCCGGACCTGCGGTACATCACCGTGTACCGGCACCCCATTGATGTGCATCTGTCGTTCCGGCGGCATGTGGCGCATATGACAGAGGATGTGTTGCAGGATGTTTTCCCACCCGACCTGAGCGAGGGGTTTCGCATCTTCCTGGAGGGGGACCATTTCGACGGGGCCAGCCTGGCGTCGATTTTGGACCATTACCGCAGCACGCGGGACCTGCGCGACCAGCAGAATGTCCTGTGCTTGCATTATGCCGATATGAGCGCGGACTTGCCGGGCGCCATGGACACGGTCGCGGCGCATATTGGCGTCCACCATCCACCGCCGGTGATGGCGCGCCTGGTGGACGCCGCACGGTTCGCGAATATGAAGCGCAATGCGGGGCGGTTCGCGGTTGCCGCGGGCGAAGGGTTCTGGCGGAACGACGCAGATTTCTTTGACAGCGGGACGTCTGGGAAATGGGTGGATATGTTGTCGGACGCAGATCTGGCGGCCTATGACGCGCGCATGGACACGCTTTTGGCGCCGGCGGAGCGGGCGTGGCTAGAGTGGGGCGGGACGGAAAGGGCCGAATGAACCGTTACTTGCGGAATTTGTCGAGGCTGACGATTTCCGCGTCGCCCTGGCGCTGCGTCTCTTCATCGGGTTCCGACGAAAGTTCGGCAAAGGGCGCTTCCTCGACCTCTGGTTTCTCTTGCTCACCGCTCTCGCTCTCGCGTTCCTCAAACCGAAGGCCAAATTCCACCGACGGGTCCACGAAGGTGCGCAGGGCATCCATGGGAATCGTGAGGGTTTCTGGGCTGTCGCCGAAGTTCAGCGTGACGGTAAACTGGTCGTCGCGGACGTCCAAATTGTCAAACCAGTGTTGCAGCACGATGGTCATATCTTCGGGATAGCGTTCCCGCAGCCAATCGGCGATGTCCACATCCGGGTGGGTCGTGTCGAATGAGATGAAGAAGTGATGTTCGCCCGGCAGACCGTCGCGACCCACCTTGCGCAGGACCCGTGTGATAAGGCTGCGCATGGCGTCGTGCATCATGCTGCCGTAGTCGATGGTCTTGGCGTCGTCGGCCATGCTGCCCCCCGGTGGCTGCTGTATAAAGTAGATCAGAGGCGTGGGGGCACCACAAGGGGCGATGTGCATTGCACCTGACAGAGAGAATGTTCCCTTGGCGGGGCGCAGGTCGCGGGATCTAAGGTGTGAAATGCAGGCTTCTGTTGCCAGGTGCCTGCGAACCCCGCCTTACGCGGCTAGGCGCAAGGGCTTAAAGTTTCGGTCTTTCGCACTGCTTACGCAGCGAGAGCGACCGGAGCACGGTTGTCGTTTGCAACTGTACAATGTGAACCGATAACGGTGGTATCTCACCGAGCGAAAGCTGGCCTCTTTAGACGTCCGTCGATCCTATTTCGGCCCCATGGTCCCCCAAACGAAGGGAAGATGGTGGAGCCGCCGGGTACCGCCCCCGGGTCCGAGCCGCTTATTACAGGTGCGTTTATCGCCATAGTCCCTTGCGAGACATGTCCGAGATAAAGCCTGCGGCCCGTCGGATCAAGGGGATGGACGGTCTGCCAGGGCAGAAAGGCCCGGCCTATCCCACCGTCAGGTTAAGGGCCACGAGAAGCGCGCCAATGGCGATTTCGGTGCCGAAGAAGCCCCATTTGCGCGTGGTGGTCCCGTCTATCATCAGGGAGGTGACGCGGCCCAGGGCGCCGCCCAACCAGACGCAGCCCAGCATAATGAAGGCGGTGGCGCTGCCTAGGACGACCGCGCCAAGACCCGCAACCACAAATAGGGCGCCCGACGCCGCGCGCACCTCTGACAGGCCCATGGTTGTCCCGGTATCGCTCAGGCTGACCTTCCGCATGGTCCAGCGCGGCGCGAGCCAGCCCGCCAGGCCGAAGCCGATGGTGATGAGGGCCAGGGTGATGTTGAGCGCGTCGAGCCAGGTCATGGGCGGTCCTTTTGGTTGGGTGTTCCCCATTGAACGCAAAAGGCCCCAAGGTTTGTTCCCCCTGGGGCCTCGGCACGCGCTTGGACGGACTTAGAAGCCCGCTTTGATCCGCTCAAAGGTGGTCGCCTGTTTTTCCCGGAGTTCGCCATCCATGGGTAGTTGCGCCAGGACGGGCACGTTGATCGGGCCCAGGCCGCCCGCGATTTGTTCGTCTTCGGTAACTTGCTCCGCGAAGGCGGCTTGGTTGGAGTGGCCGAAGCCCGCATCCATGAGCGCCTGGGTCGAAGACGGGTCCAAGATCGCGTTGAGGTAGTCGTAGACGAGGGTTTCGTCGCTGTCGGACTCGGCCATATTGACGTAACCACAAACCCAGAGGGAGGAGCCTTCGGCGGCTTCCCGTTGGAACCCGATGGGGAAGTCTTGGGCGGCCATGGTGGGCAGGGTTTCGTTCCAGGCCCAGCTGACCAGTACCTCACCGGACGCCAAAAGCTGTGCCAGCTCGGCCGGATCCACCCAATAGGTGCGCAGGTTGGCGTGGGCCTGTCGCAGCCAGTCGGAGGCGGCGGTAAACTGTTCCTCGGTGGCGTTCGACCAGTCGGTGGTGCCGGTCGCCAGATAGGCCAGCGCGTAGGCATCGTCCACATTGTCGGGCAGGGACACGCGGCCCTGGTATTTGGGGTTCAGGAACACATCGAGGGAGGCCACGTCTTCGGCAGGCACCTCATCGGCGTTGTATGCGATGGCCGTGGAGCCGTAGTCCGTGGGGATGAAGTAGACTTCGCTGTCGGCCAGGACGTCGGTGCCGGTCAGATCGCCATTCAGGTCGCCGAAGGTGGGGATGCGGGCGGTGTCCCAAGGCTCCACGATGCCGCTGTCGACGAATTTGGTGACGGAACCTGCGCAGATATGGGTCAAGCCGGGGGCGGTGAAGCCAGAGGAGAGCTTTTGGAACGCCTCTTCCTCATCGCCGAGGAAGGCGAAATCGGGGCTTTGGCCATGCTTTTCGGTGTATTGGGTGTGGTAGGCGGGCCGTTCGTAGCCGGAATACTCGAACACCGTCAGTTCGGCTGCGGCGGCTGGCATGGCGAAGGCGCTGGCCAAAAGGGCTAGGCGAAGTGTCATGGGTCTCTCCCGTGTTGGACCGTTGTTTTGGGGATAGGTAGGGGTGCAGGGCGCGAAGGTCTAGCGCTTGCCGCGCCGGGATTGACCGCGGTGGAACAGGGCGACCATGGCGCGTTCGAGCGCGTTCAGGGTGTGGCGCAGTTCGGCGGCATCGCGCGCGCGCAGGGCATTGGCCAGTTGCCGGTAATGCGCCAGGATCGCGGCGCGGTCGCGGTCAGGATAGGTGATCATGTTCATGAGCGGCTGCATGGCTTCGACGGCGCCAGCCAATTGGTAGCTGAGCACGGGGTTGCGCGCGGCGTCCACGAAGGCGCGGTGGAAGGCCACATCGGCGGCACAGAACGCGGTGTCGTCGCAGGGCGCGGCCAAAGCGTCCACGGCTTCCTTCATGGCGGTCAGGTCCGTTTGATCGTGGTTGGCACAGGCCAAATCCGCGCAGGCCCGCTCCAAGGCAAAGCGCGCCTCGGCTGCGGTTTCGAAATCCACCGCGTTCATGGACAGAAGAAGCGTAGAGGTGGCCACGTGACTGTCGACGGCGGCGTCAAATGTCAGACGATTGACAAAGGCCCCACCGGAATGGCCACGTTGGGTGCGGATCAGGTTGCGCGCGGCCAGGCGCTTGAGCGCCTCGCGCACGGTGGCGCGGCTGCAATCGAACTGCGCAGCCAGATCTGTCTCGGACGGAAGCCTGTCCCCGGCCAAAAGGTCGCCTGCGGCGATGCGGGCGGCAATCTTGTCAGAAATGTCGGTAGAGAGAGCTTTGGGCGTTGGCACGTCACGATTTCCGATGGTCTGACATTTCCAATTGTCAGACATTTAATTGTCTGACATTTCGATATGGCGAATCTTCGACTCGCACAAGGCTTGCTTGGGAGGGCGGCTTGCGGAATTTATCTCGGATGACGGCACCCCATTGGCTTGGGCTTTATGCGGCACTGGTGGCGGCATGGGGCGGGATTTGGATGATCTCTGCCCCGGTCAAGGTGTCCTGGGCCACGTTGATTGCCGATTTGTGCCGCGCCACGCCGGTGGATGCGGGGGGCATGGGCCTGGTCGCCATGTGGCTGTTGATGTCGGCGGCGATGATGTTGCCCACCGCATTGCCCGCGTTTGCCACCTATGACGACATCGCGGACGCCCACGGCACGGGCGGGGGCGGCGCCCTGGTGGCGGGTTATGGCCTGGTCTGGGTCGCATTCGCCTTGGTGGCGGCGACAGTTCAGGTGGCGTTGGTGCGCACGGCGCACCTGGATGCGCCCTGGCTTGCGCCGCTGTTGTTGGCGGGCGCGGGGGCGTATCAATTCAGCCCGATGAAGGACGCCTGCCTGTCGAAATGCCGCCAACCGCTGACGTTCTTTATGGGGCACTGGGCGGACGGCCCGCTGCGGATGGGTGTGCGGCTGGGCGCGGTCTGCTTGGGCTGTTGCTGGGCGCTGATGGCGCTCGGCTTGATCGGGGGGGCGATGTCGATCGCCTTCATGGCACTGGCCACCCTGTTGATGACATTGGAAAAACTTTCCCAAGGCACCGTGTTGCCAAGGGCCATTGGCCTGGCTTGCTTTGCAGGTGCAGGCTTTCTGATCGGAGGTCTGATATGAGTAAAATCGCAGCGCCCACGGTGTCGAGCCGACATCCCATGGCAAAGCCCGTTGCCGCCGACCAGACGCCCTGGGCGATCAAGGGTGAGCTGATCCTGAACTGCAACTGCACGGTGTTTTGCCCCTGCGTGGTGTCGCTGGGCAAGCACGCCCCGACCGAGGGGTATTGCCAGGCCTGGTCCGGCATACGCATCGACGAAGGGCATTACGGACAGGAGGATCTGTCTGGTCTGAATGTCGGTCTTTTGCTGGAAATCCCGGGGCTTATGGCGCGGGGCAATTGGAAGGCCGCGGCGTTTATCGACGACCGGGCCACCAATGAGGCCTATCTTGCGCTGATCGAGATTTTTTCGGGCCGTGCCAAGGGGACCACGGGCTTGTTCAAGCTGTTGGTCAGCGAGTTCCTCGGCGCAGAGCGGGCCACCATCACCTACGAGACCGAGGGCAAGACCCGCCGTCTGATGGTGGGCAAAAAGATTCAGGGCGAAATTGTCCCGGTCAGTGGCAAGCGCGAAGGCGAAGACATCGTCGCCACCAATACTGAGTATTGGATGGGCCCCGACATCACCGTTGCCACCGCCAATAAGGGCCGCGTGCGCGCGTTCGGACGTGTGTGGGACTTCGACGGGCGCAGTGCGGAAATCTGCCAGATCGATTGGTCTGGTCCTGAGATCCCGCGCTGACCCCCGGGTTTACCCCATTGGAAGGATCCGCGTCAGCCCCGGAGGAGGGCCCGACGCCCCGTTGCTGGAGTTGCTGATATGACCGCTCTCGCTCGCTCTGTCCGTGTGCGCCGGACGTGGTGGACCGATGCCGTGGACCGTGCCGGATGCACGGCCTTCACGGTCTATAACCGTATGATGTTGCCCGCATCTTTTGGCGGCATGGATGTGGATTCCGCCCATTTGAAACGCGCAGTCCAGGTCTGGGACGTGGCCGCCGAACGGCAGGTGGAGATCACGGGGCCAGACGCGGATACGCTGATGCAGCGGCTGACACCCCGGGATCTGTCCAGCCTACAGGTCGATCAATGCGCCTATGTGCCGATCTGCAACCATGACGGGGGCATGTTGAACGATCCGGTGGCGCTGAAGCCGCGCCCCAACACCTGGTGGGTGAGCCTGGCGGACGGGGAATTGCGCCTTTGGATCGAAGGGATGGCCGAAGCGGGCGGCTATGGTGTGCAGGTCTTTGAGGCCGATGTGCAGCCACTGGCCATTCAAGGGCCGCTGTCGTTCGAGTTGGCCGCGCGGGTCTTCGGCGAGGAGATCCGGGGGCTGAAATTCTTTCGCCACGGGCGGTTCCCGTTCAACGGCACCGAGATGATCGTGAGCCGGACCGGCTATTCCAAGCAGGGCGGCTATGAGGTCTATGTGGAACGGATGGCCGATGCGATGCCGCTCTGGGATGCACTGTTCGAGGCGGGCAAAGACCTGGATGTGCGCGCCGGTTGCCCGAACTTGGTCGAGCGGATTGAGGGCGGCATGTTAAGCTACGGCAATGACATGATCGACTTGGATACGCCGTTCGAGGTGGGTTTGGACAAATATGTTCAGCAGTATGAGTGCATTGGCGGAGAAGCGCTGCGCAATCACGTATCGAACCGGCGCTTGGTCGCCGTGGAGATGTCGGGGCCGGTGCCCGCCTGCGACCGCCGGTGGCCCATCATGGTGGGCGAGGAGCGGATCGGGGCGGTCACGTCAGCGGCCTGGTCCATCGAATTCGGCTGCGGGGTCGCCATTGGCATGGTGGACCGCCGTTGGGGCGCGGGCGAAGAGGTCGTGGTCGAGACGCAAGACGGGCCGCGCGCCGGTCAACTGCGCGAAAAATTCTGGAAATAGAGAGGTCTAGAGGATGACGTTCAACGCTTTGGTGGTGGAAAAGGGGGACGACGGGACGTCGGCCTCGGTCCAACAGATCTCGGACGGGGACTTGCCTGAGGGCAATGTAACGGTGGCGGTCGAGTATTCGACGGTCAACTACAAAGACGGGCTGTGCATCGGACCCGGCGGTGGGTTGGTGCGGACATACCCCCATGTGCCCGGCATCGACTTTAGCGGCACGGTAGAAGCCTCTGACGACGCACGGTATTCGCCGGGCGACAAGGTTGTGTTAACCGGGTGGCGCGTTGGGGAGGCCCATTGGGGCGGCTATGCCCAGAAGGCGCGGGTCAAGGCCGATTGGCTGGTGCCGTTGCCCCACGGGTTGACGCCACGCCAAGCCATGGCAGTGGGCACGGCGGGTTTCACGTCAATGCTGGCGGTGCAGGCGCTTGAGGATCAGGGCCTGAAGGACGGCCCAGTGTTGGTGACGGGGGCCGCGGGGGGCGTCGGCTCGGTCGCGGTGGCGTTGTTGGCCGCCATGGGGCGCGACGTTGCGGCGGTCACCGGGCGACCTGATCAAGCCGACTATCTGAAGGGTTTGGGCGCGGCGCAGATCGTGGCGCGCGAAGACATCAACGAGACGGTGAAACGGCCGCTGGAGGGGGAGACTTGGGGCGGTTGCGTGGACGCCGTGGGTGGCCCCATGCTGGCGCGCGTGTTGGGACAGATGCAATACGGTGCGTCGGTCGCGGCGGTGGGCTTGGCCGGCGGGGCGACCCTGCCCGCGACGGTCATCCCGTGCCTGTTGCGGGGGGTGAACCTGCGGGGCATCGCCTCGGTCATGCAGCCCTACGAGAACCGCGTGCGGGCCTGGTCCCGGTTGGCCCACCTGTTGCCGATGGACAAGTTGGAGGCCATGGTGGTGCCCGCGACGTTGGGCGATCTGCCCAAGCTGGGTGCGGACATCTTGGCGGGCCAAGTGCGCGGCAGGGTCGTGGTAGACGTGAACGCCTGAGGCCGCAGCACAAATTGACAGGGCGATCCCCCTTGCCCTGACGCCATGGGCCCTAAATCGAAACGCATGACAGCACCGATTTTACTGTGGCACCGCCGGGACTTGCGGCTTTCGGATAACCCGGCCTTGGCGTGGGCATTGGACAAGGGGCGACCGGTCGTGCCGGTGTTTCTGTACGATCAAGTGGTCGAGACCTGGGGGGCCGCGCCGAAATGGCGTTTGGGCCTCGGGCTGGAAGCGTTTGGTGACGCCCTCGACAGCGTGGGCAGCCAGTTGGTTTTGCGCCGGGGCGACGCCTTGGCTGCGCTGCGCAAACTGGTGGACGAGACGGGGGCCGATACAGTCGTTTGGAACCGGCTTTATACGCCGGATGAACGGGCGCGGGACACTGAGGTCAAAGAAGCATTGCGCAATGACGGGCTGACCGCGCGCAGCTGCGCCGGGCATTTGCTGTTTGAGCCCTGGACCGTGGAGACGGGGTCAGGCGGATTTTACAAGGTCTACACGCCGTTCTGGAAGGCTGTGCGCGACCGGGACCCCGGGCCAACGACACCTGCGCCACACCAGGTTCCGGCGCCGGACGCTTGGCCCGAGAGCGATGCGCTGGCGGATTGGGGCCTGGACCGGGCCATGGGACGCGGCGCGGAGGTTGTGGCCCCCCATTTGACCGTGGGGGAGGCGGCCGCGCAGTCGCGCCTTGGCGTGTTCATGCGGGACCGGGTCGCGGGGTATGACAACGGGCGCGACATGCTGGCCGAGGATGGGACATCGGGCCTGAGCGAGAATCTGACCTATGGCGAGATGTCGATCCGATCCTGTTGGGAGGCCGGGCAGCGGGCGATGCAGGACGGAAAGGCTGGGGCGGAGACGTTCCTGAAGGAGTTGGTTTGGCGCGATTTCGCCCATCATCTGGCCTATCACACCCCGGAGCTCACTTCCGAAAACTGGAAGTCGGAATGGGACAGCTTCCCGTGGCGGGGCGACAATGAGCAGGCCGAGGCATGGCGGCGGGGGCGCACGGGTGTGACCACGGTCGATGCGGGCATGCGAGAATTGTATGTGACGGGGCGGATGCACAATCGGACCCGGATGTTGGTGGCGTCCTACCTGACCAAGCATTTGATGACACACTGGAAAGTAGGTCTGGATTGGTTTGCCGATACCTTGGTGGATTGGGACCCGGCATCGAACGCCATGGGGTGGCAATGGGCGGCGGGGTCTGGGCCGGACGCGGCGCCGTTCTTCCGCATCTTTAACCCCGACACGCAGGGGGAAAAGTTCGACCCCAAAGGCGTCTATCGCAGTCGATGGGTGGCGGAGGTGTCGCCCGGCGGCGCCCAGCCAGATAGTGCCAAACAATATTTCGCAGCGATTCCCGCGTCCTGGAACCTTTCGCCATCGGACCCGTATCCCGACGATCCGATTGTCGGTCTGAAAGAGGGGCGCGAACGGGCGCTTGAGGCGTACAAACAACGTGACACGGCAAATTGACAAGTCACGACTTGCCCAAGGGACAAAGCGGTGGTTTCGTGGACGGGGAATTTGGGGGAAATATGCACGTCTTCACGTCTTTAGAGGGTCAGGGTGACCTTCCACGCTATTTCGCGACGGTCTTCGATTTGGTCCAAAGCGCCCGGAGCGGTCGGTTGGACATTGTCTTGCCCGATGGTCGGCGGTTTCGCCACGAAGGGGCGGAGGCGGGCCCGGTCGCTGAAGTCCACGTCAAGGATCCAGATATCTTTGCCCGGTTCGTCCGGGAAGGGGATCTGGGCTTCACGGAAGGGTATATGGATGGGTATTGGACGACGCCCGACCTGATGGCCCTGTTTGACTACGTGAACAAGGAAGGTGATGCGCTGATCCAGCAGTTCCCGGGCATGGGGTTGCTGCGGGCCTATGAGAAGCTGCGGTTCTGGATGGTCCGCAACTCCAAAGGGCAGGCCAAGAAGAATATCGAGGCCCATTATGACCTGGGCAATGATTTCTACGGTTTGTGGCTGGACGAGACCATGACCTATTCCGCCGCGATTTATGAGACCGGGCAAGAAAGCTTGGAGGCGGCGCAAATCGCCAAGTATGCGTCGATCGTGGACCGGATGGATGTGAAACCTGGCGAACATGTGTTGGAAATCGGGTGCGGATGGGGCGGCTTTGCGGAATATGCCGCGCGGGAGCGTGGCCTGAAGGTGACAGGTCTGACCCTGAGCAAAGAGCAGTTGAAGTACGCCCGCGAACGCATTGAAAAAGCGGGTCTTTCGGGGTCTGTGGAGTTCAAGTTGCAGGACTACAGGGATGAGCGCGGAAGCTATGACGGCATCGCCTCTATCGAGATGTTCGAGGCCGTGGGACAGCGGTATTGGCCCGCCTATTTTGAGACCCTGCGAGAGCGACTGCGCCCTGGGCGGCAAGCGTCGCTCCAGATCATAACCGTGCCGGATCGTCGTTGGGAAATCTACGAGAGTTCCGTTGATTTCATTCAGAAATTCATCTTCCCTGGCGGGTACCTTCCGGCACCGATGAAGCTGACCGAACAGATCCAACGGGCGGGCCTGTTGGAAGGGGCGTCGATGTCGGTGGCCAAAGGCTATTCCCAGACGCTGCGCCGGTGGTTCGAGACGTTCAATGATCGGTGGGACGATGTGGCCCGGTTGGGCTATGACGAACGGTTCAAACGTATGTGGAATTTGTACCTAACCTCTTGCGCGGGCGCGTTCGAATACGGAAACTGCGACGTAATCCAAATGATCGTCAAAAAACCGGCTTGAGCCATGCCCACACCTGCGAAACTTGTCGCTGCTATCTTGTTCGCTGCCGTAGCGTGGTGGGTGGGTGAGACCATCGTACGCTACGGATTGCCCGAGGGCGTGCGGGTCGGGTGGTTCCGGGAGATCCTGGCCGCAGGGGGCTTGGTCATCGGGTGGAAGACAATTGGCAAGGCCTGCACGGGGCCCATGAACCGGGGCACCAGCATTTCCATCGCGCTGACGTCGGGGTTGGGTGCGGCGCTGATCCTGCTTCTGCTGGGTCTGATCTTGCACAGCTTCTATGACATGATCACGGAATCGCTGGGCAGCAAGTACACCGAAGTGGGCGCGGCCGCATCCGCATGGATGGAATTCATGTGGCGGGACACGATCCTGGTGGCCGACCCCATCATCCTGGGTACCTTGTTTGGCGGCGGCGCTGTTGTGGGCCTGTTCGCGGGGGCGGTTGGCCGTTTGACGCGCTGATGGCGCTTTTTCTGTTCGGCACGCTGCGCTGGACCCCATTGTTCGAGACAATCGCCGCAGAGGCCGTGGAAACGCTGCCCGCCCGTTTGGACGGCTGGTCGGTGGAGCGTGCGGCGGCAGGCGATTGGCCCGTTTTGGTGCCTGGCGGCGCGGCTGACGGGGTCTTGGTTACGGGTATGTCCGAAGGTGCGCGGGATCGGCTGGATTGGTATGAGACCGCATTCGGCTATGGTGTGACACCGGTGGAGGTGCGCACCAGCGGCGGCCTGGTGCCCGCGGAGGTCTATCGGGAGGTGGGCGGCGCGGGAGGGTCCGGGGTGCCGTGGGACCTGGAAGCCTGGGTGGCGGAGCATGGCGCACGCACGGTGATCGCCGCCGAAGAGGTGCTGCGCGCCAAGGGGCAACGCAGCCCGGCGGAGATTCAGGCCCTGCGCCATATCATCCACGCAAGGGCCCACTCGGTTGTCATGGGGCAAAGGTTCCGGCGACCTGTCACATTTGGCAGCCCCCATACCGCGGCGGATGTGCAGGTGTTGGGCGTGTCCTATCCCTATGACGGGTTTCACAGGCTAGAGGAATGGACACTGGACCATCAGCGGTTCGATGGGGGCCGCAGCGGTCCGATCAAGCGCGCCCTGAGCCATATTACCGACGCCGCGACGGTCTTGCCCTACGATCCAGTGCGCGACCGGGTCATGGTGGTGGAGCAGGTGCGTGTGGGCCCCTTGGCAAAGGGCGACCCGCTGCCGTGGATGTTGGAGCCGGTGGCCGGTCTGATCGACGCCGGAGAGACGGCCGAGTCGACCGCCCTGCGGGAGATGGAAGAAGAAGCCGGGCTGACGGTGCAGGCAGACGCGCTACGCTTTGTGTCCCGCTACTACCCCAGCCCGGGCGCGGTTGCCCAGGTCCTGTATTCGTTCGTGGCGATTTGCGACCTGCCGGATGATGCGGCGGGTCTTGGTGGGTTGGACAGCGAGGCCGAGGACATCAAGGCGCATCTGGTTCCCCTGGACGACGTGTTGGCCATGATCGCGACAGGGGAGGCGGCCAATGCGCCGCTGGTTCTGTCGGCCCAGTGGCTTGCGCTGCATCGCGCCTCTCTCCGCTTGAACCCCTGACGGGCGGGCCTTAGACCGTGGGGGCACTTGCCCGCGGGAGGGGACAGCGTGACGACTTTCAAGAACTTGTCTGAGGCGATTGGGAACACCCCCCTCATCCGGTTGACGCGGGCCTCCGAGGAGACCGGCTGTGAGATTCTGGGCAAGGCGGAGTTCATGAATCCCGGCCAGTCGGTCAAGGATCGCGCCGCGCTTTGGATCATTCGCGATGCGGTGGCGCGCGGCGCGTTGAAGCCCGGAGGCACCATTGTGGAGGGCACGGCGGGCAACACGGGCATCGGCCTGGCTTTGGTCGGCGCGTCCATGGGGTTCAAGACGGTGATCGTGATCCCTGAAACGCAGTCGGAAGAGAAGAAAGACATGCTGCGCTTGGCAGGGGCCGAGCTGGTGCAGGTTCCCGCCAAGCCTTACCGCGACCCGAACAATTACGTCCGCTATTCCGGGCGTTTGGCCGCGCGTTTGGCCGAGACGGAACCCAATGGCGCGATCTGGGCCAACCAGTTCGACAATGTGGCCAACCGCCAGGCCCATATCGACAGCACGGGCCCCGAGATTTGGGACCAGACGGGCGGCAAAGTGGACGGCTTCATCTGTGCCGCGGGATCCGGCGGGACGGTGTCGGGCGTGGCCGCCGCGTTGCAGCCCAAGGGCGTGAAGGTCGGCATCGTCGACCCCATGGGCGCCGCCCTTTACAGTTTCTATACCGAAGGGGTTCTGAAATCCGAAGGCTCCAGCATCTCGGAAGGGATCGGGCAGGGGCGGATCACGGCCAATCTGGAGGGGTTCACCCCCGATTTTGCGTGCCAGGTCACCGACGCAGAGGCGCTGCCCATTGTGTTTGACCTGATGCAGACTGAGGGGCTGTGCATGGGCGGGTCGACCGGGGTGAATATCGGCGGGGCCATGAAGATGGCGCGCAATTTGGGGCCGGGCCATACCATCGTGACGATCCTATGCGATTACGGCACGCGGTATCAAAGCAAGCTTTATAACCCCGAGTTTTTGCGCAGCAAGGATCTGCCGGTGCCGACCTGGCTTGACGGCGCCAGCCGAGATATTCCGGCAGTCTTCGAATGATCCACAAGGGTTTGTTGCGCTGGTTCTTGCCGGTGGTTTTGTTGTGCTTCTGTTGGGCCGCGCAGGCGCAGCAGGCGCAGCAGGCGTCTGTGGTGCCCGAAGAATGGGGCGTCGTGTCCGCGCGGGCCGAGGCGGTGTTGCAGGCGGGGCTGGCGCAGACCACCAGCCTGGAGGAGCTTCGCGATGAGCTTGCGGAGTGGCGCAGCCGCTTCTTGGCCGCCCAGGAGACCAATGCCGGGCGCATCGCCACCGTCCGCGCCGAAATCGAGGCCCTGGGGCCCGCCCCCGCCGAGGGGGAGACGGAGCCGGAGGAGTTGGCCGCCCAACGGGCCGCGCTGCAGGCGGAGTTGAACCAGCTTCTGGTGCCTGTGCGGGCCGCGCAGGGCGCTTTTCAAGCGTCCGAAAGCCTGATCGAGCGGACCGATAGTCTGATCGAGAGCCGCCGGACCGAAGCCCTGTTGCAGCAGGACCGGGCCCCCGTGAACCCGGCCTTGTGGTGGCCCGCCCTGTCGGCGGCAGGGGCCTGGTTCATTGGCCTGGCCAGCAGCTTGACCGCGCCCTTCAGCAGCGCGACCTCCCGGGCGTTCTTTGCGGATCAAGGCATCCAGGTGGGCGTGCTGTTCTTCCTGGCGGTCGTGCTGATCTTTCGGTCGGGGACCTGGACGCGGCGGCTGCGGGATCGGTGGTCCATCCACGAGGATAGCAGTCCATTGGCGCGGATCGGTCTGTTTGCCCTGTCGATCGCGCGGATGGTGTTGCCGGTTCTGGGTCTTTACGCGGCGGTGAACATCATACGCTTGATCGGCGCCACTGGCCTTGCGGTGGAGCGGGTGGTGGAGGTCGTGCCACTCATGGGTGCCACGATCCTGGCTGTCCGATGGCTTGCCGGGCACGTCTTTCCGGCGCGAGAGGAGACATTGACGGTTCTGCCCTTCGCCCCCGAAAAGCGGGTGGAGGGGCGGTTCCACGCCTATGTCTTGGGCCTGGTCATGGCCGCCGCGATTTTCCTGCGGGCCATGGTCGAGAGCAGCCGCCAAGTAGCGCAGTTCGAAGGCGTGTTCCTTCTGGTGCTGATTGCCGTGGGGGGCATCACGTTGGTGCGGTTGGGGCACGTGTTGCTGCGCACCGGACAGGCGGCCAAAACAGCCGATGACAGTGGCGGGTTTGGGGCGCAGATGAGCCGTTGGGTCGGGCGTGCCTTGATGGTCATCGGCGCGGTCAGCCCGGTTGTGACGGCGGCGGGCTATGTGAACCTGGGGCAGGCGATGATCTGGCCCACCCTGCTGTCGCTGGCGCTGATCGTGTTTGTGGGCACGCTGCAAACGGTCGTGTTCGACGCGTTTGCCGTGATCACCCGGCGCAAGGATCGCGCGGAGGATGCGTTGCTGCCCACCCTGGTGGGGTTCGGCTTGGCGGTTCTGTCGCTGCCGGTCTTTGCGTTGATCTGGGGCGTGCGGTTGCAGACCCTGGGCGAATGGTGGGTCACGTTCCTGGAAGGGTTCCGCCTGGGCGAAACGCGGATTTCGCCGGAAGCGTTTTTGACCTTCATCCTGGTCTTTTTGGCCGGCTACTTTGCCACCCGGTTGGTGAAAGGGGTCTTGCGCACCAATGTCCTGCCGAAGACCAAGCTGGACAGCGGCGGGACCAATGCCATCCTGTCAGGTACCGGGTATATCGGGATCACCCTGGCGGCCCTTTTGGCGATCACCACGGCGGGCATCGACCTGAGCGGTTTGGCCATCGTCGCCGGGGCCCTGTCGGTGGGCGTCGGCTTTGGCTTGCAGACCATCGTCCAGAATTTCGTGTCGGGGATCATCCTTCTGATCGAGCGGCCCATCAAGATCGGCGATTGGATCAATGTGAACGGGATGGATGGGTTTGTGCGCCAGATCTCTGTCCGATCTACGCGGATCGAGACGTTTGATCGGCAGGATGTGATCATTCCAAACGCCGACCTGATCGCGGGCACGGTCACGAACTACACGCTGGGCAATTCGACCGGGCGCTTGGTCCTGCCGATCGGGGTGGCCTATGGCACCGATACGCGGCGGGTGGAGGCCATTTTGCGCGAAGTCGTGGAGGCCCATCCCATGGTCATTCTGAGCCCGCCGCCGGTGATCACCTTCGAAGGGTTCGGCGCCGACAGCTTGGACTTTCTGGTGCGGGCCGTTCTGCGCGACATCCTCTTCTTGGTGACCGTCCGGTCGGAGATCAACCACCAGATCGCCCAGCGTTTCGTGGAGGAAGGTATTGAAATTCCGTTCGCCCAACGTGACATCTGGTTGCGCAACCCCGAAGCCTTGCGCGCCCCCCAACCGGAGACCCCATGACCGCCCTGCTGTTCCGCGATGACCCTTATCTGAAGACGGCCCAAGCCACGGTGATTGGCCATACGGACGAAGGCGGCATCCGGGTGGATCGGTCGATTTTCTACCCCCAGGGCGGCGGGCAGCCGGGGGACAGTGGGAAAGTTCTGTGGGACGGCGCGGTTTGCGAGGTCGCGTCGACGGTGAAGTCACGGGACGGGGCGTCGGTGGTCTTGGTCCCGTCGCAGCCAGACCCGTTGCCGCCCACCGGGGCCGAGATTGAGATGCTGATCGATTGGGATCGACGCTATCGCTTCATGCGGATGCACACAGCCCTGCACTTGTTGTCGGTGGTGGTGCCGTTGCCCGTGACCGGCGGCCAGATCGGGTTCGAGAAGAGCCGGCTGGATTTCGTCATGCCGCAAGTCATCTATGACCGGGAGTTCATTCAGGGGCGTTTGGGCCAGTTGATCGATGCCGACAGTCCCGTGTCGGAGCAATGGATTACCGAGGCGCAGTTGGACGCCAATCCCGACCTGGTGAAGACGCTGTCGGTGACGCCGCCGCGCGGGGCCGGGCGCATTCGCCTTGTCCAGATCGGCGAAGGGGACGCGCCCGTCGATCTGCAACCCTGCGGCGGCACCCATGTGCGGCGCACCGGAGAGATTGGGCGCGTGCGCGTGGGCAAGATCGAGAACAAGGGCAAACAGAATCGTCGTATCTCTCTCACCCTCGAGTCGTGACGGCCTGTGTCGACTAGGGCGCCCGGCAAAGTGTAATGTTCAATTGACACATTGGGGCCGCCAGCCTTAGTCTTGGCGCATCGTTTTCAGCCAAGCAGAGGGGTTCGGCCATGTTGCGGATGAGTGCGGCCAAGCATGACAGCGAGGCCCGGATGGCCCAGGTGATGAAGCTTGTTGCGGGCTTCCTGATGAGCTTTGTGGTTGTGATTGGCCTTGCGCAATTCACCGACCGTCCCTTGTCCAAGCAGCCTGTTCAGGGGGCGATTTTACAGGAGCGGACGATCTTTCTGTCCGGCGACATCTCGGGGGCGGCCGAAATCAGGGATGAGAATGGTAAGCTTATTCAGGCATTTGCGTCTGGCGATGGTGGTTTCGTGTCGACCATGGATCGCGCCATCCGGCGCAAGCGCATGTTAGATCAGGTCGATCCCGGCGGGCCCCTTCTTCTGCGCCGTCAAGAGGGGGGCGTGATCTCTCTGTTCGATCCGGCGACGGGCAAAGACATCCGCCTGCGCAGTTTTGGCATCGACAATGCGCGCGTGTTCGAGGGCCTGCTTGCCACAAGTTGAGCGCTGACCCAGGATTTGGATAGGGCGTCCCAAGGGGGGCGCCCTTTTTCGTCTGCAACCTAACGCTGTAAATGTCAGAAATGACTGACATGAAGTGTCACGTGATATTGACAGTCTGGAGGGCGCGCCGTACCCTTCCCGTGCAACCATAGCCGATGAGTGGCGCACCACTTCAGGCACGGCGGCGGTACAGAGCGAGACTGGCCTGGGGGTGGGCATGGCGTAACCACCAGACCGTTTTGTCACATGGGGGTCTTCGACCACCGGACTGCGGGTCCTCAGCGATGGGGGCAGTGCCCGCATGGCGACTCGGTCCTGATCGTTGCGGCATTCGGCGCTATTAGGGAGAACAAGAATGGCAGTTCTGTCTTTTGAACGAAAATATAGGGTCCGGGGCGGGACCCTCGTTGGGGGGGATCTGTTCGATTTCTGGATCGGCCCTTTCTACGTGGGGTTCTTTGGGGTCACGACGATCTTCTTCGCGGCCCTCGGCACGGTTCTGATTTTCTACGGGGCGTCCTTGGGCGACACGTGGAACCCCTGGCTCATCTCCATTGAGCCACCGGAACTTGAGGTCGGCCTGGGCATGGCGCCCTTGGCCGAAGGTGGGCTTTGGCAGATCATCACGATCTGTGCCCATGGCGCCTTCATCAGTTGGATGATGCGAGAGGTGGAAATCTGCCGCAAGCTGGGCATGGGCTATCACGTACCCTTCGCCTTTGGCGTCGCGATCTTTGCCTACACCACGCTGGTGGTGATCCGGCCCGTGTTGATGGGCGCGTGGGGCCACGGCTTTCCCTATGGCATCTGGAGCCATTTGGACTGGGTGAACAATGTGGGTTACGCGTATGGCAACTTCCACTACAACCCGGCCCACATGCTGGCGGTGACGTTCTTCTTTACGACGACACTGGCCCTGGCGCTGCACGGCTCCCTCGTGCTTTCGGCCACCAACCCCGAGAAGGGCGAGCTGATCCGCACGCCCGAGCATGAGGACACGTTCTTCCGTGACTTCATTGGCTATTCCATCGGGCCGCTTGGCATTCACCGCTTGGGCCTGTTGCTGGCCCTCAACGCAGGCTTCTGGTCGGCCGTCTGTATCGTCATCTCCGGCACGGTCTGGTTCGATGCGTGGGCGGACTGGTGGTACTGGTATGTAGACTTGCCCTTCTGGGTCGATGCCGAAGGAGGCGTCAATGGCTGAGTATCAAAACATCTTCACCCAAGTGCAGGTCCAAGGACCTGCCGAGATGGGGATGGTCGAAGAGGCCACCCTGTCCGAACGAACGACGAGCGCCAGCTTCTCGACACTGCTGGGCTGGTTCGGCAATGCCCAGTTGGGACCGTTTTATCTGGGCGCCTTTGGGGTCATCTCTTTGGCGACGGGGGCCGCCTGGTTTCTGATCGTGGGCTTCAGCTACTGGGCGCAGGCGGGATACAACCCGGCGGTCTTCGCTCGCGACCTGTTCTACTTCTCGCTGGAGCCGCCCCCCGCGGAATACGGCCTGAGCATTCCGCCCATGAAAGAGGGTGGGCTGTGGCTGATTGCCAGCTTCTTCCTGCTGATCTCTGTCATGACATGGTGGGCGCGGTCCTGGGAATTGGCCCGCAACCAAAAGATGGGCAAGCATGTGTTCTACGCCTTTGGCGCAGCCATCTGGTTGTTCCTGGTCCTGGGCCTGATCCGTCCCGTCTTGATGGGCAGCTGGTCTGAAGCGGTGCCGTACGGCATCTTCACCCACCTGGATTGGACGCTCACCTTCTCTGTCGTCCACGGCAACTTGTTCTACAATCCATTCCACGCGCTTTCGATCGTGTTCCTCTATGGCTCGACCCTTTTGTTTGCCATGCACGGGGCCACCATCCTGGCCGTCAGCCGCTACGGCGGCGACCGGGAGATTGAGCAAATCGTGGACCGCGGCACCGCGTCCGAACGGGCGGCGTTGTTCTGGCGCTGGACCATGGGCTTCAACGCGACCATGGAGGGCATTCACCGCTGGGCCTGGTGGTTCGCCATCCTGACGCCCATCACCGGCGGCATCGGGATCCTTTTGTCGGGCACCGTTGTCGATGACTGGTATGGCTGGGCTCAGCTCCGCGGCTATGCTCCGCTCAACTAAGGAGAGGCGAAATGGAGACGAAAGACCCATTTAGCGACACGCAGTTTGATCCCAAGGAAGTCCGGTCAAACATCTTCATGCAGATGGCGAAGGGCGCGTTGCTGGCCTCCATCCTGTTCTTTGGCCCGGTGGTGTTCATCGTCGTGCTGTACTTTGCCGGGACATTCTTGCCCCCGGATTCAAAGCAGGCAGCGGATCCTACGCCGGATTCTTTCGTGATGGACGAGTAACCGGGACTGTCGACTGGACGCAAAAGGGGCCCCTCGGGGCCCTTTTTACGTCGTGGGCCCGGCCACGTGGTTAGTCTGGTCCAGGGTATACGGCGACCCATGATCCAGGACGCGCGGGGCAGGGCGCGACTGTGCCTGCTCGAAACATCTTAGGTCGAAGGGCTTCCATGCCATCGTTCTCTCGGAGGGTCGTGATCGGCAAAGGCGTGGTCGGCGCGTCCGTTCTGTATCGCAAGGCCGTGTTGGGTTGGACCGATTTCTGCTGAATGGCCCGCGCGCCCTTGGGATTGCGGGTTGCAGCCACCACGCGTCGGGCGTGTCCGACATGATGGACAGGCGTCGCCCATCTTGGCTAGGGGTTCGTGCCGCCGGCGTGTGATCTGAAAACGCAGGGATGCCCTGTACTGGCCGCCGCGCAAAGGAGTCATGCATCTGGCGGTGTCAGAATCCCGTTCAGAACCAGTTCGATATGGGCCTCAAAATAGCTTTCAAGTTCAAGAGGCTGGGCGTTCTGGAACATCATGTTGTGCACAGAGAAATAGACGGCTGGTGCCATAATCACGTTGGGCACGGACAGGATGGCGCTGTCGCGGACTTCGCCGCGGGCGATGCCGCGTTTGAGGATTGCCTGCAACAGCGTTGCGCCGCGCTTGATCGTCATCGCGTGGTAGGCCGCAATCACATCTGGGATGCGGTCCCCTTCGGTGATGAGAATGCGGAACAGCGACTGGGCCTGCCCATCCACGAACCGTGCATAAGCGTTGCGCAACAGCTTGGTCAAAAGCGCCCGCGTGTCGCCCTCAAAAGTAGCAAGATCGGTTTCCGTCTCGGCCATGACAGCGGCCACATGCTCATCGATGGCCGCCAGGAACAGCGCCTCTTTGGAGGGAAAGTAGAGGTAAATCGTCCCTTTGGAGATCCCGGCCGCCTTGGCGATGCGGTTGAGGTTGGCCCGGTGGAACCCGTGCGTTTCGAACTCAGCGATGCCAGCTGCCACGATTTCCGCCGGGCGCGCGTCCTTGCGCCGCCGGGGCTTTGCTTTGTTGGGATCTGTCTTTTCGCCGTCGGTCATCGCCCCGCGGATAGAACGGCAGGCTGCGTTCGTCCATGCCACCGCCCAGACAATCCCGGAAAAATGCAAAGCCCGGGCTTGAAATCTGGGACAGGCAGTGCATTTCGCATTTAATGACCCACGGGTCAGTATTCGAAATATGGTGGAGAGCCGGGATGGGCAGACTGCTGAGATACACCGTGACCATCGTCCGGGAGCTCTTCTGGATTGCCGCCGCGGTGGGGATCATCGGCGGGGGATACCTAGGGTTCCAGTACCTTGGGGCAAACAAAGAGATCGTCGAAGCTGAGCCGGCGCCGCGCCAAGACACCCTGGTGGAAACAATGGCCTTCAAACCCACGCGCGACCCGCTTCCCATTCGCGGAGACGGGTTCATCGAACCGTTTCGAACCGTCGCTGTGTCCGCGCCGACGGGCGGTCGGATCGTTACCCTGCATCCGGCCATCACGGATCGCGGTCCGTTCGAGAAGGGGGACGTGCTTGTCGAAATCGATGCCAGTGCCGAACGCGCGCAGATCGAGCAGGCCCGCGCGTCAATTGCCGCCACCGAAGCACGGCTGGACTTGGTAACCACGCAATTGGAGCGGGCCCAAAGCCTCAGAGAACGGGATACGGTCGCCCAGTCCACGGTAGACGACCTTGTGGGACAACGCGATGAGATTAGGGCAAATCTTCAAGGGCAGCGGGCCCAGCTTTTGACCAGCGAAATCGCCTTGGAGAACAAAATCGTCCGCGCGCCCTTTGACGGGATGGTGCAGGCCAAAGAGGCGGAGATCGGCAATGTCGTCGCCGGAGGCAGCCCGATTGCGCAGATCTACACCGACGACCGGATGGAGGTGAGCGTCGCCATCCGCGAAAGCGATGCCGCCCTGATCCCCGGCCTGTTCGATGGCAACGCCGCACCCGCCACGGTCAGCATCCTGTTCGCAGGCGCCGAGAAGACGTGGCGGGGCGAAGTTGTGCGCGTCAATCCTGCCCTGGATCCGCAGACCAGAACGTTGGCCGTTACCGTGGCCCTTCGGGATCGGATCGACACCCAAACTGACCTTGCCGCCGGGGCCCCGCCCGCCTTCATCAATGCCTTTGCCAAAGTCGTTATCGAGGGGGTGGAGCCGCAAGACACCTACGCCATTCCGTCCACGGCGTTGCGGAATGCGGATACGGTCTGGATTCTGCGGCAGGACCGGCTGGCGTTTCACCCGGCCCGTCGGGTCCACGTGGATGGCGAGACGTCTTATGTGCAGATTGCCGGTCTACGCCCAGCGGATCGGTTGGTTTTGACGACCCTCGCCGCCCCGCAACCAGGCGCTGTGCTTCGCGATCTGTCCCGCGATGTTCAGACGTCGCTCGTCGTGCGATAGGACCCCCGCCATGGACGCCGCCATCAAATGGATGACCGAGCATCCCGTTGCCGCGTGGTTGGCGATGGTACTTATGGTGGGGGCCGGTGTTCTGACCGCGTCAAACTTGCCGCAAAAGACGTTCCCGGAATTCGCGCTGGACGCCGTGTCAATCTCGGTCAGTTACAGCGGCGCATCGCCCACGGAAATTCAAGACAGCATCATCCGCCCCATCGAGGATGAATTGAGCGGCGTGGACGGCATCGACGACATCACCGCCAACATATCCGAAGGGCGCGGCGGCGTCACCGTGACCTTCCTGGACGGCGAGGATATCGAGGCAAAGCTGGATGAGGTGAAGACCGAAGTCGAAGGGATCACCGTCTTCCCAGATGACGCCGACGACCCTGTTGTTGTCCGCTCCGACAACTCCACCCGTGTGTTGGAAATCGCGCTCCATGGCGACGCGACGGAGCAGGTGTTGAAGGAGGAGGCGCGCCGTTTGAAGGATGAGTTGGTCGCCCTCGACGGTATCTCCTTCGCGGAGGTCAGCAACGTTCGCGACTACGAAATCAGCATCGAGATCGACCGCGACACCCTGCGCACCTACGGCCTGACCCTGGGCGAGGTGGCGCAGATCGTGGGCGTCAACTCTTTGGAATTGCCCGGCGGGTCCATCGAGACGGAGAGTGTGGCCATTCCGATCCGCACTGTGGGGCGCAACTACACCCGCGCCGATTTCGAGAACATCGTGATCCGCGCCAATGACGCCGGGGCCCAGGTGCTTCTGCGCGACGTTGCGACGGTGACGGACGGGTTTGAGGACAGCGATCTGTCTTCGACCTTCAACGGCGACCCATCGGTGTCGGTCAATGTCTACCGCGTGGGCGATGAACAGATCCTTCAGATCGTTGACCTTGCCCAGACCCATTTGGCCAGCAGGTTCCGCCCGTCCCTGGAACAAGGGATCGAAGCCACCATCTGGCAGAATGAGGCGACGCAGTTGCAATCGCGAATCGACCTGCTGACCGAAAACGCCGTGATCGGTCTGTCGCTGGTGATCCTGTGCCTGGCGCTCTTCCTGGATATCCGGCTGGCCTTCTGGTCCGCCGTGGGCATCGGCATCAGCTTTGCCGCCACGTTCATTGTGATGGGCATATTGGGCATGTCGATCAACATGATCTCGCTCTTTGGGTTCATCCTGGCCATCGGGATCGTCGTCGACAACGCGATCGTGGTCTCGGAAAACATCTACAAAAATGGCGAAGACGGGCTGCCCCCGCAGGAAGCGGCGGTCAAAGGCACACAGCGGATCGCCGTGCCGGTCATCTTCTCCACACTCACGACGTTGGTGGCCTTCTGGCCGCTTTTGCAGATGCCCGCGCCGCTTGGGTCGTTTCTCGGTGACATTCCCACGGTGGTGATGATCGTTCTGGCGCTTTCTATGCTTCAGGCGCTGCTGATCCTGCCGCGCAACCTCTCCAACCTCGACATTGGACCGACATATCGGCCCAATCTCGTCTTCCGTTTCATCGGGGGGATCCGACGGGGCATCGATGGCGGGTTGAAATGGTTCATCCAGCACCCGCTGGACGCGATCTTGCGGTTCTGTGTCACGCGGTTCCTGATCCCCATTGCAGGGGTCATCGCCCTGATGATGCTGACCATCGGCCTGATCACCCATGGCTATGTGCGGTTCAGCTTCTTTCCAGAAATCCAGGGGGAGTTTGTGACCGCCGCCGTGGAAATGACCGACGGCACCACGTTCGACCGGACCGAGCAGGTGGCAGAAAACCTCCGCCTTGCCGCTATCCGTGCCGGAGAGCGGCTGCAGGACAGCCTGCCCGACACCGCCGCGAATGTCTTGATCGGGCAATATGTGGTCGTGGGCATCGGTGCCGGCGGTGGCGGCCCCACCGGAGAGGTGGCAGCCGCGTCCCCCACCGTGGCCCAGGTCGTCGTCGAGGTGACCAAAGCTTCAGCACGCGACTGGGAAACCGCCGCCTTTGAGGCGCTTTGGCGAGAGGAAGCGGGCCGCATTGCCGGGGTGAACACGCTCACGATCTCCTCCTCGCTGGTGGATGCGGGGGACGCGATCTCGGTCGAGCTTTCGCTGCCCGGGGAGGCGGATATCAGCCCCATCGTCGCCGATTTGCGCGCCGGGCTCGGCTCTGTCCCGGGGATCTTCCAGATCCTTGACGACAATTCCTCGGGCAAATTGGAATACAAGCTGGAGCTTAAGCCCGAGGCGCGGCTCTATGGTTTGACGCTGCAAGACTTGGCAACACAGACCCGGAACGGGTTTTTCGGCGTGGAGGCGACGACCGTCCAACGGGGCCAAGACAGTGTGGACGTCATGGTCCGTTACCCGTCCCAGGACCGGGACAGCCTGTCGGACCTTTTGGACACGCGCATCGCCACGGCGTCCGGTGATCTGATCCCGCTGTCGACGGTTGCGCGATTGGTCGAAGGCCTGTCCCCGTCGGAAATTTTGCGCCAGAACGGCCGCCGCGTGACCACCATCACCGCCGATGTGGACGAAAGCGTCATCACCAATGGCGAGGCGAACCGGATCATCCGAGAGGAGTTGCTGCCCCCGCTGCTGGAGGCGAACCCCGGCCTCAATGCAAGTTTCGGAGGGGAGCAGGAAACCCAAGGTGACGCCCAGGCCGCGCTGAGCCAAGCCCTCGGCATTGCGCTTTTCGTGATCTTTGCGCTTCTCGCCTTGATCTTCCGCAGCTTCGTACAGCCCCTGGTTGTCATGGTCGCCATCCCGTTGGGTCTGATCGGTGCCGTCACCGGCCACGTGATCTTGGGCATCCCCCTGGGGTTGCTCAGCTTTTTCGGGATCATCGGTTTGGCGGGCGTGGTCATCAACAACAGTTTGGTGATGATCGACCTCTATAACGAGTATTTGGCCAAGGGCTACGCGGTCAAAGACGCGGTGGTGGAGGGGACCAAGGACCGGTTCCGGCCGATCCTTCTGACCTCAATCACCACATTCCTGGGGGTCTATCCGTTGATCACGGAGACATCGCTCCAGGCGCAGTTCCTGATCCCATTGGCCGTATCGATCGGCTACGGCGTCCTGATTGGGACCGGCGTCATCGTCCTGGCCATTCCAGCGGTGTTCATCCTGATCCACCACATCTCGGGCGGGGTCGCGATGGTGGCGCGGGGGCTGAGCGGTGCAGACCCGTCCAAAGCGAAAGACCGGGTGCCCGCCGCAGAATAGGCGCCGACATAGGGCCCGTGAAGGACGCGCCGTCTTGGGCGCGATTGCGGGCCGGTCACCCGCAATCTCAATTGGTGTTCCCTTGCGCGCGGCTCTCGAAGCCTCAGGCCAGATACACCCACTTTAGATCAGGCGTTTGCACCGCGATCTTCAGCAAGTCTAACCGCCAGCCACGGACAAACCGGCTTACGCCCAGAACTTCCAGAACGGTCGTTTCTCTGGCGCGGCGCCCGCAAGGGCGGGTTCCGGATAGGCGGCGTCTTTCATGACTGTGGACAAGGTGCCATAGGCCGTGGTCCACGCCTCCTCGACGTCGGGGGTGAACGCGTCGCCCAACCCTTTCTCCAGCGTCCGCAGAAGGGACGCGCCAACCTTGTCATAGTCTTCGGCTTTCACGCCGTAGTCGATGTGGCGCACCGCCAAGTCCTTGGCCACCGGGACAATCTTGTCCAGGTCGCGCAGCCCATTCACCACGACGCCCAAGGTCGCCATCAATTTGGACCCCTGTTGCGACATGTCGCTGTTGGCGAAGTAGGGCTTCACTTCGGGCGCCGTCTCGAACAGGTCGGCATAGAACAGCTCGGCCGCGGTGTCCTTGATGGGAACCACCTTCGCAAAGCTGTCCTGGACCAGTGTGATCTGTTGTTCATTCATCGTCTCATTCCTTTTTATCCGCGCCCATGGCCCAGGCTTCGGCCACAGCGTCCCCGCCGCTGGCCCACACCATGAACGCCACGGCGGCCCGGACCTCCGCATCGCTTAGGGTCGGGTTGCCGCCGCGCGCTGGCATTTGCGCATATTTTGGTCCGACAAACCCCTCGATCGCATGGGCGAACAAGGTGTCCATCTCTTGGGTGATCCGGGGCGCCCACGCCTCGGTGGAGGTGATCTTGGGCGCGCCGGTCAGTTTGTTTCCGCCGTGGCAATTCTCGCAGGTGTCCCCCCAGACCTCGCGCCCCTGTCGAAGCACCGGATCGGCGGGAACGGGCAGACGGTCCATCGTGACGAAGCCGTCCAGCCCGTCTGGCGTGGCCTGCGCCAAGGCCGCAGGGGCCAGAACACAGCATCCCACCAGGCAGAGAACCGAAAGGCGCATCACTCCATCGGGATCCGGATCACCACGCCGCCCATGACATCGCCGGCCTTAAAGTCCGACCGCGGCGTGTCTTTATGGTCGTTGTGGCACGCCCAGCAGGCCTCGGCCACGGCCACATCTGGATAGACGGCGGTAAAGTACGTTGTGCCTCCCAGGTCTTCTTCGCCGTAGAAGTTCTCGCCCGGGTTGGCCGCGATGTATTCCAGGCCCTCGGTCTCCATGTCGGTGGTCGGGGCGTTCTGCTTGTTGATCGGCCACAGCGACAACAACGAGTAGGAGAATTCGTCGGTCTCCTCGGCCACCATCTCTGCGCCGAAGCGGAACATTTGCGCCGGCAGAACCAGCGCCTTGTCGTCCTTGAAATGCTCAGACGCTTTGATCACGCCCTCTTCCACGGCCAGGCGGTTGACGATCATGCGTGTATAAACAGTGCGGTCGGAACTCATGACCAGATGCAGAAGGTCGGTGACCGTCTGATAATCCATGCCTTCTGCACTTGTAGACGTGCCGCCGCCGACCATGACGGCGCCAGCCAGCACCCCGGCTTTGATTTTTGCGAATGTCGAACCCATGTAAGGTATCTCCTGTGGCTTACGGGTTTCAGGAAGCGTGGCCAGCCGGTCATTGGTTGGAGCCTTCGTCCGGCTGGTCCACGCGGTTCACCGCCCAGTCGATGCTTTCGACATGGCGATTTGGTTTGCCCCGGAAATTCCGCCGAACCAGGTCCGCGTCGGCCAGCGCATCAATCGAAAACTCAAGGCTGTGGCACGACATGCAGACGGGACGGATCATCTTTTCATTGGGGCGAAGGGTGTCATTCTGGTTGTGGTTGGTCAGCACCGCGCCCCGCGGCTCGCTCTGCGGCATGTGGCACGTGGCGCAGGTCACACCCGCACCGGGGGGGAGGTCGCCCGCCGCCTCGGCCAGGGTCAGCCCATGGTGGGGGCTGCCCTCATAGGCCAGGCTGTGATCGTCGGAATGGCAGGTCAGGCAGGCGCCCGTGGCGGCAAAAGTCAGGTCCTGCTTATGGGGCGCGTGGCAAGTGGCACAGGTAAGGTCTTGGCCCAACGCCTCGGCGTGCAGGTCGACCAGCGCCTCCGTTGTGGACATCTGCGCGGGGGCGGCTGGGTCGGCCAGATAAGCCTCAAGGGCGGCGACGACCCCCTCCGGCGGCTCTTTCCAGCCAAGGCGGCCCAGCATTCGTTTCGTGTCGCGGGCGGCGGCAACCTCCGGGTGGCGGCGCATCCCATGGCGGCCCATGGCGAATGTCTGCGCCTCGCCACGGTGACAGTCGGCACAAACGGCCTCGCTCGGCGCATCGATCCAGTTTGCTTCGATCTCCGTGGGCGTTTCGGCGTCCGGCGCATGGCACCCGCCACAGCCCACATCCGCCGCCGCGTGGGCCGATGCCGCCCAATGGGCCTCTGCCTCTGGGTCGCGCCCAACCTCCGGCGCGATCACGGCAGCCAAGTAATCCGCGATCTCCTCCGGCTTGGGCCGGGCACGCGCCATGGCCAGGGCTGCGGGGGCATGGACCGGATCGGCAGACACCCAAGGCGTCCCCGCATGCTTCACCAGAAAGTCTTCGTAGAGCGCGCGGTTATCGTGGTAGTTGTGGCAGCCCGACGATGCGCAAGTATCAAACGTCAGACCCAGGTGGGACGCACGGTTCACGCGCACATCCTGCTCCCCCTCAGAATGGCAGGCGACGCAGTAATCCCCCGGCAGGGTCAGCAGACCCGCTTGGGTAATCTCCGGCTGATGCTCTGCATGGCAGGACGTGCAGAACCGCCCGTCGATCCGGTCCCAATAGGCGGCCATCCGCGGATTTTTGAACTTCTTGATCGGATGGCTGTCATCGGCCTCCTTCAACTCCTCCTTGTGGCAGGTCACACAGGTCTTGTTGATATCCTTGCGCACCTTCGCCTGATCCGCGAACGGGGCCGAGGTATGGCAGGTCTCGCAGGTCATCTCGATCTGGTGGTGCACGCCCGACGTCTCGCCCGGCAGAAACGCCGTCCGGTCACCGCCCACGTAAAGCCGCGCAGACGCGCCAGCGGCCACGCCCAGGCTGATCACGATCCAGACAATCCAGAGGGTTTTGGTTCGCATCACTCCGCCTCTCAGTACGCGTAGGACGCAAGGACGTGGAACAACAGCAGCACCGGCAATGGCCAGAGCAGGACGATATGCGCCCAGGTGGGCAGGCGCCGCGGCGGGTTGCGGGCCGACCCGATCCGTTGGGCCCGCAGACGGTGGTCGCCCCCTGTGGCCAGGCCTGCAACCGCCCCGGCCAGCAACGTGCCCAGAAAGGCCAGCCCCAAAGCAAAGTTCCAGCCGGAGCCGAGGGCAAAGCCCGTATGGGCCAGGAACCCGGCCAATGCGGCCAAGCCAATGCCGTTATGGACCGCGCGCCAGCCGTCAAACCCGCCGAACCGATCCATAAAGCGGACGCGCTTGCGCAGACCAATGGCCATGGCCATGGCCGTGAGCCCGATCAGGATGAACCCGCTCCACTGTTTGACGATGTTGTCGCGCCACAGCCAGTCCCGCAGACTGTCGGCGGAGTAGCTGGTGGGCAAGGGCACATGGCCCACGATCACCGGGTATAGCCCCACGAGGAATGCAAAGGACGACAAGGCCAGCACTGGCTTCCACAGCGGAACAGGTTCGGGCGTGGCATCTGTGTTCAGCAACTCTTCCAACAACGGACGGCACGTGCCGCACACGGTCCCCGCTCCGGTGTCCGCCGACAGGTCCGGCACAGTTTGCGCGCCCCCGGCTGCCGCTTTGCGCAGCTGGCCTGCGGTGACACCGGTGCAGTTGCAGACCGTGGCGCGGTCCGGCATCGCCTCGACCGAACCATCGCCTTCGGCCCAAAGATGCCCATTGGACCGGAACCGGAATACCATCCAGGGTTGCACCGTTGCCCCTTGCGCCACGGCGTCCTGGACCCGACCCGCATCGCGCCAGGCGCCTACGGCGACGGCACCGACCAGGCGGCCACGGTCGATGAAGATGCGTAGGTAATAGTGCCGATACTCCCACATGAGGCTGCGCACGCTCGCCCGTGCCTCAAAATGTTCG
>JBCBVM010000015.1:0-96982 GCA_039817645.1 Pseudomonadota bacterium | reverse complement strand
GATCGGGCGGTATCGCCGGATATGGTGTTCCTGCCCTTCGCCTATGTGGAGGCGGCGGCCAATTTGCTGACGAACCCGGCGCTGGATCCTTACGGCAAAATTCCCGAGTTCAAGTTCGCTGCCGTGCGCGCCGAATCCGTGGAAGCCGTCGCAGCCGAATAGGGCGGGGAGAGGTCCCCGCCCCGGCCTTCGCCGGCCACATCATGTGAGTGATGGGTGCCTCGCGACCTGGACCAGGGTCTGCGCCAACAGGAAGTCCTGGTCCGGGTCGCGTGCCTGAGCGACTGCGTCAGGCGAGGCATGGCGCTGTCTTGCCTCAGCCGATGCCAGGACATGAGGGGAAAAATGAGATCGGGAGTATCAAAATTGACGTTTACGTAAAGCGACGCTACGTCACTTTACGTCCCACGCGACCGTGTCTGATCTTGATACCCCGATTCTCATTAATGGCGACTCACGAAACGACGCCGCCCCCGCTTACTCTGCCGCCAACCGGGTGATCAGGACCGTGACTTCGGGCCGTTTGCCGATCTCGTCCTGGGCAACCTTGCGGATGCCCTTCACGATCAGATCCTCCAGCTTTTCATCATCGCCCGCCGTGCCTGTGTCGATGCGGGCCAGTTGGCTGGCCAGATGCTCCTCCATCCGCTCCGCCAGGGCCATGTTGTCGGCGATCTCTGGCAGGCCGCGCAGGTCCACCCACGTGTCCTCCAACACCTCGTCGTCATCATCCACCATCACGGCCACGACCACATGGCCGTTCAGCGCCATGCGGATGCGGTCGCGGATCACGCCGTCGAACTGTCCCACCAGGGCAGAGCCGTCCAGATAGGTGCGCCCCGTTTCCACGTGGTCCACGACCTGCGGTTGGTTGCCCGCCAAATCGACCATCGTGCCGTTGGGCGCCAAGACACCGGTGCGGCCCAAACTGTCGGCAAGTTTGGCGTGTTCGCGCAGGTGCCGGTGTTCGCCATGCATGGGGATCACGATCTGCGGGTTGGTGATGCGCTGGACTTCCTCCAGGTCGGGGCGATTTGCGTGGCCGGACACGTGGTACAGATCACTGTCGGACACCACGTCCACGCCCATCTCAGAAAAGTTGTTGATGATCCGCGCCACATCCTTTTCGTTCCCCGGGATCGTCTTGGAGGAGAACAGGAACGTGTCCCCCTCCTTCAACTCCATCCCGAAATACTTGCCATTGGACAGCTGGGCCGACGCCGCGCGCCGCTCTCCCTGGGACCCGGTCACGATCAGCATCAGATTTTCGCGCGGGATGTCGGCGGCGTCCTCTGGGCTGACGGTCTTAGGGAAGTCGGTCAACAACCCCTCTTCGACCGCGGCCTCGGTCATCCGGCGCATGGCGCGGCCCATCAGACAGATGGAGCGGCCGGCGGCCTCCCCCGCTTCGGCCAGGGACTTCAGCCGCGCCACATTGGACGCAAATGTGGTGGCCACGAACATGCCCTCGGACCGGCTGACCAGTTCTTTGATGTTCGGGCCGACGGTCACTTCGGACCGGCCCTCATGCGCGTTGAACACGTTGGTCGAATCGCAGACCAGGGCACGCACACCAGTCTTGGCCACATCCGCCCACAGGTCCGGGTCCCAAGGCTCCCCAAGGACCGGGCTGCGGTCCAGTTTGAAATCGCCGGTATGGATGATCCGGCCTGCTGGGCTGTCGATGACCAGGGCGCTCGATTCAGGGATGGAATGGCTGATGGGCAGGAACCCGACGCTGAACGGTCCCGCCTCCACTGTCTCGGGCCAGGGGCCTGCGGTGCGGACCATGTTCGCATCCTGCCCCTTCTCGGTCAGTTTGCGCCGCGCCAGGTTGGCGGTGAACTTGCGCGCATGAATCGGCTTGCCCAACTGCTGAAACAGGTGACCGACACCGCCCACATGATCTTCGTGCCCATGGGTGATGAACACGGCCTCAAGCCGGTCCAGATTGTCTTTCAACCACCGGATATCCGGCAGGATCACGTCCACCCCGGGCGTGCTGTCCATATCGGGGAAGGCGATGCCCAGATCCACAAGGATCAGCCGTTCTCGCCCTTCGGGGCCGAACCCATAGACATAGGCATTCATACCAATTTCACCTGCCCCGCCCAGAGGCAGATAGAGGAGCCTGTCCCGTGCCATTTTATTTTTCCTTATTATAGCGATGGATCACGGTGAGGCCGTGCATCGTCAAATCGTCTTCGTATGCGTCAAATAGGGTGTCGCCCTGCTGGAACAATGGGGCCAGCCCGCCGGTCGCGATGACCTGCATGGGACGGTCCCGCTCTGCCTTGATGCGGGCGGTGATTTCCTTGATCAGGCCCACATAGCCCCAGAACACGCCCGATTGCATGCAGGCCACCGTGTTGGTGCCGACCACTCGATGGGGTTGGGTGATGTCCACATGGGGCAAGGCGGCGGCCGCCATGTGCAGCGCCTCCAGGCTGAGGTTCACCCCGGGGGCAATGACACCGCCGATATAGGCGCCATCGCTGTCGACCACGTCGAAGGTCGTGGCCGTGCCGAAATCGACGACCACCAGGTCACCGCCATGGCGGTCATGCCCCGCCGCTGTGTTCACCAAACGGTCGGGCCCCACCGTCGTGCCCTCGTCCACGCGGGGCGGCACGGGCAAGGCACAATCGGGTTTGCCCACGACCCAAGGCCGCGTGTTGAAGTACCGGTCACACAGGACCCGCAGGTTGAACACCACCCGCGGCACCGTGGACGAAATGATGCAATCGGTGATCGCCACCTCGACGTTCTGCAGGTTCATGGAGGTGCGCAGCCACGTGTAATACTCATCCGCCGTGCTGTGGGCATTGGTCGCCCGCCGCCAGGAATTGACGAACGCGGTGCCGTCCCAAATGGCGAAGACGGTGTTCGTGTTGCCGCAGTCAATCGTCAGGAGCATGGCGTCCCCACGTCAAAGAAGACATCCCCGGCGGTGATATGGCGGGGCCCGTCCGCCGTTTGCAGCACAAGCTGCCCATCCGCGTCCACTGTCTCAAAGACACCGTCATAGGTCTGGTCCATGGTGCGCGCGGTGATCCGTTGCCCCAGGCGGGCGGCATGCCGAAGCCACGCCCGGCGAATGGGGGCAAAGCCCCAGGTCGTGAACTCCGCCTCTCGGGTGGCGAAGGCCGCGGCAAGGGCGTCCAGCAGGCCCTCGGCGGCCAAAGCGCGACCGGTGGCGGTGCAGATGTCGACGGGGGGGACGGCCCCGGCCTCCACCTCCGCCACACCGGGCGCGGCCACCAGGTTCACCCCAATGCCCAGGATCAATAGGCCCGGCGCGGGGCTTTCCAGCAGGATCCCCGCCACTTTGCGGTCCTGCAACAATACGTCGTTGGGCCATTTCAGGCTCAACCCCACCACCCCCAAAGCTGTCAACGCGTCCTGCAACGCCAGGGACGCCACGAAGCTGCGCAGGGCCAAATCCGCTTGCGTCCCGCCTGGCCGCCACACCAGCGACGCGGCGAAGTTCCCCGCCGGGTTGACCCAGGCCCGCCCCCGGCGCCCGCGTGCCGCCGTTTGCGCATGGGCCAGGATCCATGTGGGAGTTGTCGGCGCCAAACGGGCCGCATGGGCAGAGGTGCTGTCCACCTCGTCCAGGATCACGCGGTCATAGCCCAGGGGCCACTGCGCCACTCAGTTGACCAACGCGGCGGCGGCGGTGGCGGCCACGGCCTCCAGCCCGAACATATTGACCACACCGGCCACCATGATGGCGGCAGAGGCGACCATGGCGACCCATTGGACCATGGGCATATCCCCGTCCAAGGGCGCATCGCTTTCGCCAAAATACATGAAATAGACGATCCGCAGATAATAGAACGCCCCGATCACCGACGCGATCACGCCCAGAACGGCCAGCCAGACCAGCCCCGCATCGACCGCCGCCTGAAGCACGTAGTACTTGGCGAAAAAGCCCACCATCGGCGGAATACCCGCCAAGCTGAACATCAGGATCAGAAGGGCGAGCGCCTTGCCCGGATGGGCTTTCGACAGCTCATTGAGCGAGGAGATATCGCTGACCTCCTGCCCCTCGCGGGTCATGGCCAGGATGAAGGCAAATGTGCCGATATTCATCACCACATAGATCGCCATATAGAGCAGCATCGCCTGCACGCCGCCCGCGGTGCCCGCCGCCAAACCCATCAGCGCGTATCCCATATGCGCGATGGAGGAATAGGCCATCAGGCGCTTGATATCCTTCTGCCCGATGGCCGCGATGGCGCCCACGAACATGGAGATCACCGACAGAAGCGCCACCACTTGCTGCCAATCGCCGACGACGCCACCGAACGCGTCATGGACCACGCGGGCAAACATCCCCATGGCGGCCAGTTTGGGGGCGGTGGCAAAGAAGGCCGTGACCGGCGTGGGCGACCCTTCGTAGACATCGGGTGTCCACATATGGAACGGCGCGGCCGAGACTTTGAAAGCCAGACCCGCCAGCATGAACACCAGACCAAACAGCAGACCCAGGGCGATGTCCCCATCGCTTGCCGCCGCGATCACGTCTGTGAATTGCAGTGACCCCGCATAGCCGTAGGTCAGCGAAATACCGTAAAGCAGCAAGCCTGAAGACAGCGCGCCCAAGACGAAATATTTCAGCCCCGCCTCGGTCGACTTCACATGGTCACGGCGCATGGACGCCACGACATAAAGCGCCAGGGATTGCAGCTCCAACCCCATATAGACCGTCAGAAGGTTGCCTGCGGACACCATGACCATCATGCCGATGACGCTGAGCGTGATCAGCAGCGGGTATTCGAACTTCATCAACCCAATCCGGGTCATGTAATCCTGTCCCAAGATCAACACGACCGCCGCCGACAGAAGAATGGCGACCTGCGCGAACTGCGCAAACCCGTCCTTTACGATCATCCCGTCAAAGGCCGCGCCGCCCGGCGTGCCCACGGCGATCCAGAACGCGACGCCCGCGAAGATGGCTGACGTCAGCCAGATCAGCGGCCCCGCAAGCGCGTCTTTGGTGGTGTAGACCGCCGCCAACAGCGCGCCCATGGCGTAGACCGCCAGCAGGATTTCGGGGAGGATGATGCTCAGATCGGCGCCCATGTCGTAGCCCCTTTAATGATCGGCAGTCGCAACCATGGAGCTCAGCTCCAAGTCGCGCGTCGCAACGTCATAGTTTTCAACCAGGTTCGCCACGGACGGCCCGATGATGTCGGTCACCAGGCTGGGATAGACGCCCAGCAGGATGGTGAAGAAAACCAGCGGCGCAAAGATGGCTCGTTCGCGGCTGGTCAGGTCCGTGATGCTCCGCAGGCTTTCTTTGATCAGGTCGCCAAACACGACCCGGCGATACAGCCACAGCGCATAGGCCGCCGACAGGATCACACCGGTCGTGGCAACGAAGGCGACCCAGGTGTTCACTTGGAACACGCCCACCAGCGTCAGGAATTCACCCACAAACCCGCTTGTCCCAGGCAGGCCCACATTGGCCATGGTGAACAGCATGAAGATCAGCGCGTAAGCCGGCATCCGGTTCACCAGACCGCCATAGGCGTCGATCTCTCGGGTGTGCATCCGGTCATAGACCACCCCCACGCACAGGAACAACGCGCCCGAAATGAAACCGTGGCTGATCATCTGGAAGATGGCGCCATCGACCCCCTGTTGGTTGGCCGCGAAAATTCCCATGGTGACGAACCCCATATGGGCGACCGAGGAATAGGCGATCAGCTTTTTCATATCGTCCTGCATCATCGCCACCAGCGACGCATAGACGATGGCAATGGCCGACAGCCACAAAACCAGCGGTCCCATCACCTCCGACCCCACGGGGAACATCGGCAGCGAGAAGCGCAGGAAGCCGTAGCCCCCCATTTTCAGCAGGATCGCGGCCAGGACCACCGACCCCGCGGTGGGCGCCTGCACGTGGGCGTCCGGCAGCCATGTATGCACCGGCCACATGGGCATCTTGACCGCGAAACTGGCAAAGAACGCCAGCCACATCAGCGTCTGCATCCCGCCCACGACGTTCAGGCCAAGCACGTTCAAGGGCGCAAAGCTGAACTGATGGTTCAGAAGTGTGGGAATATCCGTCGTGCCCGCATCCACATACATGGCGATCATCGCCACCAGCATCAGGACAGACCCCAGCAGCGTGTAAAGGAAGAACTTGAAGCTGGCATAGATCCGGTTCGCCCCGCCCCAGATGCCGATG
Organism: Pseudomonadota bacterium; assembly: GCA_039817645.1. Lineage (GTDB taxonomy): Bacteria > Pseudomonadota > Alphaproteobacteria > Rhodobacterales > Rhodobacteraceae > Jannaschia. Next base: position 90,783 of record JBCBVM010000015.1, on the reverse strand, counting down.
ATCAAGAACATCGGGATCAGGCCCGCCTCGAAGAACAGGTAGAACAAGATCAGATCCAGCGCGCAGAACACGCCGATCATCAGCGTCTCTAGGATCAGCAGGGCGACCATGTAATCCTTCACCCGGTGCGTCACATCCCAGCAGGCCGCAATCACCAAGGGCATCAGGAACGTGGTCAGCATCACGAACAGGATCGAAATCCCGTCCACGCCCATTTTGTAGGTCAGCCCCGCGATCCAGGTGCGTTCTTCGACGAACTGAAAGCCGGTGTTTTGGGGATCAAACCCCGCCAGAAGGAACAGCGACACGATGAAGGTGAACGTGGTCGCGCCGAAGGCGAGCCACTTGGCGTTCCGCTGGGCGGCCGCATCATCGCCGCGCAGGAACAGCGCCAGGATCAAGGCCGCGATCAGGGGGGTGAAGGTGACGATGGAAAGCAGGTTGTTCATGGCTCAGTTCCCGCCTCCGATCGACATCCACGTGATCAGGACCACGATCCCGATGACCATGGCGAACGCATAGGTAAAGATATACCCCGACTGCGCCCGGTTCAGCCATTTGGTGGCAAACGGCACGACCCCCATGGCCAACCCGTTGATGCCCCCGTCGATCACGTTGCCGTCGCCCTTTTTCCAAAGGAACCGGCCCAGCCATTTGGACGGGCGGACAAACAGGAAATCGTTGATCTCGTCAAAGTACCATTTGTTCAGCAGGAACTCATACAGCATCCCGACATTCTGCCGCCAGATCCCGGGCAATTCCGGCCGCCGGATATAGGCCAGCCAAGCGCCCAACAGGCCCAGCAGCATGGCAACGAACGGTGACAGCTTGACCCAGACGGGCACCAGATGGGCCTCGTGGATGATGTGATTGTCGTCACCGATGAAGATCGCGCCCTCGCCCGGGGTCTGGGGCGCGCGCTCCTCAGGCTCCGCCGCGCCCGCCGCATGGGCCGCGCCAATCAGATGGGTGGTGTTGGCGGCATGGTCCGCGCCTTGCACCTCTGAGATGCCGAAGAAATGGTCCACCTTCTCTTGGCTGCCGAAGAACGGCCCATAGAACACCATCCCCGCCAGGACCGACCCGACCGCCAAGACCCCAAGGGGGATCGTCATGGTGGCAGGGCTTTCATGGGCATGCTCATGGGTGTGCTTGTCGCCACGGGGCGCCCCGTAAAAGGTCAAAAACATAAGACGCCAGGAATAGAAGCTGGTGAACATGGCCGCGATGACCAGCATCCAAAACACGCCCGTGTTGCCCACATAGGCAACCTCGATAATGGCGTCCTTGCTGACGAAACCCGCGAAACCGATGGGAAAGCCCACATACAGAAGCGGGATACCGACGCCCGTGATGGCCAGCGTGCCGATCATCATGGCCCAGAACGTATAGGGGATTTTATCCTTCAACCCGCCATAGTTCCGCATGTCCTGTTCGTGGTGCATGGCATGGATGACGGACCCCGCGCCCAAGAACAGCATCGCCTTGAAGAACGCGTGCGTCAGCAGGTGGAACATGGCCACCGAGTAAGCGCCAAGTGCGGCGGCCACGAACATATAGCCAAGTTGGGACATGGTCGAATAGGCGATCACGCGCTTGATGTCGTTCTGCACCAACCCGATGGTGGCGGCGACGAAGGCGGAGAGGGCGCCGATGACCACCGCGAAGGACATGGCCGCGTCGGCATATTCCATCAGGGGCGACATGCGGCAGACCAGGAACACACCCGCCGTCACCATGGTCGCCGCGTGGATCAGGGCGGACACCGGGGTCGGCCCCTCCATCGCGTCGGGCAGCCAGGTGTGCAGGCCCAGTTGCGCCGATTTGCCCATGGCGCCGATGAACAACAGGAAGGCCAGCAGGTTCGCCGCATTCCAGTCGGTCCAAAGGAAGCGAATGCTCGTCTCCGCCAGTTCCGGCGCGGACGCAAAAATCACGTCGAAACTGACCGAGTCGGTCAGGAAGAACAGGCCAAAGATCCCAAGCGCGAAGCCAAAGTCGCCCACACGGTTCACGATGAACGCCTTCATCGCCGCGGACCCGGCACTGGCCTTGCGCCAATAGAAGCCGATCAGCAGGTAACTTGCCACGCCGACGCCTTCCCAGCCAAAGAACATCTGGACCAGGTTATCGGCCGTCACCAGGGCCAGCATGGCGAAGGTGAAGAAAGACAGATAGGCAAAGAACCGAGGCTTATAGACCTCCCCCTCGCGCCACTGCGGATCGTGATCCATGTAGCCAAAGGAATACAGGTGGACCAGCGCGGACACCGTCGTCACCACGATCAGCATCGTCGCCGTCAGCCGGTCCAACCGGATGGCCCAATCGGTCAGCAGGGACCCGCTCTCGATCCAGGTCAAAAGCTGGATGCGGTGCGTCTCTCCGTCATGGGACAGGAACACCCACCAAGACAGGATGGCCGACAGGAACAGCAGACTGGTGGCGATGACCATGGCGGGCTTTTCGCCGATGAACCGCCACATGAAGCCACAGATCAGCGCGCCGACCAGGGGGGCGAGGAGGATGATCGTTTCCATCGGCCTACCCCTTCATCACGTTGACGTCTTCGACGTCGATCGTGCCCTTGTTGCGGAAGAAGCAGACCAGGATGGCCAGGCCAATGGCCGCCTCGGCGGCGGCAACAGTCAGGATGAACAGGGTAAACACCTGCCCCGTCAAATCACCCAGAAAACCCGAAAACGCCACGAAGTTGATATTCACCGCCAGCAACATCAACTCGATGGACATCAGAATGATGATCACGTTCTTGCGGTTAAGGAATATCCCGAAGATCCCGATGACGAACAAGGCCGCCGCCACGGTGAGGTAGTGTTCCAGTCCGATCATGTCGTCCCTCCGAGGTGCGTGGCACCCCTTGGTCTTTCCTAGCGGGCCGGGGCCCTTGGGTCATTCGGGGCCACCGAGGTGGCAGGTCTGGTGCGCCAAGCGCTCGCGTGCGTCGTGCCCCTAGTGGCGCCTCAGTTCAAGTCAAACTTGACCTGGTGCGCCCTTTGATCGCCCCTTCAGCGCGCGCCCGGGCTGCTTGGGTAATGAAGTTTGCATCCACATAGCAGGTCGATCCGATCCTTGCGCGGCACCTGCGTGCCCCAGGGGGTGGTGTTCAAAATGGTGATCGGGTTGCCTTCGCGAACACCCACGGCCGTCGCGCGTGCCATCAGGGCCCGCAGATCGCCGCCCGCAGACAGGTCCAGAATGGCATTTGGACCCGTCAGCGGCAGATAGCGGCTGGGTCCACATGTGCTGATCGGGTCTTCGGTCGGGTCCGGCGGGGCGGTCAGCACGGCCGCCTCCCGCCGGGTGCAATCGGCCACAAGGACGGTGCTGTTCCCATCGAACAAAATCTGGGACACGCGCCCGCCGCCCAAATCCTCGGCGATGCCACCATACTTGTCGTCCCGCACGCCGCCATGGGTGAACGCGCATTGGGCAGTGACACGGACCGGTGTGCTGCTCCGCAGGATTTCCGCTTGGGACCGGGTGTCTGCGGGAAGCGGGCTGCAAGCCAGCGCCGGTTGCGCGGCAAAGGCACAGACCGCGCCAAAGAGCGTTCCCCGGATCACAGATTATCCCCCGTCACCGTGGTCACGGGCCGCAGGACGAAGGCAGGCAAATGCCCCCGCGCGTCGGGGTACAGGGCCGCGCAGCCGCATGTCTCGGACGTGATCGCCTCGATTCGCGTATCTTCCCCGACCAGCGCCAAATCCTCGGCCAGATCGTCCAGCCTGAAGAAGGCCGGCGCCCGGCGCATGTGCCGGTCGAACACCTCCCGCCCCCGGTCGCGGCGGTCAAAGGCGCGATCCTTGATATTTTCCTCGCGCAAACGGGACGTCAGCACCCGATGGGCCCGACATTCGGCCACGTTGAGATCGGTAAACACCCCCTCTTGCGCCCACCAGGACATCCAGGCGACCCGCCCTGCGCCAAGGTCGCGATGCATCGCTTCGCCCCCATGAGACCGGTGCGTGATACGGTTGCAGCTTTCCAGGTCAAGCGCGCTGGCAGGCCCCGCAAGTGCCGCACACACAGCCAGCGATATCACCCCCGCCCGGATCACACGTCCCCCCCCGCTGGCGTCGCATGGCACCCTGCCCCCAGGGTTCGCCGGGAACAGACGTGCTATGCCAGCGCGCGCTGTCATCCCAAACCGAAACAAATGGCGCGAGGTGGGCAGACGGGAGATGGAACAACGCCCCACACCCCCGGACCTTGCAACGCTGTTTGGTCGGGGTGGCCGGGCAGTCGGCCCCAAGAGCCAGCCGTGACCACAATCGTCGACACGAAAAGCAGAAGGATCGCCCGCCGGGCCAAACCCTACAGCCCTTGTCCCGGCTTCACATCATGCAAGTCCATGGCCTTTGCCGGATCGCGCCACATCTGGTGCATGACGTTCTGGCGTTTGACGTCCTTTCGGTGGCGCAGCGTCAGGGCAATGGCGCCGATCATGGCGACCAGCAGAATAAGGCCAGACAGCTGGAATTGCAGGAAATACTGATCGTAAAGGATCAGGCCCAGGGCCGCCGTATTCTCGGTCTCGGGCGTGGCGATGGCGGACAGATCGCCCGCCATGGTGACACCTTCGGCCGTATCCCAAACGCCGTAGGCGATGGCCAATTGCATCAACAAGACCACCCCGATCAGGGCGGCCAGCGGCACGTATTTCGCCATCTCCGCCTTCAACTCGGCGAAATCCACGTCCAGCATCATGACCACGAACAGGAACAGGACGGCGACCGCGCCCACATAGACGATGACCAGCAGCATGGCGACGAACTCCGCCCCCAACAGAACAAAAAGGCCCGCCGTGCTCAGGAACGTCAGGATCAGCCAGAGGACCGAGTGGACGGGGTTCCGGCTGATCACCGTGAACAGCCCGCCCGTCACAGTGACGATGGCGAATAGGTAGAATGCGAAGCTCAGCACGGTCATTCGCCGCCCTCCAACACGTCATTGGCCAGGGTCATGGCCTTGTTCATGGCCGGCAGGCCGCCGAACAGACCCATCATCCCGATGGTCTCTGCGATCTCTTGCTTGGACGCGCCCTGTTCCACCGCTTGCCGCACGACCATGCGGATCTGCGCCTCGGCCTGGGCGCCCAGAACGGTCAACCCGGCCAGCGTCAGCAACATCTTGGTCTTGGCGTCCAGCCCCTCGGGGTTAATGCCTTTGCCGGCGAATTGCTCCACCATATCGCCGGGCATGGTCGGCCACAGCTTTTCGAACCCCTGGGGGGTGAAATGCTCCAACGCGGGGTTCATGGTCTTGGCCATGTCCTGCATCTGGGACATCCAGGCGGCGAAGGGGTTGGCGGCGCCTGTCATCTGTACGGCGCGTCAAGTTCGAGGTTCTTGGCAATCAACGCTTCCCAGCGTTCGCCATTGGCCAGCAGCTTGTCCTTGTCGTAGAACAGCTCCTCCCGCGTTTCGGTGGCGAACTCGAAGTTCGGGCCCTCCACGATGGCATCCACCGGGCAGGCCTCCTGGCAGAAGCCGCAATAGATGCACTTGGTCATATCGATGTCATAGCGCGTCGTCCGGCGGGAGCCGTCGTCGCGCGGCTCGGCATCGATGGTGATGGCCTGCGCGGGGCAAACGGCCTCGCACAGTTTGCACGCGATGCACCGCTCCTCCCCGTTGGGATAGCGGCGAAGGGCATGTTCGCCCCGGAAACGCGGGCTCAGCGGGCCCTTTTCATGGGGGTAGTTCACCGTCGCCTTGGGCGCGAAGAAGTACTTCAGGCCAAGCTTCATGCCGGACCACATATCGGCCAGCAGGAAGTACTTAACGGAGCGGTTCCAGTCGATTTGGGTCATTTCAGCCTCCGACTGCGTAGCGGGCCCAGAAGCCGCCGAATACTTCGAACTTGGCAAGGAATGCCACGATTACAACCCAGGCCAGCGAGAAGGGCAGGAACACCTTCCACCCCAGCCGCATCAACTGATCATAGCGGTACCGCGGCACGATGGCCTTCACCATGGCGAACAGGAAGAAGAAGAACGCCATCTTGATCACCATCCAAACCGGCCCGTCGGGCAGGAACGGAATGGGCGACAGCCAGCCGCCGAAGAACAGCAGCGTGATCAGGGCGCACATCAGGAAGATCGCCAGGTATTCCCCCGCCATATAGAGCAGGAACGGGGTGGAGGAGTATTCCACCTGATACCCCGCGACCAGCTCCGACTCGGCTTCGGGCAAGTCGAAGGGCGGGCGGTTCGTTTCTGCCAGGGCAGAGATGAAGAACAAGAACACCATGGGCAAATGCGGCAGCCAATACCAGCCGAAGAACCCCCAGGCGGTGTCTTGCGCCGCCACGATCTGCCCAAAATTCAAGGAGTTGGTGGAAATGATCACCCCGATGATGATCAACCCAATGCTCACCTCATAGGAGATCATCTGCGCCGCCGATCTGAGCGACCCCAGGAACGGATACTTGGAGTTCGACGCCCAGCCGCCCATGATCACGCCATAGACCTCAAGCGACGAAATGGCGAAGACATACAGGATCGCCACATTGATGTCGGCCACGGCCCAGCCCGCGTTGAACGGGATTACCGCCCAGGCGATCAACGCCAGGACAAAGGTAATCATCGGCGCCAACATGAACACCGTGCGATCCGCGCCCGCGGGGATGACGATTTCCTTGAAGACGTATTTCAGAAAGTCCGCGATGATCTGCAGCAAGCCGAAGGGCCCGACCACATTGGGCCCTTTGCGCATCTGCACCGCCGCCCAGATCTTGCGGTCACCGTAGACCAGGAAGATCAGGGAGACCATGACGAAGGCCACCACGGCCAAAGTCTGCGCCAAGATCAGCACGCCGATCCCTGCGGGTGTGGCCAGGAAATCTGCCATTACGTCGTCCTCATACGGTCGGGATGCCTCGGGCGCGGCAGTCGTCCACCACCACCTCCGCATCGATCGTTCTCACCCCCCGAGGGAGGTCCGGCGACACGGTGTAAACCGCATCTCCGCGCCAAATACCAGCCGTTTCGTCAACCTGTGTGCGGACATGCCGCGCAAAGCCAAAGCCGCGGATCAAGGCATATTGCGCGGCGGCACAGCGGGCATAGTCGGCCACGTCCTCGATGTCGCGCGCCCCGCGCATGGTGACAAAGAAGTTCACCAGGTCCCCTTCCAGCAGGCGTGTTTCCACCCCGTCATAGTTCGGGCGGAAGACGGTCACGCCGAGGTTTTCTTCACTGGGCTGGCACGCGGCCACGCCAAGAAGCACGGCAAAGCCCGCGCGAAGGGCCACCGATCACTCCGCCGCAATGGGCTGATCTTCCCGGGACTTGGCCAGGGCCGACAATTCCGCCATCAACTGGCTGGCCCGTGCGATGGGGTTGGTCAGGTAGAAATCACGCCCGACCTCCTCGAACGCACCGCCCGACACATCCGGCGCAGGCGGCAGCGCGCCTTGCTTGTTCACCGGCACGGCGTCGATCTCCCCAAGCTCGGGCGCGGCCTCAACCATCAGACGGCGCAACTGCGCCAAGCTGTCGAAGGGCAATTGGCACCCCAGTTCCGCGCTGAGCGCGCGCAAGATGGCCCAGTTTTCCTTGGCCTCGCCCGGGGCAAAACCCGCGCGCAGGGCCATTTGCGGGCGCCCTTCGGTATTCACGAACAGCCCCTGCTCCTCGGTCCAGGCGGCCCCCGGCAGGATCACATCGGCGCGGTGGGCCCCGCGGTCGCCGTGGCTGCCTTGGTAAATCACAAACGGCCCAGCGGGGATGTCCACTTCGTCCGCGCCCAAGTTATAAATCACGTCGGCCTGCAACGCGGCATCGATGCCACCCTTGCACGTGGCGTTCACATCCATGGCCCCAACGCGCCCTGCGGCAGTATGCAGGACCAACACCCGCGATCCCGCAGTGGCCGCCAAAGCGCGGACCGTGGCCAAGACCTCGGCCCCGTCCGCGCCCACCAGGGCGGCTTGGCCGACGATGATAACACCCGCCTTGTCACGGGCGTCGGAATGATCTTGTGCCGCAAGCCCGGCCAGAACGTCCCGGCTGTTGCCCAGTTCGATCACATCGAAGGTCAAGTCCGAGGGCGCGCCGATCCGCGCAATCTTGGCACCGCGCAGCCACGCCTTGCGCAGCCGCGCATTCAGGACCGGCGCGTCCTCTCGGGGGTTGGTGCCGATCAGCAAGATCATCTCTGCGTCGTCGATATCCTCAATGGCCGCCGTGCCCACATAGCCGGCGCGATCCCCGGCAGGCAGTTTTGCGCCATCGGTCCGACATTCGGTCATGCCGTCCACACGGTCCATCAGGGATTTCAGGGCAAACGCCGCCTCGGTCGAGGCCAGATCCCCCACCAGACCGGCAACTTTCTTGCCCTTCATGGCCTTCTCGGCGGCATCCAGCGCCTCGGGCCAAGCGGCAGGCATCAGCTTACCATCCACCCGAATATAGGGCCGGTCCAACCGCTGTCGCCGCAACCCGTCCCAGACGAAACGGGTTTTGTCGCTGATCCATTCCTCGTTCACGCCATCATGGTTGCGCGGCAAGATGCGCATCACTTCGCGCCCTTTTGTGTCCACCCGGATGTTGGACCCAAGCGCATCCATCACGTCGATGGTCTCGGTCTTGGTCAATTCCCAGGGCCGTGCCGTGAAGGCGTAGGGCTTGGACACCAACGCGCCCACCGGGCACAGGTCGATGATGTTGCCCTGCATGTTCGATTTCAGCGTCTCGCCCAGGTATGACGTAATCTCGCTGTCTTCGCCGCGCCCCGTCTGGCCCATCTGTGTGATCCCCGCGACCTCGGTCGTGAAGCGCACGCAGCGGGTGCAGGAAATACAGCGCGTCATATGCGTCTCGACCAGGGGCCCCAGATCCAGGTCCACCGCGGCGCGCTTCGGCTCCCGGAAGCGGGAAAAATCGACGCCGTAGGCCATGGCTTGGTCTTGCAGGTCACATTCCCCGCCCTGGTCACAGATCGGGCAATCCAGCGGGTGATTGATCAGCAGAAACTCCATCACGCCCTCGCGGGCCTTCTTCACCATCGGAGAGTTCGTCTTCACCACCGGCGGCTGTCCTTCCGGGCCCGGGCGCAGATCCTTGACCTGCATGGCGCAGGACGCGGCAGGCTTTGGCGGCCCGCCGACGACTTCCACCAGGCACATCCGGCAATTTCCGGCGATCGACAGACGCTCGTGGTAACAGAAACGGGGGATTTCGATCCCCGCCTCTTCACAGGCCTGGATAAGGGTCATGGCGCCGGGGACTTCCAGCTCTGTGCCGTCGATGACAATTTTCTTGAGGTCGCTCATTGCGGTCGCTCCGGTCGAGAACGGTTTAGCCGCTACCTAACCCCGCAAATCCCGTATGACCAGAAGCGGTTCGCCGCAGGTGCGGGTTTTCGCGGCGGAAGACCGGTGCGCCATCCACGGGTGCACGGCGCCCCCCATCCGGTCGCACCCTTACCGCACCTTCATCAGCCGTCCGATGGTGGAACCCTTGGCGATCTCTGACCGGGCCAGGGCGCAAATGCTGGCCGGGTCGCTCTCGCGGGCGCCTTGCTGGCCCAGCCACTGGCGGGCCTTGGCCTTGACCCGGGCCTTCTCGGCGTCGCCGTCCACATAGGCCTGAATTTCGGAGGTGGAGTACCCCAGCGACCGCGCCCGGGACAAAAGGCCGTTCAGCGCCAGCAAGGTCCGCCCGCGCCGTTGACCAATCTCGGGGCAGGTGTCGCGGATAATGTCGCCAATGGCGGCGACCAGGACGCCATTTTCGATCTCGGTATCAGCGCGCAGGGCGTCAAACCGGTCCGCTTGGGCGGGCATGGCAAGGGTCACCACGGTCATGACGATGGCCGCGACCAGGCATTTCAGGGCGGGGAGGACAAGTGTCTGTAACATGCCGAACACCTTGCCCAGCCGCCGCTGTCATTCAATAGCGCGCCAATGACAGTGGGTTTCACGCGCGAAACATGGCGAAAAGCGGCGCTCAGGCCTGGTTCAAGCTCTCGATGTAGCCGCGCAACTCCTGCGCCTCCTGGCGGGCCTCGCGCAGGCCATCCATGGCGGCGCCCAATTCCGCTTGGGCCTCGCTCAACTGCGACGTCAGTTCATTCTCGCGGTACTGCAAGTAGGTGATCGCCTCGTCGCGCTGTTCTTCGGCATCGTGGAGGGCTTTGGCCATCTCCTCCAACTCGGCCACGTCGGAAATGGTGACCCGGCTGAACCGGTTGACCAGCCACGCCGCGAACCACCCCAAGACGAAGGCCAGAAACAGGATCACCGCAATGGCAACAACAAATTCGGTGCGGTTCATTCCCCGGTCTCTCCCTGAGCGTCTGCGGCGGCCTCTTCGGTGGATGGCTGCCCCGACCCATCGCCCGGTTGGCGCCGACCGACAAGGGTAAAGGCGATCCGACGGTTGGCTTCGCGCCCCGCTTCGGTGTCATTGTCGGCCACCGGATTCGCCTCTCCGTAGCCGCGGGCGACCAGTTGGCTGGGCGGCACCCCCCGTTCGACCAAGGCCGTGCGCACGGCGGCGGCCCGCTGGGTGCTCAGTTGCAGGTTCATCTCTTCTCGGCCCTGGCTGTCGGTATGGCCGCCGATCTCGAACACGGACCGTTCGCACCGCAGCAAGGTGTCACGCAGGGTGCTGATCTGATCGGCCCCCTCGAAATCCATGGTCACTTCGCCCGGCGGGAAGGTCAACTTCTTGGCATCCAGAATCGCGTTCAGTTCCTCGACGCATTCACCCGGCGTGGGGATGTTCAGGGCGGGGTTCAACTCCTCCCGGTAGTCGACGGAGACGTCGATCGTGGCCTGGGCGCCCAGCTTCTCCGCCAGAAGACGGGTGACATCCGCCTCCGCATCCGGGTTGCCGGTGACCCCGCGCACGGTCATCGTGTCTTGCTCCACCCGGATCACGCCACTCTCGAACAACGACAGCGCCTCTAGGCCCACCAGAACCCGTGCGGGCCACCCAACGGGCAGACCAGGATCCTCGCGCGTGGCCATATAGGTATTGTCCACCCCGAACAGGGCGCGGCCATAGGACAGGACCGCCGCCTCTTGCGCCTCATCGAACAGCCGCCCGCGCAGTTGCACCTGACCTTCGGGGGACCTTGTGGCCGTGAACTCCGGCGCTTCGTTGGATGCGGCGGGGCCGCCCTCATCGGTCTCGGGCCGCACGGCTTCCAGGGAAAAGATCTCCGGCAGGGCCGTCTCCAACTCCGCCGCGACGCGCTCAAACAGCGCGGGCTCCACCTCCTCAAGCGCGACCAGTGTCACATCCGCATCCGACAAGGTGACGGTGCCACCGCCAAGTTCCGCCACGGCGGCGATGGCCGCGGCGGCGGCATCGCCCCAGGACCCGGACGGCACACCCAATGCCAGGACACAATTCGCCTTGCCCTCATACCCGGCACTGACCGCCGCCGTCAGAACCTTGTCCCGCGCATCCTCGGAATTGACGGCGCAGGTTTCGAACCGCGCAGGCCCCGATGACGGCAAAGTAAACCGAAGCGTGAACGGGGCCACCACAGGGCGCGGCGCCGAAATGTCGGTGGACAGGGACACCGATTGCGGGCGCGTCCGGCTCAACTCACTCTCCAGGCGGCGCCGTTCCAGGTCGCTATCGGCCACGGCGGTCACGCGCACCTCTCCGGGGGAGACAGAGACCTTGGCCCGCGGCAGCAGGTTCAACGCGCGCAAGGCAAAGCGAATGCTCTCCTCCCAGGCGTCGGGGATGGGGTAGTCCGCCGTCTCTACCATGTTGGTGACCGACAGCGTCGCATCGCCCAGCAGCGGGTCAAGCGCCGCCCCGTCCATGGAGGAGGGCATCAACCCGATAAGCGATATGTCATCTTCGTTGCGCAGAATCTCCAACGTGAATTTCGGGGCCGTCACCGGGGCCGAGGGCAGCACATCCATGGCGTCCACAACGCGGCCCGGGTCGACCACGCGGCCCGCCTCTGTGATGGCACGGAACCGCGCACGCTCCGTCGGGGCGAAGCCGGTCACGATCACTTGCAACCCGTCCGTGCGGATGTCTGCCCAATCCATGCCCGAGGCACCCAAACGCTCCCCCACGGCGCCCTTGGACGTCTCCTCCACATAGCCGGCGGCGACCCACGCCACGCTCACCATGGCCGCTGCGGCAGCGGCAAAAACAGTGAGTGTTGCAATCGTCTTCTTGCGGCGCATGGGGTCCGGTCAGGTCTGTGTGAACGCCTGTCTAGCCGTGCTCTGGCTTGGGGGCAATCAGAGCAGCGCCGCCATGGCGAAAAATGGCAGGGGGATCAGGCCGGTGGTGCGGTTGGATCGAAACAACGCCAGGCACCGGGCCGGATCGGTGATGTCCAACCGCGCCAGTTGCAACGCCAGGTGCCAGCCCATGGCCCAAACACCGATCATGCCGACCAAGGCCGGGATCGGGTCCAGCGCCGCAAACACCGCCGCGGTCATCAAGATCACCGTGGCCGCCAGAAACGCCTGCATCCAGGGGCCAGGCCGGTCGCCAAAGCGGCGGGCCGTCGACTTTACCCCGATCAGCGCGTCATCCTCCACATCCTGGTAGGCATAGATCGTGTCGTAGAACAGCGTCCAGGCGATGCCGCTGAGATACAGCAAGATCGGCGCCGTCCCCACGCTGCCCACAAAGGCGGCCCAGGCCAGCAGCGCACCCCAGTTGAAGGCCAGCCCCAGAAACACCTGCGGCCACCAGGTGAACCGCTTGGCGAATGGGTAGACCGCCACCGGCAGCAGGGACAGAACGCCCAAAAGGACGGCCGTGGGGTGAAAGGTCAGCAGAATGGCAAACGCCAGCAGCGACTGCGCCACCAGCCACATCAGCGCCCCCCGGACCGTCACTTGCCCCGACGGGATCGGCCGCGACCGGGTGCGCGCCACGGCCCCGTCGAAGTCCCGGTCTGTGATGTCGTTCCACGTGCATCCCGCACCGCGCATCAAAAATGCGCCGATGGCACAGCCCAACGCGATCCAAAGGGCGATCGGGCGAAACTCCGTCGCGGCCACGGCCAGGGCCAGGCCCCACCAGCAGGGCAACAGCAACAGCCACGTCCCAATGGGCCGGTCAGCACGGCTCAGCCGTAAGAAGGGTCGCGTGGCGGCGGGGGCCAGGGTGTCGACCCAGTTGCCCTTGACGGCATCGGCGACTTGGCCTTGATCAGGGCCCTCAGGACGGGAAACATCAGTCATGCGGAACGGCCCCATGGACAGCAAAATCAGGCTCCACATAGCCGAGCCCTTGGGGGCGGGGCAATCGGTGACCCTGTCGCGGGACCAGGCGCATTACCTGTCGGGGGTCATGCGCCTGTCGGCGGGGGACACGCTGACGGTGTTCGACGGCACCTCTGGCGCGTGGCGGGCGCGGCTGGACGATCTGAGCAAACGCGGCGGGACGGTTCGGTGCGAGGCGCAAGTGGCGCCGCAGCGCAATCCCCCGGACCTTTGGCTGCTGTTCGCACCCATCAAGAAGGCGCGCACCGATTTCATCGTCGAGAAGGCGTGCGAGTTGGGCGCCGCCCGCATCCAGCCGGTCACCACGCGCTACACCAATTCGGAACGGATCCGCCGCGACCGTCTGCAAGCCCACGCGGTCGAGGCGGCGGAGCAATGCGGCGGCACCTTCGTCCCCGCGGTGGCCGAGCTTGCGCCCCTGGCCAAGTTGCTGGACACGTGGCCCGCGGATCGCGCCTTGGTGTTCTGTGACGAAGCCCTGTCGGACGATGCACCCTGGGCGGAGGCGGGCGCACAGGCGACCCAAGGAACCCGCCCCTGGCCCCCGGCCCCGGCCGCGATCTTGATCGGGCCCGAAGGCGGGTTTTCGCCAGACGAACGCAGCCGCCTGCGCGCCCTGCCCCAAGCCGTGCGCATGGGGCTGGGCCCCCGCATCTTGCGCGCGGACACGGCGGCGGTCGCGGCCCTGACCTTGTGGCAAGCGGCTCGCGGCGATTGGCGATGACCCTGCGCTGCGCGACCCCGTCAGATGTCCAGACCATTGCCGCCTGCCTTCTGGCGCAGCCCCTTGCGACGGTTTTTGCGCGCAATAACGTGCGGCGCCACGGCCTTTGGACCGATGGCCCCGCCAGCCACCCCCACCAGACGCGGTTTTGGGTCGACACGGACGGCGCAATCGCCCTGGGTCTGACCAATGCGGGGATCGTTTTGCCGTGCCATCCAGTGGGGGCGGATATGGGGCCGCTTTGTGCGGCGCTGCGTGGGCAAACCGTGGCGGGTGTCATCGGGCCCGTCCAATTGGCGCGGCCCCTGCTGGCGGGTTTGGCCCTGCAAGACCGGCCATTGCAACTCGACACGGACGAGCCGCATATGCGCCTGGCGCTCCGGGATCTTGGTGTACCGGAAGGGCCGGGGATCTTGGCCCAAGGCACCGCCCACCGGGATGTTTTGATCGACTGGCGCTTGGCGTCCAACCGGGAGACGGGCGCAGGCGCCCAGATGCGGGACGGGGCAGAGCGTGAAATCACGACGTGGATCGCCGAGGACCGGGTGCGGGTGTTGTGCATCGACGACCGTCCCGTGGCCATGACCGGGTTCAACGCCGTGCTGCCGGACACCGTGCAGATCGGCGGCGTGTTTACGCCCCCACCCCTGCGCCGCAAGGGGTATGCCGCCCGCGCGGTCGCCTTGCATCTGGCCGAGGCCCGGGGCGCGGGCGTCCGCACGGCCACGCTGTTCGCCGCGTCCGACGGCGCGGCACGCCTTTACGACGCGCTTGGGTTCGCCCATGTGGGACACATGGCCCTGGTCTTGTTCCAATCCCCCCAGGTGGTTCCATGATCCGCCCCGAAGCCGCCGCGCGCCTGGCCCGTTGGCGCGAAGCGCTGGCGGGGGCTGCGTCCCTGCTGGCCGGGCTGTGGCTGACGGCAACCTCATCGGGCCTGCCCGCCCTTTTCGGGTGGGTCCTTTTGGGTGGGGGGGCGTTCATGCTCGTCTCCGGTATTCGGCGCGCCCGCTTTCACCGAGAGGTCGAGGCCCCGGGCGTGGTCGAGGTCGATGAAGGCCGGATCACCTATCTGGGCCCCGTGATTGGCGGGGCGGTTGCCCTGGATGATCTGCAGCAGATCGTGTTTCGCCGCACGTCCACGGCGGACGCGTTCTGGCGCCTGATCCCGTCCGAGGGGCGCCCCCTGATCATCCCCGAAGGCGCCCATGGCGTCGATGCCTTGCTGGATGCTTTCGCCCCCCTGCCCGGCTTTGACGGTGGGGCCATGGTGCGGGCCGTGCAATCGCGCACAGAAGCCACGCATCTTGTCTGGCAACGCAAAGCGCCGCTGGCCTTGACTTGACCGGCGCGGGCGCTCAGTCCTGGCGCTCGAACACTGCAAGCGGAGGCCGCGCCCATGTCCATCCCCCAATCCGGCGGCGGCCCGATCACAGGCCCCGCAGACCTGGCGGCCTATTTGGAAGCCGGGTGCAAGCCCCGCGAAGATTGGCGCATCGGGACCGAGCATGAGAAGTTCGGCTTCTGCCAAGACAGTCTGGCGCCCCTGCCCTATGACGGTCCCCGGTCCATCAAAGCCGTGCTTGAAGGGCTGCGCGACCGGTTTGACTGGGCCCCGTTGGACGAAGGCGGCAAGATCATCGGGCTGGTGAAAGGCGGGGCCAACATCTCGCTGGAGCCGGGCGGACAGCTGGAATTGTCGGGCGCCCCGCTGGAGACGATCCACCAGACCTGTGATGAGGTGAATGACCACCTGCGCGAAGTGCAAACCGTCTCCGACGAGATTGGCGTCCGGTGGATCGGCCTGGGCGCCGCACCCGTGTGGCAGCATGACGACATGCCGCTCATGCCCAAGGGTCGCTACAAGCTGATGGACAGCTACATGACGAAGGTCGGCACCATGGGCACCACCATGATGCGGCGCACCTGTACCGTGCAAGTGAACCTGGACTTCGCGTCCGAGGCGGACATGGTCAAGAAACTGCGCGTGGCCCTGGCCTTGCAATCGGTGGCGACGGCGCTTTTCTCGAACTCTCCGTTTTTCGAAGGTAAACCCAATGGCCACAAATCCTGGCGCGCGCGGGTATGGCGGGACTTGGATGCCGCGCGCACAGGCATCCCGGAATTCGTGTTTGAGGACGGGATGGGCTTTGAACGCTGGGCGGATTACGCCCTCGATGTGCCTATGTATTTCGTCTACCGCGACGGGCAGTATATCAATGCCCTCGGCCAATCCTTTCGGGACTTCATGGGCGGCACCCTGCCCGCCCTGCCGGGGGAGACACCGCTGGTATCAGACTGGGCGGACCACCTGACGACCCTGTTCCCCGAAGCGCGGATCAAGAAGTTCATGGAAATGCGCGGCGCGGATGGCGGGCCGTGGCGTCGCCTTTGCGCGTTGCCCGCGTTTTGGGTCGGCCTGCTGTATGATCAGACCGCGTTGGATGCCGCCTGGGATGTGGCCCGGGGCTGGGACCAAGACATGCGGGACGGCTTGCGCGTCGCCGCGTCCGAACAGGGGTTGGCCGCCCAAGTGGGCGGTGTGAAGATGCTCGACCTCGCGCGGGAGTTGGTGGACATCGCAGATGCTGGGCTGCGCGCACGGGCCCGGGCCGGTGCGGGCGGGATGCTGCCTGACGAAACCCATTTCCTGAATGCCCTGCGCGAAAGTGTGGAAACCGGCAAATCCCCCGCCGACGAATTGCTGGACGACTACCATGGCGCCTGGGACGGGGACCTGTCGCGCATCTATGCAGAACGCAGCTACTAACCTCGCCCCGATCCGGGGGACCTGACGCGAACGCCCCCGCGCCCGGTCAAACACCCGGTCAAGGGTCCGGCCCATCCTCCTGCAATTTGGCGGCAAGCCAAAGCCCCAGACCCGTACAAAGCGCCACGCCCAGGGCCAGGGGCACCGGCGTGCCGTTGAAGGCTTGGCCAATGGGGATGGCGATCAGCACGGCCAAAATCGTCGCAGAGGCAGAAATGACCGAGGACGCCATGCCCGCAACATGGCCCAAAGGCTGCATGGCGATGGCGTTCAAATTGCCGATGGTCAGGGCGGCCAGGGCAAAGCTGCCCACTTGCCACACCACAAACGCCCCAAACAGCGCCAGGCCCGCCACGGCCCCCGTGGCCCAGATCACCATCAGCGCCAAGGACAGACCCAGATGGGCGGTTAGGCCAAAGCGGATCATCCGCACCATGCCCAGGCGCCCCAACAGGCGCGCGTTCACCATGCTGGCGCCGCTGGCAATGACCGCCACGACGCCGAACCACAGCGGGAAGCTGGCGGCGCGATCGAACGTGACATCATAGATCGGCTGGACCGACACGATAGTCGAAAAGAGGACACCGAAGATCAGCGTCTGGATCAGGATGGCGCGGCGCACATTGGGATGGCTCAGCACCTCCACACCGGCCAGGCGCAACTTGCCGATGTTCAACGGGCGGCGGCGATCTGGCGGCAAGGTCTCTGGCTGGCGCAGCAGAAGCCATGTG
This sequence comes from Pseudomonadota bacterium, assembly GCA_039817645.1. Taxonomy (GTDB): domain Bacteria; phylum Pseudomonadota; class Alphaproteobacteria; order Rhodobacterales; family Rhodobacteraceae; genus Jannaschia. The sequence goes on along the minus strand of JBCBVM010000015.1, from coordinate 73,319 downwards.
CCCGAAATTGCCGAGAACGCCACGAACGACCAGAACACCGCGCGCCAACCGAAGGCGCCGATGATCCAGGCCCCAAACAAGGGGGCCACGGCGGGCGCCAGGGAAAACACCGTCATCACGAAGGACAGCACCTTGGCCATGCCGCGCCCTTGGTACAGGTCCCGGATCATCGCCATGGCGACCACCCGCGGACCCGACGCGCCCAATCCCTGGATCAGTCGCGCCGCCAGCAGCACTTCGAGGCTGGGCGCCCAGATGCAGACCAAAGCCGCGGTGCAGTAAATCAGCGCGCCGCCCAACATGGCGGGCTTGCGCCCAAACGCATCCGACAAGGGGCCCGCAAAGATCGTGCCGATCCCCATGCCCAGGACGAAGGCCACCACCACCAGTTGGGCCGCGTTTGGGGCCTCGGGCGACAGGGCGGCCCCGATCTCTGGCAGGGCGGGCAGCATCGCGTCGATGGAAAAGGCAATCGTCGCGGCAAGCATGGCCATAAGGGCCACAAACTCCGCCATGGGGAGGTGTCGCGGCGCCTGCGGGACCGTGCCAGGCGGGTCGACGACGCTCATGGGTGGTGCCCGATCATGGGGCCGCGTCGCCCACCGATTGCAGCTGTTCGGCCAAGTCGTCCATCACTTGCAGCCAAAGATCCGTCTGTTGGGCACCGCGCAGCACGTGTTGGTTGGCGATCACGAATGTGGGCACCCCGATGACACCCCGTTCGCGGGTATGGGCGTCCCGGGTTTGGATGGCCTCCGCATCGGCATCGGACGCGAACAAGCGGGTCAGCATGGCCGGCTCCAGACCCGCACGCGCGCCAATGGCCACCAGGGTGTCGATGTCGCCAATGTCCTGGCCGTTCTCGAAATACGCCTCGAACAGGGCTTGGACGACCGGCGTCTGACGCTGTTCCAACCCGGCCCAATGGATCAGACGATGGGCGTTTAGCGTGTTTGGGGTGCGTTTGATGGCGGCAAAGTCGATGTTAAGCCCCGCTGCCTCCGCCGCCTCAAGCACGGGCGCATAGGCCCGCACGGCCTCATCCTTGCCGCCGAACTTCCCCTCTAGATAGGCGCGACGGTCCATCCCTTCGGCTGGCATCCCGGGGTTCAACTGGAACGGATGCCATTCGATCTGGAAGGGGTGGTCGGCGCGCGCCTCCAAGGCGCGGAACAGGTATGTTTTCCCGATATGGCACCAGGGGCAAATCGGATCCGACAGAATGTCCAGTTTGATCATGCAGGGCCTTTCAAGCGAACGCCCCGACGGGACGACGGGGCACACGGACATGGGGAATGTGGGGTCTTGGGCCGCCGTCATTCTAGGGCACGGCGGATCAGTTTGCCATTCACATTGCGAGGAAGTGCGGCGCGACGCAACCAAAGACGCGGCTGTTTGTAGGGCGCAAGGCGGTCTTGGGCCAGGGCCAGGGCGGCGGCTTCATCCAAAGGGTCCCCCACATAGTAGGCGGCCAAGACGATGGCCCCGCCCGACACCTCCACCTGCCCGACGGCCAGGTCGCGCACCGGCAGGTCCGCCAACGCGGCCTCCACCTCTTGCGGGGACACGCGAAAGCCGCCCGGGTTCAGCAAATCGTCCATTCGCCCCAGATGGGTGATCGCCCCGTCAGCAGCCTGTGCCACGCGGTCGCCCGTGGCGAAATGATCGCCCGGCGGCAAAACGGGCCGCCCATCCTGCCAATAGCCCAGCATCAGACCGGGATCGCCGTGACCCACGCACAGCGCCTCCCCGTCCAGCGCGACTTGGCGCCCGTCCTGGACATAGCCCACGGTCCCATCCGGCGCGGGGCTGTCCGGGCTGCCGGAAATGAAGGTGGAGCATTCGGACATGCCCAACGCTTCGTGCAGGTCCGTCCCGGTGGCGTCGCGCCAGCGTTGTCGCAGGGTGGGCGGCAGGCGTTCCCCCGCCGACAGACCGTGGCGCAGCCGGGGCGCGTCGGTGACCCCTGTGCGCAGCAGACGGCGATAGACGCCCGGCACGGCGGCCAGGATCGTGGCCCCATGGGCCGCGATCAGGGGCGCCAGGGCTTGGCCGTCGGTGCCCGGCGGCGGGACGATGGCGGTGGCACCCACGGACCACGGATCCATCAGGCCGGTGCCCAGCGTGTAGGTCCAGTTGAAGGCGCCCGCGTGCAACACCCGGTCATCGGGGGACAGGCCGTACCAGCCGCGATGCATGCTGCGGCGCGCGCGTACGGCGCGGTGGGCATGGGCCACCGCCTTTGGCACCCCACCCGAGCCGGAGGAGAAGACGATATACCCCAACCGATCCGGGTCGCCATCCTGCCAGGCAGCCATTGGTATGGGCGGGCCGTCTAGATCCTGGGGCCGCGCAAGGGTCACATCCTTGGGCGGGACGACCCCGTCGCCAACCACGGCCAGGGCGGGCATGACGACACGCGCCAATGCGGTGACCTCCGCCTCGGTCAGCTGCGCAAAGGTGGGCACCGGCACCAGACCCATGGCGCATGCGGCCAGAAATGTGATCGGAAAGTCCGGCCCATTGCCCAGGCGCAGCATCACGCGCGCCCCTTCGGCCAAGCCAAGCGCGGCGAACCCGCTGGCCCGTCGCGCAACCGCGCGGTGCAACTTACCATGGGTAAGCGTCAGCTTACCGGGAATGATCAGCGCGGGATGGTCCGGCCGATCCAAGCCCGCACGCAGAACATAAGAAGCAAGGTTGAACGTCACGGGTTCGGGCTATCCGCCAGCGCGGCCCACCGCAACCATGGGCTGCCTCAGCGGGCGATGCAGCGCCCGGTCAGGACCAGCGCGCCGGAATCGTCGAGGTTGATGTCCTCCAACTCTCGATCAGGGCCCAACTCCCAGATGATCTCCGATCCGCCGAAGCGTTCCAGGCAGTAGCGCACCGATTCCGCCTGACCCGCCTGGATGGCCGCAGGCAAGCTGCGTTCCGCGCCGCGCGTGCTGGACGTGAAGCTGCGATCATCGTCGGACGTGGAATTGGTGCGGGTGCGAAAGCGGATGCCCTCCACCTCCGACGCGGAGCCGCGCAGGCCCTGGCGCCCAAAAAACCCGCTATCGCCGGATGCCAGCGACCCAAAGCTGCCGCACCCGCCAAGGGCCGTGACCACCCCAAGACCGATGGCCAAAATCGTCTTCGTCATCCCTCAACCTCCAGCAGGAGGGCCCCAACAGGGGTCCCTTCGGCGATCTCCGCGCGCCCTGCGGCACAGACTGCCGTCTCTGGGGCCCCGTCCGCAAGCCCATGTTTTGCCATGAAGGCCGTCTGCAACGCGGCGATGGCATCGGTCGGGTCCGCCATCCGCGCCGACAGGTTGTCGGGCGTGAAGCCATCGTCGGTCAATTGTTGCAACGTCCCTTCGGTGCGACGCGCCATGGCGCCCAGATCCACCGACAAGGTGGCGCAGGACAGGGCAAGGGCCTGGGCCGTGGACGTCTCAAACGCGGTGTCGACGAAATATTGCGGCGACGGACGCGGATCTTCGGCCCAGGCGGGCAGGCCCAGGGCCATCGCCACGACGCTCCACCGGATCATGTGAACGCGCCCCAGACGCCCAACATGGCCAGGCACAGCACGCAAAGCAGCGCGGAGGCGAAAAAGGCCGACCGCGCAGCCTGATTCTCGGTCGCGATATGGAAATACGCCATGCCCACACGCAGCACGAGGAACAGGGACGCGAACAAGTTGACCCAAAACGCAGGTGCCCCCGTCAGCACCGCCGCCAAGGTGGCCGCGATGAAGGGGCCGGACGTCTCGATGGCGTTCATGAACGCGCGTTCGCGGCGATAGACCGGGTCGGCATAGTTGCGGGTGGGCTTGCCGCAGGGGCTGCGCCCTTCGGGGCTGCGCCCCACCGTCGACATGGCCCCCAACACGGGCACCACGATGGCCCAAATCGCCAGGGCGGCCAGCGCGTGGGAATACGGATCAAGTGCGTCGAACATAGGGGGCCCCTTCCACCAGGTTTGGCCCTGCCTAGCGCAGGTCATCCCAGGATGCCACGCCCGCCATGGTCAGACTTTGCGCAAGAACCGCCCGGTTTGGGTGTTGCGATCAATCTCGTCGATGGCCACGCCGCACAGTTTGGCGGGCGGGTCCCCCGGGCGCAGGCCACGACTTTCCAGATAGGCGATCACCTGGGCGGAGGAGCGTCGGACCGATTGCGGCGTGCTCAGGGTCTGAGCGGCGGCGTTGATCTGGCTCTGGCTATAGCCTTGCTCCGCCAGCACCTCGAAATAAGCGCGGGTGGCGGCAAAATCCGACACGCGCCTGCGCACCCCAAATGGCCGGCATCGGTCCGCCAGGAACCCGGCCAGCGCCAAATCCTGCGCGAATGTGGTCAAGCCGCTGTTCAAGACCCGCGTGTCGGGGTTGCCGGACACGGTCGATGTGGGCTGACAGGCCGCAAGAAGGGAAAAGGCCGCGATGGCCACCAAATGTCGAAGGACCGTCATCTCACTTTCCTTTGGGGTCGGCTGTGGCTGGCCCCACGGGGCGGTGCCAGACTACTCGGCGGCGACGGCGGGGCGGGCGGTGCGTTTGTGCTTGATGCGATCCTCGATCTCATCCCGGAAGTGCCGGATCAAACCCTGGATCGGCCAGGCAGCCGCGTCCCCCAGGGCGCAGATGGTGTGCCCTTCCACCTGCTTGGTGACATCCAGCAGCATGTCGATCTCCTCGACCTCTGCCTCCCCCTTCACCAACCGGTCCATGACGCGCATCATCCAGCCCGTGCCTTCGCGACAGGGGGTACACTGGCCGCAGCTTTCGTGCTTGTAGAACTTGGACAAACGCCAGATCGCCTTGATGACATCCGTCGAGTTGTCCATGACGATCACGGCGGCGGTGCCCAGGCCCGACTTCTGCTCTCGCAAATAATCGAAATCCATGATCGCGCCGCGCATGTCGCGGCCCGGGATCATCGGCACGGACGACCCGCCCGGGATCACCGCTTTGAGGTTGTCCCACCCGCCGCGGATGCCGCCGCAATGGGTCTCGATCAGCTCCTCGAAACTGATCGACATGGCCTCCTCGACGACGCAGGGGCGGTTCACGTGGCCCGAAATCGCAAACAGCTTGGTGCCCGCATTGTTCGGACGCCCAAAGCCCGCGAACCATTCCGCACCGCGCCGCAGGATGGTGGGGACAACGGCGATGGATTCCACGTTGTTCACGGTGGTGGGGCAGCCATACAGCCCCGCGCCCGCCGGGAAGGGCGGCTTCATGCGGGGCATGCCCTTCTTGCCCTCCAGGCTTTCGATCAGGGCCGTTTCCTCGCCACAGATATAGGCGCCCGCCCCGTGGGTCAGATAAAGATCGAAATCCCATCCGGACTTGGCGGCGTTCTTCCCCAGCAGCCCGGCCCCATAGCATTCGTCGATGGCGTTTTGCAGCGCCTCTTTCTCGCGAATATATTCACCGCGAATGTAGATGTAGCAGGCATGGGCCCCCATGGCGAAGGACGCGATCAGGGCCCCTTCGATCAGGGTGTGGGGGTCGTGGCGCATGATCTCCCGGTCTTTGCAGGTCCCGGGCTCCGACTCGTCGGCATTGATCACCAGATAGGCGGGGCGACCGTCGGTTTCCTTTGGCATGAAGGACCATTTCAGCCCCGTGGGGAAGCCCGCGCCCCCGCGCCCACGCAAGCCGGAGCCTTTCATGATCTCGACGATCTTGTCGCGGCCCAGGCCGATCAGGTCCTTGGTCCCGTCCCAGTGGCCGCGCGACTGAGCGCCCTTCAGGGAACGGTCGGCCATGCCGTAAATGTTGGTGAAGATCCGGTCCTGATCCTGCAGCATCGCTGTCACTCCTTTTCGCGGCGCAACCGCCAGACACCCACAAGGACGATCAATGCCCATGCCAATGCGCCAAGCGCCGCCAAATCAGCCAAGATGACCCACCGTGTCGGCAGGTCCAGATATGCGCCCACGCCCTGCGCCACCACCCGTAGGAATATGGCGCCAAGGATCACCGTGGCCACCAGTCTTTGGCGCTTGGCGATCAGGATATCACGTGGCGTGGGCCCGGTCATGTCGGCCCCTCTTCAACAGGTCTGGGCGAAGGGCGTCAAGCGGCGCCGCAACCTCCGCGTCAGTACACCCCACCTTTGTCCACTTTCTTGGAAAACTCGGTATCTCCGCCCGCCGCCAATTGCTTGGCTTGACTGACCCATTCATCGCGCGTCACACGCCCTTTGAACCCTTCGAGGTTCTGGTCGACCCAGGCCACTTCGTCCGGGGTCCATGCCGCGATCTGATCGAAATGGTAGAATCCGAGGCGGTTGCACAGCTTCTCCAACTTCGGGCCGATCCCTTTGATTTTCTTGAGATCATCGGCCTTCCCGTCGCGCGCGGCAGTCAAGGTCGCGGGCTTGGTTCCGTCTTCGGAGGGGGGCGCCGTCGCGGCCTCGGCCTGCGCCGGGACGGTCTTTGGCGCGGGTGTGGGCGCCTCGGTCTTTGCCTGGGCGGGCTTGGGCGCTGCTGCTGCGGTCGGTTCTGGGGTGGGGGTCGGGTCTGGGGCGGGGGTCGGTTCTGGTGCTGCGGTCGGTTCCGGGGCGGGGGCGGCTTTGGCCGTCGGGGTGGCGACGGCCGCGCTGGCGGCAGGGGCAGCGGCGGATCTGGCCTTGTTCACCCGCGGGTCGTTCAAGTTCGGCCCGCGCGTGTCGGAAATGCTGGACGGCTCGACCTTATCCTTGTGGGGCGACGGCGCGCTGATCGGCGCCGCAGGGGCTGGACCGGACGATGCCGCCGCGCTGGACGGCGCGTCTTTCACGGCGGCCCCAGCAGGCGTCACGATCGTCAGCGGGCTGGCAGGCACTTCGGCCAGGCCGGGCTTGGGCGCGAAAGGCGCCTCCCCCTCGGGCAAGGCCTTGTTCACGCCGGTGCTGTTCAAATCGGGGCCCGTCGTCTCAGAAATGTCGGACCAGTCCACGCTGTCCCGGTGCGGCGACGGGGCGGACACATCCCGCGGCGACAGGTCGGGCAAGTTCCGGTCCGGCGCGTCGACGACCTTGGGCGCGTGGTTCGGCACCGGTGCCTCCCCGGGGGCGGGCAACTTGCGTTCAAACGACATCATCAGGATCAACCCAAGGATCAAAAAGATCACACCCGCGCCGAACGCCGATTGCAGCAGGCTCCACTCAAACGGCACGAACATCACGCCAAACATGGCCGCCCCCGCCAGGGCCGCGACGCCCCAGCAAATCGCAACGGTTTCCAACGTCCCGATGGGATTCTTTTCAGTGTCCATGAGTCAACTCCCTGACTTGGGAATGTCGCCTCAGTAGACATCCCCCTTCTTCACGCGGGAGCTGAATTCCGTTTCGCCCCCCTCGGCCAGCAGTTTAGCCTGTTTGACCCATTCGTCACGTGTCACGCGGCCTTTGAACCCTTCCAGGTTATCATCCACCCACGAAACCTCGTCCGGGGACCAGGCGGCGATCTGGTCGAAATGCCAGAAGCCCAGGGAATTGCACAGCTTTTCCAGCTTGGGACCAATGCCCTTGATCCGCTTCAGATCATCGGCCCCACCGGGGCGCGGGGCGTCCAATGCGGCGGGTTTGGTGCCCGGCCCGGCGGCGTCGGATGATTCGGGCGCGACCGATCCAAGCGCGGGCTTGGCCTTTGGCGTGACATCCGTACCCCGGGTATTGGCCCGGCCATCACTCGCATCGCCCCGTGTTCGGGCCTCCGGCGCGGGGGCCGGGTCGGGTCCAAGGTCGGGGTCCCCGCGTTTGGGCGCGGGCGGGGTCAGCGTGGCCCCGTGGTTCAATCCTTGCTGCCAGGGCGCGGTCAGAGCCACCTCTGTGCCATCGATCCGCTTGACCGTGTCCCCGATGCCGGCGGCCAACGCGACCGATGCGTTCTGGTCATGGCCCTTCGCCTCCGCATGGGCGGTCAGGGCGGTGGCGCCGCCCAAAGGCTCGGAAGTGAAGCGCCCGTTCTGCGGACCCGGCGTGGGCACCTTTCCCGCGCGAAAATCATCGAGCATCTGGGCGAAGCCCTCGGCGGTCAGATCCTCGTAGTAATCCTTCCCGATCTGGGCCATGGGCGCGTTGGCACAGGCGCCAAGGCATTCCACCTCTTCCCAGCTGAGCTTGCCATCATCACTGATGTCATGGGGGTGCTTGGCGATCTTGTCCTTGCAGACGGCCACCAAATCCTCGGCCCCGCAGATCATGCAGGACGTGGTGCCGCAAATCTGGATATGGGCCACATTGCCCACGGGCTGAAGCTGGAACATGAAGTAGAACGTCGCCACCTCCAGCGCGCGGATATAGGCGAGGCCCAGCATTTCCGCCACATGTTCGATGGCGGGGCGGCTGAGCCACCCCTCCTGTTCCTGCGCGCGCCAGAGCAGCGGGATGATCGCCGAGGCCCGGCGTCCTTCGGGGAACTTGGTCATTTGCGCTTCGGCCCAGGCCTGGTTGGCAGGCGTGAAGGCAAAGCTGTCGGGTTGGTCTTTATGGAGGCGGCGGAGCATTAGTTCTTTCCTTTGCTGGTAACGTGCCAGCAACCGTTCGAAATCAAGCCAATCTCGAAGTTTTGGTCCAAAGTTCTTTCAACCGTAACTGCGCAAGCAAAAACTGAGGAGTCGGCGCACTGAAGGATCAAGTACGGGATTTCCACGCGTGGGCGGAAGTTTTGATCGCCGGGCCACTTGCCTTCCATTGACGCAACGACCCTGCAATCCCGTGATGTCAAAGCGTCTAGATACGCATCAACTTGAGAATATGCGATCGTCGGACTGGTTCCGAAAGCAAATGGCAACAGGTAACTGGCCCTCACCGGTCGATTTCCCCAAACACAACGTCCAGCGTCCCGATGATGGCGGCCACGTCGGCCAGTTGGTGACCCTTGGAGATGTGGTCCATGGCCTGAAGATGCGGGTAGCCCGGCGCGCGCAGCTTGGCGCGGTAGGGTTTGTTGGTGCCGTCGGACACCATGTAGACGCCGAACTCGCCCTTGGGCGCCTCGACGGCGGCATAGACCTCACCAGCGGGGACATGGAACCCTTCGGTGTAAAGCTTGAAATGGTGGATCAGGCTTTCCATCGAGGTCTTCATATCGCCGCGCTTGGGCGGGGTGAGCTTGCCGCGGGCCAGGATGTCGCCCTGCCCCTCCGGCGCGCGCAGTTTCTCAATGGCTTGGCGCATGATGGAGAGGCTTTGCCGCATCTCCTCCATCCGCAGCAGAAACCGGTCGTAGCAATCGCCATTGTTGCCCGTGGGGATCTGGAACTCGAACTCGTCGTAGCATTCATAGGGCTGCGCCCGCCGCAGGTCCCAGGCCAGGCCCGAGCCGCGCGCCATCACGCCGGAGAAGCCCCAATCCATCACCTCCGCCTCGGAGACGACGGCGATATCCACATTGCGCTGTTTGAAGATGCGGTTCTCGGTCAGCAGACCGTCGATATCGTCCAGCACGGCGGGGAAGGTTTCCGTCCAGGCTTCGATGTCGTTGAGCAAGTCGGGCGTCAGGTCCTGATGCACGCCGCCGGGGCGGAAATAGGCCGCATGGAGGCGCGCGCCGCAGGCCCGCTCATAGAAGACCATGAGCTTCTCACGCTCCTCGAAGCCCCAAAGGGGCGGGGTCAGCGCGCCCACATCCATGGCTTGGGTGGTCACATTCAGAAGGTGACTGAGGATGCGTCCAATTTCCGAATACAGCACCCGGATTAGGGAGGCGCGGCGCGGAACCTCGGTGCCCGTCAGTTTCTCGATGGCCATGCACCAGGCGTGTTCCTGGTTCATGGGCGCCACATAATCGAGGCGGTCGAGATAGGGCAGGTTCTGAAGGTACGTCCGGCTCTCCATCAGCTTCTCGGTGCCCCGGTGCAGCAGACCGATATGGGGGTCGCAGCGCTCCACGATCTCCCCGTCCAGTTCCAGCACGAGGCGCAGCACGCCGTGGGCCGCCGGGTGCTGGGGCCCGAAGTTGATGTTGAAGTTGCGGATCTTCTGCTCGCCGGTCAGGGCGTCTTCATAGCCGCGCGGGTTCAGGTCACCGTCCATCAGGTCGTTCCTCCTTCGGGGGCATGCATCGCCCGGATCTCGGCGCCCGTCACGGACACGAGGTCTCCGGACAGGGCGTAGGTATCGGGCTTGTCATCGATGAAAATCTCTCGTGTCACGGCGAACACCTCGGGCGTGTCGAAGGCGTTGAGCGCGATGACCTGGCTGGTGGCGTCACCCCCCGCCATGCGCCAGAAGAGGTTCGAGCCGCATGTGCCGCAAAAGCCGCGCTCGGCCCAGTCGCTGGAGCGATAGACCGTGATCGGCGCATCGGCGTTCCAGGTCACATCGGCACACTCGACCGCGATGTTGACGCCGCCGGCGATCTTGCGGCACATGCCGCAATGACACGCCCCCGCGTCGCGAGAGGCCGGCGTCGCGATGAACCGGCTCGCCCCACAGAGGCAGGATCCGGTGAGGGGCGCGCTCACTTTGCCTCCCCCTTTTCGTCTCCGGGCAGCACGTATTCCGCGCCTTCCCACGGGGACATGAAGTCGAACTGGCGGTATTCTTGGGTCAGGTCCACAGGTTCATGGACGACGCGTTTTTGCACCTCGCCGTCCATCATGCGATCGCTCCGGTGGTAGGGTCGCCGCCCCGATATGCAACGACATAGAAGAAAACGACGAAGCCAAAGGGAAGTAGGTTCACGATGGCCCACCCAGCCGGCAGCCCTCGGTCTCTCAACATCTTGAAGGCGGCCGGAAATGCGACGAGGGCCGGATACACCGGGAGCAACACGATGAAGGCCAGTAGAAACATGGGCAGAGCATCGAGCGCCATCTAAGTCGCCCCCCCCTTCTCGTCGCCCGGCAGCACGTATTCCGCGCCTTCCCACGGGGACATGAAGTCGAACTGCCGGTATTCCTGCGTCAGCGACACCGGCTCGTAGACGACGCGCTTTTGCACCTCGTCGTACCGCACTTCGGTATAGCCGGTCGTCGGGAAATCCTTGCGCAGGGGATGCCCGCGGAAGCCGTAATCCGTCAGGATACGGCGCAGGTCCGGGTGACCTGAGAACAGGATGCCGAACATGTCGAACACCTCGCGCTCGAACCAATTGGCCGAGGGGTGGATGTCGACGATGGAGGGGACGATGTCCTCCTCTCGCACGCGGGTTTTCAGTCGGATCCGCTGATTTCGATACATGCTGAGGAAGTGGTAGACGATGCAGAACCGCCGATCATCGCCAGGGTAGTCGATGGCCGTGATGTCCACCAGCGTGGCAAAGCGGGTCGTCTCGTCGGTCTTGAGAAACTCCACCAGGGCGGGGATGTCGCGGGGCGACGCCTCAACCGTCAGTTCGCCCAGCGTGATCCCGTGGGAGGAGATCAGATCAGGTTGCTTCAGCTCAATATGGGCGGCCAGTTCTTCCAGTTGTTCGCTCATCGCACCAACGTCCCCGTCCGGCGGATTTTCCGCTGCAACTGCAGCAACCCGTACAGCAGCGCCTCTGCCGTTGGCGGGCAGCCGGGCACATAAAGATCCACCGGCACAATCCGATCACAGCCGCGCACCACGCTGTAGCTGTAGTGGTAATAGCCGCCGCCATTGGCGCAGGACCCCATGGAGAGCACGTAACGCGGCTCTGGCATCTGATCGTAGACCTTGCGCAGGGCGGGCGCCATTTTGTTGGTCAACGTGCCCGCAACGATCATCAGGTCCGATTGGCGGGGGGACGCGCGGGGCGCCGTGCCAAACCGCTCCATATCGTAGCGTGGCATGGCGGTGTGCATCATCTCGACTGCGCAACAGGCCAGGCCGAAGGTCATCCAGTGGAGCGAGCCCGTGCGCGCCCAATTGATGATGTCTTCGGTGGAGGTCAGAAGGAAGCCTTTATCCTGCAACTCCCGGTTGAGAAGCTGCGTGGCATGCTCTTTGTCGCCGCCTGCAGTGTTCAGTCCGGTTTGGACGCCCATGGGTGACACCTCTGCTTGAATGGCCGGGCGAGGTCTGGACCACCCGGCGTTGCGTGGGATGTATCCCGCGCCCAGCGAAGGGTCAACGCGACGCTATGTTGCAACATGCTGGTCTTGGCACGCCCAAACAGTCCCACCACCGCACTGCACTTGACCTGGAAACGCCCCGCCCGAAATGGCCGTTCCTCCTGGTCACGCGTGCCTCTTTAGGGGCCGCGGGACGTGCCAGGTTTCACGCAGGCCATTCGCGCCCTGTCAAAGCGTGGCAGCCGGGTGGCGTGCGCGGGCCAGGATGCCGGGCTGTTCACTTGGGCGGACGGCGCGCGCAGCGCAACGCAGCGTCAAAGACATGAAGACGCACATGCCGCAGTGGCAAGAGATGTGCGACGACCCGCAACGCCACAGGAAACGGCCCGTCGGTCCATGGGCCCGCGGGATTTTCCTGTCTTTTCAAGGGGTTTCTCAGAAGATTGGATCGGGCCCGCGTTCAATCAGGTGAACGGACGGATCATGCGGCCCAAAAGGGCCTTGCCTTGCCCCGACCGAAGAAGCCGAGGGTGATGCCGGCGGATCAGGCGTGATCCGTCAAACCAAAAATCAGCCGGGGTGAAGCGAGTATCTGTCACTGCAGAGGTCCCCGCGTCCCGCCTGAATAGCGCGCTGACGAGGGTATCCGGCGGAGCAGTAAACAAGAGGTATAGGCAAAGGGCGAAGGACAGTTTTTCGCAGCCTGGCGCCCAAAGCAACCCGCGGGCCAGCCCCAGGGAGGGAGGGCTGGCCCGGTGTCCGGCGCGCTTAGGGCTGAGCTTCACCGGTGGAGCTTGGGACGGTGCTGCCGACGATGGCGGTGTCCAGGGTGGCCTCAACCTCGCCCAGCGTGTCCACTTGATCATTGGCACCGACATTGCAGGCCGCCAGGGCCAGCGTCAGCAGCGGCAAAATCAGAAGGGTGCGAAGGTGCGGGGTCATGGGTTTCTCCGTTTGGTTTGGTTACCAAAGTGAAACACCGAAGGCGCCCATCGGTTCCGTATACCGTCGGTCCTGCGGGCCGCATCCGCCTGCCGATCTGACAGAAACGCCACACCGCAAATTGTTTGAAACCCGCGCGATTTTCGTCTTGACCGACTCAAAGAATGGCCCCATCTGCCCGCGCATAGACGCCAACGCACGCGCCTCTGGCACGGCCCCCGGGACAGGGTCCCCGGCACGGTTATGCAGCGACGGTAACGTCTCCCTTGGAAGTGAGCGGTCTGCGCCGGGATGCCCCGGAATGGCCGGGTCTGATTGGAGATGACCAATGACTGCAGCAACCGGCCTTGGCCGTTTCGACCCCGTTTTATCCGCCCGCGTGGAAGCGTATGTCGCCGCCCATGAATTCGACCAGCCGACGCTGGTCCTGGACGTGGACGCCGTGGAGGCGCAGTTCCGCGCCCTGTCCGCCGGGTTGGGCCGCGCCCATATTCACTATGCGGTCAAGGCGAACCCCCATCCGGCGATCTTGGCGCGGCTGACGGCGCTCGGCTCGGGCTTCGACGCGGCGTCGCGCGGGGAAATCCAGCAGGTCTTGGCCCACGGTGCCGACCCGGCGCGGGTGTCCTTCGGGAACACGATCAAGAAGGCGACCGACATTCGCTATGCCCATGGTGCGGGCCTTACGCTTTTTGCCGCCGATGCCGAGGAAGAACTGCGCAAGATCGCCGAAAACGCGCCGGGCGCCCGTGTCTATATCCGCGTGCTGGTCGACAACCCGGAGGCGGATTGGCCGTTGAGCCGCAAGTTCGGCTGCGCGGAGGCAAAGGTGCTGTCGCTTCTGTCGCTGGCGCGGGATCTGGGGTTGGTGCCTTACGGCCTATCGTTCCATGTGGGGTCCCAAACGCGGCAGGCGCGCATGTGGACGGGGACGCTGGACCGGGTGGCCGGGCTTTGGCACGGGGCCTGCGCGGCGGGGTTTGACCTGCAGCTTTTGAACATCGGGGGCGGGTTTCCCGCGTTCTATGGCGAAGATATCCAGGCGCCCACGGCCTATGCGGCCGCGGTCATGGCTTTGATCGAGGCGCGCTTTGGCGACGTCCCCGAAATCATGGCCGAACCGGGCCGCGGCATGGTCGCCGAAGCCGGTGCCATCGCCGCCGAGGTGATGCTGGTGTCGCGGAAATCGGACGACGATCTGCACCGCTGGGTCTATCTGGATATCGGGCGCTTCTCTGGCCTGGCGGAGACCGAGGGGGAAGCGATCCGCTATCAGTTCGTGACCCCCCGCGATGGCGATATGACCGGGCCGTGCGTCTTGGCGGGGCCAAGCTGCGACAGTGCGGATGTGCTGTATGAAAAGCGGCCCATCAACCTGCCCCTGTCCTTGAAAGCGGGGGACAAAATTACCATTCGCAACACCGGCGCCTACACGACGACCTATGCGTCGGTGGGCTTCAACGGCTTTCCGCCCTTGGATGTTGTGGTGATCTGAAGGCCAGCGCGGCGGGTGTCTTTCAAAGCCCGCCGCCTCCCCTCGCCCGACAAACAAAAAGGCCCCTCGCGGGGCCTTTGCGTCGGTCTGTCGCGAAAGGTTACGCTTCGAGCGCGGCCGCCGTGTCAGACGTCTTGGCGATGTCTTTCTTGATTTTCAAAGCGCGGGCCGAAAGTTCGGCGTCTTTCGCCTTGGCCAAGAACGCGTCCAGGCCGCCGCGGTGGTCCACGGTGCGCAACGCAGCCGCCGAAATCCGCAGCTTAAAGCTGCGACCCAGGGCCTCGGACTGCAACGTCACGTCGTTCAGGTTCGGCAGGAAGCGACGCTTGGTTTTGTTGTTTGCATGGCTGACATTGTTGCCGACCATTGGGCCTTTTCCAGTAAGTTCGCAGACGCGCGACATGGGGCACCTATTCGGTTCATAGGGGTTCAAAACGAAGGGCAGGGCCGAAAACGGCCCCGCGGTCGGCGCTGCATAGGGGAGTCGCCCGCAGACGTCAACACTGCGTGCGCCAATCTTCGGGGGGTCCGGCCCCGGGATTAGCGCCGCAGCGTGGCCAGCATCTCGGACGCGGCAAGTTCGGGCAGGCGCGTGCCCTCGGCCACCTGTTGGGCCAAGGCACGCATCTTGTGGCGAATGTCAGGGTCATCCTGCAGCCGTGCCAACAATCCTTCCCGCACGGCGTGGTCGAACCAATGGGCGGCCTGCGTGGCACGTGTCCGGTCCCAATGCCCCTGGGCGCGCCGCCACTGGGCCAAGGTCTGCATCTCCTCCCAGGCTTGGGTCAGGCCCGCCTCCTCCAGGGCCGACACCGGCAGCGCCTTGGGAAACCCTTCGGGATCGGCGGGGCGTTTGCGCAAAAGGCGCAGGGCCCCGGCATAGTCCGCAACGGTGCGCGTGGCCGTGGCCTTCAGGTCGCCATCGGCCTTGTTGACCAGGATCAGGTCCGCGATCTCCATGATGCCACGCTTGACGCCCTGAAGCTCATCCCCGCCCGCAGGCGCAATCAACAGGACGAACAGATCGGCCATCTGCGCCACCATCGTCTCCGACTGGCCGACGCCGACGGTTTCGATCAGGACAACGTCGAAACCCGCTGCCTCGCAAATGGCCACAGCCTCGCGCGACCGGCGCGCCACGCCGCCCAGATGGCTGGCCGAAGGCGAGGGGCGGATGAACGCGTTTGCATCGCGGCTGAGGCGTTCCATCCGGGTCTTGTCGCCCAGGATCGACCCGCCGGTGCGCGCGCTGGACGGGTCGACGGCCAGAACGGCCACGCGCAGGCCCTGCCCCGTCAGATAGGTGCCGAACGCCTCGATAAAGGTGGACTTTCCAACCCCGGGGGTGCCCGACAACCCGATGCGCAGGGCCTGGCGGTTGGACCCGCTGGCACCTTCGAGCAAAGCGGTGGCGCGGTGGCGGTGATCGGGGCGCGTGCTTTCGACCAAAGTGATGGCGCGGGCCAGGGCGCGGCGCTCTCCGGCCAGAAGGGGCTTTAGCAGGGGATCGGGTTCCGTCATCCCACACCAGATGCCCGCCTGCCCCCGGCTTTGCAAGGACCGGCGGAGCCTGTGCCGCCGAGGGGCGTGACCTGACTGCATTGCTGCCCTATCTGTCGGAGCATGATACGAAAGACCTTGCTGACCCTGCTGCGATCCCTCTGCTGCCTGCTGTTGCTGATGCCCCTGTCGCTGCGCGCCGAGGAGATGCGCTTTGACGTCGTCATCGCGGGCGTGCGCGCCGCGCAGGTGGGCGTGAATGCCCGTGATATGGGCAGCACCTATGCCCTGGCTGCCCGTTTCCAGGCGACCGGACTTGTGGGCGCGCTGACCGATGCCGCCTATAGCGCGCAAGCCGAAGGGCGCATGGCCCGTGGCGCGCCCCGGCCCGCGCGCGCCGTGCTGGAGGATCAGTCGGGGGACGTCCGGGGGCGCCGGGTCGTGCGCTGGTCTGGCGGGGTGGGGCGCCTGGCCGAGGCCACACCCCCGGTCCCGCCGGAGCCTTGGAGCGTGGACCGCAGTCCTTCGGGGGCCGTTGACCCGCTCACCGCGTTCTGGTCCCTGTTGCGGACCCGCCCGGCAGACGGGCTCTGCAACGCCCAGGTGACGACCTTCGACGGCGTGCGCGTGGGGCGCCTGTCCCTTGGCGCGCCCCAGGCGGATGGCGACGGGTTTACCTGTGCCGGGCAGTTTGAACGCCTGGCCGGATATGCCCCCGAGGAGTTGGCGGAGCAGCGTCTTTTCCCGTTTCGGGCCCGGTTTGGCCCGGGCGGGGCGGGGTTTCAGGTGGTCGAAGTGCGTGCGCCGACGCAATTGGGACCGGCCCGTCTGCGCCGCCGATGACGGATCTGCCGATCGAAGAGGTCTTGCCCGCCTTGCGTGCGGCCTTGGCCCAAAAGGGCTGCGCTGTCCTGCAAGCGCCCCCGGGGGCAGGCAAGACCACCCGCGTGCCCCTGGCCCTGTTGGACCAAATCGACGGCAAAATCCTGATGTTAGAGCCGCGCCGCCTGGCCACCCGGGCCGCCGCCGCGCGCATGGCCCACAGCCTGGGCGAGGCGTTGGGCCAGACCGTCGGCTACCGTATGCGCGGCGCCAGCGAGGTCGGCCGGGCAACCCGGATCGAAGTCGTGACCGAGGGCATTCTGACACGGATGCTTCAGGACGCGCCCGACTTGCCAGGTGTGGGCTGTGTGATCTTTGACGAGTTCCACGAACGGTCCCTCAACGCAGATCTGGGCCTGGCGCTCACCTGGGAGGTGCGACAGGTCCTGCGCCCGGATTTGGCCGTTCTGGTGATGTCAGCCACGCTTGACGCAGACCCGGTGGCCCAGATGTTGAACGCGCCCGTGATCACCAGCCACGGACGCAGCTTTCCGGTCACCCGGCATTGGCGCGCCCGCCCGCCGGACAAATCCCAACGGTTCGAGGCGCAGATGGCCGCATTGATTGAGGCGGCGTTGGACACCCATCCCGAGGGCGGGTTGCTGGCGTTTTTGCCGGGGGAAGGAGAGATCCGCCGCTGTGCTGCACTGCTGGAGGGGCGGGTGCCGCAGGGGGTGGAGGTCCATCCTCTCTATGGTGCGTTGCCCTTCGCGGCCCAGCGGGCGGCCATCGCGCCGGCGCAGCAGGGGCGCAAGGTCGTGTTGGCCACGGCCATCGCCGAGACGTCGCTGACCATCGAGGATGTGCGCATTGTCGTGGATGGCGGGCGGGCGCGGCGGGCCCGGTTCGACCCGGCCTCTGGCATGTCGCGGTTGGTGACGGAGCGGGTGACCCAGGCGGAGGCCACGCAACGTGCGGGCCGCGCCGGACGCGTGGCCCCGGGCGTGGCCTATGCGAATTGGACCAAAGGGGAGGATGGGGCCTTGGCCGCGTTCCCGCCGCCAGAGATTGCCCAGGCGGATCTGGCGGGCCTGGCGCTGGACTTGGCGGCGTGGGGCAGCGCCGATTTGGCCTTTCTCACCCCCCCGCCCGAGGGGGCCATGGCCGAGGCGCGGACCTTGCTTGGGGCCTTGGGTGCGCTGTCCGATCACGTGATCACAGACCACGGCCGGGCCTTGGCGCGGATCCCCCTGCACCCGCGCTTGGGTCATATGGTGGTGTCCGGGGGCAAGGGCGCCGCCGCGCTGGCGGGCGTTCTGGCCGCGCGGATGCCGCCCGGCTCTGTGGATCTGGAGGAGGTGTTGCGCCAGCCCAGTGCGGACGCCAAGGCCGAGGCCAAGCGCCTGCGCCGGTGGGAAGCGGGCCCGGACCTGTCGGATGCCCAGCGGCTGGCCCTGGCCTACCCCGACCGGATCGGCCTGCGCCGCCCGGGCGATGCGCCCCGCTGGCTGCTATCGGGTGGCAA
Source organism: Pseudomonadota bacterium (assembly GCA_039817645.1). Taxonomy (GTDB): domain Bacteria; phylum Pseudomonadota; class Alphaproteobacteria; order Rhodobacterales; family Rhodobacteraceae; genus Jannaschia. The sequence goes on along the minus strand of JBCBVM010000015.1, from coordinate 55,071 downwards.
AGGCGCGCGGATGGAGAAAGGCGACGCCCTGTCCAGCGCGCGCCTGATCGTGGCCTGTGACCTGGACGGCGATCGGACGGAGGCGCGGGTGCGCCGGGCCCTGCCCCTGTCGGAGGCTGAATTGCGGGCCGTCCACGGGACCCAGATTGCGTGGCACAGCGCGGTGACCTGGTCGGACCGGTTCCGCCGGGTGGAGGCCCGGCGGCAGGAGCGGCTGGGCGCGCTGGTCCTGGCCGATCAACGCTGGTCCGATGCGCCGGCCGACGCCATGGCCGCCGCGGCCTTGGACGGCGTTCAGGCTTTGGGGCTGGACTGTTTGGCGTGGGGCAAGCGGGCCCGCTTGCTGCGCGCACGGATGGCGGCGGCGGAGATCCGCGATGTGACGGATGCGGGGCTTTTGGCCTGTGCCGAAGACTGGCTGTTGCCCCATCTGGGCGGGATTGGCGACGCGGCGGGCCTGGGCAAGCTGGACCCGTATGAGCCGCTGTCGCTTTGGCTTGGCTGGGAAGAGATGCGCCGGTTGGACCAAGCCGCCCCCGCCGCCTATCGCAGCCCTTTGGGCCGGGCCATCCCCATCGACTACGCCCCCGACACACCCACCATCGCCGTCCGCCTGCAGGAGGTTTTGGGAGAGACCCGCCATCCGATGGTCGGCAAAACCCCACTTCGGATTGAGTTGCTGTCGCCCGCGCAACGCCCCGTGGCCATCACCCAGGACTTGCCTGGGTTTTGGGCCGGATCCTACGCAGAGGTGCGGCGGGACATGCGCGCCCAATACCCAAGGCATCTATGGCCCGAGGACCCGACCACCGCAGCACCGACCCTTAAGGCCAAGCCGCGAAAGGTCTAGCGGCACGGGGCCAAGGCGCCCCGTCCCCTATCCCAAAACCGCACGCAGAAGGTCAGACCCAGGTCGTCGCAAATCTTCGATCACATCGAAATGGTGGCGACCGGGGGCGTGTTGGCAGGGCACGTCCCAGACCCGGGCAAGGCGGTCGGCCTGCCAAAGAAAGCTTGGCCGTTCGGCGGCGCCCACATGTACGGTGACTTGGGCCGCTACGCTGGGGACATGTAGGGCGGGGCTTTCCTGCAATGCCTCATCTTCGGTCAGGCGCAGCGTATCGTTGAGTGTTTGCGGCAGAAGGGGACGCAGGTCCCCCAGCGGAGAGATCGGGACGCAGCGGGTGATGCGATCCGCACAGGGGGGCGCGGCATCGGGCAAAAGAAGGCGCGCCACCAGATGACCGCCCGCTGAATGCCCCGTCAGGTGGACGGGCCCGGGCACGCGCGCGGCGGCAACGGCGACCGCCTGGGACACCAGGCGCGTAATTTGGCCAACACGGATCGCGGGGGCCAGGGGATAGCCCAGAACGGCGGCGGCATAGCCCGCCCCCACGGCGCCGGAGGCGAAATGGGACCAATCGGATTTGCCGAAGCTGTGCCAATAGCCGCCATGGACGAACACCATCAGGCCCAGAGGTCGGCCCGCAGGAAAGAACAGGTCCAGACCCGCCCCCGGGTCGGACGCATACGGGATGTCGAGTTCCGCATGCGCATCTGCCCGAAACGCCGCCGCCTCTGCCGCCCACCGTGCCGGAAACGCGGCGGATCCCGCAATATGCGCGGCATTGGCATAGGCATCGTCCAAAGCCGTGCGGGTCATGTTGCGCCAGTTTTCCACGGCGGCCTTATGGGGACAGGCCGCGCCCCGGATCAAGGGAGCGTGCCCTGGGGGTGCGGGGCTAAAGCAGGCGCTTGCGCAGGTCGTGGGTCAGATGCTCCATGGGCTCACCCTCCTGCTCGGCCAGGCGCATGAGGCCGAATTGGACGCGGGCCATTTCCTGGTAGTAGCTGGTATAGATGTAATTCGTGGCCGCCCCTGCCGCCGCGCCCACGATCGGCACCGCTTGAGCCGCCACTTTCTGGCCCAAGGGGACGGCGAGGCGGGGCGCGACCTTGGCGATTAGGCCCTGGATCGTGCCGCCCGTCAGGGTCAGGCGCATGGTGATGAAGGTCAGGTCCGTGCCGTCGTCATCGTCCAGCGGACCGGCGGCGGCGAAGACGCCCAGGCAGGCGGCCCGGATTTCCGGTTTGGACGGGTCAAACCCGTGTTCATCGGCGATCCCTTGGATGGCCCGCAAGATCACCGTGGTCGTGACCGGCAGTTCCGCCAAGGCCGATGGCAAGCCGCCGAACCCGCCGGCCGCGCCCGTGCCCAAGGTCACCGCCCGCGTCAGCCAATCCGACGTATCGGCCACCCGACCCCGGGACTTGGCCGCCACGTTGAACGCCTGTTCCAGCGCCACAGCGGTGGCCTTTTCCAACCCGCCCTTGACCGGATCGGGCAGCATATCGATCAACCCCTCCGCCTGGGTGCCCACAAGGTTGAGCAGTTGCATCCCCGTGCCAGAGGCGCCGCGCATGGCGTTTGCCAGGCGGTCTAACTCCTCCTCACGGTCCAAGGGCGGGAAAATCTGAGCATCTTTCATGGCCCTAAAATGGGGACGGGCGCGGCGTTGGGCAAGGGTGCGCGGGTGACCGGACCGCGAACGCCGTCCCAGTCCCAACAGCCTAAGATTCGGTCGGGGTTTGTGGGCGGCGGCATCTGCACGCCGTGCAGCCGTTCGAACCCAAACCGCCCGTAATAGGGCGCGTCACCCACCAGAAGCACACGCGCGACACCCGCGACGCGGGCGCGGTCCAGACCGGCCTGGATCAGAAGGGCGCCCAACCCTTCGCCCTGGTGCGTGGGATGCACGGCCACCGGCCCCAGCAGCATGGCCCCATGGTCCCCGACTTTGATGGGCCAGAAGCGAATCGCGCCCGCCACTTCGTCCGCATCGCCGCGCACCAACAGGCACAGTTCCCGCGCCGGGGGGACGCCTTCGCGCAGCCGGTAGGAGGACAGGGCCGTGCGGCCCGGCGCGAAACAACTGTCGTAAAGGGCCTCGACCTCCCACCCATCGTTCGGCGTTTCGCGCATCAGTTCCATGGCCGCCTTTCTTGCGTGAACCTGCGCAAAGGGCCAGCCCACACCTTCGGACACGCCTTGGGTGGGCTGGACGTGCGGGCACGGGGCGCCTTAACTGGCCCGATGCGCAGCCTGCATTTGGATATCAACGACCGTGGCAGCACCTATGCCGTGACCGGGGCGCCAGCCACCGGGAGTGCGGACGCCAAGGCCATTGTCAAAATCCTATGCCGCCAAAAGAAATTCGCGAAGGCCACGCACCATTCCTGGGCCATCTGGAACCCGCAAGCCCCGCTCAAGACCGATGACGGCGAGGCGGGCGCGGGTATGGTCATCCTGCGAATGTTGGAGCGCGCGGGCCTTCGGGATCACGTCGTGATCGTGACCCGTTGGTATGGGGGTAAGCCTTTGGGCGGCGACCGATTTCGCCATGTGCAAACAGCCGTTCGGACCTATCTGGACGCCATCGCACCAGAAATGTGATTTGCCAATTTCGCGACATTGATGTCCATTTTGAGTGACAGTTGAGGAGATCTGCCATGCGCCAAACACTGACACTTGCCCTTGCCCTGATGGCCGGCCCTGCCCTGGCCGCCGAGGGGGAGCGGGTGCAACTGACCGGCGAAGTGATCGACACTTGGTGTTACTTCTCGGGCGTGATGGGGCCGACCGATGCGGTCGTCGGGTCCGCCCACCATACATGCGCCCTATGGTGCAGCGCGGGCGGCATCCCCGTCGGCCTGCTGGCGCCCGATGGGCAGGTCTACATGATCCTGAAGATGGAAGATGACAGCACCACCAACGGGGGGGATACGAACCTTCACGTGGCCGCCCACACGCTGGAAGTGGACGGGATGCTGTATGAACGGGATGGCCTGAACTATCTGATCGTCGAGACGGTGACCGCGGACCAGGACATCGTGGCCGCCACCCATGACGATTTCGGGGTGATCCCCGGCTTTGCCATCCCTGAAGAGGAGGACAACCGATGATCCGCCCCATGCTAGCCGCCCTGTGCCTGATATGCGCCGGACCCGCCGTGGCGCAGGATTTCTCCGAAGGGTCGGAGGCGCGGACCTGGAACCTGTTTGCCGAAGAGCCTGCGCGTTTCACCGCCACCGTGACGGACCCGCTTTGTGAGTTGTCCGGCCAGTGCGCGGAGAATTGCGGCAATGGCACGCGCCAATTGGTCCTGCTGCGCGAGGCGGATGGCGTCATGGTCTTTCCGTTGAAAAACGGTCAGCCCGCCTTTACCGGCGCGGTGAATGAGTTGGCGCCATTCTGCGGCCAGTCTATCGAGGTCGACGGGCTGATGCTGAACGATCCAGAGATCGGGGCACAGAACGTCTATCTGATCCAACGGTTGAAGCCCGAGGGCGAGGAGTGGCGCCGCGCGAACCAATGGACCAAGGATTGGGCGGCCGAAAACCCCGGCGCCACACGCCCCAACGGAAGTGAGAAGGGCCCCTGGTTCCGCCGCGATGCCCGCATCCAGGCGATCATCGACGAACAAGGCTATCTGGGGCTGGGCCCGGAGGTGGACCAAGCCTTCTTCGAAGAATGGTTCTGATCCGCGCCGCCCTTCTGGCCCTATTGGCATGGCCCGCCCATGCCGATGAGGGCGCGCAGGCGACCATAGCGGCCCCCTTCCCGGCGAATTTCGGCGGGGCCTATGTGTTGACGGATCACCATGGGACGACACGGACGCAGGTCGATCCGGCAGGACATTTGCAGCTGATCTTCTTTGGCTATGCTTCTTGCGAGGCGATTTGTACGGTCGCCCTGCCCATCATGTCGGACGTGGCTACCGCCTTGGCGCAGGACGGCGTGGCCACGACCCCCTTGATGATCACCATTGACCCGGAGCGGGATACCGTCGCCTCCATGGGGCCTGACTTGGAGCGGTTTGCCCCCGGGCTGACCGGCCTGACCGGCAGTGAGGCCGCCCTCGCCCAAGCGCGCGCCTTGTTCCATGTGGAGCGGAAGGTCCTGTTCGAGGACCCCATGGGCGGGCCGGTCTATGCCCATGGGTCCCATATCTATGTGATGGACCAAGACGGTGCCTTCCTGACCCTTCTGCCGCCCATCCTGTCGACGGATCGGATGGTGGAGATCGTCAAATCCTACGTCACACGCTGATCTTGCCCCCCGCCCCCTGTGCGGCCTAACCTACGGCCAACAATTGGGGAGGGAGTGCAGATGCGCATCAGATTGACTGCGGCGGCGTGCCTGATTTCGGGGGCGGCCCTGGCACAACAGACGGATATCACGGTGGGCATGCAGCTTGAGCCACCGAACCTGGACCCCACGGGCGGGGCCGCGGCAGCCATCGATGAAGTGGTCTATGCCAACGTCTTCGAAGGGCTGACCCGGTTTGGGCCGGATGGTGCGATCCTGCCAGGTTTGGCGGCCAGTTGGGACGTGTCCGACGATGGCACGGTCTGGACATTCACCCTGCGCGACGGCGTGACCTTCCATGACGGCACGACCATGGATGCCGACGACGTCGTCTTCAGCCTTGACCGCGCCCGCGCCGATGACAGCACCAATGCCCAAAAGGCACTGTTTGCCGACATCACCAAGGTGGAGGCCGTAGACCCCACAACCGTACGGGTGACGCTGGCCGCGCCCAACGGAAATTTCGGGTTCAACATGGCCTGGGGGGACGCCGTCATTGTCGCCCCCGAAAGCGCCGAGACCAATGCCACCGACCCCGTGGGCACCGGCCCCTTCGTCTTCAGCGAATGGGTCCAGGGGGACCGCGTCGATCTGGTGGCCAATGCGGAGTATTGGGGGGAGATGCCCGCCCTGACGGCGGCGACGTTCAAGTTCATCTCGGACCCGAATGCGGCCTTCGCGGCGATGATGGCGGGCGACATCCATGCCTTCCCAAACTTCCCCGCGCCCGAAACCTTGGCAAATTTCGAGGCCGATCCCCGCTTTGAGGTGATCGTCGGCTCCACCGAGGGGGAGACGATCCTGTCGACGAACAACAAGGCCCCTGCCCTGTCAGATGTCCGCGTTCGCAAGGCCATCGCCCATGCCATTGACCGGCAGGCGATCATCGACGGCGCCATGTTCGGCTATGGCACCCCCATCGGCACCCATTTCGCGCCCCACAATCCCGACTATGTGGATCTGACGGCGAAATCGTCCTTTGATCCCGACTTGGCCAAGTCCCTTCTGGCCGAAGCGGGTGTGGAGGATTTGACACTGCGCCTGATGCTGCCACCCCCGGCCTATGCGCGGCGCGGCGGAGAGATCATTGCAAGCCAATTGCGCGACGTGGGCATCCAGACCGAGGTCACCAACCTGGAATGGGCCCAATGGCTGGAACAGGTGTTTCGCGGCAAGGATTTCGACCTGACCATCGTCAGCCATACCGAACCTGCTGACATCAATATCTATGCCCGGCCGGAGTATTACTTCCAGTATGACAATGCCGACTTCCAAGCCTTGATGGAGAAAATCGGAGCGGAGACGGACCCCGCGATGCGGTCCCAACTGCTTCGGGACGCGCAGGAGACGATTGCCGCGGATTACGTGAACGGGTTCCTGTTTCAACTGGCCAAGACAGGCGTCGCCGATGCCCGGATCGAAGGATTGTGGGAAAATGCGCCAACCCAGGCGAATGACCTGACCGGGGTACGCTGGACGCAATAGGCCCGCTGGCGCGGGGAGGTCCGCCTCCCCCGCCGCCAAAAACCTGATTCAGCTTCGGCGCAAAACACTTTAGGGGCATCGGTATCCAACTTCGGAGCGTGCTGATGCGACTGCGTGCCTATCTTGTGGTGCTGGCGACCCTGGCCTTCGCCATCTCTCCGGTCTTTGTGCCGGATTTCGGGGGGTATGAGCCAAGCCAATTCCCCGTGCCGAACGAAGACCCGCCGGCGCAGCCGGCAGGCTATGCCTTTGCGATTTGGGGGGTGATTTACCTTTGGCTTGTGGCCATGGCCGTATTTGGCGCGGTCAAACGGCCCGACGACCCTGCCTGGCACGCCACCCGCCTTCCCACCATCCTTAGCCTTGCTGTCGGGGCGATCTGGCTGCCGGTGGCGGTGCAATCGCCGGTTTGGGCCACGGTTCTGATCTGGGTGATGTTGCTGGGGGCCCTGGGCGGGTTGCTGCGCGCCCCGCAGCGGGATTTGTGGCTCTTGCGCGCGCCATTGGGCCTCTACGCCGGGTGGCTGACGGCCGCGTCCTGTGTGGCCATCGGGATCACGCTGCCGGGCTTTGCGATCCCCCCGCTGGACTATGTCGGGTGGGCCTTTGCCGCACTGCTCCTCGCCCTTGGCTTGGCGACCGCGATCCTGCGCGCCAGTCCGACGCTGACCTATGGGGTTGCGGTGATCTGGGCGCTGATCGGGGTGTTTGTGCAGAACGGCGGCACGATGATTGGGGTCTTGGCCCTGGGCGGGGCGGCGGCCATTGCTGCCTTCACCGCGCTGCGCCTTTGGGGCCTGCCGCAATAGCGTCAGATCGTGGCGTTGGTTGCCCCGCCGTCCAAAAGGATGTTCTGGCCCACGATGAAGCCTGCATGTTGTGAACACAGAAAGGCACAGGTGGCCCCAAACTCCGCCGCGGTGCCGTAGCGGCGGGCGGGGATCGTCGCCTCCCGCTGGGTCTTGGCCTCGGCCATGGAGATGGATTGTGCCTGGCTGACGCCCGCGTCCAGGCTTTGCGCGCGATCGGTGGCGTGGATGCCGGGCAGCAGGTTGTTGATCGTCACGCCCGCTTGCGCCACCTGTCGGGCGGTGCCCGCCACATAGCCCGTCAGCCCGGTCCGCGCCGCATTGCTGAGACCCAGGGCCGGAATGGGCGCCTTCACCGATTGGGAGGTGATGTTGACGACGCGCCCCCACCCCCGATCCATCATCGCGGGCAAGCACGCTTTCATCAGCGCAATGGGCGTCAGCATGTTCGCATCCAGCGCGGCGATGAAGGCGTCACGATCCCAGTCAGACCAAAGGCCCGGCGGCGGTCCACCGGCGTTGGTCACAAGGATGTCGGGGGCGTTGGCGGCGGCCAAAACCTTGGCCTGCCCGTCGGGCGTGGTCACGTCGCAGGCAACCGTGGTCACGGCAACGCCGGTGCGGGCGCGTATGGCGTCGGCGGCGGCGTCCAACGCATCTGCGCCACGGGCGTTCATCACAAGGTCCACGCCCGCATCCGCCAATGCCTGGGCGCATCCCAGCCCCAAACCCTTCGATGACGCGCAGACCAGCGCCGTCTTTCCCTTGATGCCCAAGTCCATGGAATCCTCCCGCGGTAATGTTACGCCCCGTTAACACCTTGTGGGCTAGAGTTCAGCGTCAATTCTGCCTATCGCGCCGCCGCGCTTCGCCGTGTCACCATATCGACGCCCTGATTCTGCCAAGACTGTCCCGCAAAGTGAGACAATGACGGATGCAACGACGCCCCTATCGGCCCTCAGCCGATCCATGGTCTATCCGGCCAGCGCGTTGGTCGTGGAAACCGGCGCGCTTATGGGGGATGCCATTGGCGACCTGACGGAGGTCTGTGCGGGCGACGTCTATGCGCTCAACGGCCAGGCCCTCGCGCGGGAGTTGATTTTGACCTCGGCCCCGGGCGGCATGGTCGTCGCGGCGGGCAGTTCCGTGGGCGCGCCAGGCCAACCCGTTGCACCCTTGGCACGGCACCAGATCATGGGCGACCGCGGCGCCTCGGTCGAGGTTTTGGTTCTGCAGTTGGGGAATGCCCGGCTGGCCCTGCCCTTGGGTCCCCTGTCGCCGTCGGACGAATACACGCTGATCTCCTCTGAGCCGGTGACCGGAGAGCTTCATTCCGTCGCACAAGTCAGTTTTAGCCGCGGCACGAACATCACGACCACGGGCGGCATGCAGGCCCCGGTGGAAAGCCTGCGTGTCGGTGACCGCGTCCTGACACGCGACCACGGGTTTCAGCCCATTCGCTGGACGGGTATGCAAACCGTGCGCACCGAAGGGTCCAACGCGCCCGTGATCATTCAGGCAGGCACCTTGAACACCGCAGACGATCTGATCCTGTCGCCCGATCACCGCCTGTTCATCTATCAACGCAATGACGCCCTTGGGGCCGGAGCTGCCGAACTTTTGGTGCGCGCCCGCCACCTGGTCAACGGGGAGACGATCACCCGGGATCGCGCGGCCCATGTGGACTATTTCCACCTGCTGTTTGACGCCCATGAGATCATCTATGCCGAAGGTATCCCAGCGGAAAGCCTCTTGGTGACCCCCGATGTCGTCGCGGGCCTGGACGAGGATCTGGCGGCGGAGATCGAACGGCGGATGGGGGGGCGTGCCCATCAGCAGCATTACGGCATCGAACCGTCCGCTGCTGATTTCGAGGGGTTGGACGCCGCAGAGGTGCTGCGCCGCGCGTCATCCCGGTAAAGCCCGGCAGTGTCAGAATGCGGCGTTGGCGGGTGTCTGTCTTGGACGCACAGGGAATGACCGGCAGGGTCACTGGGCAGCGTCAGGTTTGGACCAGCGGTCGCGGGCGGCATCGTCTTCGGCCCGGGCGACGACCCAATCCGCGCCGGTGGCCGTGATTTCTTTCTTCCAGAACGGCGCGCGGGATTTGAGGTAGTCCATCAGGAATTCCGCCGCTTGGAACGCCGCCTCCCGGTGGCGGGAGGCCGTGGCGACCATCATAATCCGATCCCCGGGGACCAAGGCGCCGTAGCGGTGAATGATGGTCACGCCCGACAGGGGCCAGCGAGTGGCGGCCTGTTCGGCGATCTGGGTCAACGCCCGTTCCGTCATGCCGGGATAGTGTTCGATGACCATTTGCGCCAAGCCATCGGCCACGTCGCGCACGCGGCCGGTGAAGGTCACAACGGCGCCCGTCTCTGGCCCGTCTTCCAAACGGGCCGCTTCGGCGCCCAGATCAAACGCGCCTTCGGTGACGATGACGCGGATCATCCGCCGGTCATGGGGGGAAAGAACGCCACTTCGCGGGCGTCGCCCAGCGGGGTGTTCAGATCGTCGACCAAATCTTGGTCCAGGGCCGCGCGCACCGATGCCATGTCTGAAAATGCAAGGTCATAGCGCGCCTCGCGGCGGCGCAATTCGGCCACCAAGTCGGCGATGGTCGTCGCGTCCGTCTCGACGGTTTCACGGCCGAGGCCGATACGCTCTCGCAGCCAGGCGAAGTAGAGGACTTGGAACGATTTCATGGCGCCTCTTTCAAATGGGGTTGGGCCTTGCGGAAGTAGTCCCATCCGGTCAGCGCCGTCAGCGCCGCCGCCACCCAGAGCAGGACCGTCCCCGCCCACCATGTCGCGTAGTCGCCCCAAAGGATCACGCGCAGGTTCATCACATCTTCCACATCGCCGCTGAGCACCGAGTCGATGGTTGCGGCATCCATCCCAAAGGTGCGATCCACGAATTCATGCTGAAACATGCCCGAGGCGAACAGTACCGCGATGGCGACCATCTGCGCCGTCGTTTTCCATTTTGCCAACGGGGTCACCTTGAGAAGGCTGGACGTGGCGCCCAAAAACTCCCTCAGGCCGCTGACGAAAACCTCTCGGAATAAGATGACCGTCGCCGGCAGAAGGATCCACGGGTTCATGCCGGAAAACCCCGTGATCACCAGTAACGCAATGACCACCATCGCTTTGTCCGCAATGGGGTCAAGCATGGCGCCAAATCGGCTTTCTTGGTTGTATTCCCGTGCGATCCACCCGTCGAACCAGTCTGTGACGGCGGCGACGATAAACAGGATCAGCGCAAACCAATCAGCCCAGGGGCGGGCAAAGAACAGGAACATGACGGCAACGCCCGGTGCGGCCAGCAACCGAAGAACGGTGAGGATGTTCGGGATCGTCCACGTCATGGAAGCGTTGTAGCGCGGCTTTTTACGCGCCGCCATAGTGGAACGGACGGGTTGCCAAGACCGTGTTCCTGACGAAAGCTGGCCCCGATTTTTAATAGGGGATTCCCATGAAACGATTTTGCATGTGGGCCACCGCGTTGGCCGTGATCGCGACACCTGCCCTGGCGGAGTGGCGATGGGAGCAAGGGGGCGGCCTTGCCCGGACCGAGACACGCGCGAACGGGTACCAGTTCTTTCTGTCATGTGAGGTGGGTCGGACCAATGAGATTTACCTGGACATCATAGCGGACGGGCAAGACCCCGACTTGGCGTCGGCGCAGGTGGCGATGCTGTGGATCCAATTGCCCGATGGTCGCTTGGACCGGCAGCCTGTGGACTTGAACGGGACGCCGAAGGCCGCGGGCGGATTTTGGTTCGTGTCGTCATCTATCCTGGACAACTTCCGAAATGCGACGGCCATGGAGGTGGAGCTTTATCCGCAGCGCAAGACATTGGCGAAATTGTCCATGCGCGGATCGGGCGCATCGCGCCTGGCATTTCAGGAGCAGTGCGGTTTCTGACCACTAACCCTTTTCGTGGAAGTGTTTGTGGATGGTCTCGGCCAAGGAAACGCTGATGCCATCCACGGCCTTCAAGTCGGCAAGGGCGGCGCGGCTGACGGCTTTGGCACTGCCGAAATGGGCGAGGAGGGCCCGCTTGCGGCCCGGACCCACGCCGGGCACCTCGTCCAGCGGATTAGCAACTAAGGCTTTGGCGCGCTTTGCCCGATGGGTGCCGATGGCGAAGCGGTGCGCCTCGTCCCGGAGACGCTGGACAAAGTAAAGGACCGGGTCGTTGCGCGGAAGGGCGAACGGGCGTGCCCCCTTGCGATAGAATTCCTCTTTCCCGTGATCGCGGTCCACGCCCTTGGCAACACCCACCATGGCAATGTCGGTGACGCCCAGGCTTTCCATGATTTCGTGGACGGCACTGACCTGACCCGCCCCGCCGTCGATCAGCAAAAGGTCCGGCCAAAGGCCCGATGCCCTATCGGGGTCCTCTTTCAAAAGGCGCTTGAACCGGCGGGTGAGGACTTCCTTCATCATCCCGAAATCGTCGCCGGGGGTCAGTTCTTCATCTTTGATGTTGAACTTGCGGTACTGCGACTTTTCTAGGCCGTCGGGCCCGGACACGACCATGGCCCCCACAGCATAGCTGCCTTGGATGTGGGAGTTGTCGTAGATTTCGATCCGCTGCGGCGGTGTCGGCAGGTCAAAGGCGGCGGCCATGCCCCGCAGAAGTTTGGCTTGCGTCGCAGATTCGGACATTTTGCGACCCAGGCTTTCGCGGGCATTGCGCACCGCGCCTTGGACCAGATCCACCTTCTCACCCCTTTGGGGATGGACCAATTGGACGCGGCGCCCCGCCTTCTTGGACAGGGCGTCGGACAAAAGCTCCGTCTCCTCCACATCATGGGACAGCAGGATCATGCGCGGCGGCTCTTTGCTGTCGTAGAATTGTCCTAGGAAGGCGGCCATGATCTCTGCCGGGGCGATGTCATCGGCGACCTTGGGGTAGAAATCGCTGTTGCCCCAGTTCTGATTGGCGCGAATGAAGAACACCTGGATGCAGGCTTGGCCCCCTTCGGTGTGCAGACCGATGATATCGGCTTCGGGCACCCCTTGCGGGTTCACGCCTTGCGTCGATTGCACATTGGTCAGCGCCTTGATCCGATCGCGGAGGGCGGCGGCGCGCTCGAACTCCATATCTTCGGCGGCATCGGCCATTTGCTGGGCCAACTTCTCCTGAATCTCGGTGGTCTCGCCGCGCAGGAACCGCTCTGCGTCCGACACCGACTCGGCGTACTTGTCAGGGGTGATGAACCCGACACACGGCGCGCTGCATCGCTTGATCTGGTAGTTGAGGCACGGGCGGGTCCTACCTTCAAAATCGCTATCCGAACAATTGCGCAGCAGAAAGACGCGCTGAAGTTGGTTCAGGACCCGGTTCACCGCACCCGCGCTTGCGAAGGGGCCAAAGTACAGACCCTTGCCCTTCTTCCCGCGATGCTTGCGGATCTGCGGGAAGGTGTGGGTGGAGGTGACTTCGATATTGGGGAAACTTTTGTCATCCCGCAGAAGCACATTATAACGCGGCTTCAACTGCTTGATCAGGTTCTGTTCCAGCAGCAGGGCCTCAAGCTCTGTGTTGGTGGTCAGAACCATCATGGAGGCCGTTTCCCCGATCATGCGGGCGATGCGCGGGGAATGACCGTGGCCGCGCGCGTAGTTTGACACGCGGTTCTTGAGGTTGCGGGCCTTGCCCACATACAGGACCCGGCTTTCCGCATCGAGCATCCGGTACACACCCGGAGATCCATCCAGCGTCTTCACGAAGCGCTTGATGATTTCGGGCCCTGTTGTGGCTGCCTCTGTCATGTCTCCTCCGATTCCTTTGGCGCCTGCAACGATCAACGCACAATCGCAACCTGTCCGTCTGGCCGTTTCCCCACGGCCTCCTGTGGAAAACCTTGGGGACGGAAATGCTAGCCCCCTAGACCTTAATGGTTTTTTAACACTTTTGTAACGTCGCCTCACCCCGTAGGAAATCTCTATCATATTGATAGTATGTAGAAATTTCTTTCTATTTTTTCAGGCTTCGATATCTTGAAAAGGCTTTTCCCGTGTTGCAGCCACCGATTCCGCCCTGGTGGTAAGTTTCCGCAAGGTCCGCCTTACTCTACGCCCAGGACATCGGGCGTCTGCCAGGCAAGATGCTGCCCGCCGTCGATGCACAGCAATTGCCCCGTCACCGCAGGTGCCGTCAGAAGGTAGCGCAGCGCGCCGGTGATGTCGTCTGGTGATGCGCCCCGTTCCAAAATGGTCGCCGCGCGCTGGTCCGCAAAGTGCTCCGCCGATTGGCGCGTGCCCTGCAGCGTCGGCCCCGGGCCGATGGCGTTGACGCGAATGTCGGGCGCCAGCGCCTGTGCCGTCGTGCGCGTCATGGTCCACAGGGCCGACTTGGCGAGGCTGTAGGTCATGAACTCCGGCGTGAGTTTGCGCACCCTTTGGTCGATCATGTTCACGATGCTGGCCTGGGCCAAAGGCTCCCCGTCGGATGCGGCCTTGGGGGCCTGGGCGGCGAAGGCTTGCGTCAAGATGAATGGCGCCCGCAGGTTTGAGCCGAAGTGGCGGTCCCAACTGTCATGGGTGGCGGTGCGGATATCGTCATGTTCAAAGATCGAAGCGTTGTTCACCAGGACCGTCAGGGGGGTGCCCAGGGCGTCCGTTGCTTGGTCCACCAGGGCATCGCATTGGGCCAGGTCCAGCAAATCCGCCTGCAACGTCACCGCCTTGCGGCCCAACGCGGTGATGTCGGCGGCCACTGCTTCCGCTCCGGCCGCAGAGGCCGCGTAATGGACCGCCACGTCATGGCCCATTTTGGCCAGTTCCACCGCCATTGCCGCCCCAAGGCGCCCGCCTGCCCCCGTCACCAACGCCGTCATGTCAGGACCCAGACGATATATGCGGCGTAAAGGCCGAACAGACCGACCCCCCAAAGCCGCGTGATGTCACGTCGCAAGAAGACGAAGGGGATGAGCATGAGGGTGGCTGCGAACATGATCCAAAGGTCCAGTTTGACGAAAGACGGCTCTACCGGGATGGGGCCCACCAACACGGCGACCCCGATAATGCCCAGCAAGTTGAACAGGTTTGATCCAATGACATTTCCCACCGCAACGTCCGCATGGCGCCGAAGCGCCGCCATGACGGTGGTCGCCAGCTCTGGGAGGGAGGTGCCAATGGCCACAAGCGTCAGGCCGATGACGGTTTCGGAGACACCGAAATCACGGGCGATTTCCGTGGCCCCGTCCACCAACAGATCGGCCCCCAATGGCAAGCCAACGATCCCCAGACCCAAGTAAAGCGCCACGCGCCAGCCGGGCAAACTGGGTTCTGCCCCCTCCACCTCGACCTCATCCGTCCCGCGAGAGGACAGGAACGTGGCCGTCAAAATCGTCACCAAGATGGTGAGGAGGACAACCCCGTGCCACCACACCAGTTGTCCGGTCAAGCAGAACGCAATGAACACGACGGTCGCCGCCACCATATACAAGTAGTCGCGTCGAGTTTCACATTGGGATGTGTGGAGCGTGGCCAGCAAGGCGGGCACGCCCAGCACCAGCAACACATTGGCCGTGTTCGACCCCACGACATTGCCCAAGGCCAAGCCGGGAACGTCGTCGAGGATGGCCTGAACACTGACCAAAAGTTCTGGCGCGGACGTGCCGAACGCCACAACGGTCAGACTGACGACCAACGCGGACAACCCGACGCGCAAGGCCAAGTTCACCGCCCCTTTCACCAGCGCATCGCCGGCGAAGATCAAAATCACGAGCCCCATCGCGACGCTCAGAAAGTCGAACATCATCCAGTGGGGCCTTTCCCGCAGAGGCAGGGTCCTTTGCCAACCAAAGGCGCACCGCACCTGCGGCAGGTCTTGCGCGACAATCGCGGCACGCTGGGAAAGCGAAGTCGCCCAAACATCGCCAGGACAGCGATGCCGATCAGGAAAAGCGTGACGATCTTTACGAGCACGTCGTCAGAGCCCGTAGCGCGCCCAAAGGGCCCGATGCTCTGTATCCGCCAGCACGTCCTGCATCACGCCCGGACCAAACCTGGCCAAGAAGGGGCGTTTGGGGGCAAATGTCTGAAATCGGACCTTCTCCCCGTACAGCTCCTGCAACTTGGGCGCCATATGGCCCAGCCCGTCCACGAGGCCGGCATCGACCGCCTCCTGGCCGACGAAGATGTCACCGGTGAAGAGATCTTTTCCCTCTGCGAGTTTGGCCGCCCGACGCGTCTTCACATGGTCGATGAATGTGTCGTGGATCTGCGCCTGTAACCGTTTGAGCCGCGCGACATCTTCGTCGCGCTCCGGTCGGAACGGATCCAGCAGGGACTTGTCCTCACCGGCTGTGTGAACCCGCCGTTCAATTCCGTAGCGCGCAAGCAATTCATGGAAGCCGAAACCTGCCGAAATGACGCCGATGCTGCCGGTGACCGAGCTTGCATCGAGCCAAATATCGTCCGCCGCCGCCGCCAGCCAATACCCGCCCGAGGCCGCAACATCCTCAATGAAGGCGTGCACGGGGACGTCCAGGTCTTCACTGAGCCGGCGAATATGGCCCCCGATCAGCGCAGATTGCACCGGAGAGCCACCGGGGGAGTTGATCGCAAGGGCCACCGCCTTCGGTTTGCCCTTGCGGAACGCCCGCTCCAACACAGGCGCCAGCATCGCGTGTGCCAGAGCCCCGCGTCCGCCGGAGGCCGCGATGACCCCTTGGAGCCGAACAACCGAAACGCGCGGCCCGCGATTGCGGAGTGGAAGAGAAAGCCCAAATACCATGGGGCGCATGTATAGCGGCGGATGGGGGCCGACAAGGCAAGCTGCTTCGGTTTTCAAAGAGCCGATGCTGGGACGATGGACCGTTATCCCACATCCGAGGCCCGCTCTAGGCATGATCCGACGGCAAAACTGGCCAGTGCCCCTGCCTGATGGTGTCGTCCAGGGGGGCTTGCGCCGAGGACAGCGTCTTGCATCGCCGCCCCAGAGGCCAAGTCGATCCATTTCAAAGTTCGGAGGACGACCCTCATCCAATCGCGATGATTTGATCGCTCCGTTTGCCATTTCCTTCCAGAATTGGTGTCATTCTTCCATCGGATCCCATCACCGTCGGCGGCTGCTACCCGCGCGTGAGCCGCCCCAAGCTCCAGACGTCCTGCGCAAAATGGCCCTCACCTCACCACGAACTCCGCGTGGAGAGCGCCTGCCGCCTTAATGCTCTTGAGGATATCGATCATATCCCGTGCAGACACGCCGAGCGCATTCAGCCCGGCAATCACATCTGAAAGTGTCGTCCCGCCTTGCACCAATGCCAAGCCAGGGCCAGGCTCCTCGTTCAGCGCAACACCCGTGCGCGGGACAACGACGGTTTCCCCATCGGCAAAGGGATTGGGCTGAATGACGACCGGTGCCTCCTCGATCCGAAGCGTCAGGTTGTTTTGCGACACGGCCACCTCAGAGATGCGGACATCGGATCCCATGACGATCGTGCCAGATGCTTGGTCGACGACGACACGTGCGCGGCGCTCCGGCTCCACGGCGACATTCTCGATGGCACTAATCGCATGCGCAGGGGAGCTTGCACCCGTTCGAGAAATATCCAAAAGGACCGTCCCCGCATCAAGCATACGCGCAACATTTCGGCGCGTCTCACGGTTAATGGCCCGCTCCACCCGTAGGGCGGTGGTGAAGTCCGGCTCTCGCAAGGCCAGACGGATCTGCGTCATGTCCGAAAAATCAAACGCGACTTCGCGTTCGACCCGCGCGCCTGCGGGAATCACACCCGCGGTCGGGACGCCTTCAACCACTTCGGCAGCCTCCCCGCGGGCGGCGACGCCGCCTGCCACGATGGTGCCCTGCGCCACGGCGTAAATATCCCCGTCGGCGGCCGTGAGGGGCGTCATAACGAGCGTCCCGCCGAGCAAACTGTCCGCATCCCCAATGGCGGAGACCGTCACATCGATCCGGGCGCCGCTTCGCGCGAATGGGGGCAGGCTGGCGGTGACGATAACAGAGGCAACGTTCTTGGGACGAAACTGCTCCCCCGTCACGTTCACGCCCAAACGCTCCAGAATGTTGGTCATGATTTCTTCGGTATAGGGCGCATTGCGCAGCCCGTCGCCAGTTCCATTGAGACCAACGACCAGCCCATAGCCGACGAGGTCGTTGCCCCGCACCCCGTCAAATTCGACAAGGTCCTTAATCCGTACGGATTGCGCCCAGGCCGCCCCCATACTGAAGACAATCGCCAGGACGCAGAGCGTCGCCAGACGAACAGACGCAGCCAGGTATGCGAAGCTTACCTTACGACCGATCACCGCAAGTAATCCGTCAAGCGCAACTGGGCCCTGCGTGCCGTGATGGCGTAGACCGTCTCCAGGCGAGACATCTCCTCCTGGAGGCGAACGCTTGCCTCGAAAGGATCAGACGTCAGAAGTTCGTTCAGGCGCTGCTCCGCTGCCAGACGCGATGCTTCCATGATGTCGCTTCGGTCCGAAATCCTCTGCTCCAGGGCGCCCACTCGGCCCTGCGCCGCCGCCACTGCGGTCTCACTGGCCAACTGACGGGGTTGGAGGTCGCTGAGGATGGCGCGACCGGTTGAATGATTAATGTCAAAGCCTGCCTGGGCCAACCCCGCGACCAAAAGAGCTTGCTTCAACGCGTCGGTCATTCCCGCATCGCGATTGTCGATATCGAAGGCGACCCGATCGCCGTCGCCGACGGAAAAGGAAACATTCTCTGGGGGCAAGGTGGCCGCGTGGCGCAGATCATAGCCTCCACCCGGGTCAAAGAAGCGATCAACCGCCGCGGCGTAGGCTTCAAAGTCGCCTGCGCTTGCCGCCAATCCGCCGACTTCGGCGAACAGAGCTTCGAAGTCATTGATTGCGTTGCCGTTTGCGCCGTTTGCAAACAAGCCTTTGCCCGCAACACTTGTGTTCATCGCGGTCACGATGTCTTGGGCACTGCCTTTTGCGGTGGCCAGAACGGAGGTGAATGCCGCAGTGTCGCTTGCGGGCAATCCGACGGCCATCTCTTCTCCGATCAACGTGAGCGCATCGCTCGCCCGGCTGAGGCCAGCCTGCAAACCCGCGCCCCACTGCTGTCCCCGCTGGAGCGACTCATAATGGGGCGCGTATGTGGCCAAGATATGGGTCAGGCGCGAGACCTCGGAAAAGTCGCTGTTCAAAGGGCGCGCGGGGTCCGACAAAAGACCGCTCGCCACCTCATTTGACAGCTGGTCCACGCGGTCACGGGTGGGCCGCGCCAAGTCTTTCGGCGCCAGAAACGACAGGCCATAGGTAAAATCAGGGATCATCTCACAACTCCGACAGTCGGTTCATCATTTGGTCAACGGCTTGGATAAGCCGCGCATTGGCCGCATAGGCCTGTTCGACTTCGATCAGGCGGCGCATCTCGGCGTCGATGTCGACTTTCCCGCCATCCCGCATCGCGGCAAGCGTATCGGCGCTGGCTTGCTTCCGGGTATACGTGTCCTCTGCGGTGATCCGATCCGATGACGCCAGGGACCGCAGGGACGCCGCAAACCCCGTCAAGTCGGACGGCGCCGATGACACGGTTGTATCAGCAGAGGTCTGTACACTGGATATCGCGTCGGAAAAGCGCTGCAACTGCGCCCCTGACGTTGTTGGCCCAGCGATTGTGGCGCCAAATCCGTCCCGGAACTTCCAATGGGTCGCGGCTGATTCTGGGCGAGCATCGGGGTTGAGCGACATGCGGAGAGAGAGGCCTGTCACGTTGGACGCGTCAGCCGCCGCGCCGCGATCGGTAAAGAGACCAGCATCCCCCGCAGGCAGAGATGGATCGACGGCTGGGTCCTGGAAGCGCGTGGCGAGTTCCAAGGCGAAGGCATCTAGCCGCGCCATCGCCGTGGGCGCGGACTCATCGCGAACCGAAAACAGAGCTGACAGGCGCCCGCCCGACACTTGACCATGGGCGCCGGTCACATTGACGGGTTTCCCGTTGATCTGGAGGCCAGAAAGATGCGTGCCGACCACCATTTCTGCGGTGATTGGGGCTCGCGGCGTGAAGGTCAGCTCGGCGGCCGGGCCGTCCAGGAGCATGATACCCCCAGTCGAGACGAGGGCGACACGGTCATTGTCGCGGGTAAGCTGTCGAACCGGGATCTGTGACGACACACGGTCCACCAAAACTTGCCGTTGATCCATCAGGGTAGACGGATTCTGGCCGTGGGCTTTGACGCGCTGGATATCTGTGTTGAGTTTTTCGATCGATTGCAGATCGGTGTTCAGGTTTTCGACGGTGCGCCCGATTTCCGTGTCCGCTTGCTGTCGCTGTGACAGAATCCCTTGGGCAACGCTGTTGACCTTGTCGACGATCCCTTGGGAGGCTTGCGACAGCCCAGCCAACCGGGTGTCGGATGCCGGGTCGGTTGACGCCGCGGTCAAAGCGGCGTCGAACCGATTGAGCATGTCTTGCAAGCTGCCAGGGTCGCCAGGGTCACCAAGAAGTTGATCGACACGGGCCGTGAAGGATTGCCCCACTGATGCGTTTGCCGCGCCACTTTGGGCATCGCGTCGCAGGGCCTGGAGTTGCGGGGACACGTCGCGCCCCACGCTGGCGCCGCCAATGGGGCCAAGGCCGACCCCCCCTGCAAGAAGGCGGCGACGCGCGTAGCCCGGGGTGTCCGCATTGGCGACGTTGCTGGCGATGACTTCGGCGCGGCGAGAGGACAGACCCAGGCCCGCCAGGGCAGTGTTAAGAGAGGCACTTAAGCTCATGGGAGGTTCCTCACGCGGCGTTAGAAATGGTTACCGTTTGATGTTCGTGGTTTCCTGCAACATCTCGTCCACGGTCTGGATAACCTTGGCGTTGGAGTTGTAGGCCCGTTGCGTCTGGATCAGCTGCGTCAACTCAGAGGCGACGTCGGTGGCGCTTTCTTCCCGGGCGAACCCGACAAGGTCACCGACTGGCCCGTTGCCTGCATCCCAAAGGTAGAAGGCACCACTTTCGGACGAGACCTGATAGCTCTGATTTTCCAACGCCGTCAGACCGTTAGGGTTGGGCACATCGACGATTGGAATCTGGTAGAGGCGCTTGGTAAAGCCCGTGTCATAGATGGCCGAAAGCATGCCGTTGGCGTCCATCTCCACCGAAGCGAGGATCCCCACCGGCGAGCCGTTCTTGGTGATCGACAGGGGTGCAAATGTGTCCGAGAGCTGGGACAAACCGCGCGCTTCCAGCGGGCGTCCGATATCAAGTTGAAGATCACCACTTTGCGCCGAAACTGTAACGACACCGTTGACGGCATCATAGGTGGCAGTTGACCCTGCCGCGGGTGTCACACTGGCAATGGTCCCTCCGTTGTCGCGGCTGTCATCGAAGACAATGGTGAATTCGCCAACCAAAAGCCCGCCCTGCGCGTCGTCGCGGATTTCCATGGTCCATTCGTTCGAAGCCGGATCGCCAGCGACGGGAACGGTGGGGGTGAAGGTGATGTCGAGGGTCTGGGATTGACCCATGTTGCCGTAATATTCGACCGGCAATTCGCGCGGCGTGCCTGTCGCCCCGGCCAACGTGTCTGTCGCGGGAAGGTTCACGCCCAGCGTAATGCGTGTTGTCGCATCGCCTTCGAATTGGTTGCCGTCAACACGCACGGGCTGAAGCCCACCAAGGGTGTCGCGCGGGAAGTTCGGGATTTCACCATCCTGGTTCGCAGGCCAACCAAGCAAAGCAAGGCCTGCATCCGTGCGCAGGATGCCATCTGCATCGGGCCGGAAAGACCCAGTGGTCGTCATGCGCAGCGGCATAGCCGACGCATTGTTTGACAATGCACTGATCGGGGTGACCGGCAGCATGCCGCGCCCCCCAACGGACAGATCGGTGGGATTGTTGGTTGTGACCAGCGTGCCACGCTGATCCACGGCCCGCCCCGTTGTGACGCGGACGCCGCCTGCGGAATACGTTCCGCGGCTTTGGTCCAGAACCAAGGAATGGAAGTCGACGGTCGACCTTTTGTACCCAAATGTCGAGGAATTCGCGATGTTGTCCGAAATCGTGGCCAACCGGCTGGCATTCACGTTCAGGCCGGTCACGCCTGCATTAAGGGAGGAGGATATCGTCATTAAACGCCCTTTCGCTGTGTCAGGTGCCGAGTGGCTTCTGCCACCCGAGTCGCGCCACCCTAGGCCCCGGACAGTTAAAAGCGCGCTAACGGAAACGGCATTTCCAAGACACGGTTAACGAATTGTAACTGAGAGATTTCTTGCCAGATCAGGGTTACGACGCACGCGGAACTTGGGACGCCCGCGCTAAGGCGTTGAGCTGGGCCGGAGGAGAACAAGCTCCAACCGGTTATTGCGCACGGCCAAAGGGTTGCTGGTCGCAGGCTTGCGGTCGGCATGGCCGGTGATCCGGGCCACCCGGGCGTCGCTGATACCAAGGGATGGCAGGATTTGCCGGGTCCCTTGCGCCCGCGACGTGGACAAGTCCCACCCCCGCGGCACACGTGTGACCACAGGTTCCGCGGCCGTAAACGCGTTGATCGCAATCTCTTGCTGGTTGTCCCGAAAGACGGGCGCAATTGACCCAATGAGATCGCGCAGCAACGGCGTGGGCGTGCCGTCCTTGAACAACGGTTTCTCGGGGAGGTCGAACAGTTCGACGATCAAACCCTGGTCGGTCAGCCGAACGGCCACATGGCGCAGCTGTGCTTCATCCAGAAGACTTTCGCCGCCCTTTCCGAGAAGCGCGGCTTCGGCGGCTTCAAGCTTGGCGTCTTCTTCTTCGGTTGTGCCGTGATTTGTCGTGGTTGTGATGCCGCCGCGTCCAAGTTCCACCAACGAGGCGTCGCTTGTCATGGAACGGCCACCAAACGCGCCGTCACCCCCGCCGGATGTTCGGCTGAGGGCGACGGTGGGGCTGAAATAGTCGGCAAGGCCTTTCCGCTGTTTCTCCGTCGTCGCGTTGAGCAGCCACATCAGCATGAAGAACGCCATCATGGCGGTCACGAAATCCGCGTAGGCGACTTTCCAGGCGCCGCCATGGTGCCCGTCGCCACCGACGATCTTCTTCTTTTTGATAATCAGAGGGCGGGTATTCTCACCACTCATCACTAAGCCTCCGGAGGTTTGGTCCAGGGCTACGCGACAGAAGTGAAAAAACCGTTAGGGCGCGCACCATGTGGCTTGGCCCGAGGCGAGGTCGAATTGCGCGCGCCGGTGGGGCGTATGTGCCAGTGATACCAGGTCAAATCGGTCGATTGGGCCGCCGAGTGCTGCGAAATGGGCGGGGTCTGGCGCGCGGTCATAGGCGGTCGGGTCATCCAAGGGCGTGCCCGGTGCGGGATCGGTGCCGTAATTCCCGCGCGACGACGCCGGGACCTTCTGCCAACGCTCTGGGTCGGCCACCACGACGGAAAGTCGCGCGCTGACGCGGAGTTGCACCTCCGCCGTTAGGTCCCAGAACAGAAGGGCCGCGCGCGGGTCGGACCGAAGGGCGCGGACTTTGTCCGTGCGCAGATCGGAATGGACTTCGATATGGCCCGTTGCGCGATCCGCGGCGCGCAAGCCGACCATGCGCGCCTCGGGCCCGTTCTCGCCCATCGTCGCCAGCGCGACCCGCCGAAACGGATCATCGCCATGGGCCACACCGGCGGCCAAGCGCGCCCAGATATGATCGCGGAGGCTTTCTAGGCTGTCGAAAGGATCACTCATATCCAGTCATCTCCAGATATCCTTCGCCTGTATGCGTGCCTGTGGCTGTCACCGGCCCTTCCCAATACGGGAACAGGGTGTCCTGCCAGCTTTGCGGGTTGAGTGCGGTGACCGTGACGTCCACGTCTTGCGCGGGCAAAGCCAGTCGCCATGTCGTCGGAACAGAGCGACCCGCCACCGAGGACACCCGCTGCGGCGCGACGGAAATGGCACCGTCCGGGAACGGTGTGAGGGTTCCGTCTTCCGCGATCCAGGAGGCGTATGTGAACGCCTCAGCCCCGCGCAGCCGGAAGGCCATCAAGCGATCGCCGGTGTCAAAATGAAGGGAAAACCAGTCCCATCCTTCTTGGTCGTCCTCCAAAGGCTGGGACGACCATTCCCGGTCGAGCCAGCCCTTTCCCGTGACCTCAACCGGCCCCCCTGGCAAATCGAGCGTCCCTGAGACGTCGTAGAACGGTTGCGAATAGTAGTAGCTGGCCTGGCCGGAAGGGGACTTGACCGAGAACCCGCCGTCGCCGTGGAAGACGAGCGGGCCGTTGGCGTCAAGGTTCAGGTCATAGCCCGCCGCCGGGGTTGATGCCCGCAGCCGGAGCGTATCGAAGTCGGCGCCCGCAAGGCTCCAATCGTCGATCCAGGCAGCGAAGGGCAGGACGTCGACACCGGCCTGACCCACGCCGCCGCGTGCCAACTTCTCCCCCGTGTGGTGGGCATTGGGCGTCGTCAGGCCGAAATGGCCCATCCAGACTTGCGGCCCCTCGGGCGACAGGGCCGATCGGAAAAGCGTCCACTGGATGCCGTAACGCGTGCCGTCCGCATCCTGCAAGGTTGCGGTGAGGTACCACCATTCAATCCGGTAATCCCCGTGGGCGCCGTGGTCCGCGGGAAACTCGAAGGTCGGGTTTGGCTGCGGCAGGGCGAACCCATCACCGCCCTGGCCCAAACCCGCGAAACCCTGTGCCCCCAGGGACGTTGGCAGAAAGATCAAAAACAGCGCAGCTTTAACGTTCATGGGCAAAAACCTTCACAAGGGCGGCAGGCGGCATCCGCCAAAGGCGCCAGGCCGGAAAGGCGGCGGCCAGGGCCGTTGCGATAATCGCCCACACGACCAACAGAACCCACCCCCCCGGGTCGGGCAGCAGGGGCAACCGCCAACCGAAAGCCTCCACATTCACGACCGCCAGCAGCATCCAGGCCAGCGCAATGCCTACGGGGACGGCAAGACAAGCCGTGAGGGAGCCAAGCAGAAGCGCGCGCCCAAGATCCGCAAGGGCCAGGGTCCGCCGTGTCTGGCCCAAGGCCCAGACGGGGGCCACCTGGGGCAGGCGCATGGTGCCAAGGGTCGTCAAACTGGCCCATAGGGCAAAAGCCGCGACGCCAAGGGTCAGGACATTTAGGGCCGCGGTCACGGCAAAGGTCTGCTCGAAGACGCGCATGGAAAAGGCCTTGATCTCCGCCTGCGGCACCACGGATTGCGGCGACAGGTCGAACGTGGTCACCATCTCCTGCGCGAGGTCCGCCGCGTCATCAGGTGGCAGACGCAGGGCGAAGCGACTGATCTTCGCGTCTGGGAAGGCTTGGAAAAACGCCGACAGCTCCATCATCGCCTGAGGAAGGGGATTGCCGTAATCGGAATAGACGCCCAACACGCGTCTGGTCCCATCCGCTCCAAACGCCACTTGCCCACCGGCCCAAAGACTGTCGCGGCGGGCCAATTGTTCATTGATCAAGACCCCTTGCCCGGCGGCAAACGCCTCCCACACGTTCGGCACCTGGTCCAGCAGGGGCCAGTTCTGCCGGTAGGTGGGGTCATCCGCAATGGCCAGCGCCTGGCCGTTGGTTCCATTCAGGCGCACGTCTTCCATGACCCCGGGCAGCACCGCGGACACGCGCGGCTCCGCCCAGGCGATCAGCTGCTCCGCTTGGGCCGGGCTGCTGGCCGTCACATAAAGCTCCGCCGCCAACCGCTGATCCAGCCACCCGGTGAACGTCTCTCGGAAGCTGCCCACCATGGTGCTGACGCCGATATTGGCCGACAAGGCCAGAAGCAAAGCCATCAGGGCAAGGCTGAGACCCGGCACCTGTTGGCGGGTGTCGGACCAAAGCCATTGCGACAGGGCGCCTTGCGCGCGTTTGGTGCCGAAATCTAAGATTGAAACAAGGATCGGCGGAAGCAGGAAGGCCGCACCGACCAGCAACCCGCCCAAGGCCATGAAACCGATCAGAAGGCCCGACCCAAGCCAGATCAACGCCGCCGCCGCAGCGATCAGAGCGCATCCAGCAAGACCCTGCATCCGGATGCTACGCCCCTGCGCGCGGGCCCAGGCCCGAGGCATGGCAGGTGCCAATATCGGCAGCCGCGACAAGTGCCAGAGGCTGTGCCCGCCAGCGGTGACCATGCCGACGCCCGCCATCGCCAAGCCCGAAAGCCACCAGGCGGGCGAAAGGGTCAAGCTGCCGCCCACGGCCGCGCCGTAAAGGCCCGACAGCGTCGCCGCAACGCCCGGCAACAGGGCCGCCGCCACCAGGTAGCCCAGCAACACCCCTGCCCCACCGGCCACAAGCGTCAGCAACGCCAACTCGGCCCCCAATAAAGTCACCAACGCCCCCGATGGCAGGCCAAGCGCCCGGAGCGTTCGCACCAGCGGGCGCCGCTGCTCGAAGGCGAGGCCGATGGTGGCATGGACGATGAAGAGGCCAACGGCGAACGCCAAAAGGC
Source organism: Pseudomonadota bacterium (assembly GCA_039817645.1). Classification (GTDB taxonomy): domain Bacteria; phylum Pseudomonadota; class Alphaproteobacteria; order Rhodobacterales; family Rhodobacteraceae; genus Jannaschia. The sequence continues at coordinate 29,246 of JBCBVM010000015.1, read as the reverse complement.
CAAACGCTGTCAGGTTGAGATGGAAACTGTCGGTCAACCGGTCCAGGTCGCTGTCCGATTGCGGTTGGCTCAACACCGCTTGCGGGAAAAGGTCGGCCAGCGCATCGGCGGCGTCAAGGTCGGGGTCGGATATCAAAAGGCGTGTGATGTCTTCGGTGCGCAGATAGGTCTGGACCGCCAAGATATCGGCCATGACCAATCCCGGCGCCAAGCCGTCCAAGATGCGACCGGGCGGCAAACTGTCCGGCAAGCGTGCCAACGTCTCGGAGGAGGCGAAAACCACCTCACCGGCGAGGAACGCGCGCAATAGGTCCGGCTCTGTCAGGTCGGGGGTCGCGGGGCCCCGGGGCGGCAACGTGAACGGATCAACACCAAACAGGCGGAGCGTCGATCCCGGAAGGCGCCCCTCCAACACGGGCGAGACGGTGAACCCCGCCCGCCGCGCCGTTGCAAAATCCGCCAGGGTCAGCCCGCCTTCAAGCCGCAGCAGGCGGTCTTGCCCCAGGGTTTGCGCCGCTTGATCGTAGCTGAGCCGCGCCTGCGCATTAATCGCCTGAACGCCGGTCCAAAGACCGGTCGCCATCGCCAGTCCGATCAGAAGCGTCAGAAGTTGCAGCGGATGGCGCCGCCAATGGGACAGCAGCGCCTGGAATGCGGCCCATCTCATGCGGCACGCCCGGATCGGAGGTGCACGCGACGGCCAAGGCGTGCGGCAAGACGGCCGGAATGGGTGACCATCAGAAAGCCGGCGCCACTTTCGCGAACAAGGTCCAGCATCAGGTCCAGAACTTGGTCCCCGGTCGCCTCGTCCAGATTACCCGTGGGCTCGTCGGCCAGAACGACGCGCGGGGCGGCAGCCAAGGTGCGCCCGATGGCGACCCGCTGTTGCTGACCGCCCGACAACTGCTCGGGGTAGCGAGAGAGGAGGTCGCCGAGGCCCAGCCGCTCCGCCAAGTGGGCTTGACGGTCCGGGTCATTTCGACCGGCCAAGCGTGCATGGAAAGACAGGTTGTGGGCGACACTCAGGGACGGGATCAAGTTGAATTGCTGAAACACCAATCCAACATCTTGGCGGCGCATGGCCGCCCGCTCCGCGTCGTCCATTGCGGCAATGTCGCGCCCATCCAGCAGGATCTGCCCCGTCTCAGGCTGATCCAGCCCGCCGATCAAATGCAGAAGGGTGGACTTGCCGGACCCGCTCTCTCCGGTCAGGGCCAGGGTTTCCCCGGCCGCCAAGTCGAAGGACACGCCCCGCAGGACCGCCTGCGCGCCATCGCTGGTCGGAAAGCTCTTGTGAACGTCTTGAACGGACAGCAACATTTTTCCGCCTCCTGGGGGCGCAACTAGGCACAGGGGCGATGGGTTCAACGGGGGTGCGGCGTTGCTGTATCACAGGGTGACGCCAGGCAGACTGGCAAAGGCCATCCGCAACGCGTCTGACCAGCCGTCAGATATGGCGCGCCAATCCTCGTCCGTATCCTCGATCCGGCGGGCGATCCCAAGGCGAAGGGCGTCGGCTTCCAAGACCTGCAAATCGAGAGGTGTGCCCACGGACAGGTTCGCCCGAATGGTCGAGTCGAAGGAGACCATCAGAAGCTTGGTCGCTTCATCGAAGGTCATGTCCGGGTCGTAGGCGCGCACCAGGATGGGACGGCCATATTTGGTCTCTCCGATCTGGAAGAAGGGGGTGTCGGGCTGCGCCTCCACGAAATTTCCTTCTGGATAGATCAGGTAGAGGCGCGGGGGGGACCCTTTGACCTGCCCGCCCAGGATAAGAGTGGCGCCAAAACTGCCCGCCGCATCTTGTCCGGTTTGACTGGTCTCATCAATCACGTGGCGCAGCGTCTGCCCCACCAACCGCGCCGCTTGGAACATACTCGGCACCGTCAACAAGGAAGGCGTCCGCTCCGATGGCGCCACGTTTCTTTCGTCCAGAAGGGACACAACGGCTTGCGTGGTGGCCAAGTTGCCGGCGGTCATCAAGACCATGACGCGATCGCCCGGCACCTCCCACGTGAAAAGCTTTCGGTAAGTGGAAATGTTGTCGACGCCTGCATTGGTCCGAGTGTCCGACAGAAAGACCAGGCCAGTGTTCAACTGGAGGCCGACACAATAGGTCATGTTCACATTCCCTTTATCCTTGGACAGAAAGGTGTCCAAGCATCCGGGGCTGTCAACCCAAGTCTTTGCGTCAAGGGTTTGCGCCCGGCGGCCGTAGGTCATGCCCCTTGGCTACGGCAATTTTGTTAAGATACGATTTCCAGCGGGCGGACGCAGCGGCGCCGCGATCTATTGCTGCGCCGACTCGGACACGTGCACAGACACCGAGAGTTGTTCTTCGCATCCCCCATGTCGAAGTCCGTTGATCGGGGCGGCATCGTCATAATCCAGACCCGTCGCCACGCGGACGTATCGCCCATCGGGCGAGATCCCGTTGGAGATGTCGAACCCGACCCAACCCAGACCATCCACATGGGCTTCGGCCCAGGCGTGGGTGGCATCCTGCTCATCGCGGTCGTCCATCTTGAGGTAGCCGGAAACATAGCGCGCGGGCCGGTCCAGAAGACGCGCACAGGTCACGAAGATGTGGGCGTGATCCTGGCAAACCCCATGCCCGGCCTCGATGGCGTCTTCCGCGTTGCGGGTCACATCCGCACCGGCAGTGTCGTAGGACACCGCGTTGCCGATTATGGTCGCAAGTTGGTGCATTTGGTCCAACGGGTCCTCGATGGCGCGCACATCGCGGGCCAATGCCTGCGTCCCCGGGCCCCGGCGGGTGCGATCCGTGGCGCGCAGGAACATCCAAAGCGGCATGAACCCCCGCTGCTCCCCGATGATCCCGTTGGTGTTGGTCACCTCGACCTCGCCCTCCGCGGTGATCGTCACTTCGGTGGCGCCGGCGTCGAACGCCACCAACTGCACCCGGTTGGCATGGGCGTCATCATATTGAACCTGCTCGGTCCCGCCCTGGATCTTGCTCGACCAGGACAGGACCTTTTGGCCCGTCCGGCTCTTGGGTGTCAGACGCAGCTGCTGCAGGCCGTAAGGCACCGGCGCATCGTAGCGATATGTCGTCTTATGGCGAATATGGAGGCGTTTAGAGGTCATTCTGCGAACCGGTAATCTCGTTCGATTTGATGGGCGAGGGCCGTGTTGCAGTTCAGAAAATTTTGCAAAAACTCATGCAACCCGTCTTCGAAAATGTCCTCAATCGTCATCCGGTCGAGCTTTCGACACATGTCATCGGCCAAGTCATGGCTGCGCATTCGGATGCCGTAGTCCCGCTCCAGAAAGCCGAGATTGCCGCCGATCTTACGATAACAGAACGCAAGCGACCGCGGCATGCGCCCGTCCAACGTCAGGAACTGTGCAATCGCAGTGGCGCCCCGCTTGTTGCCGTGGATTTGCCGAAACGGCCCTTCCGCCGACAGGGCGCGCAGGATCATCTCCCACTGGGCGTTGTCGAGGCGCGAGCCGACCCCCGCGACCGACGGCAACAGAACGAAATACTTCACATCAAGCAACCGCGCGGTCGCATCCGCCCGCTCAAGGAAGGTGCCCAGCCGGGCGAAATCATAGATGTCATTGCGCAGCATGGTTCCGTGAAGTGCCCCGCGGACAAACGCGGATCGCGCCCGAATATTGCCCAGCACCCTAGGTAAGTCGCGGTTCGGCACCCGGCGTTTGAGGTCGGCGGACAGGGTCATCCAGCACTCGTTCACCGCCTCCCATACCTCCCGGGTGAGGGCCGTTCGAACCGTGCGCGCATTCATCCGTGCACCGTCCACGCAAGACATGACCGAAGAGGCGTTCTCCGGCGAGCGCAGCAGCCAATCGACCACGGCGTCCCCCTCGATCTCTTCGTGATGCTCCTCGTAGGCGACGCCCGTGCCGGAGGTCTGCAAAATGGACCCCCACTCACTGTCACTTCCCACGGGCCGCGTCAGCGCCATTCGGTGCCCCGTCTCCACCAGGCGCGCAAGGTTCTCTGTCCTCTCAAGATAGCGGAACATCCAGGTCAGGCCGCCCGCTGTCTTACCCAGCATGCTGGCCCCCAAGATGGCCACGCGCCGTAAAATCTGCGGTCCCGACCTGAATGTGGCAGCCCTGCGCCATGCCCCCCATCAATCGTCCTCCAAGACCCATGTGTCCTTGGTCCCGCCCCCCTGGGACGAGTTCACGACAAGCGACCCTTTCTTCAAGGCGACGCGGGTCAGCCCCCCCGGCGTGATGTCGATCCGCTCCGGCGAGACGAGCACGAAGGGACGCAGATCCACGTGACGCGGCGACAGGCCAGCCTTGGTAAAGATGGGGCACGTGCTGAGCGACAAGGTCGGCTGCGCGATGTAGTTCGAGGGGCGCGCGGTCAGCTTCTTTCTGAACTCCGCCAACTCCCGCTTGGTGGCGGTCGGCCCGATCAACATCCCATACCCGCCCGAGCCGTGGACCTCCTTGACGACCAGGTCCGGCAGATTGTCCAACACATGGGCAAGGGCATCCGGGTCGGAACAACGCCAGGTCGGCACATTCTCTAGCAGCGCCTTTTCCCCTGTATAGAACTGAACGATTTCAGGCATATAGCTATAGATCGCCTTGTCATCGGACACGCCCGTTCCCGGCGCATTGGCGATTGTGATGCCCCCCGCGCGATAGACATCCAAGATGCCGGGCACGCCCAGGATGCTATCGGGGCGGAAGTTCATCGGGTCCAAGAAATCGTCATCGACCCTGCGGTACAGCACATCAATGGGCCGGTAGCCGCGCGTCGTCCGCATGGCCACGCGGCCATCCACAACACGCAGGTCATGCCCCTCCACCAACTCCGCTCCCATTTGGTCGGCCAGGAACGAATGCTCATAATAAGCGGAATTGTGGATGCCGGGGGTCAGAACCGCCACAGTGGGCGACCCGACACAGGCCGGCGGCGCGCATTCAGACAGGGAGTTGTGCAAATGCTGCGGATAGCCGCTCACACGCTGCACTTTGTTTTGCGCAAACAACTCCGGAAACATGCTCAGCATCGTCTCCCGGTTCTCTAGCATGTAGCTCACGCCCGACGGGGTGCGGGCATTGTCTTCCAGGACATAGAATTGATCGGGCCCCGTCCGCACCAGATCAATGCCAACGATGTGCGTATAGATGTCCCCCGGGGGGTTCACGCCGATCATCTGGCTTAAAAACGCATCGTTTCGGGCAATCATCTCCACGGGCAAGATCCCGGCTCGCACGATTTCCTGCCGGTGGTAGATGTCATGCAGAAACGCATTCAACGCCCGGACCCGTTGATCGATGCCCTTGCTCAGACGCGCCCATTCCCGGCCAGAGATGATCCGCGGGATGATATCGAACGGGATCAGCCGCTCCGTCGCCTCCTCGCTCCCGTAGACGTTGAAGGTGATGCCAGTCAGGCGAAACACGTCTTCCGCTTCACGAGACTTGCGCCGAAGATGTTTGATCTCCTCGGAATTGTACCATTTCGCGAGGGCGGCATAGGGCGCACGCGTGTCTCCGCCAAGGCCCTGCATTTCGTCGAATATCTGGGCTTTCTCCATACCGTTAGCCTGACAACACCATTGCCGAAGTGCAATCCCGCGCTCTGGAAAAGACGGATTGTGCCCCCTTTTCGGGCAAATCGTAACGAATCCCTAAGACTTGTTGGCCAGGAAGGACGGGTCGGAGGTACGTCATCATGAAGTTGTTCCAGTCGCTTACGGTATCTCAGTCCCTCGGCGTGGTGTTTGCCTCCGGCCTGGCGGTCGCGGTGTTCTTTGCAGGGTCGATCTTTCAAATCGCGTTGACCCGGCACGAGGCGGCGCAGCTTGACCAGGGTCTTTTGCAACTCACCCGCACGACCGGCGACCTGATCCACGAGTTGCAGCGCGAACGCGGCCTGGGCGCGTCCATCCGTCCGGGGGATGACCCCCTGTGGCGCCAGGAACTTGAGACTCAGCGTCACATCGTTGATGGGCAATTCGATCTTTTGGCCAACGATCTGTGGGTTGCGGAGCTGCTGGATCGTCTAGGCAAAGATCGGGGCTCTTTTCGGACATGGCGGACCGAAGTGCATCGCCTGCGGCGGGAATTGGACACGTCAGAGATTGCCCCGTCAGACTTCCGAAATCAAATGACAAAGATCGACAAGGGAATGGTCACAAAGCTGGCCGTCGCCGCAAATCACGCGACATCGGCGGCTGTCGCGGTGATGATGCGGGACAGTATTGCATGGATCTACGCCAAGGATTCGGCAGCGCTGGAATGGGCATTGGGCGCCGCCATGGTCGCAGAAGGGGACCAGGCCAAGCGGCTTTCCTACGCAAACGCTCTGCGGGCACAGACGATCACCACCCAAGCCCGTTTGGACAACGTGATCTCGACCGCGTCCAGCCTAGGGCGCTCCTCTATTGCTGCGCGGCTGGACACTCAGGTTATTGACGATTTTGAGGCGTTTCGGACCGCTCGCCTGCACGATGCCGTCGCCCACCAAACCGAGGGATGGGGCAGAGACCTGCGCCAAACCTGGTTTGACTTGGCAGATGCGTATATGGGCGAATTGCGGGCGATCGAAGTCGCTGCGCAGGGCCGCTTGACACGGGCCGTCGAAGCCTCCGGAACAGAATGGTGGTCCTTCCTCCAACAGCAGGCGATCTTGCTGATCGGCCTCGTGACCTTTTTCGGGTCCGTCGCGTGGCTGACGATCCGGGCGATCAACGCCTCGCTCCAGCGGATTATTTCGACCATCTGCCACCTGTCGGTCGATGCCCCGCAAACCAAAGTGCCGGAATGCCCCCAGGCAGACTTGAACCAAATTACCGACGCATTGCGGATCTTGAGAAGTGTTCAGTTGTCCCGGGACCGCCAGCAAGAGGAATCGGAACAACTTCGCGCTCGGCTCGACCGGAAGCTGGACGAAGTGTTGACGGCGGTCGATTCAGGACCGGTGGAAGATCGGATCGAAGTCTTGGGGCTTGATGCCCAAAGCGCCACCCTCGCCCGCGGGGTGAACCGCCTCCTGGATCAATTGGAACGTCGCGCATCCGCAAGTTGAGCCCCGCGAACGGGACACGCAAAGACACGGCAACTTAACCATTTTCCTGCCGTTAAGGCGGGGCGCGAACAAATGCTTGGACGCGGGTCTGGCCCTTTCCCTCCCTTGGGTCGGGTGTTAAGCCGATGGCTATGGAGGGGTTCCAAACCGGCACGCGTCACGCGCCATGCAGCATACGCATCACGTGCCGGTTCGCAGCCGCGCTGCGCGCGTTTGCCGTGTCGACCCTGTGCATGATTGGGCATCCAACACTCGCGGCGACGCTGGACTGGACCTTGCCATCTGACGAGACGCTGGCAGATCCACTCCGCGCGGCGTCCCTGGTTGCCGAAGCCATCCAGGAAGACCTGCCCCAGCGGCGCGACGTGATTGCCGCCGCCCAGGCCGACTACCAACGCCTGCTCGCCGTCCTCTTCGAACAAGGCTATTTCGGACCGGAAATCTCCATCCAAGTGGACGGCATCGAAGCGGCCGCCTTGCCCAGTGTCGGGCAAAGCGGAACCGTGCAAGCGGTGTCCATCCGCGTCACGCCGGGCGCGCGGTTTGTCTTCGGGCAGGCGGAAATCGGCCCCCTGCCCCCTGGCGCCACCCCGCCCGAAGGCTTTGCCCCCGGTGCGCCCGCCGGAACCGAAATTCTTCGAACAGCCAGCCGGGACGGGGTAGAGGCCTGGCGCGCGCGCGGCCACGCCAAGGCGGAACTGACCAGACAACAAATCACCGCCGACCACCGCCAAAACACCTTGAATGCCGCCCTGTCCCTGGGCCCCGGGCCGCGCCTGACCTATGGACCCACCCGCGTCAGCGGCAACGAAGACGTCCGCACGTCTCAGATCGAACGGATCGCAGATTTTCGGGCCGGTCGCGTCTTCGACCCCGACGACCTGGACGATGCCGCCAAGCGCTTGCAACGCACGGGCGCCTTCCGGTCCGTTTCGATCACAGAGGCGGACCGCATCGGCCCGGGGGACACCCTTCCCATGGAGGTACAGGTCGTCGAACGCCTGCCCCGCCGCATCGGTTTCGGCGCGGAGTTGGGAACAACCGAAGGGCTGGGCCTGTCCGCCTTCTGGCTCCACCGAAATCTCACCGGCTATGCCGACAGCCTGCGATTGGAGGGCGAGATCGAGGGGATCGGCGGCGACAGTGGCGGCGAAGATTTCCGCCTGTCCTTTGCCTATAACCGCCCATCGACATTCAACCCCGAAACCGACCTGTTCGTTGACGGCGAGATCGAGAGCCTGGATCAGCCCGATTTCAGCAGTGACGCCCTGGGCTTCAACATCGGCGCCCGCCGCGTGGCGAGCGACGAATTCACCTACACCTACGGCGTCGGGTATCGGCGCAGCCGCATCACAGACGCCTTCGGGACCCGGAATTTCAGCATCGTCTCCCTGCCTCTTTCGGCCGAATATGACCGCCGCAATGATCCGCTTAACCCGACTGACGGCTATTTCATTGCCGCCGACCTGCGCCCCTTCCATGGGTTCACGACCGCGGGAACGGGGGTCCGGTTCCTGGCGGATCTGCGCGGGTACCAACACTTTGGCGCAGAGGATCAGACCGTCGTCGCCCTGCGTCTGCAGATGGGCAGCGTGGTTGGCCCCTCGCTCCAGGACACGCCAGCGGATGACCTGTTTTTCTCTGGCGGCGGCGGCACGGTTCGTGGCCAACCGTTTCAATCCCTGGGCGTGACGCTGGACAATGGGCGGCGCGTTGGCGGCCGGTCCTTCCTGGGGGTCTCGGGCGAGGTGCGACAACGGGTGACCGACACCATCGGCGTCGTCGGGTTCGTGGATGCCGGGCGGATCAGCGGCGCGTCCGACTGGTCCGATGGCGACACCCATGTGGGCGCGGGCCTGGGTGTGCGCTACAACACCGGGATCGGCCCGCTGCGAGTTGATCTTGGCGTCCCGGTATCCGGCCCCGGCGACAATACGGGGGTGCAGATATACATCGGCATAGGTCAAGCGTTTTGAGGTGGGGCCTGCTGCCTGTCGCGGCCCTTATTGGCCTGTCGCCCGCGCTGGCGCAAAGCCCGCAGGAGGACCGCGACCGCGGCTTTCTGACCGCGCTGATCGAAGACAACCTAGAAGCGCCGGGCCTGTCCGTGCGGATCGACGGGTTCGAAGGGGCCCTGTCAAGCCGCGCCACGCTGGACCGGCTGATTGTGTCGGACGACGAAGGCCCCTGGCTGCGCCTGGAAGACGTGACCTTATCCTGGGATCGAAGCGCCCTGCTGCGGGGCCGCCTGGAAGTGCAGGAGTTGACCGCCGCGCTGATCCAGTTGGACCGCGCGCCGCTTCCGCCAGAGGGGGTCGATTTGCCGGACGCCGGGGCAGGGTCTGGCCTGGCGCTCCCCGACCTTCCTGTCTCGATCGAGATTGACCGTATCGCCGCGGACCAAATCAATGTGGGCGCGCCGATCCTTGGGCAGGACCTGTCCTTCTCGCTCGCGGCGCGGGCCAGCCTGATCGAGGGCGTGGCAGATGTGGCAATCCAGGCCGACCGCTTAGACGGCCCTGCCGGTCAATTTGAGATCACCGGCGCCTTCAACCAAGCGACCGAGGCGCTGACGATCAACGTCGCGCTGGAGGAGGAAGAGAACGGCATCGCCGCGACGTTGCTGGCCCTGCCCGGCGCGCCGGCCATTGGGCTGACCATCGCGGGGGACGGCACCCTGGCCGATTTCCGCGCCGACATCGCCCTGGCCTCTGACGGGGAAGACCGCCTCGGCGGCACCTTCACATTGGGGCGCGAGGACGAGGCGGAGACATTCGCGCTCGACCTGCAAGGCGATGTGACATCGCTGTTTGCGCCCCGGTACCAAGCTTTCTTCGGCCCCGATGTCCGCCTGGCGCTGGCTGGGGCGCATACCGCGGATGGGCTCGACCTTGAAACGCTGTCCATTGAGACAGAGGCGCTGAACGCAACCGGGCGCGCCCGGTTGGACCCTGCCGGTTGGCCCACCCTTCTCGACCTCGAGATGCGCGTGGCGGCAGAGGATGGGGACCTTGTCCTGCTGCCGACGGCGGATGTGATCACACTGCGCCGGGCGGATCTGCGCCTGCGCCATGACGCGGCAGAGGGGGAGGATTGGCAAATGCAACTGACGGCCCTGGATGTCACCCATCCCGCGGCCTCTTTGGACAGCGCAACGCTTCAGGCCCAAGGTCTGCTGGAACGGACCGGCGAAACCGTCACCGCGGCCACCGGCGATCTGTCCTCTGCGATCCAGGGGCTTGGGGTGATCGACCCTGCCTTGCAACGGGCCCTGGGCGCGCAAATCAACCTGGACGCGACCGTTGCCTGGCGACAAAACGCCCCGATTGAAGTCTCGGAAATGGCGCTCATCGCTGGGGATATGACGCTCCGCGGGGATGCGACGTTTGACCCGTCCGAAGGCGATCTGCCCCTGGACCTTACCCTTCTGGCGGACATCCCGACCCTTTCGAACCTGTCGGCTTTGGCCGGGCTAGACGGGTTGGCAGGCCAGGCAAATGTGACCCTGGACGCCAGCCTGTCCCCCGTCCGCGGCGCGTTTGACGTGACCTTGGACGGGGAGACCCAGGACCTTGCCCTTGGCATCCCCCAGGCGGACGCCCTTGTGGGGGGCGCCGGCGACCTGACCCTGTCGGCACGGCGCACGCAAAGCGGCACGTTCCTCGAAGCCGTCCGGCTCCAAACCTCCCAAGTGACCATTACCGGCGACGGTCGGATCCTTGCCCAAGACGCCCCAGAACGCCGCGAAGGACAGCGGGGGGAAGCCGATCTGAACTTGGACATCGCCAACGGCGAAGGGATAGACCCCCGCCTTGCGGGTCCCGTCTCGGCCCGGGTGTCATTGGGCGAAGATGCGCAGGGCGCCTGGACCGGCAACGCCCGCATCGACGCACCGCAAGACGTGACACTTCAAGCGGCAGGGCAATTGACCGGCGCCACACCAGACGTGGCGTTCGACGCGCGGGTGCCGCGGCTGGATGCCTTCGTGGATGGCCTGCCTGGCGCCTTGATTGCCGATGGCCGGGCCTTCGCCCGCGATGGCGTCTGGTCCGTCGATGCGGAACTGCAGGGGCCCTGGGCCACCACCCTTCAAATCGACGGTCCGGTCACAGGCCAGCGCCCCGACATCGCCTTTTCCCTGCGTCTGCCAGACGTCACCGCACCCGTCCCCGCGCTGGCGTCGGTGCCGCAACTTCAGGGGGCAGGGTCCATTACGGGGGACTTGGTGCAAGAGGGCGGCGCCTGGGTCATCGACGCCCAAGCGATGCTGCCCGCAGACATCACCAGTCGCGTCCGCGGCCCGGTGACCGGCCCCGCCCCACGCCTGGCCATCGCGGCCACCCTCGCGGATGTGGCCGTGTTCGTGCCGCAACTCTCTGGCCCGCTCAGCATTGATGCCGATCTGGCCCAAGCGGGAGAGGCGTGGGTTGCATCGGCGCGGGCGACGGGCCCCGCCAACACCCGGGCCACGGTGGACACCGTCTTGACGGCATCCCCCCTGGCGGCGGAATTCACACTGCAGGCACCCAGGGTTGCCGCCTTCGCCCCGGGTGTGCCTGGCGGTCTGGACATCGCGGGCACCGCGACGCTGGCGGACACCGGACCGCAGGTCACCTTCTCTGGCACGGGTCCCTACAACGCGGCCCTTTCGGCCACGGCGACCCTGCCCGACACCGGCGCGACCGTTGCGGCCCAGGCGGCCCTTCCCAATGGGGCGCCCTTGGCGGCTCCTCTGGCTGGGCCCCTGCGCATCACCGTCGATGCGCAGCAGACCGGCGCCGCGTGGCGGGCCGATGTCCGGGCCAATGGTCCCTTTGGCAGCCAAGCCGAAGTTTCGGGGACCGTTGCCGGCGCCCCCCTGGATGTAACCGTCTCAGCCGCGTTGCCCAATATCGCCGCCTTCGTCCCCGACATTTCCGGCCCCTTGGCGGTCTCTGGCCGGGTGTCTCAGCCGGGCGACGCCTACGCGCTCGACCTCGAAATCGCCGGGCCGTCTGGCACAACGGCCGATGTGACCGGGACGGTCAGCGGCGGCGCAAATCTGGACCTTGGCATCACCGGGTCTGCCCCGCTCGGCCTTGCCAACGGCATCTTGGCACCGCGGCGCCTGGGCGGGCAGGCCAATTTCAATCTCCGCCTCTCCGGGGCGCCACAACTGTCCAACTTGACGGGGACGGTTTCCACGACCGGGGCCGAGGTGTCCCTGCCCACGCTGCGCAATGGCCTGGACGGGGTCAACGCCACCGTCACGCTGGGCCAAGGCCGCGCCCAGGTCGATGCCCAGGCCGGGCTGCGCAGCGGTGGAAACGTCACAATCCAGGGGCCAGTCGACCTGTCGGCGCCCTTCAACGGAAACTTGGCCGTCAATTTTGGCGTCACGCTGGTGGACCCCACCCTTTACGAGGCGCAGCTGTCCGGCGCGTTGCAACTCGCGGGGCCGCTTGCCAACGGGGCACGCATCTCCGGCGACATCACGGTGGACAGCGCGGACATCGCCGTCCCGTCCAGCGGGCTGACGGCCATCGGCGACCTGCCTCCGATCACGCACCTGAACACCCCCCGCCCCGTGCAACGGACCTTGGCCCGCGCTGGCCAGACCGACAACGGCGGGGACCGTCCCGCAGAGCGCAGTGGCCCAGCCTATGGCTTGGACCTGCGCATCCTGGCCCCCAACCGCATCTTCGTCCGCGGCCGGGGCGTCGATGCGGAACTTGGCGGCGCCCTGGGGCTTCGGGGAACGACAGCCGCCCCCATCACGACCGGCGGGTTCGAGTTGGTGCGCGGTCGTCTGGACATCCTCCAACAACGGTTCAACTTCGATGAGGGAGAGATCACATTCCAAGGCTCCCTCGTTCCGAACATCCGGCTGGTGGCCGTGACCGAAGCAGACGCGCTGACGGCCTCTATCATCGTGGAAGGCCCCGCCGACGACATTACCGTCCGTTTCGAATCCGCCCCCTCGGTCCCCCAAGAAGAAATCCTGGCGCAGGTCTTCTTTGGGCGCGACCTCAGCCAGTTGTCCCCGCTCCAAGCGCTGCAACTGGCGAACTCCGTCGCCGTCTTGGCCGGGCGCGGATCCGGCGGTTTGCTGGAACGGCTCAGGGGGTCCACCGGGTTGGACGATCTTGATGTGACGACCGACAGCGAAGGCAACACCGCCGTCCGCGCAGGCAAATACATCTCCGACAACGTCTACACGGATGTGCAGATCGACCAGGATGGGGATGCGAGCGTTTCTCTGAACCTCGACCTGACACCCAACCTGACGGTGCGCGGGTCGACGGGCGCCTCGGGCGAAAGCTCTGTCGGGATCTTTTTCGAAAGGGACTATTAGATGCAGCCCAGCGACGATCTGGTGTGCTGCCCGGTCTGCGATGCGCTCCACCGGGTGGAAGCCCTGCCCGATGGCCAACGCGCCCGCTGCAGCCGCTGTGGCACCGTCATTTCTGTGGCCAGGCCAGAGGCGATCTTGCGGATCGTCGTCTTGGCCAGCACCGCCCTGATCCTCATGGCGATTGTGGTGTTCTACCCCTTCCTGGAACTGCGGAACGGCGTGTTCACCAGCCGGGCGAGCGTTTTCGAGACGGTCATGAGCTTCTCCGAAGGGGTTATGGCCCCCCTTTCCATCGCGGTGGCGGCCTTTGTCATCGTGTTGCCCGTGACGCGTTTGGCCCTGCTTCTTTGGGCGCTGTCGCCCTTGGCCCTGAACGTCTCTCCGCTGCCCTGGGCCACCAATGCGCTGCGCTACGCAGAGGTGCTGAAACCTTGGGCCATGGCCGAAATCTTCATGGTCGGCGTGGCCGTCGCCCTGGTCAAGCTGGCCGATCTTGCGACCCTTTCCATGGGTCCCGCCTTTTGGTCTTTCGCCGCGATCGTCGTGATCACAGCGCTCAAAGACACGCAAATGAGTAAACATGCCGTATGGATGGCCCTGGACACAGCAATGAAGCGCTGACGGCGCTGGATGCAGGGCTGGTCGGATGCCGGCACTGCACCCACGTGTCACCGCTCAACACAGAAATTTGCTCCCGTTGCGGCGGCAAGCTGGTCAGTCGCGACCCCACCAGCCTGCAACGCGTCTGGGCCTGGTGGATCGCGGGGATGCTGTTCTACATCCCGGCCAATGTCTATCCAATGCTCATCACGGCCACCATGGGCCGGGCAGAGGAGGCGACGATCCTTGGCGGGGTGATCGACCTGGCCAATTTCGGCGCTTACGGCGTGGCGTTCATTGTCTTCTTCGCGTCCATCGTGATCCCGGTGGGCAAGTTCATCGCCATCGCCTATCTGGCCCTCATCGTCCGCAAACCCCACGGCGAAAAGCCCAGCCATCTTCTGCACCTGTTCGAGGTGGTGGAGTGGATTGGCCGCTGGTCCATGATCGACGTGTTCGTCGTCGCCATCCTGGTGGCCTTGGTGCAATTTGACTTGCTTGCAACGATCAACCCGGGCATCGCAGCGGTGTGTTTTGCTTTATCCGTCGTCTTCACCATGCTATCCGCCATGAGCTTTGACAGCCGCGCCATCTGGGATCGCATCGAGACCTTATCGAAATGACCGACGCCCCCAACACGCCCCACCAGCCCAAGATCGAACCGGCCCCCTCCGGCATGCGCTTCATCTCTGCCGTGTGGCTGGTGCCGATCATCGCTGTGATGATCGCCCTGGCCATCGCCTGGCAAAGCTATGCCAATCGCGGCATTCTGGTGGCCATCGCCTTCCCCGATGCGTCGGGGGTAGAGGTGGGGCAAACCACGCTGCGCTTCCGCGAAGTGACGGTGGGCGTGGTCGAAGATGTGGGCTTCAGCGCGGACCTGAGCCAAGTGAATGTCTATGTCCGCGTGTCCCGCAACATCGCTCCCTATCTGGACGAAGACGCGTCCTTCTGGATCGTCCAGCCCGAGGTTACGGCGCGGGGCGTCGAAGGGCTGAACACGATCCTGTCTGGCACGTATATCGAGGGGACATGGGACAACGACATCGGCGAGAGTCGGACCGCCTTCCGCGGGGATGAACGGGCCCCCATCGTCCCGCCCGGTGTCAACGGCACCGCTATCGTCCTGACCGCGCGCGAGTCCTCGCGGATGGGGCCGGGGTCCCCGATCCTCTATCGCGGGATCGAGGTCGGAGAAGTGGCCGACCCCCGCCTGTCCCCCGATGGGTCCGAAATTCGGATCGACGCGTTCATCCTCGCGCCCTATGACCGCCAACTGTCGACGGCCACCCGCTTCTGGGACGCCTCGGGCGTCTCGGCCACCTTGGGCGCGGGCGGCGTCGAACTGCGCGTGGGGTCGCTGGCCGCCATCCTGGAAGGGGGCGTGAATTTCGACACGCTGATTTCCGGTGGGCAGCCGATCAACCGCGGCCATGTCTTCACGATTTTCGAAGACGAAGATGCCGCCCGCGCCTCCACCTTCGAACAGCCAAGCCTGCGCAGCTTGCGGTTTTCAGTCCTGTTTCCCAACGCCCTCACCGGCCTGTCCGAAGGCGCGGCCGTCCGCTACCGTGGCGTGCGCGTGGGCGCCGTCACCTCCATCACCGGCTTCGTACGTCCCGATGATCCCGACGCGAATGTCCAACTGCTTGCGGTCATGGCCCTACAACCCCGCCGCATGGGCGTCGATGACGGGCTCAGCGACTTGGAAGCCGTGGACGCCATCGGCGCCCTGGTTCGCGACGGGATGCGGGCAAAGCTTGTCTCGACCTCCATCCTGGGCGGCGACTTGGCGGTCGACCTGGTAGAACCCGACGACACCGCCCCCGCCGCCCTGGAAATCGGCATCACCGACACGCCCCTGATCCCAACCATCGCATCCGAAGATGCGGGCCTGGTGGCCAGCGCCGAAGGCGTGTTCGAGCGTCTTAACGGCCTGCCCATCGAAGAACTTCTTGGGTCTGCCACGGACCTGATGAACAACCTCAACACCATTGTCGCCTCGGAGGACACGCGCGCCATCCCCGGCGCCGCCTTGCAAACCATCGAAGACGGGCAGGCCCTGATCCGCGATGGTCGCAACATTCTGTCCTCCAACCAAACGGCCTCTGTCTTGGCGGATATCGAAGCCATCGCAAACTCCGTGCGCAGCATCACCGACGACCTGATCGCCGACGCAATCGCCGAACAACTGTCCACGGCGCTCGCCTCTGCCACGGATGCCGCGCGCAACATCGCCGATGGCACGGTCGATCTGGACGTGGTCACCGACAACATCAACGCCCTGGTCCGCGACGCCGACACGTTCCTGATGTCCGAGGCGACGCAAGCCTTGCCCGGCGCGGCCCTGGACCTGCTAGAGGATGGCCGCGCTCTGGTCACCTCCCCGGAACTGGACACTATCCTGACCGATATGGCCGCCGTCAGCGCCGACATTCGGGCGATCACCGCCCAACTTGCCGCCGAAGAAGCGGCCAAGCAACTGACCAGCGCCCTGAACGCAGCCCAGCAGGCCGCACAAGCCGTCGCCCAGGGTACCGAAAACCTGCCCGAACTGTCCGCCAGCGCGGAACGCGTCATGGCCCAGGCCGAGGTTTTGGGCCAAAGCCTGAACCGCTTGGCCACGAAGGCCGAAGCCCTGGCCCTCGAAGACCTGGTCAATTCAACCACATCCCTGATGCAAACCGCCGATGCCTTCCTGTCCAGCGACGAGGCTGACGACGTGCCCGTCGTTCTGGTCGAAACACTGGAGGAGTTGCGCGTCACCATCGAGGCCATTCGCACCGGCGGCACCCTCGAAAACCTGAACCGCACCCTCAACAGCGCGTCGGGCGCCGCGCGGTCCATCGAACTGGCGGCGCAGGACCTGCCCGCCCTGGTGTCCCGCCTGCAACGCCTGTCCTCCGATGCCAGCGGCGTCCTTGCGACCTATGGCGATGGCAGCCGCGTGAACAGCGAACTTTTCGCCGCCCTGCGCGCCGCAACCCGCGCCGCCGAAGACGTCAGTTCCCTATCGCGCACCATCGAGCGCAATCCAAATTCCCTCCTACTCGGACGTTAAGCACTGTGACCCGTATCCTCGCCACCCTCGCCCTGACCGCGCTGACCGCCTGCGGCAGCACGCAGTATTTCGCGCCGCCCCCGCTCCAGTCCGAATTGCGGGTCAATGCCCGGGCGAACACCGTCATGATCAACGAGGTCACCATCCCCGAATACGCGATCAACCAGGAAATCCCCATTCAACAGGCCGATGGCAGCCTGACCACCGACACCGATCGGCTCTGGGCGGACCTACCTGATCGCGCCTTGGCCAACGCGATCACCCGGCACCTGAACACGATCACCGATGCCGATGTGGCGGTGGAACCCTGGCCCCTTTCCGGCTTCCCGGATGTGGAGGTGTCGATCCGCGTCGAAGACATGATCGTGCAGGCGGATGGGCGGCTGCGCTTCACCGGCGCCTATGCCCTTCGGCCGGAAACCGGGCGCGGCTCCGTTGACAGCTTTGCCCTATTCGCCCCCGTCAACGGCGACAGCTTCGTCGAGATCATTGCAGCCCATGAAGCGGTCTGGTTGCTTTTGGCCGAAGAACTCGCGCGCAAGCTCTAGCGTATCAGGCGCGCCACCAGGTCCACAAAAGCCTCGGGGATCGTCAGGAATGTGAACGCGGCGCGGTCAGGCTCCCACACCCAAACGAACAGCGCCAGGGCCAGCACAGTTGCGAACAGCCCCGCCCAAGACAACCGCGTCTCCACCCAGGCGGACAGCACCGCCACCAAGCCCATGGCCAACAAAGACGTGGCGATCACGATCAAAATTGAGGGGTCGCCGGGCGCAGGCAGGCCCAGATCCGGGAGGGGCGGGACGTTGGCCCACCATGCCGCCAAATTCGCCCAGATGTCGGCCAAGGTCTCCATGACCTTAGTCGCTCTCTCCCCCGAAGATCAGCCGTTCATCGCAAGGCGCCACGCGCAGGATGTTGGTCGATCCCGCCACGTTGAACGGAATACCCGCGGTGACGACCACTTGGTCTTCCACTTTGGCGAACCCCGCGGTCTTGGCCGCACGCACCGCGGACACGACCGCAAATTTGAACCGCTCCACCGATTGGGTCTGAACGGAATGGGTCCCCCAGCTTAGCACCAGGCGCCGCGCGGTTTCCTGCACCGGCGTCAGGACAATGATCGGCACGCGCGGACGCTCCCGGCTGACCTTCAACGCGGTCGATCCAGAATGGGAGAAGACGCAAATCGCCTCCACATCCGTGGTTTCCGCAATTTCCCGGGCCGCGGCAACGATCCCGTCGGCCGTCGATGTCCGTTTCGCACTGCGCGAGGCTTCGATGATCTCTCGGTACGTCACATCGCCTTCGACCTGTTCGGCCACCGCGTTCATGGTGTGCACGGCCTGCATTGGGTAAGATCCCGCCGCCGATTCCGCCGATAGCATGATCGCGTCCGTTCCCTCGTAGATGGCCGTGGCCACGTCCGACACTTCTGCCCGGGTGGGCATGGGACTGTCGATCATGCTCTCCAACATCTGCGTGGCGACGATCACGGGCTTGGCCGCACTCCGGCATTTGCGGATCAGACGTTTCTGGATCGGCGGCACCGCTTGGACCGGCAATTCGACGCCCAAATCCCCCCGCGCGACCATGATCCCGTCCGACGCGGCCAAGATCTCGTCAAAGGCTTCCACGGCGGCGGGTTTCTCGATCTTCGACAGAAGGGCAGCCCGGCCTTTGGCCAGTTCGCGCGCCTCTTCAACGTCAGCGGCCCGTTGCACGAAAGACAAGGCCAGCCAATCGACGCCCAACTCGCACACGAATTCCAGGTCCTTGCGGTCCTTCTCGGACAGGGCCGCCAGGGGCAACACCACATCGGGCACGTTCACGCCCTTCCGGTTGGAAATCGTCCCGCCGGTCACGACGGTACAGTTGGCGAAATCGCTGCCACACGCCTCGACCGTCAGGCGAAGTTTCCCATCGTTCACCAAAAGCGTCGATCCCGCCTGCAACGCCTCGAAGATCTCCTTGTGGGGCAGTTGCACCCGCGTGTGGTCGCCCGGCGCGTCATCCAGGTCAAAGCGGAACGGCTTGCCCGCCTCGATCTCTGCCGAGTCGCCCGCAAACACACCACAGCGCAGTTTTGGCCCCTGCAAATCCGCCAAGATCGCAATGGGCCGCCCCAGGTCCCGCTCAATATCGCGGATGATGTTGTGCCGGGCCCGAATGTCGTCATGCCCCCCGTGGGACATATTGAGACGGAACACATCCGCGCCCGTTTCAAACAACTGGCGGATGGTATCGTAATCGTCGGATGCGGGTCCAAGCGTGGCGACGATCTTCACATTGCGGTGGCGTCTCATATGGCGCGGTCCTCATCAAATCTGGGTGCCGTTAGCGCTAGCTTTTGACGTGTTGAAGGGGTTTGGGCAACCGCCGTCCGCATGTTTTGCCCAGATGCCTGGGCAACGGACATCTGCTGGGCTAATCGGGCGCCATGACCGCCCCTTTTTCCATCCTCAACCCCACTGGCCCGTCCCGCTGGGTTATGACCTGCGACCACGCCACGAACCGCGTCCCCGACGCCGTGGGCGGGACCCTGGGCCTGCCCGACGCCGACATGGCCCGGCATATCGCCTATGATGTCGGTGCCGCCGGTGTCACGCGCGCCCTGTCCGAAACGCTGAACGCGCCTGCCATCCTGTCCGATTTCTCGCGCCTTGTGATCGACCCCAACCGCGGGGAAGACGACCCCACCCTTATCATGCGCCTTTATGACGGCACCGTCATCCCGGCCAACCGCCATGTCAGCGCCGAAGAACGCGAACGCCGCCTGTCCCTGTTCCACCGGCCCTACCACGATGCGATGACTGGCCTTCTGGCGCGGCGGCAGGACCCCGTTCTCTGCGCGGTCCATTCCTTCACACCGCAACTGAACGGTCGCCCCCCGCGCCCTTGGCATGTGGGCGTTCTGTTCGCGGGTGATGACCGCCTGGCCCGCCCCTTGATCGCGTCCATTCA
The DNA here is from genome assembly GCA_039817645.1 of Pseudomonadota bacterium. Classification (GTDB taxonomy): domain Bacteria; phylum Pseudomonadota; class Alphaproteobacteria; order Rhodobacterales; family Rhodobacteraceae; genus Jannaschia. The sequence goes on along the minus strand of JBCBVM010000015.1, from coordinate 9,242 downwards.
GCAAGAGCCGAGCCTTTGTGTCGGCATCAACGAACCCTATTCCGGGCATCTGCCAGGTGACGCCATGGACCGGCATTCCCTGGGCCCGGGGCGCCTACATGTCTTGATCGAACTTCGAAACGATCTCATTTCTGATCCAGAGGGGCAGGTGTCTTGGGCGAACCGCCTTGCCCCACATTTGACCCGGGCCCTTGAGGAGATACCCCATGGATGACGCAACGCGCATCGAAATCGAAGCAGCCGCCTTCCGCCGCTTGCGCCAACACCTGCTCGAAGATCGCCCCGACGCCCAGAACATCGACCTGATGAACTTGGCAGGCTTCTGCCGGAATTGCCTGTCGCGCTGGTACGGCGAAGCCGCCGCCGAACGCGGCATCGAAATGTCCAAAGACGAAGCGCGGGAAGTGTTCTACGGCATGCCCATGGCCCAATGGAAGGCCCTGCACCAAACCGAAGCCTCTGCCGATCAACAGAAGGCGTTCGAGACGTCCTTCGCACAGAATGTCGGGAAAGATGGCTGAACGCTGCCGGTCACGGCGTCCTGATGATCCGTGTTTGGCGCGCGTCTCCAAATGCGTCTACGGTGCAAAGAAAAGGAGCGCGCAATGAAAGCCCAACTCGCCACCCTGGCCGCAATGCTGACCCTCGGCCTCCCAGGTGCATCGACCGCCGCCAAGGCAGAGGCCGTCTTCGTCAGCCCCCCGCAGGAAACGACACAACGGACCGAACTGCGTGGCATGCGGGCCAACATCGCCCGCCAGTTGCCGCGCTTTGGGCATCGCAACGTGGATGTGCGCAATCTCAGCAACGCGCAGGTGGCGCAGATCAACTCTCTCATGCATTCCGGCCGGTCCCACGGCGATATTTCCAGCTTGATCGGCGGGACCCTTCGCAAGGGGTTCCTTCAACGTGGCGTGGACCGCATTTTCAAATGATCCGCGCGGCCCTTGCCCTGATCACCGCCCTTGCCATCGGCGGCCCCTCGGCGGCGGCACCGAACGCGCAATTGGTGGCATCCGTCCAGAACCGCCTGGACCGGATCGGGTTCACCCAAGTGGATGCCCGCACCCTCAGCACCCGGCAAATCGCAGCCCTGCATATGGAACTTCAGGGCCGCGCCTTTTCACGATTCGGCCCCGGCTTCCTGCGCACGCGCGAAAAGGTGAAGGTCATCCTGGGCTGGGACGCCCCGTCCAACGGCCCCACGTCGCCCTAGACGGCGGCCTTCATACTCTCGTCCAGATAGATTTCGCGCAACCGCGCCGCCACCGGCCCGGGGGCGCCGGTGCCAACGCTTTGCCCGTCAATCTGCACCACCGGCATCACGAAGGTCGAGGCCGAGGTGACGAACGCCTCATCCGCCTCCTGCGCCTCTGCCAGGGTAAATGCCCGCTCCTCCACCTTCAACTGCGCCTCTGCCGCCATGCGCAAAACGGCCGCGCGGGTGATGCCATGCAGGATCTCTTCGCCCAGATGCCGGGTGATGATCGTGTTGCCCTTCACGATATAGGCGTTGTTCGACGTCCCTTCGGTCACATGCCCGTCCTCGACCATCCAGGCGTCGTCGGCCCCTTCGGCCTTGGCCATCATCTTGCCCATGGAGGGGTAGAGCAATTGAACGGTCTTGATGTCCCGCCGCCCCCACCGCCGGTCGGGGATCGAGATCACCCTGATCCCGGTTTTCGACGCGGGCGCGTCGGCCAGGCCAGGCTTGGCTTGGGTGAACAAAACAATCGACGGCTGCGCCTCCGCCGGGTAGGCAAAATCCCGATCTGCCGCCCCTCGGGTGATCTGAAGGTAGACAAGCCCTTCTTCGATCCCGTTGCGCGCCACCAATTCGCGGTGAATCTCCAACAGATCCTGCTGCGTGACGGGCGACGCCATCTCCAACGCGCTCAGCGACCGCTCTAGCCGTTTGGCGTGGCCGTCAAAGTCGATCAGTTTTCCACCCAGAACACTCGTCACCTCATAGACGCCATCGGCGAACAGGAACCCCCGGTCAAAGACGGAGATCTTGGCTTCGTTCTCTGGGACATAGTCCCCGTTCACATAGACGATCCGCATGGGCACGCTCCTTGTCTGGGTCCTCCCCTCTTGCGAGGCTTCGGACAGTCGGTCAAGGCTATCGCGTATGAGACCTTTGACAGATGGCCCCTTGGCGGATTTGCGCGCCCGTCCCCTGGCCGACCCGGTGGGCAAGGCGTACCAGCGGCGCTTGGGGTACCGCAAACATCCGGTGGACCTGACGCACCCCCGGGCCCGCGACCCCCTGGTCGAAGTGACAGAGGCGGGCATCTCCGGCCAGAACGCCTACCACGCCGAAACCCGAGCCCCCTATCACGGGCGCATCGACGGGTCCGTGCCGGATCTATTGCTGCGGGCGCCCTTGGTCGCGCGGCTTGCAGGTGTCAATGAACGGCTGTCCGACTACGGGCTTGAGCTTTGGGTGTTCGACGCCTGGCGCCCCATTGCTGTGCAGAATTACTTCCACGATGTCTGGATGCCGGCCAAGCTGCGCGACATGCACCCCGATTGGACCGCCGCGCAAATCGCGACCGAGACGTCGAAATACTGGGCCAAAGGCGCGGACGGACAGATCGACCCGAAATCCCCGCCGCCCCACGCCACGGGCGCCGCGGTCGACCTGACCATCCGATATCGAAGCGGGCCAGACTTGTTCATGGGCACCATCTTCGACGACGTGTCTGCGGCATCCCAAACCGACCATTTCGAAGACTTGCCGCCCGGCCTCGCCTTTTCCGCCCAAGAGGCGCAGGCCAATCGCCGCTTGCTCTATTGGCTGATGGAGGAGGCGGGGTTTGCCAACAACCCGACGGAATGGTGGCACTTCTCTCTCGGGGATCAGATGTGGGCACGGCTGACGGGGCAGAAAACAGCCTTCTACTCCGTGGCGCACGTCCCGTAGGCGCAGATTACTGCGCCGTCAGGTACCCATCCGGTGTGGCCCCATCGCGGGCATAATCCAGCGGCGCCGTCCGATGCACACGCCCGCCACGCTTGAATTCATACCGGATGGACTCGTCCCCAGGCTCCGACGCGATGATCAGCGCGGTGCGCAACAGGTTCGGCCCATCATGGATTTCCACATAGCCACGCAGCTTTGGCGCAATCTCGACGCCGACTTCAAAGCCACGTTCATCAAAGCGGCGGATCGGGTACCAGTCATCGCCGACCTGCACCCGCAGGCGACCCCCGGTCTTCTTGCGATCCTGTTGGCGCGCGCGTTCCAGTCCTTCACGGACATCCTTGGGCAGAAAAACACGATCTGACGCAGCCATCAGAACCTCCTGAACAGGGCCGAGAATCCCCTCTCGGACACGCAAGACTTTGGTGCGGCAACGTAAAGAGTCAATGAACCTTTCCCGACAGGGCGAAGACTCTTGCGTCAAAATGGCCAGAAGGACACCCCGGCCAGGCCGACCGGGGACCTGCGCACAATGCCCCAGCACCGCAGGCTTTGGGAAATGGGACGGATCAGGCTTTTACATTCGGACGCAGGACATGGGGTATGCTCGGGTCGTAGAGCGCGCTGTCTTTGAAATCGCCCACATCCCCAAGCGCCGGCCCCACCAGGATCAGCGCCGTACGCGTGATCTTGGCGGCACGTACTTTCTGGCGGATATCGCTGAGTGTGCCGCGCAAAAACGTCTCATCGGGCCAACCCACGCGATAGGCGACGATCACGGGACATTCCGCACCGTAATGGGGCGTCAGCACCCGCTCAATCTCTCGCAGGGCGCGAATGCCCAGGTGGATCGCCAGCGTGGCACCCGTACGCCCGAAATTCTCCAACGTCTCCCGGGCGGGCATTGACGTGGATTTCATGCTTACCCGGGTCAAGACGATGGATTGCGCCACTTCCGGCACAGTCAATTCCTGCCCCAACGCCGCCGCCGCCGCCGCATAGGCGGGCACACCGGGTGTTACGTCAAAGGGAATGCCGTCGCGCTTCAACAGGCGGATCTGCTCGGCGATGGCGCCATAGAGGCTCGGGTCGCCGGAATGCACCCGGGCCACGTCTTCGCCCCGGTCCCGTGCGGCCAGGATCTCCGCATGGGTCTCGTCCAGCGTCATGGGCGCCGTGTCCAACACCCGCGCCCCGTCCGGCGCCTCCGCCACAACGGCTTCGGGCACCAAGGACCCAGCGTAAAGGCAAACCGGGCAAGCCCGGATCAGCCGCTGCGCCTTCAATGTCAAAAGCTCCGGGTCCCCGGGTCCCGCCCCTATGAAATGCACACGCATGGCCCTACATCCTCGATCCATGGTTGATGATCCCCGCGCGTTCGCCCCTGCCGTCGTCGATGCAGGGATGGCGCGCGATGGCCAAGCCCCCGGCGCGCGGATGGTTCTGATGGGACCGGGCATACCGTCCGGCGACATCGCAGACCCGCGCCACACGGGTCTGTCCTTCGGCCCCGAACGGCGAGGGGCCCACTGGACCCGCGGCGGCGCCCGGAACACGGATATCGGCGCCGGGACCGAAACCCCACAAGACGATTGCCGACCGGGGCGCCATCAGACCCCCGCCCCCTCAGACAGATCCCCACCGGCCATCTTCCGGGCATAGCCGCGCGGGGTGAACATCCGCTGACCATCCCCCGTCTTAATCAGCTTGGTGTGAGAGGACCCGACAAGAACCACGGTCAGCATATCCACCTCGTCCACGTCCAACTCGCGCAGCGACCGGTACCGCAAATGCTCCTCGGGTCGGCCAAGGGACGTGGCCAACAAGACGGGCGTGTCTGCGGGGCGATGGGCCAGCAGAATATCCCGCGCCTCCGCCAACAGGGTCCGCCGACGCTTTGACACGGGGTTGTAGAACGCAATCACGAAATCGCCCTGGGCCGCGGCATGCAGGCGCCGCACGATGTCATCCCGCGGCGTCAGCAGATCGCTCAGCGAGATGGCACAGAAATCGTGCCCCAAAGGCGCCCCCGCCCGGGCAGCCGCCGCCTGGAGCGCGCTGACACCCGGCGTACACACAACCTCGACCCGCCGCGCGGCATCGGTGACCGCCGACGGGTCTGTCGCGTCGCGCCCCATCAACTCGAAAACAAGCGCGCCCATGGCATAGATCCCCGCATCACCCGAGCAGATCAGCGCGACATTCCGCCCCTCCGCCGCGCGCTCTAGCCCATAGCGACAGCGCGCTTCCTCTCCACCCAAGGGGAAATCCTGCCGCGGCTTGCCCGCCACCAAGGGACCAAGCAGATCGATATAAAGGCCATAGCCGACCAACTCCTCCGCCTCGGCCACCAGACGGCTTGCCTCGGGCGTGCGCCACGTGGCCTGCCCCGGCCCAACCGACACGATGGACAGCCGTCCTCGGGGCCGCCCTGGCAAGTCCGTGATGGGCTGCGCCGCTTTGGCAAGCGCCACGGTGGTGTTCGCCGTCTTCCGTTTGGGCACCACAAGCACGCCCCCACTGGCGCGAAGGGCAGCGGCCTCGGCCACGGAGGGTGTCCCCACCTCCGCCTGCACGACGTCCGACGGGTTGGGGACGTCAATGCCCGCCAAGTCCTGGGCCGTGAAGGCCCGCACGGGTCGGTCCAAACGGGCGCCAAGGGCGTTGACCGCCGCCTCGTCCAGTTTCAGGTCCAGCGTATTGACCGACGCCACGGCCCCCGGGGCGATCCCCGCCTGGGACAGGACCTTTTCGACATTGGCCCAGACCTCCTCCGGGTCGGCATCGCGGGCACAGCCGACACCCAGACTATACTGCTTTGGGTGGTACACTAAACGCGCGGAATGTCCCGTAACCGGTTGATCTGTTACCACCAAATCGACCGTTTCCCCGCGGGGAATGTCGAAGATTTCGGGGCCCGTCAGGCGCGCCCCGCCGCCCTGTAACAGGGCCGCCATGACCGGTTTCGCGTCGCCAGGATTGGCCAGGACATAGCCGTCTGGCGGCTCATCCAGGGCCGCGCCCAAGGCCACCTCGCCCGCCGTTGTGACAGCCGCGTGGCCGGAGAGCGCATCCGCGATGCGGCGCGCCAAGCGATTGGCCCCGCGATGCCCACCCAACAGGGGCATAACGACCGCGCCATCGTCGGACACGGACAGCACCGGCGGCTCGGTCGTCTTGTCATTGAGAAGGGGGGCGACAGCGCGGATCAGGATGCCAGCGGCGCAGACGCCAATGATGGGGTGGCCCGCCGCAAAAAGGGTACGCGCATGGTCCAACGCATGGGGGAACGTGATCTGGGCCGACGTGCGCCCCGCGCGACCGTGGAGGGGGCACTCCAACGCCTCCGCCACCTTACGGGCGGTCGCCTCACCGGCGGCATTCAGGGCAACAACAATGGGGGTCACAGCCACGGATCCGCCCCTTTCGCGATAAGGATCATGGAGAAATAGGGCGCCACCTCTGGCGCCTGGGCCAAGGGCAGAACCCGTTCTGCCGCCAGGGTCGCGCGTTCCACGTAATGGGCCTGGTCCAGCAAGCCCTTGGCGGCCAGCAACCGACGCAGTCGCGGAAGATGGCGCCCGACCTTCATCAAAACCAGCGTATCGGCCTGATCCAGATGGGACGTCAATCGGTCATCGGGCAGCGGGCCGGGCAGCACGGTCAAGACCTCGTTGCGGGCCGCAAGGGGCAAGTCGGACCGCGCCGCGCACGCCGTGACGGAGGTGACGCCAGGGATGGTCTGCACAGGAAACCGCCGCCGCAACCGGGCGAACAGATACATGAACGAACCGTAGAAGAAGGGGTCGCCCTCGCACAGGCAAACAACGTCTTGGCCGCTTGCCAGCACATCCGCCATCTGGGATGCGGCGGCGTCATAGGCTGCTTGGGCGGGGGCGCGGTCAGTGGTCATGGGGACGTCGATGCGAATCTCTCGCGTTCCGTCACAGATCAGATCGGCGGCGATGGCACGGGCAAAGCTGTCGCCGCCCGCAAGGGTCGGGTAGGCGATGACCTTGGCCCCTTCGATCCGCGCGGCGGCTTTGCGGGTGATCAGGTCGGGGTCCCCCGGGCCAAGGCCCACCCCCCAGAGCGTCCCCATCGGCGCCTCGGTCGCGGCGCTCATCTTTTGATCAAGCTCCACTGCGTGACCGGCATGACCGCGCGCCACCCGCGGTATCGGCCCACCGGTTCGGCGCGGGCCACGTTCAACGTCACAAGGTCGCCCCCATGCCTGGCCTGGAGGTCCAGCAAAAGGGCCTCCGTCTCTAGGGTGACGGCGTTGGCGACCAAGCGGCCAAGGGGGCGCAGCGCGGCCCAGGCATGTTGGAACGTCGCCTCTGACAGGCCACCGCCGATGAAGACCGCGTCGGGTGGGTCCAGCCCTTCCAGCGCGTCCGGCACGCTTCCTTCCCTGAGGTCGAGCCGGGGCGTGCCCAGGGCCAGCGCATTCTCTGCGGCCATGGCCCTGCGGTCGGCGCGCGGCTCGATGGCGATGGCGCGGCTGTGGCGGGCCGCGCGCATCCATTCGATCGCGACCGAGCCGGAGCCGGTGCCAATGTCCCACAGAAGGGCGCCCCGCATGGGCATCAGTTTGGCCAGGGTGGCGGCGCGGATTTCTCGCTTGGTCATGGTGCCGTCAGACCGGAACAGATCGTCGGGCAAGCCCGGCACGCGGGGCAAAAGGGCCGCGTCCGGGGCGGCGACGCAATCGATGCAAAGTGTGTTGAACGCGGGCACCTCTTGCGACCAGGTACCCGCCATCCCGTCAAAGCGCGCCTCGTCCGGGCCGCCCATGCTGGACAGGACCGTCATGGGGCTTTGACCAAAGCCGCGTTCCGTCAGAAAGCGCGCGATTTGTGCAGGTGTCTCGGCCCCCGTCGTCAGGATGATCAGGCGCTGATCGGGTTGGATGAAGGCGATCATCTGCTCCACCGGGCGGCCATGGACCGTCAGGGTTTCCAGGTCCGCCATGGACCAGCCCATCCGCGCCGCGGCCAGTTGGAAGGCCGACAGTTGGGGGTGATAGACGATCTGGCTGGGATCGATGGAGCGCCCAATCCGCGCCCCGACCGAGAACCAGAGCGGATCGCCCGTGGCCAGCACGACCACGCGGCGACCCGCATAGCCTTGCAAATGGGCGACAAGGGCGTCGAACGGGTGGGGCCAGGCGACCCGTTCCGCCGAAAGGGTGTCGGACAGGGCGTGATGGCGGTCGCCGCCCACGATGATCTCTGCCGCTTCGACCACCGTGCGGGTGGCGGGAGTCAGCCCGTCCAGCCCGTCTTCGCCAATGCCGACGATATGGAGCCATGGGGTCATCGGGGGCGGCGCCCGACGTGTTGGCCCAGGCATGTGGGTGCACGGTCGATGAAGTATTTTTGGCCAGATGACAGACGGGGACGGCGCGCGACAAAGGTCATTGGACACCGCCTTGGGCCAGGATCGCCACGGCATTGACGGCGGCACTTGCCATGGCGGACCCGCCTTTGCGGCCGCGCAGGGTGAGAAAGGGGGTGCCGCGGGGGGTCGCCGCCAGCTCCGCCTTGCTTTCGGCGGCGCCCACAAAGCCCACCGGAAAGGCCAGGATGGCCGCCGGTTTGGGCGCGCCCGCATCGAGCCGTTCCAGCAGACGGAAAAGGGCCGTGGGCGCGTTGCCAATGGCGATGATCGCGCCATCGGTTTGCCACGCATCCACCGCCGCAGCGGAGCGGGTGGTCTGGTCCTGGCGCGCGCGGGTCGGCGTTTCCGCCGCATTGAGGGTGCAGCGAATGTCCGTGGAGGGTGGCAGCAGGCGGCGGGTGATCCCGGAGGCGACCATTTCGCAATCAGTGTAGACGGGCGCGCCCCCCCGCAGGGCGCCGATGGCGGAGGCGGCCACGTCGTCGGAAAAGGCCAGGCGGTCGGCGATTTCGACCATGCCGCATGCGTGGATCACGCGGAGCGCGACCTCCGCCACGTCGGGGGGGAAGCGGTCCAGGTTCGCCTCCGACCGGACGGTGGCGAAGCTTTGGGCATAGATGGTCGCCGGGTCGCGTTCGTAAGGCCGCATTTACCCAACCTTTGCCCGTCTCGCCGATTCCGGTCCGTGGGGGTGGTCCGCATGGGGATAAGCGGCGTGGTGGTGGTGGTGACCGTGGCCATGGTCGTGGTCGTGGTCGTGGTCGTGGTCGTGGTGATGATGGTGGTGGTGGTCACTGGCCGCTTCGAGTCGGCACATGCCGGTACAGAACGTCTCACAAAGGTTGCAATCGACCACGTTGGACCCCGGAGCGGAGGCGCCCTGCCCCTCCACATGGTGGTGGTGGCTTTCCTG
>JBCBVM010000014.1:0-101784 GCA_039817645.1 Pseudomonadota bacterium | reverse complement strand
GAACATGCTCCACCTCCGACGTGCCGATCCCGTGGGCCAATGCGCCGAACGCCCCATGGGTCGCGGTGTGGGAGTCGCCGCAAACCACCGTCATGCCCGGCAGGGTCCACCCCTGCTCCGGCCCGACGATATGGACGATCCCTTGGCGCACATCGGTCACCGGGTAATAGTGGATGCCGAACTCTTTCGCGTTCTTATCCAACGCCGCCACCTGAATGGCGCTGTCTTCGGTCATGTTGGCAGGGTCTTCGCGCCCGGGCGTCGTCGGCACGTTGTGATCCGGCACGGCGATGGTCTTGTCCGGCGCGCGCACTTTGCGCCCCGCCATGCGCAGACCTTCGAAGGCTTGCGGCGACGTCACCTCATGGACCAGATGGCGGTCGATGTACAAAAGGCAGGTGCCATCCTCCGCCTCATGGGCCAGATGGGCGTCCCAAATTTTATCATAGAGTGTTTTGCCGGTCATTTTAGGCTCTCTCAGGTCTGTCGTGTCGATGGGTTCGGGCGCGGGCAGTCAGCGCCGCCCGAGGGACGACCACGCTGCGCCATGGAACCGCCATGGCAGTCGCGCGCGATCTGCGATGTGGATGACCTTATACATGGGATGGACTTACTGCCCCCGCCCGGCGGGCACAAGCACGCGATGCGCCACAGGCCAACCTTGCCGGGAACATTGCTGCGCCCGGCAGAGTTGGTCATACCGTTGATATGGATGAAGAGCTTCTAGACACAGTCCCGCTCAGCGCTGAACTGCTCGGCGTCTGGATGAACATCCAAGCGTTCGCGACGGACCTGCTCCGACCGGGGTGGAAACTCTGGCAAGTCCTGATCGTAATTGGCCTGATCGTGCTATCCCTGGTGCTGCGCCGCTGGGCCGCCGACCGGATGACCAATTGGATGCGGGGGCTGACCCACCGACCCAAATGGCAACTGCGGGCGCTGGTTTTGTTCCGAAACCGCCTGGGCCTGATCATTTTCGCCGTACTGGCATGGGCCGTTTACCTGACGATGCAACAGGTCACCTGGCCCTCGCGCAGCTATTTCATCGGCCTGGCCGCCACCATCGCCAACGCCTGGGTGATCGTGGCCTTCGTCGCGCGCCTGGTCCGAAACCCCCTGCTGCGACAGATTGTAAGTTGGGGTCTTTGGGCCTATGTCACCCTGTTCTACCTGGGCATCTTGGACGAGACGCGCGCCTTCCTCGACAGCCTCGCCTTTGAGGTCGGCGACTTCCGCATGTCGATCCTCGGCCTTCTGACGGCGCTTATCGTGATCGGTGTGCTGTTCATGGGGGCACGCTTCGTGTCCACCACCACATCCGCGCGGATCCAACGCAACGAAGACATCAGCCCGTCCATGCGCGTGCTGATCGTGAAACTGCTGCAAATCATCCTCTACGCGGGTGCGTTCTTTCTGGGCCTAAAGACAGTCGGGTTCGACTTGACTGGCCTGGCCGTCCTATCAGGTGCCATCGGTGTGGGCCTGGGCTTCGGCCTGCAGAAGGTCGTGTCGAACTTGGTGTCGGGCGTCATCATCCTCCTCGACAAGTCGATCAAACCCGGCGACGTGATCAGCTTGGGCGACACATTCGGCTGGATCAACGCCCTCACCGCGCGGTACGTGTCGATCACAACGCGGGACGGCAAAGAATACCTGATCCCGAACGAGGACCTTATCACCGGCCAAGTGGTGAACTGGTCCCACTCCAACTCCCTTGTCCGGCTCGATATTTACTTTGGCACGGCCTATGGGGATGACCCGCATCTGGTCCGCCGGGTGGCCATCGATGCCGCCAAAAGCACGCCCCGCGTCCTCGATGCGAAACAGCCCGTCTGCCATATCGTAGGCTTCGGGGATTCCAGCGTGGACTACATCCTGCGGTTCTGGATCAGTGACCCGACCCAGGGCCTGACCAACATCCGCGGCAATGTCTATCTTGCCCTCTGGGATGCCTTTCAGGAGCATGGCGTTTCCATTCCCTTCCCGCAGCGTGAGGTTAAGATGTTGGACGCAGACGCGCCCGACCCCGCGCCCTAACCCCACCCCTCGCGGCGATTCACCGCGAGGGGTGGGTGCGACCCAGGCGTGACATCCCCTGGTATCGACCTTATCTCCCCCGCTCTAAACCGTTGCCCGGTCACGGATCGGGTGATATCTTTAAGGGGCTTCGCATCACGACGAAGCGCCACTTTCGGAGGAACAGACCCTGTCTGCTGACACCATTGCGGCACGTGAGATCGCCGCCACGCCCACGGGCTCACCCTTGTCCAGCAACGACATGCTGGCACTTATCCTGAAATCTTTGGACGACGACAAAGCCGAGGACATTGTGTCCATCGACCTCAGCGGGAAATCCGCCGTGGCCGATTGGATGGTGGTGTGCTCCGGCCGGTCCTCTCGCCAGGTCACCGCCATTTCCGAGAAACTGTCCGACCGGTTGAAATCCATCCTTGGGCGGACAGCCCGGACCGAGGGGAAGGCCCAGGGCGACTGGGTCCTGGTCGATGCGGGCGACGTCATTGTCCATGTGTTCCGCCCCGAGGTGAGGGAGTTCTATCAGTTGGAAAAGATGTGGCAGGACCCGTCCGAACAGGTGGCCCGCCCCAACTGAATGAAGATCTCGCTCATCGCCGTTGGGCGCCTGCGCAAGGGCCCAGAGCGGACCTTGGTGGACGACTACCTGACACGGTTTGACCGGACGGGGCGGGGCCTGGGCCTGCCGTCGGTGACCGTTCAGGAGGTCGAGGCCAAGGGCCAAATGTCTGAGGCAGAGGCGATCAACCGCGCCTTGCCACCCGGGGCCGCCCTTGTCCTTCTGGACGAGCGTGGGCGGCTCCTCTCCTCCCCCGACCTGGCCAAACACCTCGAAGCCTGGCGCGACGACGCCCGCGACATCGCCTTCGTCATCGGCGGCGCCGACGGGCTTGACCAAGACCTCCGCGTCCGGGCCGATCTCGCCATCAGCTTCGGCCCCATGGTCTGGCCCCACATGCTGGCGCGTGTCATGCTGGCGGAGCAGTTGTACCGCGCTGCCAGTATCCTTTCAGGTGCCCCCTACCATCGCGCCTAGGGCCACGGTACACCGCTCCCGACAAGCGGAGGGCGTGATGCAGAAGAAACCCGTGATCCTGTGTATCCTCGACGGTTGGGGCCTCTCCGACCGGCCGGCGCAATCGGCCCCCGACTGCGCTAATACCCCCCATTTCGACAGGCTGATGGACACCTGCCCCAACGCCACGCTGGTCACCTACGGGCCCGATGTGGGCCTGCCCGAGGGGCAAATGGGCAATTCTGAAGTCGGGCACATGAACATCGGCGCCGGGCGCATCGTGCGCATGGACCTTGGCCTGATCGACCATGCCATCGCCACGGGCAGCTTTGCCCAAGAAGCCGCCCTCCAAGACTGGATCGCCGACCTCAAGGCATCGGGCGGCACGGCCCACCTGATGGGTGTCATCTCAGACGGGGGTGTCCACGGGCACCTTGAGCACGTCCTTGCCGCTTGTCGGGCCGTCGCAGACGCAGGTGTGCCCGTGGCCCTGCACGCCATCACCGACGGGCGCGATGTCCCGCCCCGCTCTGCCGAGGGGTTCCTGGACACCGTCCTTGGCGGCTTGCCCGATGGCGCAAAACTGGTCACCCTGTCGGGCCGCTATTACGCCATGGACCGCGACACCCGCTGGGACCGTGTGAAACGCGCCTGGGCCGCCATGGTCTGGGGCGAGGGGGCGCATGTGGCAAACGCCCCCGCCGCCCTGCAAGCCGCCCGCGACCGCGACGAAGGGGACGAGTTCATCCAACCCATCGTCATAGATGGCTATGAGGGGATGAAAGACGGCGACGGCGTTTTCTGTCTGAATTTTCGCGCCGACCGTGCGCGTGAAATCCTGTCAGCACTGGCGGATCCGGACTTTGACGGCTTCGACGCGGGCACCCGGCCCCGGCTTCATATGTTGGGCATGGTCGACTACTCGACCCGACACAACAGTTTCATGTCCACGATCTTCCCCAAGCAAAAGGTGCCCAACACGCTTGGCGCTTGGGTCGCGAGGGCCGGCAAGACCCAGTTCCACGTGGCCGAGACCGAGAAATACCCTCACGTCACCTTCTTCCTCAACGGCGGCAAAGAAGAGCCGGAGGAGGGCGAGGACCGCAATATGCCCGCCTCCCCCAACGTGGCGACCTATGACCTTCAGCCAGAGATGTCCGCCGCTGCAGTCACCGATCAATTCGTGGGCGCAATCCAGAAAGGCTTCGACCTGATTGTGGTCAATTATGCCAACCCGGACATGGTTGGGCATACTGGCGACCTTGGGGCGGCGACCCGCGCCTGCGAAGCGGTGGACGCGGGCCTTGGCGCAGCCCTTGCCGCCCTGGATGGCACGAACGGCGCGATGATCGTCTGCGCCGACCATGGCAATTGTGAGACCATGGTCGACCCCGACACGGGCAAACCCCACACGGCCCATACCCTGAACCCCGTCCCGGTCATCCTTTTTGGCGGCCCCGCGGGGGCGGCCCTGCGCGATGGGCGACTGGGGGACCTGGCGCCAACGGTGCTGGACCTGATGGGCCTTGAAAAACCGCCGGAAATGACCGGACAGACGCTGCTGACATGATCCTCCGCGCCGGCCTCCTCCTACTCATGCTTGCCAGTGCAGCCGCCGCTCAAGACGCGGCGCAGATGGCCCGGCAAGCCGCCCAAGACCTGTCCCTGGCCGTTGCGCGCCTGGGCCAGGCCCAAAGCCCGGCGGAACGGGTTGATGCCCTGACCGCCACCGTCGAAGGGTACGAGGACGGGCTCTCGGCCCTCCGCGAAGGTCTGCGCCAAGTACAGGCCCGCACACGGTCCATTTCTGCCGATCTTGACGTGCGGGAGGCTGAAATCTCCCGCCTCCTCGGCGTTCTTGCCACCATCGAACGCACGCCCAAGCCTATCCTTGACCTGCACCCCGCCGGCAGCCTTGGAACCCTCCGCGCCTCCATGATGCTTGGCGATGTCGTGCCCGCCCTCCGGCAAGAGGCATCGGCCCTCCGCACCGAATACGACACCTTGACGGAGTTGCGCATCCTGGAAGAGGGCGCCGCCGCCACGTTGGAACAAGGCGTGGCCGAGGTTCAGGCCGCGCGGGTCGTCCTGTCCCAGGCCGTGGCCGCCCGCACCGACCTGCCGAACCCATTGGTCCAGGACGACGCCTTCATCGCCGCCCTGTTGGGTCGGGTCGAAACCTTGCAAGCCTTCGCTGATGGCCTGGGCGCGGTGCCCCCGGACTTAGCCGCACGTGTTCTGGATCTGCCCCTTCCGCTGCCCGTGGCGGGCACCGTCCTGCGCGCCTTCAACGCGCCCGACGCGGCAGGCATTCGCCGCCCCGGTTGGGTCATCGAAACGACCCCGGGCGCCCAAGTCACCGCACCCGCCTCTGGCACCATCCGATACGCAGGCCCCCTTCTGGATTACGCAAACGTGATCATCCTAGAGCCGCGCCCCGGCACCCTAATGGTATTCGGCGGCTTGGCGGCGCTCTATGTCTCTCCCGCAGAGGTTGTCGTGGCAGGCGCGCCGCTGGCCCAAATGGGCGGTGCCGCGCCAAAAGAGGCAGATTTCCTGCGCGACGTCGCCGCAGGAGGTGGCGCTTCGCGCCGGGAAACGCTTTATGTTGAAGTCAGAGAGGCGGGGAGGCCCGTGGACCCAGGCCCATGGTTCGCCGTTGAGTAAGGGATAAGAGATGAAAAAATTCGCACTGGCCGCCGCAGGCGGTATCGTCGCGGGCGTAATCGCCACCACTCAGGTCGCAGGCCCTCTTTTGGCCGACGAGGCGAGCGAGGCGACCGTCTATGAGCAGCTCGACCTGTTCGGGATCGTGTTTGAACGTATCCGCAACCAATATGTCGAAGACGTCGACGAGGGAGAGCTGATCGAGGCTGCCATTAACGGCATGCTGACCTCGCTGGACCCCCATTCGTCCTTCCTGCCGCCCCGCGACTTCGAGGATATGCAGGTCGACACCCGCGGTGAATTCGGCGGACTCGGCATCGAAGTCACCCAGGAAGAAGGCTATGTGAAAGTCATCACCCCCATGGACGGCACCCCCGCCTTTGAGGCCGGTGTCGAAGCAGGCGATTTCATCACCGCCGTCGACGGCGAAAGCCTGCTGGGCCTCACCCTCGAAGAAGCCGTGACCCTCATGCGGGGGCCCATCGGGTCCGAAATCATCGTGACGATCCTGCGCGAAGGGCTGGAGGAACCGCTGGAAGTGTCCATCACCCGCGACACGATCAAGCTGACGGCTGCACGCGTTCGCCAAGAAGGCGACAGCGTGGTCATCCGCGTCTCCACGTTCAACGATCAAACCATGCCGAACGTCCTCTCCGGTCTTGAAGAAACCCTGGAGGAGGCGGGCGGCCTAGAAAGCGTCAATGGCATCGTGCTGGATCTGCGCAACAACCCGGGCGGCTTGCTCAATGCGGGTGTCGCTTTGGCGGATGCCTTCCTGGAACAGGGCGAAATCGTCTCGACCCGGGGGCGCAACTCCGGCGATGGGGACCGTTTCTCGGCCAGCGCAGGCGATCTGATCGATGACCTGCCCATGGTTGTGCTGATCAATGGCGGCTCTGCCTCCGCGTCGGAGATTGTGGCAGGCGCCCTGCAAGATCACCGCCGGGCCGTGGTCGTGGGCACCAAATCCTTCGGCAAAGGCTCGGTCCAGACGATTATGCCGCTGCAAGGCGATGGCGCCATCCGGCTGACGACGTCGCGCTACTACACCCCGTCCGGCCGCTCCATCCAGGCGCTCGGCATCTCCCCCGACATCGTCGTGGTGCAACCGCCCCGCCGGCCCGCCGACGAGGAAGAGGAGGAGGCGACGGATCGCCCACGCCGTTCCGAATCGTCGCTGCGGGGGGCCATCACCAATGACAGCCTGACCGATGACCAGCAGGAGCAGGTGCGCCAGGAACAGGAAGCCGCTGAAAAAGCGGCGGAGCTGCGCGACGAGGATTATCAGATGGCCTACGCGATCGATATCCTCAAAGGCCTCAGTGCCATCGATGTCGCCGCTGAATAAGGAATGCTGGGGCGGCCCCATGCCGCCCCTCGCTCTCCCATGACCCCGGACGACATCGCCAACCTGCCGTATCGGCCCTGCGCAGGCGTGTGCCTGACTAACCCGGATGGGCTTGTCTGGGTCGGCGAACGCCTCAATTGGCCCGGCGCTTGGCAAATGCCCCAGGGCGGCATCGACAAAGGGGAAACCCCCGAAGCCGCCGCCTTACGCGAATTGACGGAGGAGACCGGCCTGGCAAGCAACGCTGTCAGCGTTACCCACCGCCTCGCCGACCCCATCGCCTACGACCTGCCCCCAGATATCGTGCCCAATATCTGGAAAGGCCGGTATCGCGGCCAGATGCAACATTGGTTCCGCATGCACTATGACGGCCCCAACGATGCCGTGGACTTGGATGTCCACCAGCGGGAGTTTGAACGCTGGACCTGGATGCCGGCGCCCAAAGTCCTTGCCGCCATCGTCCCGTTCAAACGCGATGTTTATGGGCATGTCTTGGCCGAGTTTGGGCTGCTTTAGCGCCTGTCATCGCCTAACACCGGCCACACCTCGTACCGTTCCTGCGACGACCTGACCGGAGGATCCATGCGCAGTCTCATCACACTTGCCGTCTTTGTGGCGGGCATCGGCCAGGCCCAGGCCCTCTCCTGTCTCGCGCCCTCCGTGCAGACCTCTTTCACCGCGGCCAGCGATGCCGAGGAAAGCTACGTGATGGCCGTCGGTCGCTTGACCCCCCTGCCCGGTGAAACACCCCCCGAACAGCCCGCGGATCCCAACGACCGAAAGGGCTACACCCTCCAAACCCAGTTCGACGGCAACCTTGCCACGCTTGACGGGTTCACCGATGCCTCCCGCTTTTTCGTGACGGTCGAAGTCGTCTGTGCCGGGCCGTGGTGCGGCGCGGTCCCCAGCGACGAAATGCTGTTCTTCATCGAACGCCGCGGCGACCAAAACGTCCTGGTCGAGGGCCCCTGCCCGCAATACGCCCTGCCTGCCACCGAACAGGTGGTCGACGGCGCCATGTCCTGCGTCACCGGCCGCGGCTGCACGCCACCGGAATGACCTGCCCGCGCCTCTGAAACAGTTGGATGACACGCCTATTTTCTAGGCTGGACATCGCGAACCTTACGTAAGTACGGTACGCGTGGAAGAGGGCATTCAAGCGTATCGAATTTCAAAGATCGAGTGACAGCATCCCATGGATTTCTTGGATGCACTGCGCGGTTTGACGCGCTTGGATCATGCAAAATTTGTCTAAGTCGATATTGGAGGGACTTCGATGGCTCGTGTTCTTTTGCGCAATGGGTTTGATCTAGCACAGCTTCGTTTGGGGGATTTCGCGGCTGCGACCATCACCGCAAGCGCCACATCCGTGACATACACACTGGGCGCAGAGACGCTGACCCTGTTTGGCACCTTCTCGCTGTCTGCGGGCCTGCCCATTGGCGGCTCCATCACCCGCATCACCCTGGCACAGGGCGGCGGGTTGCGAATGAACCTCACCCAAGCCTCCATCGACTTTGCCGATTTTGAAACGGCCTTGTCCAATGACGCGTTTGGCGACCTGCTCAGCACCAGCGATCAGATCGTCGGCACCGGCCTGGGCGACCGCCTGCGCGGCTATGACGGCAACGACTCTCTTACGGGGTTTGCTGGCAACGACACCATGTTCGGCGGCGCCGGGGACGACACGCTGAACGGCGCCAGCGGCAATGACCTGATGGTCGGCGGCACCGGCAATGATATCTACCGGGTCGATGCCGTTGGCGACAATGTTTTTGAGTTCGCCAATGGCGGTACCGACCGGGTGGAGACGACGCTTGCCAACTACAACCTGCGGATCAATTTCGAAGACCTGACCTATGCTGATGTGGGCAACTTCAATGGGGTCGGCAACATCCTGGACAATGTCATCATCGGCAATGCGGGCAATGACACGCTCAACGGCCTATCCGGCGATGACACCCTGCGTGGCGGCAACGGCAATGACCGACTGATCGGCGCCAATGGCGACGATTCCCTTGTGGGCGACGCTGGCGGCATCGCGGTCATCAACACCGCCTCTGCCCCGAACCCCACCGGCATGGGTGGTGACATCGTCCTGACGATGGAATTGCCGGAAATCGCCACAGGCCCCACCGCCACCGTGACCGGATATGTGGGGAATGCCGCCGTCTCCTCCAGCGACCTGAACCTGGCCTTCATCATCGACGTCTCGGGCAGCATGTCGTCCACGTTCACCGGGTCCACGGTGGGCGACCCGAACGGTGACGGATCGTTCAACACCAAGATCGACGCGGCCATCGCCGCCTTCATTCAACTTATTGAAGAGATTGAGGCGACAGGCCTCGGCTCCACCGCCAATATCGCGCTGATCCCCTTCGGGAGCAGTGCCGATGTCCGCGCCTTCGGCACCGCAGTGTCCGACTTGGATATGAACGGCACCCCCGACCTGATCGACGCGGCCCGCCTTCTCGATAGCGCGGGCAGCACCAACTACACCGCCGCCCTGCAACAGGCGGTCAACTACTTCACCGCCTCAGGACAGGGCACCAACCAGGTGTTTTTCTTGTCCGACGGCGCCCCGAATTCCGGCAACTATCAGGCGCAACTGAACGCCCTGCGGGACCCAGATGGCATCAACGCGTCCATCCGCGCGCTTGGAATCGAGCTTTCGACGGCGGGTTACAATATCCTGGACGAGTTGGACGATGGCCTCCTGAACCAATCGGCGGTCCGCGTGGACGATCCCGCCTCCCTCGATGCCGGGATCCTGGGCCCCCAAATCGACGTCACCCAACTGGCCGAGGTGCAGATCCTTCGCAATGGCGTGGTCATCCAGACCCTGACGCCCGATGACCTGACCCCGACCCCCTTCGGCCTGCGATACTCGGTCACTGTCCCAGGGCTTACCACGGGCCGGTCTGACCTGATCGAGACGCGCGTCATCCTGAACGATGCCAACGGCACGTCCATCACCACCGGTCAACAGATCAGCCGTGGCACCCTCATGTCCAACGACGTTCTGCTGGGCGGCGCGGGCGATGACACACTGGACGGTGGCGCAGGCGTCGACACGCTGAACGGCGGCACCGGCAACGATGTCTACCGCGTCGACAGCAATGGCGACCGGATCGTGGAATTCGCAGGCAACGGCACTGACGTCGTCGAAACGTCGGTCTCCTACTCGCTCAACCGCGCCATGACCGCCAATGTCGAAAACCTGACCCTGCTGGGGTCGCAGAACATCAATGGTGGCGGCAATTCCGGCAATAACGTCATCACCGGCAACTTGGCCAACAACCTGCTGCGTGGTTTCGCGGGCGAAGATACGATCGACGGTGGCGCGGGGTTCGACACCCTGGCCTATGACCAGGCGGTCGCCGCTGTCACCGTGATCCTCAGCACGGCCATCGGCACAGGCACCACCAATGGCGAGATCGACCGCATCTCGAACATCGAGGCGGTCTGGGGCTCTGACTTCGGGGACGATTTGCGCGGGTCTTCCTTCGATGAAACGTTCTGGGGCCGCGGTGGCGATGACACGATCAACGGCAATGTGGGGTTCGACACCCTGGATTTCAGCCGTGCGTCCGCGGCCATCACCGTCAGCTTGACCCAGACGGGCAGCACCGCTGGCTTCGGCAGCAGCGCAAACGGCTCTGAGGGGATGGACACTTACTTCAACATCGAAGGCGTCATCGGCTCCGACTTCGACGATTCCATCGTCGATGGCGGGGGCACCGGGACCCTCGCCAACCTCTTTGATGGGGGGGACGGCGATGACACCATCGACGGCAGCTTTGGCGCCGACACGATCATCGGGGGCGCGGGCGATGATCTGCTGGAAGGCGGCGCCGATTTCAGCGTGACCAGCGTCCAAGTGGATGTCGTCGATTACAGCGGCGCGACCGCCGGCATCTCGGGTAACCTGATGGGCCAGATCACCGGCGCGTCCACGGGCACTGACACCCTGTCCGGGTTCGAACATCTGATTGGCACCAACTTCGACGACAGCGTTATCGGCAGCACAGGCAATGACCTGCTCGAAGGGCGCGGCGGCGATGACACCTTGGCCGGGACATCGGGCAACGACACGCTCGATGGCGGGACGGGCGTGGACCGCATGGTGGGCGGCGGCGGCGATGACCTGTTCTTCGTCGATGATTTCCGCGACCAGGCCATCGAGTTCTTGAATGCAGGTGACGACACCGTCATCGCGTCCAGTAATTACCGCCTGACAAATGCCAACATCGAGAACCTGACACTCACCAGCAGCACGGGCGCCAACGGCCTGGGCAACGCCCTGGACAACGCGATTGTCGGCGGCATCGGCAATGACAGCCTCGTGGGCTTTGGCGGGAACGACACACTGGTGGGCAATGACGGCGACGACACCCTGCGCGGCGGCGGGGGCGGCGATAGCCTTGACGGCGGCACCGGCAACGACTGGGCTAGCTTCGCGGACCTCCAGCAAGGCGTTTCCGGCACGCTGAACGGCTCCGCGGTCGTGACATTCCTCAGCGCTGCGGGCGCCGACACCCTGCGGGCCATCGAAAACGTCATCGGCACGTCCCAAGCCGACGCTCTCGTCGGGGACTCGCTTGCGAACCAACTGATTGGCCGCGGCGGGAATGACACCTTGGATGGGGGGTCGGGCTTCGACACCATTGACGGGGGCGCGGGCAATGACAGCCTGTTGGGTGGCTTCAGCGACGACACCATCCTGGGTGGTGCAGGCAATGACACGCTTGACGGCGGGTCCGGCAATGACAGCCTGGACGGGGGCGCGGGCAGCGATTCCATCATTGGCGGCTCTGGCACCGACTTCGTCTCCTACGCTGATCTGGCCATCGGTCGCATCATCGCCGACCTGTCCCTGGGCACGGTCAGCATCACAGGCGGGCAAGGCGTAGATACCCTCGTGGGCGTCGAAGTCGTCACCGGCACCGACCGCTCCGACAGCATCATCTGGGACGAAACGAATGGGACCACATCCACCCGCTTCGTCTTCAACGGTGGACTGGGCGCGGATACGCTTACCGGCTCTCGGGGGGCGGACACCTTGGATGGCGGCGTCGGCAACGACTCCATGACCGGGGGCTTTGGCAACGACACGTATTTCGTGGACCGTGCCGCCGATGTCGTGGTGGAGCTTGCGTCCCAGGGCTTCGACCTGGTGAACAGTGCGATCAACTATACGCTGGACGCCAACCTCGAAAACCTGACCCTTATCGGCAACGCTGTCCTTGGCACCGGCAACAGCTTCAACAACGTCCTGATCGGGAATGACCGAAACAATGTCCTGTCAGGCCTCGATGGGCGGGACACGTTCACGGGCGGCCTTGGTCAAGACACGCTCGATGCGGGTCTGGCTGATCTGGATCGGGACATCTTCGTCTACAACACCGTCGCAGACAGTGCGGCTGGCGCCGCCGACGTCATCCGCAACTTTGAAGTCGGGACCGACGACATCAACCTGTTCAACGTGGATGGCAACAGCCTCACCGCCGGTCTGCAACGGTTCACCTCAATCGGGGATCAGTCCTTCTCCGGCGTGGCCGGACAGTTGCGGGTCACGGATAACGGCACCGACACGTTCCTGTTTGGGGACACCGATGGCGACCGTGTGGCGGATTTCGAGATTCGGGTGGAAGGGGCCATCGGCCTGACCAATATCGACATCCTGGTGTAAGGCGTTTCACACCAAAAAGGGCGCGCCCATCACCGGGCGCGCCCTCTCGCTTTGGTCAAGGCGGCCCTAGTCGCCGATGGCCACGCCTTCGCGCCGGGGGTCCGCACCCCCCACCAGGCCCTCGCCCACCGCAATCACATGCAGGCCAGAATTCAGGTTGCGCACGTTCGTCTCGAACCCCATCGCACCCAAAGCCTCGGCCAGCGCTTCGGCGCTTGTCCCTTCCTCCAGGTCATAGGTCCCGAACCGGTTCACCAAATGGGGCATCGACACCGCCTGCTGAGGGTCCATGCCCCAATCAACCATGGCAATGATCGTCTTCGCCACATAGCCGATGATCCGCGACCCGCCGGGCGACCCCACGACGATCTCCGGCGCGCCATCGCGCATCACAATCGTGGGCGACATGGATGACCGGGGCCTTTTGCCCGGCTCGACCCGGTTCGCCACAGGACGCCCGTCGCTATGGGTGGCAAAGCTGAAATCCGTCAATTCATTGTTCAACAGAAACCCACCGGGCGCGAACACACGACTGCCAAACCCGTTCTCGATTGTGGTCGTCATGCTTAGCGCATTGCCGTCCGCATCCACGATGGAAATGTGGGACGTCGACGGCATCGCCGGTGACCACCCCGCCTGCCAATCGGGGATCTCCTCCAGCGCGGCATGGTCCCAGGGCGGCGTGCCCGCGCTGACCTCTGCCAAGGCCCCATCGCCAGACAACAACGCCGACCGCTCTGCCAGGTAGGCGGCATCCAGAAGGTCAGGCATGGGCACAAAATCGCTATCGGCCATGTAAAGCCCACGATCCGCGAACGCCAAACGCGATGCATCTCCGATCAATCGCCACGCCTCGGGACTGTCGGGGCCAAGCGTGGCCAAGTCGTAGGGTTCCAACATCGCCAAGATCTGCCCCACCGTCAGTGCCCCGGACGAGGGCGGCCCCATGCCGCACACCTCCGCCCCGCGGTAAGGCGCGCAGAACGCCGGCCGTTCCTTCACCTCATAGGCCGCCAGGTCGGCCAAAGACAAAAGCCCCGCCTGCGACGCGCCCCGTACGGCGGCTACGATCCCCTCGGCGATCTCACCCTGATACATCACCGACGCGCCGTCCGCCGCCATGGCCCGCAACGTCGCCGCATAGGCCGGGTTGCGCAGCACCTGGCCCTTTTGCAACGGCTGCCCATCCGGCAGGAAATAGGCGGCGGTCGCAGGCTGCGTGCTCAACCGCTCTTGATCGTTGGTGACCGCCATGGACATGCGCAGCGACACGGGAAACCCGTCCTCCGCATGGCCGATGGCCGCGTCGAACAAACTGCCCCAGTTCGCACTGCCCCAGCGGCGATGCGCCTCCTCCATCAGCATGGGCGTACCCGGCGTGCCCACGGACAAACCACCGACCACCGCGTCGAAGAAACCCATCCGCTCCCCGTCTACCTGGAACAGGGTCGGCGTCGCGGCCAAGGGCGCCGTCTCTCGCCCATCTAGCGTCGTCACCTCGCCCGAAGCGGCGTCATAATACACCAGGAACGCACCGCCGCCCAAACCGGACGATTGCGGCTCCACCAGGCCCAGCACCGCCTGCACAGCGACCATGGCATCCGCCGCCGACCCGCCCGCGCGCAGCACCTCGGCTCCGGCCTCCGATGCCAGCGGGTTCGCCGCCGCGACCATCCAAGTCTCGGCCTCCACGGGCGCGGACACTTCTGGCGTCAACCCGGTCCCGGTCTCGGGTGCGACGGTATCCGCCGCCTCTTGGGCGAAGGCAGGTGTGGTTAGCAACAACAGCGTTAGGGCAGTGCGCATCGGGGTCTCTCCTCGTCGTGACCCCTCAATGGTGGCACATCTTTACGTTGCGGCAACCCCTGTCGGCTTTCGCTGTCCCATGGGCGTCTCGTTGATGGGGAGGTGCACCAGTGCCGACAACAGCCCGACGCAGACGCCCACCCACCAGACGGCCACATAAGACCCGGTGGAATCGTACAGCGTCCCGCCCAGCCAAACGCCCAGAAAACTGCCCAATTGATGGCTGAAGAACACCATCCCATACAGCGTTCCCATGTAACGCAGACCGTAAATATGCGCGACCAACCCACTTGTCAGTGGCACCGTCGCCAGCCACAACGCGCCCATGGCAAAGCTGAACAAGATCACAGACAAGGGCGTGATCGGCATCAGAATGAACAGCGCCGCGGCCACGGTCCGGCCCAGATAAATGCCCGCAAGCAAATATTTTCGACTGTACCGTTTGCCCAAATACCCCGCGTACAAAGTCCCCGCGATGTTGGCCAAACCGATCAGCGAAATCGCCACCGCCCCCAGGGTCGAGGTTGTGGTGATGCCCATGGAATACAACGTCGTGCCCGGCTCAATCGGTCCGCACATCTCGGTCACAAGCGCCGGGAAATGGGCCGTCACAAACGCAAGCTGATAGCCGCAGGAAAAGAACCCAATAAAGATCATGCCATAGGACGGGTCGCGAAAGGCGCGGGTCAAAACCGTGCCCATGCTTTCTTCCAACTCCGCCCGGCTTGCCGGATTGGGCGACCGCAGGAACGGCAACGCAAACAGCGTCAGCCCAATGACAGCGGCGAAGATCAGGAACACGTTCTGCCACGAATAGAAGCCCAGCAACCATTCCGCCGCCGGCGCGCCAAAGACCTGCCCCAGCGACCCGGCAGCAGTGGCAATGGCCAGCGCCATGGACCGGTTCTCATCCGACGCGGCCCGACCGACAATGGCCAGGATCACGCCAAACCCCATGCCCGCAATGCCAAACCCCACAAGGATTTCCAGCAGTTGATGTGCGCCGGGTGTCACCGCCATGGATGACAAAACCAACCCCGCCGCGTAACAGATGACGCCCGCGATGATGGCTTTCCGGTCGCCAAATCGCTCGGCCAAGGCGCCAAAAATCGGCTGTCCAATCCCCCAAGCCAGGTTCTGAATAGCGATGGCCAGGCTAAATTCGGCGCGGGCCCACCCGAACTCCGTCGCGATGGGGATCTGGAAGACCCCAAAACTGGCCCGGACGGCGAAACCGACCATCAAGATCACACATCCCGCAATCAGGATCGGGGAAATCAGGGGCGCGCGCATGTCCATGCCCGTGATATGGCCTTGGCCCTGCAACGGGGTCAAACCATGATTTGTGATCCGAGCTTAAGCAAATGTGATGCCAGTTCCAGCCGGTCTGCGCGCTGTCACGCCTGCGGTCGCCCGGATGGCCGCGGCTGCGCCACCGTCGACGCCGCCTCCACTTGGCGCAGTGCGTTGGGCACGAACAACTCACTGAACCCGGCGATGAACCCCAACAAGAGGTACGTCCAAGGCAGGGCCGCCGGTTGGATTGACGCCAACAGCCACTCCCCCAGCAGCAACAGCACCGCCACCCCGGCGGCAATCACCCCGATCAGAATGCGCGTGGACCCGGTATAGAACATCTCCCAAAGGGACACGGAATGGGCGATTTGAATGCTGCTGACCGATGCAGACACAGCGAAATAGGCCCCAAGCGCGCCCAAGGCCAAGACGTCATAGGCATGCACCGCGACCCCCTCGGCGGACAGAAGAACCCAAGACGGCACAACCCCCGCAAAGCGCAGCACCAGCCAAAGGGCCAAAATCGACCCCAAGGCCGCCAGGTTGCCCTGGACATAGCGCATCCGGTTTTTGCTGTCGCGCAGGGCGGTCGCATTGGTCCGCAGATGGCCCAGCATCTCCTTCGCGCCCACCTCATTGGCCTCGTAAGCCATCTCCATGGCGCGGGCCATCATCTCCGTGGCCCGCCGCCGGAGGGAGGCCGAACTGGAACTGTCCAACTCACCCGACCGGCAAATGCTATCGACGACATCACAGATATAGGCCAGATCCGCGCCGATCACGGCCACGTTCTTGCGAAGCTGTTTTGCGGTTTCATAGTCGTCGGGATAAAGCGTCCGCAGCCACACATGCTCCGACCCGCTGCCCTTCGCGATGCCGCCCGCAGACCCTTCGCCCGCCACTGCGGCCTCTGCGTCCGGTAGGACAGAGTAGATGACAAACCGGTCCGTCGCGACCAGGACCCGGTCGACCAGATCCCCCAGTTTGTCTTTCGCGTCTTTTGTCACCCAGTCGGATTTGCAGATGGTGCGACGGTCGTCCGCGCCCATCTCGGTGGTTGGAACAGTCGGCTGTCGTTGAGGTTGCAACGCCATTGGAAAACCCTCGTCAAGAAATCAGTTGTAGAATAATTCTTGAAAAGTAGCACAACTCCGCCGTTCCTCCTAGAAATCGCGGTTCCATTGCCCTGTGACGGGCCGCCAGGGTCGGGATTTGTTTGGTACAGACTTTGAAACGGCCCGAAAAAACCATCCCAGTTCGGTAGAAAAAGACGATTCAGCCCGGTTTCAAAGAAGTTTAGACCCGTCCCATGACCCTGCCAGAAATCTACGCCAGCCGCGTCGCCCGCGGTGACCTGACCCAAGACCCCGCGCAAGTCGCGGCCCTGGCGCCGCTTGAAACGATCCGGCAGAAGCTTTTGTTTCCAAATAAGAAAACTGGGTTCCTAGGCTTTGGTAAGAAGGTGCAGACGGGCCCAATGGGGTGTTACCTGTGGGGGGGTGTCGGACGGGGCAAATCCATGCTGATGGACCTCTTCCATGAGACCTCTCCGGTCCCCTCTCAACGCATACACTTCCACCAATTTATGCAGCAAATTCATGAGGATATGCACCAAGCGCGCGCCAGCGGGGTCAAGGATGCCTTGGCCCCTGCTGCTGATCGCGTGATCAGAAACACGCAGGTTCTATGCTTCGATGAGATGCAAATTACGGATATCACTGACGCAATGATCGTCGGGCGCCTGTTCGAGAAACTGTTCGCCGCCGATGTACACATCGTCACCACCTCTAACCGCGTGCCCAACGACCTCTACCGAAATGGTTTGAATCGTTCGCTTTTTTTACCGTTCATCGACCTGCTGAAGGATCAGATGCTGGTCCACGAACTGGTGTCGCCCAAGGACTACCGCCAAGACCGCCTCGCCGGAGAGCCGAGCTATTTCATTAACGGCGGCCCCCTAGACGACCTTTGGCATCGTCTCTCAAACGGCTCCGACGAAGGGTTAACGCTCAAAATCAAGGGCCGCGACCTCCACTTGCCCGACTTCGCCTCCGGCGTGGCGCGGGCCTCTTTCAAAGATCTATGCGGCAAACCATTGGGCGCAGGCGATTATTTGGCACTGGCGCAAGCCGTCCGTGTCCTCTTGATCACCGACGTGCCCATCATGAACCGCGCCCATGGGAACGAGGCGCGGCGCTTCGTGACCCTGATCGACGCCCTATACGAGGCCAAAGTGAAGGTCATCCTCTCCGCCGAGGCAGAGCCGGAAGCCCTGTCAGTTGGCGTTTTCGAGTTCGAGCGCACGGCCTCCCGCCTTCGGGAGATGCAGGCCGCAGATTGGGGCCAGCCGCGCGCCTAAAGACCAATTAAAGGCCGATACTTATCCGAAATTCCGCCCCCGCGGGAGCGATGACATCGGCAGGGGACCACACGGATTGGCCGCGTCAGGCGCGATCGACAACGGCGTATCCGGATCAATCCCAGATTCGTCAATAAACTGGCCATTCACGCAAACATCCTGCGCGCGGTTGCCGCCATTGAACCCAAAACCCGGATTGCCGCAATCATCGGCAAACCCGTTGGCATTCCATTCCTGATAGCTGTCCTCACTGGGGAACCCACCCATCCGAAACGCCAAAGCATCCGCATCGAACCGCAGCGTCCAAGACGTCTCATCGGTCAGATCTTTCAGGCTCCATTGGCCCAAGTAACTCTCGCCGCGCCATCCGGTGATGCCAAATCCCGTCACTTCGTCTTCGGTGATCAGGCCCGTCGCCCCATCGGGGTAAGAGATGAACCCTTCGATCCTGTACTCATTCGACCCCCGCCAACAAAAGCCATAGGTCACCGCCTGCGCGGGCGACGCCAGGGCGGCAAAGAGAAGGGCGGCGCGGATCATGGCCGCGTTGTCTTTGGCGACTGTGGCAGGGGCAAGGCGCAACATCCCGTCATTCATTCTCTCGCAAAATCCGACCCGCCAGATAAAGCGACCCGCAAATCAGGATGCGGGCGTCTGGCGCGGCCTCCACGATCCGCTGAATGGCATCTTGAACCGACGATGCCTCCGTGGCGGCAAGGCCCGCCATCTGGGCGGCGGTGCGGGTGGCCGATGCAGGCAACGTATTGGCTTCCCCAGGGATTGAGATCGCATGGAGGTGCCGCACCTGACCGCCAAGCGGTCGCATGAAGCCTGCGGCATCCTTGGTGTTCAGCATCCCGCAGATCAGGTGGAGGGGCCTGGCAGGAAGACGGGACAACGCCTCCGCCAAGGCCGCCCCAGCCGCAGGGTTGTGCCCGCCATCCAGCCAAAGCTCCGCCGGACCGGCCGCCTCAACCAAGGGACCGCGCTTCAACCGTTGCAAACGGGCGGGCCAGTCGGCGTCGGTCATCGCCGCTTCGGCTCCTCCCCGACGGTCAAGCGCGCGCAGGGCTGCGACCACCATGCCCGCATTCTCGATCTGGTGGCGGCCCAGCAGGCGCGGCAAAGGCAAGTCCATCAGCCCAACTTCGTCCTGGAAGACAAGGCGCCCATTCTCTTCGGTCACGTGCCAATGTTGGCCATGGACCTGCAGCGGCGCGCCAAGACGGGCGGCCCGATACTCGATCACCTCCAGCGCCCGCTCATCCTGTGGACCCACGATACATGGCGTCCCACCCTTCAGGATGCCCGCTTTCTCCGCGGCGATCTTCTCGATCGTGTCGCCCAAGAAAGCTTCGTGATCCATGGAGATCGGGGTGATGATCGTCAGCTTCGGCTGAATCACGTTCGTCGCGTCCAGACGCCCGCCCAACCCCACTTCAAGCAGGGTCCAATCCGCTTTCTGCCGGGCAAAGGCCAGGAAGGCCGCGCAAGTCGTGATCTCAAAGAAGGTGATCGGCGCGCCTTCATTGGCCCGCTCACATTCAGCCAGAAGATCGGCCAAGTGACTTTCCGCAATCAGATCGCCCGCAAGGCGGATGCGTTCATGAAAACGGGCCAGATGTGGCGATGTATACGCATGGCACCGGTCCCCCGCCCCTTCCAGGCCCGCCCGCAACATCGCAAGGGTCGATCCTTTGCCGTTGGTGCCCGCAATATGAATCGCCGGTGGGATCCGCGTCTCCGGGTGGTCGAGCGCCCCCAGAAGCCGGTGAACCCGGTCGAGGACCAGGTCGATCACCTTCGGATGAAGCGCCATGAGACGGTCGAGGATGACGTCGGAAGTCTGCATCTATTCGTTGCCAGATGAGAAGGTTGGACCGGTTGCGAACCTACGGCGTGTCAGAGGTGGCCATATCCGGCGCTGCAGGTTCAGGCGCGACGGACGCCTCGGGCGCCGGGGCGGGCAAATCTCCATGGACGACGGGGCTTTGGCCCAGCAGCATCCGAAGGATCGTCGCAATCTCATCGCGGTGCTGATGGCGGGGGGTCACCCGATCCAACATTCCATGGTCAAGCAAATACTCCGCCCGTTGGAACCCTTCGGGCAATGTCTCTCGGATGGTTTGTTCAATGACGCGCGGACCGGCAAAACAGATCAGGGCATTCGGCTCTGCGATGTGGACGTCGCCCAACATGGCATAGGACGCGGTCACGCCCCCCGTGGTGGGGTGGGTCAGCACGACGATGTAAGGCAAACCCGCCTCGCGCAGCATCTCCACCGCGACGGTGGTGCGGGGCATTTGCATCAGGCTGAGGATGCCTTCCTGCATCCGGGCGCCCCCCGCAGCCGAAAACAGAACCAGCGGTCTTCGCGTTGCCACAGCGCGTTCAGCGGCGGTGACAATGGCGTTGCCCACATACAGACCCATGGACCCCGCCATGAAGCCAAAGTCTTGCGCCGCTGCCACAATGGGCGTGCGGTGAAGGTCCCCTTCGGCGACCAACATCGCCTCCGCCTCATTTGCGGCCTTTTGCGCGGCTTTCAGGCGGTCGGGGTACTTCTTCTGATCGCGAAATTGGAGCGGGTCTTGGATGGGGCCGGGCACGTCGACCTCGGTAAAGATGCCACCGTCAAAAAGGGCTTCGAACCGCTCTCGGGGGGAAATGTACATGTGGTGCCCGCAATTCGTACAGACCCGCAGATTGTCTTTCAGCTCTCGGTGAAACAACATCGTCCCGCATTCGTCGCATTTGGACCACAAGTTCTCCGGCACCTCACGGCGCGAGAAGAGCGAATTGATCTTTGGCCGGACGTAGTTGGAAATCCAGTTCATGGGTGGCCCCTGCCTGCGCGGTTTTAGCTGAGATAATCCTGGGGTCGGGGGAATGCAAATCCGCCGTCACCCATTTTCCCGTCGCAGAAGGCGAAGACGGAACAGCGCCCACAGGATCAGATGCAAGCACAGGATCTGTCCAATGATCAGCCCGTCGATCATCGGATCATCCGGCCCGAACGGTACCGTGTAAAGCGCCAGCCCTGTCATGTTCCCCTGCATCGAGACCAGGAGAATAGCATAGACGTTGTTCCCGAAATGCCAGCCCCAGGCCGCCCCGATAGACCCCGTGACACGGGTCAAGTCCGCAGCCAGAAGACCGGAGGAAAAGAAGACCAGGATCCAAAGCCCGTCATTCCCCTCCCACGCGCCTTCGGCCCAAAGATGCAGCAGGTTCACATGGGCAATCGCAAAGAAAAGCGCTGGCGCACCCATCCATATCAGGGGGGACGCGAACCGGGCGGCCAATTGGGTTTGGATATAGCCTCGATAGTAGATTTCTTCCGCTCCGGTTTGCAATGCCAGCAGCGGCAGGACAACAGGCAGGTAAAGCAGCAGCGTGCCGAATTGTGTCTGTGCGGTCAGCGGATCGTTGAAAACAAACACCTCTGCCAGGACCGCGACAAAAATCGTGATCCCTGCGAAGGGCAGAAATTCGCGGAACGGCCCCGCTCCGATCAGCGAAAGCGGCTTGCGACCGTGAAACAAGGCCGCGGCGATGACCGTCCCCCAGATAAGGATGATAAAAACCGCCAGTACCATCAGCAGCTGCCCCGGGGTATCGCCATAGGTCGGGTCGCCGCCAGCAGTGTCCGCGCCGTCCGTGAATTGAACGGCCACGGGGCCATCCAACGTCGACAGCAGGTTGAACAAAGCAAAACCGCCGAACAGAAAGCAGATCTCCACAAACGCGACACCGCAGATCAGCCGCCAAAAGTGCGGGGTCGCCCGCGCCGGGGCCACAAATGATTCAAACGGGTCCGGGTGGCGGAACGTCACGCCGGGACCGCCCGATCCCGCGCCAACCAAAGCCGCAGGAGGAGCCAGATAATCACCGTAATCATCATGTCTTGGGCGATCAGCATCGGCGTAATTTCCGACGCGCTTGCGCCCAGTTTCCAGTAGGACAGACCAGACAAGGGTCCCTGGATGGCCACAACCAACATCGCGATGCAATTGTTGACGAAGTGAAAACCCCACGCTGCGCCGATGGATCCGGTAACCCGCGTCAGATCCGCCGCCACCAGCCCGAATACCGTCGTCGCCGCCACGATCCAAATCGCGTTATCGCCCGCACTGGTCGGGTCCCAATGCAAAAGGCCGAACATGACGCTGGGAACAACCATCCACATGATCGGGTTGCGAAACCGCGCCGCGAATTGTTGCTGCAGGTAGCCGCGAAACAAAACCTCCTCTGCGCCGGTTTGAACCAAGATGCCC
Organism: Pseudomonadota bacterium; assembly: GCA_039817645.1. Taxonomy (GTDB): domain Bacteria; phylum Pseudomonadota; class Alphaproteobacteria; order Rhodobacterales; family Rhodobacteraceae; genus Jannaschia. Next base: position 79,290 of record JBCBVM010000014.1, on the reverse strand, counting down.
AGCAAGGCAGGGACCAGGAAAATCAGGAAGATGTCGTTGGGCGTGTTGCGCGTAATGTCGAACGGGCTGGGGATTGTCAGGACCGAGACGGTAAAGACACCGATGCACACCACCGCCGCCGCACCAAACCCGCGCCAATGCCTGGGGCCGAACAGGGTCAGGATGGGTCGCTTGTGCAGGGTTTTGGTCGCAGCGAATGTCCCCAGGCCCATGCCAAGAAACGTCGCCAGCACAAGCAACAGGGATGTTGGCGTCTCTCCCAGGGTGTTCAGCCAAAACTCAACCCCGCCGGGGCCAACCGACAACAGGACGCCCGCAAGGATAAGAAGGAACACCAGAACATACACGACGCCCGCCAGGACGGTGCCCAAGAACGTGCGCCATATCTGGGGGTGCTGTCGGGCTGGCGCCACGAAAGCCTCAAATTCCGGGGTCCACATGGTCGCCTGCCTTTGATTTTTCTTTTCGTTATACGACCGACACGGGGACCGGGCAATGATGCTTGTCTGCCTTGCCCCCCGCGTCTATCCCCATGGGCAACGGGAGAGCGGAGAGAGACATGCTGAAGGGCAAAACCGACAAGACCAACCTGCCAAGTCGCCATGTGACCGAAGGGCCCGCGCGCGCGCCACACCGGTCCTATTTCTATGCGATGGGCCTGGGGGATGAAGAGATTCATCAACCCTGGGTCGGCGTGGCCACCTGTTGGAACGAAGCGGCCCCTTGCAACATTGCCCTCAACCGCCAGGCCCAAGCCGTGAAGCTGGGCGTGAAACAGGGCGGCGGTACGCCCCGAGAGTTCACGACCATCACCGTGACCGATGGCATCGCCATGGGCCACGAAGGGATGCGGTCCTCGCTCGCTTCGCGAGAGGCGATTGCAGACACCGTCGAATTGACCATGCGCGGGCATTGCTATGACGCGTTGGTGGGCCTGGCAGGCTGCGACAAATCCCTGCCCGGCATGATGATGGCCATGGTGCGCCTGAACACGCCATCGGTCTTTATCTATGGCGGATCAATCCTGCCGGGCCGGTTGGACGGCAAGGACGTGACCGTGCAGGACGTGTTCGAAGCGGTCGGCCAACACCAAGCGGGCAACATGTCCGATGCGGAGTTGGAGATCCTGGAGCGCGTGGCCTGCCCCTCGGCCGGGGCCTGTGGCGGCCAGTTTACGGCCAACACCATGGCCTGCGTGTCCGAGGCGATTGGCCTGGCCCTGCCCAACTCCTCCGGCGCGCCCGCACCGTATGAAAGCCGGGATCAATACTCCGTCGCGTCGGGCGAAGCGGTGATGCGCCTGATCGAGAAAAACATCCGCGCCCGCGATGTGGTGACCCGGAAGTCGCTGGAAAACGCGGCGCGGGTGGTTGCCTGCACTGGCGGGTCGACCAATGCGGGACTGCACTTGCCGGCCATCGCCCATGAGGCCGGCATTGATTTCAGCCTTGGGGACGTGTGCGACATCTTCCGCGAAACGCCATATTTCGTCGACCTGAAACCCGGCGGGCAATACGTGGCCAAAGACCTGTACGAGGCGGGTGGCGTCCCCGTCGTCATGAAAGAGCTGCGCAAGGCGGGTCTGATCCACGAGGAGTGCATCACCGCCACGGGCAAAACCATGGGCGAGGTGCTGGACGAGGTGAAGGGCGATGCCGACGGGCGCGTCATCTACCCCATCGAAACCCCGCTAACGAAAACCGGCGGCGTCGTGGGCCTGAAGGGCAACCTGGCGCCCGATGGTGCCATCGTCAAAGTCGCCGGGATGGAGCAACAGCACCAGATTTTCACCGGACCCGCCCGCGTATTCGAATGTGAAGAGGACGCGTTCGAGGCCGTCAAAGCGCGGCAGTACGATGAAGGCGAAGTACTGGTCATCCGCAATGAGGGTCCGGCGGGTGGCCCCGGCATGCGGGAGATGCTGGCCACCACGGCGGCCCTGTCGGGCCAAGGCATGGGCAAGAAGGTCGCGCTGATCACAGATGGCCGCTTTTCCGGCGCGACGCGAGGCTTCTGTGTGGGCCATGTGGGGCCAGAGGCCGCCCATGGCGGCCCCATCGGCATGCTGAAAAACGGCGATGTGATCACGCTAAACGCGATCGAGGGGACAATCTCTGTCGCACTGACCGACGCGGAGTTAGCGGCGCGCAAAGCCGATTGGGCCGGGCCACGTCAGACGATCTATGCGTCCGGCGCGCTCTATAAGTATGCGCAGCTTGTGGGGTCCGCGAAGGATGGGGCGCCGACGCATCCGGGTGCCAAGGGCGAGGCGCACATCTATATGGACCTGTAGGCCGCCATGGCGGACAAGCTCCCCGGATTGATGGAGGCGTTGCGATCCCGCCGCGCCTTAGGCCTCTGGCAGAAGACGGCGGCCAAGGGCGGGAACATGTCCAGCGATCAATTGGCCGACTTGGCCCCGGTTGCCCGCCAAGTGGCCCGCCACGCCCAAGGCCTGGCCGAAGCGGCCGATCGTCGGCTGCTTGGGCCACGGCTGGGCCAGGACGGGATTGCGCGCCCACCGCAATGCGACTGGGCCTGGCGCGCGACACCTTGGGCGACGGCCATGCACCCCACGGCCATTGCGGGCGCCGAGGGGGGAACGCAGTTGGGCGAAGGCATCCGCCTGTTCCATGACTGCCCCCTATCTGAGATCACCCTCCGCCAAAGTCGCACGACGGACCCGCAAGCAAAGGCGCCATTCGTCCTTACGCTGGATGCCCTGGGATTTCAGGGCAGTTTTCTGTCGCTGGCCATGGATTTGCCCCCGGAAGGGGGGGGCACCTTGCAACGCAGCCACATCGTCATCTTGTCTACACACCTGCGCATGGAACGGCAGGCCGAAATCTTCGCCCGGCTCAATATCCGCCAAGGTCCCAATGTCGAACAATTGGTCAGCGAGCTTCTACCCGGAGAGCGCCCGGACAGCCCCGTTTCGGCAGAATTCGATCTGGGGTTCCATGATATCAAGCCAGCCAAGCTGGAGAATGCGTGGATCGACCTGATCTTTGAAAAGCCCGCCATGAACATGGTCCGCATCGAAGATGTGACCGTCACGCGCCGTCCCCGCGCCGATATCTGAAGGAGAAGGCCATGGATTGGGTTTTGCACCGTGTGTCTTTGCTGTCTGGGCAATATCGTGGCCTGTTGGTCGGGACCGGAGATCCACCTGCCCTGCGGATGATCCTGGACGGCGACGTCCTCGGCCATCTGACGCCCGCCCCCGTGGATGGCGCGGACGGTCAATGGCAGGTGGACGGCGACCTGGGCACCGCCGTTCTGAGCGAGGGGACACGCACGGTTCTGATCGTGGGCCCCAATGAGGCGGTCCTGGATTCCGTCACGATCATCGCAGGGCTGGACGCGCCGGTGGATATGCGGGCCGAACTGGACGCGCTGCGGGCCGAGGTGGCGTTGCTGAAGGCCGCATTTCGGCGCCACGTCTTTTCCCAGGAATAGGCGGACCCGGTGCGAGGTCCGTCGTGACGCTGCGTTCCTGGGTGACATGGATACGCGCCACGGGCAGGATTACACTGAGGGAGGCACCGCCATGACTGAGTATCCGCATCTTCTGGCGCCGCTGGATTTGGGCTTCACGACGTTGAAGAACCGCGTCTTGATGGGGTCCATGCATACCGGGCTGGAGGAGACGCGGGACTGGAACCGTGTCGCCACCTTCTATGCGGAACGCGCCGCGGGCGGCGTCGCCCTGATGGTCACGGGTGGGATGGCGCCCAATACCGAAGGGGCGGTCCTGCCTGGTGCGGCGGGGCTGTTCACCGATCAGGACATCGCCAACCACCGCATCGTCACCGACCGCGTCCACGGCGCCGGTGGCAAGATTGCCATGCAGATCCTCCATGCGGGGCGCTATGCCTATGCGCCCACTTGTGTCGCCCCCTCGGCGATCAAATCGCCGATATCGCCGTTTCCCCCGACCGAGCTGGATGCGGAAGGGATCGAAAAGCAGATCGCCGATATCACGACCGCCGCCCTGCGCGCCCGGGACGCGGGCTATGACGGGGTCGAGATCATGGGCTCTGAAGGGTACTTCTTGAACCAGTTCTTGGTCGAACATACCAACCGCCGGACGGATGCCTGGGGCGGCAGCGTAGAGAACCGACAGCGCCTGCCTGTCGACGTGGTGCGCCGCGTCCGAGAAGCGGTCGGCCCCGATTTCATCGTCATCTACCGGCTGAGCATGATTGACCTGATCCCCAAGGGCCAAACCTGGGCGGAAGTCGTGCAACTGGCCAAAAAGATCGAGGCCGCGGGCGCCACCATACTCAACACCGGCATCGGCTGGCACGAAGCGCGGGTGCCCACGATCGCCACCAGTGTCCCGCGGCGGGCGTTCACATGGGTGACGAAGAAACTGATGGGAGAGGTCGCGATCCCGATCGTCACGTCCAACCGGATCAACATGCCCGATGTGGCCGAAAGCGTGTTGGCCGATGGCTGCGCGGACATGGTGTCCATGGCGCGCCCGTTCCTGGCCGATGCGAATTTCGTCCAAAAGGCAGCGGAGGGGCGCGCGGATGAAATCGCCCCTTGCATTGCCTGTAACCAAGCCTGCCTGGACCACACCTTTGGTGGCAAGATCAGTTCTTGCCTGGTAAACCCGCGCGCCTGCCACGAGACGGAACTGACCTATGCCCCGGCCGATGCGCCACGGCATGTCGCTGTCGTCGGTGCAGGGGCGGCAGGCACGACTGTTGCGATGATCGCGGCGCAACGCGGGCACCGGGTCACCCTTTGGGATAAAGCGGACCGTGTGGGCGGACAGTTGAACATGGCCAAGGTCATCCCTGGTAAGGAAGAGTTTGTGGGGCTGGTCGACTGGATGGCCCGCATGGTGGATCATCCGGCAATTGATCTGCGATTGGGCGTGGCCCCCTCGGTCGATGATCTTGCGCAGGCGGACGATGTGGTCATTGCCACGGGCGTCCTGCCCCGGGACCCAGAGATCGAGGGGCAAGACGGACAGAACGTCCTCAGCTACATCGACGTGTTGCGCGACAAAGCCCCCGTTGGGGACCGGGTGGCCCTGGTGGGCGCCGGTGGCATTGGCTTCGACGTCGCGGAGTTTCTGGCCCATGACGGCGAAAGCCCAACCGAAGACTTGGACACCTGGCTGCGGGAATGGGGGGTCAGTGACCCCGCCGCAGACCGAGGCGGGCTGGCCCCCGAGGGGCCGCAGCCCGAACCCGCCGCCCGTCAGATTACCCTGCTGCAACGGAAATCGGAAAAACTGGGCAAGCGGCTGGGCAAGACGACCGGGTGGATTCACCGCGCAGCTTTGGCCATGAAAAAGGTCCAGATGATCCCGGGCGCGCATTATGAACGGATCACGTCGGAGGGTCTGGAAATCCGTGTGGCCGACACGCCGCAGGTGATCAAGGCAGATACGGTCGTCCTATGCGCCGGACAGGTCCCAGAGCGGCGCCTGGCCGACGCGCTGGCCGCGCGCGACATCCCCTGCCACGTGATCGGCGGGGCGGATGTCGCGGCAGAGTTGGATGCTAAGCGCGCGATAGACCAGGCAGCACGTCTGGCCGCGACGCTCTGAAGGTGGGGTGTTGGTCCGGCCCCGTGCCATCAACGGGGAAGCTGAGCCAGAACAGCGTTGCGCTTGGGGCGGCGGGAAAGGTGAGGGTCCCGCCCAATTGGGACAGGCGCGCTGGATACTCCGACAGGGTGCCCGGCCGCTTATGCGTCGAAACCTCCTCTGAGCAGAGGGTCAGGGTCACGGCATCGGTGACGTGGGCCGACAGCGTCAGATGGCTGCGTTGACCGGCGCAAAGCGACAGCGAGTCCTTCAGGAGGCATGGCAGCAGAAGCGACAGGGTCGGGCGGTTCGCAAGAATGTGCAGGGCGACAGGCGGGGCGCGATAGGTGAGCCAGATGCCCCTTTGCCTCAGGATCGGGCGAAGAAGGTCAATCGCATCATCCAACACATCGCGCAGGTCCATGTTTGACGCAAGCGTCACTCCGGCAGGGTCGCCCGCGCGTGCAAGGGAAAGAACGGCCTGGGCCAAATCGGTCAGACCGGCATCAATTCCATGTCCGATGGGACATAGCATCCTGTCCCGGTAATATGTGCGAGAATGGTCCGCGCGGAACGCTGCGGGCATTGACGTGGTTCGGCGACTCAATCTGGCGTAGCTCATGTCATTGTCGTAGCGGCAAATGGTAAACGCCTTATTTATAGGGGGCTTTGCCTTGGAATCGGTAAAATTGCCCTGAATTCGTCGTTTCCTGCCCCGCTAAAATCCCGAAAGCATCCCAGGATTGGCCGGGCTTCGGCACGGTCTTGCCCCAATGTCCGGTCATCTCAGTCGGCAACCGAAAGAACGCCGAAAGGCCCGCTCAATGGATCGTTTGTCTGAAATGGAAGCCTTCGCCACAGTTGTGGATCAAGGGGGCTTCACCGACGCAGCTAAAAAGCTGGGCATCTCGAAATCTGCCGTTTCGAAACATGTCTCGTCGCTTGAAACCCGTCTTGGGGCGCGCCTCCTCAACCGGACCACCCGGCGGGTCAGTCCGACAGAAATCGGCCTTGCGTATTACGACCGCGCCCGGCGCGTTTTGAATGACGCCGGCGAGGCCGACGCCCTGGTCACGGCCATGCAAAGCGCCCCGTCTGGCGTGCTTCGCGTGTCGGTTGCGACCGATTTCGGTGTAAATCACCTGTCCCCGATCCTCGGGACATTCCTCCATGAATATCCGGACATCACGGTCAACATGGTCCTCAACAATCGGTACGTGGAACTGATTTCCGAAGGGTTCGACCTGGCCGTGCGCATTGGCGATTTGGAGGACAGTTCCCTCCGCGCCCGGAAACTGGCCGAGACGCATAAGCAGATGATCGCCTCGCCCGGCTACTTGGAAGAATACGGTCGCCCGATGCGGATCGACGACCTGAATGAACATAAGCTGCTGCACTATTCCAATCAGGCAAACGGTTCCGTCTGGAAGCTGACCGCCCCCTCGGGCGAAAAGCGTCAGGTGCGGTCCGCGGGTTGGCTGACGGTCAACGATGGGCAATCCCTGCTGAACGCTGCCGTGAATGGCCTTGGCATCGCGTTCCTTCCCAGCTTCCTTTACGCGGATGCCATGAAGGACGGCCAGTTGGTTCCAGCAATCGAAGGTCACGCCCCCGAAACCCAAGGCATCTACGCGGTCTATCCGCCCGGCCGCTACACCCAGCCGAAGGTCCGCGCCTTCATCGACTTCCTCGTAGACAGCTTCCGCGACCGGGGCCCCGGCGACTGGTAAGGCCCAGACAAGATCCCTCCCCAACTGGCGGTGTCCGATTTGATCGGCACCGCCTTTTTCTTTGCCCGGCCGTCGGCAGGTCGGATGCGGCAGGGTGACCGCTTGAGGGATGCCGTCCCGCGTCTAACTCCAGACTGGTAAAGATGCGGAGGTCACAATGACAATCCTAGCCCTTTTGACAGGCGCGGTTCTGTTCGGCGGCATGGTGTTCTATAGCTTCGGGTTCGCCCCCGTGCTGTTTGCGCAACTGCCAATGGACCGCGTGCGCCCTTTGCTGCGCGGGACGTTCCCATATTATTACTTGGCGGTCATCGGGTTGTCGGCGGTCGCGGCGGGCTTGGCGCTATTGGTGTCTCACTTGGCCGCAGCGTTGTTCGCCACGATCTTTCTGAGCACGATTTACGCCCGGCAAGACTTGATGGCGCGGATCAACGCCGCCACAGACCGCGGCGACAAGGCGGCGTTCAACTGGCTCCACGGCGCGTCTGTGGCCTTGCAACTGGTGCAGATCGGCGTGGCTGGGTGGGCGTTGGTCCTTTTGGCGTAGGGCGCCACGTCACTGCGTTGAGGTGATGACGACTTCCACGCGCCGGTTTACCTGTCTTCCGGCTTCGGTATCGTTCGGCGCAACTGGCGCAAAGAACCCGACCCCGTGGGTGTCCACCCGCCCAGTGGCGATGCCGTAAGCGTCGGTGAGCACGGCCTTGGCACTGTTCGCGCGCGCGTTGGAGATGGCCATGTTCCCCTCAGCCCCCCCTTCTGCGTCCGTATGGCCCACCAGGGCGATAGTCGTCTGCGGGTTGTCGCGCAGGAAGGCCGCCAAAGCCCGTAGGGAGGGATAATCACCCTCCGCCAGGGCGGTCGATCCGGTCTCAAACGTCAGATCGGCCAAAACGGCCCGCCCATTGGCCACCAACGTTTCCACCACGTCGGCCCCGTCTAAGACGATCACTTGCGGCGCGGGGGCGGACGCGCTTTTCACGGGCGGAATGTCGCCGGGCGGACCAATTCGTGTTTCCTGGATATAGGCTACGTCACCGGATGTGCTGACCACGAAGGTGATCCAGGCCGGCCCCTTACGGGCGGCGTAATAGCGGTAGTCGGCCAGATCCACGAACATATCGGGCGCGGGCGTCACATCAATTTCGAACCGAAAGTCAAAGCCACCACAGGCGCGGGTCGCGCAGGTGAACACCGTCTCATAGCCCTCGGCCTCTAATTGCCGTTGCAACGGGCGCAGCAGTTCGAGCGGTGTCCTGTCCTGGGCCGTCATCTGCAAGATGCGACGCGCAAACGCGCCGTCTACGGCTTCGAACGGAACGCCGTCGTCATAGGCGCCTGTGGCCACGCGGTAGGTGGTGAGGGCGCGGGCCTCCGCAAAGGTTTCGGTCGTGCCCGGCGGAAGCGTCAGGCCCGCCGCCGACGCAGCCATCGCCGTGGTGAAGAAGGCAACGATTGCTCGGATCACCGCGCTTGCCCGTGGTATTCGGCATTGGGCGCCATGGCGATGGCCGACGCCATCCGGTTGGACATGTTGAAAAACGACGCCACTGCGGCCAGGTCCCAAATGTCACGGTCCGATAGCCCATGTCCACGCAGCACCGCACGGTCCGCGTCTTGGATCGTGGCCGACGCCTTGGTCATCAACACTGCAAAATCCAGCATGGCCATTTGGCGCGGCGTCAACGGCGCCACGCGGTAGTTCATGGCGATCATCTCTCCCAAGGCGGGGTCGCCTGAAAGCTGTCGCACCGCCGCCCCATGGGCGACCAAGCAGTAGAAACACCGGTTTTCGGCGCTGACCGCGACGGCGATCATTTCCCGTTCCAACTTGGACAAGCCCGAAGGCGCCAGCATCAGATCGTTATAAAGGGCCGTAAACGCGTTCAGCTTGTCCACGTCGAACGCATAGGCCCGCAGGACATTGGGCACGAAGCCGAGTTTTTCGACACAGATATCGAAGTATTTTTGCGTCTCTGGCGGCAGAGGGTCCAGTGACGGCAGGTCCAAGGCAGTGGGCGGGTCGGCCATGTTCACTCCGGCAGGCGGCGATAGTGATAGCCTGCCACCGCTTGCATGCCGTGGGAAGCATAAGTCTTGTGGGCCGCGACATTGGTATCTGCGGCGATAAGTGCGATCCGGCTGCACCCTTGGTCCTTGGCCCAATGCGCCGCCGCGCGCAGAATGTTGCCTGCCACGCCTTTGCGGCGATGTTTGGGCGACACCTCAATGGCAGACAGCATGGCGGTGTCCCCATGGGCCGCCACGAACCCCGCACCCGCAGCCCGGTCGTTCACCCGCGCCAAGATGCCGGCCGGGTTGGCCGCGCGGGCCATGACGGCTTGGCGCGCGGCGGAAATCTGCCCCTCCTGCCACAGGTCGCGCATGATCTGCAGGGGCGGCCAGATGGTGAAGGCCGTGGCATAGGGCATCGGCGCCGTCGTCAGGGGGGCCACGGGGTGCCACCAGATGGTCACGCTGTCCTCAACCCCATAGCCGCGCCGGGCCAGCGCGTCATCCATGGCGGTTTGTTCGGGCCAAAGGATGAAATTCGGCGCTTGTCCGGCGGCGCGGGTTGCTGCCTCCGCCTCCGAAATGGCGGCGGGCACATCGCCCGAGATGGCTGAGACGCGACTGCCAGCGCCATGGGTCACGCGAATGGTCCACGGCCCCTGCCGCAGGACATTTTCCGCAGGCCAGCAGGCGTCAATGAGGGTTTGCCAATCAGTCATCTTTGGGTCCGCGCCAGACGATACGCGCAACGCGAAGCCGACCTCAAGGGCGCGGCCCGTCAGGCCGGATCCCCCACCACCGCCATGGCGAATTCCGCGCGCAAAGCCGCTGTCGCATCGGCCAACAGATCTTTGTCCTGGCCCCGGATCACCACATTCGCCCCAAACTTCCCATCCTTTTGGAACGGGTAACACCCGATGGACAACGCGCCATAACGCTCCGCCAGGGCCGCCAAAGGCGCCGCGATGTCGCCTTCGCCACGATCAATGCGCGTGGTCGTGCTCAGCAAGGGGGCGCCGCCCGTCAAGCTTGGCAGGACGGACGCGACCATGGCCTGAAAGATGGAAGGCACCCCCGCCATCACATGCACATTGCCCAGGGTGAAGCCGGGCGCCGTGCTGACCGGGTTGTCGATGAGGCAGGCGCCGTCCGGGATCCGCGCCATGCGCAGACGGGCGGCATTCAGCTCCCCTCCGCTGCGCTTGTAGTGCGCCTCCAGCAGAGCACGGGCATCGTCGCGTACATCCACATGGACGCCAAAGGCGGCCGCAACGGCATCTGCCGTGATGTCGTCATGGGTCGGGCCAATACCCCCGGACGTGAACACTTGGTCCCAGGCCCCCCGCAGCGCGTTCAGCGCGGCAACGATCCCGTCATGGTCGTCCGAGACGATGCGGACCTCTTTCAGGTCAATCCCATGCTCTGTCAGACGCCCTGCCAGATAATGCATATTGGCGTCGCGGGTCCGGCCCGACAGGATCTCATCCCCGATGACAAGCATGGCGGCGGTGGGGTTCTTCATGGTCTTCTCCAACTCCGGTCCTGGCCGTTGATTTGGTCTTTGGGCGCGGACCGACCAGGGCATTTGCAAATTTCATTGTCCAGCGCCATCGCCACCGCAACGGCCCAGGGGACTTGCAAGCCCTGCCCACCCCAGGCATTCGTCCGGCGCGTCAACCGTGGATTTTTCGCCATGCGCTTTGCCACCCCCCTTGTGCCTGCGACCCTGGTGCGTCGCTATAAGCGGTTCCTGAGCGATGCCGTGTTGGAGGACGGGCGGCACGTGGTGGCCCATTGCCCAAACTCTGGCGCGATGCTGGGGCTGAACCAACCGGGTCGGCGCATCTGGCTGGAGCCCAATGACGACCCCAAGAAGAAACTCGACTACGGCTGGCGGCTGGTGGAGTTGGAAGATGGGCATATGGCCGGCATCGACACGTCCGTCCCCAACCGCGTGGTCGGGGAGGCCCTGCGCGCGGGCCATGTTCCCGGGTTGGAAAGCTATGGCACTGTTCGGGCAGAGGTCAAATACGGCACCCGAAGCCGCGTTGACTTCCTCCTGACGGAAGACGGCCTGCCCGACGCCTATGTGGAGGTGAAGAACGTCCACCTCCGGCGCGATAGCACATTGGCCGAATTTCCCGACTGCGTGACCGAACGGGGGGCCAAGCACCTGCGGGAATTGTCCCTAATGGTGGCAGGAGGCCATCGCGCGGTGATGCTGTACCTGGTGCAACGCACCGATTGTGACGCGTTTGCCTTGGCCCAAGACCTCGACCCCGGCTACGCCAAAGCCTATGCCGAGGCGCGCCGGACTGGGGTCGAAGCGATCTGCATGGGGACACGCATCTCCACCGAGGAAATCGTGATCGGATCACCAATCCCTTTGGCTGGTGGATAAGTCAGACAATCGGCACTATATCGCGGCCAAGCGACCCGGAGACGTGTTTTGGACGAACATCGCGGCAGACTGACCCGAGACGGAATCCGCATCCATGATGACACGGATTTTACGGGCATGCGTTTGGCAGGGCAGGGCGCGGCAGACATCTTGGACCGAATTGCCGACCATGTGGTGCCAGGCGCCACGACGGGCGATTTGAACGACCTGATCACCAAATGGGTGTCTGAGGCGGGGGCCACTTCGGCCACGATCGGGTACAAGGGGTACCAGCACGCCTCTTGTATCAGTGTGAACCACGTGGTGTGCCACGGGATCCCCGGCAGCAAGGTCCTCAAGACCGGGGACATTCTGAACATCGACGTCACCGTCATTGTGGATGGGTGGTTCGGCGATACGTCGCGGATGTATGTGGCGGGCGCACCCAACCGAAAGGCAGAACGGCTGATCCAGGTGACCCATGACGCCCTGTTCAAGGGCATCGAAGCAGTCAAACCGGGCAACACGTTCGGCGATATTGGTTACGCCATCCAAGCCTATGTGGAAGCCCATCGTATGTCCGTGGTCCGCGACTTCTGTGGGCACGGGTTGGGTCGCGTGTTCCATGCCCCGCCCAATGTCTTGCATTACGGGCGCCCCGGAACGGGTCCCGTCCTGGAGGAAGGGATGTTCTTTACCATTGAGCCGATGGTGAATTTGGGCCGCCCGGAAACCAAAGTTCTGGCCGATGATTGGACCGCGGTGACGCGGGACAAGTCCCTGTCGGCGCAGTTTGAACATTCCATCGGCGTCACCGCGACCGGGGCTGACATTTTCACGCTGTCGCCCGGCGGACGCTATCATCCGACTTGGGCAGGCTAAGCGCCTTCCGTTAACGTCCTGTTTACTGCTGGTGACGCAGACAGTGGGACATGTCGAACCATGATAAGACTTCGGCCTTCGGTGAAGGCCCCATGGCGGACCTCTTTTCGGGGAACATCCAGCCCATCAGCCCACCCAGTGGGCCGCCGCCCTTGCCCATGCCAGCGGATGAAGAACCGGACCACCGTCTGAAGCATCGCGCCCGGCTGCGGGAACGATTCTTACAAGGTGGCGCCACCGCCATGCCGGATTATGAGCTGCTGGAATTGGTCCTTTTTCGCGCGCTTCCCCGCGGGGATACCAAGCCCCTGGCCAAGCGCCTGTTGCTGGCCTTTGGGGACCTGAACCGCGTGATGGCGGCCCCCGTCCCCCGCCTGGCAGAGATCAACGGCGTCGGGCATGCGGTGATCGCGCAACTCAAGATCATGGAGGCTGTGGCCCACCGCATGGCGCGGGCCAAGATCATCAACAAACCGGTCCTATCCTCTTGGGATGCGCTTTTGGAGTATCTGCAGACGGCCATGTCCCACCAGGGGTTGGAGCGGTTTCGCGTCCTATATCTGGATCGGAAGAACGTGTTGATCGCCGACGAGGAATTGGCCGAGGGCACGGTAGATCACGTTCCGGTCTATCCCCGCGAAGTGGTCAAGCGCGCATTGGAATTGAACGCCTCGGCCATGATCTTGGTCCACAATCACCCGTCAGGCGACCCTACGCCGTCGGAGGCGGATATTCGGATGACCTATGCCATCCGGGACGCGGCAGAGGTTCTGGGCCTGATCCTGCATGACCACCTGATCGTCGGCAAAGCGACGGAGCTGTCCTTTCGGTCCGAAGGGCTGCTTTAGGTCACGCTTCGCCAGCGCTTGCCTCCAGAATGTAGCGCGCCGTCATCAGGTCCAAATGCGCGCCGCCGCCATTCTTGAACAGGGTGATTTCCTCTTCCGACTGGCGGCGCATCTGATCCCCATCGTAGTAATCGGCCAACACATCCGCGCGCGAAATCGCTCCGGTAGACAGCGGGATCTTCAACTCGCCGATATGATCCAGGGTCGTGTCGCGGGCATCGACGAAAATGCGCGCGTTCAGCAGCGCGATATCGTCCACCTCTCTCATGTCGGGGCGATAGGCGCCGATCAGGTCAATATGTTGGCCCGGGCGCAACCACGCGCCGTTCAATACCGGGTCAGACGACATTGTGGCGCATGACACGATATCCGCCCTGGCAACGGCGTCCTGAAGGCTTGCCATTGCAACAGCCCCCGTCGCCTTGGCCAAGCGGTCCGCATTGCCGGGCGTCCGGGACCAGATCAGGAACTGCGCCGCGGGAAACGCCGCGGCATAGGCCGACACCAGCGACCGAGCGACGGTGCCGGACCCCACGATCAAAATGGTCCGGCTGTCCGGGCGCGCCAAGCGCGTGGCGGCCAAAAGGCTGTCCCCGGCGGTCTTCCACTTGGTGACCAAGCCGAAATCCAACATCGCCGCAAGCGTTCCGTCCTGGTCCGAAAAGAGGGACACCGCGCCGCCAATGGTCGGTTTGCCCGCCGTGGCGTTGCCCGGAAAGACCGTGGCCGTCTTGACCAGCGCCCCCAGCCCGTCGATCCAAGCCGACCGGCTGAGCAGGGTGTCGGGATCGCGGTAAAGGAACGTATCCCCGATTTCGGCCTTGGGACGCCGATGCCCATCAGCCAAGGCGCGCGTGAGGGCCAACCAATCCAGCCGAGCCTCCACCTCTGGGCCGATGAATAATGGGGTCATGTGGCCTCTGCTTCGGTCAACAGCCCCTCCGACACCAACCGGTCTGCCCAACCCTGCGGCGCGTCAAACAAATGGGCGCCCCATCCGCGGGACAGCGCAGCGTCTATGTTTGCCGGGCGGTCGTCGGTGAACAGGATGTCTGGCCCTGCATGACCTGTCGCTTCCTCTACCATGGCATAGATCCGGTCGGCGGGCTTGATCACACGCATATGGCCAGAAACGTGCGTTTGATCGAACTCGTTAAGGAAGTCGAAATGCTGCTGTGCGTAAGCAAAGCTTTCGATCCCGAAATTCGTCAAGGCATGGACCGGGACGCCCTTGTCACGCAGGCGGCGCATCAGGCGGACGGAATGGTCGATCACCGGGCTTGCCAGTTCCAGCCAATTGTCGTGCCACATCCGAATTTCGGTGCGCCAGTTCGGGTAGGTCTCGGCGGTGTCGTAGATGATGTCCCGGAACCCCTCGCCCAGGTCGACGCGGTCGTTCATGCCGTGCAGATCCACTTCGGAAAACATCGCGACACGGCGGTTTTCGCCGATGGTGCGGTCATAGAACCGTTCTGGCTGCCATTCGATCAGGACGTTGCCGATGTCGAAGATGACCAGTTTGGTCATGCCAAGTTCTCTGCGTGGAAGGCCACGTGGTCGGCGGCGAAGGTCGACACGAAGAAATAGCTGTGGTCGTAGCCTGCCTGTTGGCGCAGGATTGCGGGCGTATGGGTTTCTGCCAAGGCGGCGGCGAAGGCCGTGGTGCCCAGCTTGTCCCGGAACTGATCCTTGGTGCCGGTATCGATCAGCAACGGCGCATCTATTCCCCGTTCGCACAACAGAACCGTGGCGTCATGGGCGGCAGGGTCCCCGGTATAGGCCGACAGTTGGGGCGTGCCCCAATCGCTTTCGGATGGGTTGCAAATGGGCGCGAACGCCGACACGGACGTGTACCGCCCCGGGTGCTTCATGGCGAGCGTGAGGGCCCCGTGGCCGCCCATGGAATGACCGGTGATCGCCTGGCGGGTGGCGTCAAGATCGAAGGCCGCGAAGATCAACTCGGGCAAATCAGCGGTGATATAGCTTTCCATCTGAAAATGCGGAGCCCACGGATTTTGGGTGGCATCGACATAGAAGCCCGCGCCTTGGCCCATGTCGTACCCATCGGCATCTGCAACGGTGTCGCCCCGGGGCGACGTGTCTGGAAAGACAATCGCCATGCCCGCCTCGGACGCCCATGCTTGCAAGCCGGCCTTGGTCATCGCGTTCTCATGGGTGCAGGTCAGGCCGGACAGGTACCAAAGAACGGGCGGCTGAGGGACCCCCTCCGGCAGGAATAGGCCGAAGGTCATGTCGGTCCCGGTCGCCTCGGATGAATGGGTATAGACGCCCTGACGCCCGCCAAAGCAGCGGTTCTCGGATTCGGTTTTCATTCTCAAGTCTCTCCGGTCAGTAGGGCGATGATGATGGACACGGTTACAATGGATACAGCGGTCGATACTAGAATTGCCGCCGACACGCGATGGGCCGCAACCCCGTAATGTTGCGCCAGCATGAAGACGTTGCCCGCCACTGGCAAAGCTGCCGCAGCGATCATGACGGTTGCCGCGAACGGATCGGCCACGGGAAACAGAATGAACGCGGATAGGGCCACCGCGGCGGGGTGAAGGATCAGTTTGCAGAACGTCAGCCACCCCGCCACCGACAGACGCTCTGCCGTTTTGGTTGCAAGACTGGCCCCGATTGCGAACAAAGCCCCGGGCGTGGCGGCCGCCCCGAGGATCGACAGGAACTCATTGACCGGCTGCCAAAGGTCGCGCCCCGTGTAGGACCAGGCAATGCCTGCGCTGATCGAGACGATCATGGGGTTTTTCACCAGACCCAAGCTGACCGTTTTGAGCGTCTGAACCGATATGCGCCTCTCGCGAGAGCCGGTGATCAAGATGACGATAAGCGAGGAAAAGACGATCAGGTCCGTCGCCAAGACCATCAACATGGGACCCGCGCTTTGCGGTCCGAGCAGAAGGACGAACATAGGGATGCCGAGAAATCCGACATTGCCAATGACCGCCACCTGCGCCTCTACCGCGGCCTCCGCCACGGAGAGACCGCGGAAAAACCCCACCGCGGTCGCGACCAAGTAAACCATGCCGCAGCCCCAGAGGTAGGCCGTGATAAAGCGCCAGTCCAAGATCTCCTCTAGGGTGAGATTTGCCGCGAAATTGAACAGCATGGCGGACAGCGCGAAGAAAAAGACAAACTTGGTCAGGTAGGCCGTCGCCTCTTCGCTGAAGAACCGCGTGCGGCCTGCAAGGTAGCCAAGGCCGATGAGCGCGAAGAACGGCAATGTCTTCAGAAAGATCGCGAGCATGGGCGACGGCTATCGCTCGCCCAACGGGGAGTCCAGCGAGGGCATCGACTTGGGGCCGACGGTCTTTTGTGCGCAAGGGGCGCCACCCTCTCTGCAAAAATGAACGGTTTAGTTTACTTTTAGCCTTGAAGGCCTGGGACCATGACCTTACGTCAGTAATATGAACTGAACGGTTCGGTTCATTTTTAGAGAGAGACCGACATGACACGATTTTTCCTTACCGCTGTGACTGCGACACTGTTGGCTGCACCGGCCTTTGCTGATCGTCTCGACATTGACGACGACGGTTGGAAGATGGTGCCCGCAACCGAGGAAACTGGCCTTGTTGTCGATATTGACGATGACGGCTGGAGCCAGGTTTCGCCGCAAGTCACCGTCTCTGGTCGCAACGTCATCAGCACGCCCGGGAACTGCACCCAGCTTGAATACTCCGCAGGTCTCAGCGGCGCAGAATGCGGCGTCTTCACCCTAGCCCAGATCACCAAGATGATGGGCGATAATTGAACTCGCTCCCTCCCCCGGCGGGTTCTTTGCGGGCCGATCCAAATGCGGGTCGGCCCGCTTCATGTCCTAAGGGCACCCCGCATCTGACCTTGTACGAACCCGCCACCGCAGGCTATTTTGCCCCAAAAGGGTGCGGAATGAACGATGTGACGCCAGTCAAAAAGGGGCGTAAGTTCGACCAGGTTCTGGACGGAGCCAGGACCGTTTTCATGGCTGACGGGTATGAAGGGGCGAGCGTTGATGCCATCGCACGGGCCGCTGGCGTATCAAAAGCCACTCTTTATAGCTACTTCGCGGATAAGAAGCTTCTTTTCATGGAAGTGGCCAAGGCCGAGTGCCACGCGCAGATCGAAGAAGCAGACACCATCCTTTTGCACCAAGCCAGCCCGCGCGAGGTTTTGTGCATCGCCGCGGAACGGATGCTGGGCTTTTTCCTATCGGATTTCGGGCAAAGCATTTTCCGCATGTGCGTGGCAGAGTCGGATCGGTTTCCGGAGTTGGGCCAAGAGTTCTATGAAACCGGACCCGCGCTGTTCCGAGAGCGTATGGTGGAATATTTCCGCGAAGCCGTTGCCGCCGACGCGTTGGTGATCGCGGATTTCGAATTGGCCGCCGACCAGTTTGCGGAGTTGTGCAAGGCCGACCTATTTGCGCGCTGCGTGTTCAACATTGGCGGGCCAATCACAGAGGAAGATCGAAAGCGCGTGATAGATGGCGCTGTCGAGACGTTCATGGCCCGCTACGGCAGGTCTTAACCAGGTTTGACGCTGGCGGTGACGTAGTTCACCGAAAGGTCGCTTGCAGACAAGCTCCAGGACCAAAAGATAGGGTTAAAGACAAACCCCGTCCGATCAACCACCCGCAGACCCGATCGCGCGACCAGGTCGGACAACTCATCCGGCGTGATGAATTTCGACCAGTCATGGGTCCCTTTGGGCAGCCACCGCATCACGTGTTCTGCGCCGACGATGGCTATGGCAAAGCTTTTGGCGTTGCGATTGATCGTGGAGCAAAGCATCAGCCCACCCGGTGTCAGCAGCGTCTGACAGGCGGTCAGGTAGGCCAACGGGTCGGCCACATGCTCCACCACTTCCATATTGAGAACGACGTCGAACGGCGGCTCCCCCTCCGAGATCAACGCCTCGGCAGACGTATGGCGATAGTCGATCTCTAACCCCATCTGCGCCGCGTGGGCGCGGGCCACGGGGATGCTGTCGCCGGACGCATCCACCCCGACGACCGTGGCGCCCAAGCGGGCCATTGGCTCGGCCAGAAGGCCGCCGCCGCACCCGATATCCAGGATGCGTAACCCCTCAAACGGGGCGGGCGCATCCAGATCACGCCCGAACTCACCGGCGATCTGTGCGGTGATGTATCCCAGGCGGCAGGGGTTCAGCATATGCAGAGGTTTGAACTTACCCTCAGGGTCCCACCATTCCGCGGCCATGGCCTGGAATTTCTCGATCTCTGCGTCATCAATTGTCGTCGTCATGGGCGCTCCGGATGCGAAGGGCATGGTGGCTGGGCCATCTCCTCCTATATAGGTTGGTTATGGACCGAAACCCGCACAAGACCACGGCGAACGCGCTGTATCCGCCCGTTGATCCGTACGATCAGCGTATGGTCGACGTGGGCGATGGTCACAAAATCTATATGGAGCAGTGCGGCAATCCAGAAGGGCTGCCCGTCGTCGTTCTGCATGGGGGGCCTGGTGGGGGGTGTAGCCCCATGATGCGGCGGTTCTTTGATCCCGCCATTTGGCGCGTGATCTTGTTCGATCAGCGCGGCTGCGGCCGGTCGCGGCCCCATGCCAGCATTCAGGACAATACCACCTGGCACCTGGTCCACGACATCGAACATCTTCGGACCCTTCTGGGGATCGACCGTTGGGCCGTATTCGGCGGCTCTTGGGGGGCGACCCTGGGCCTGATCTACGCGATCCAGCACCCGGAGACGGTGGCGCAGCTTTTCCTGCGCGGCGTCTTTCTCATGGAGCAGCGAGAACTGGATTGGTTCTATGGTGGCGGCGCCGGGGCATTCTGGCCGGACCAATGGGCGCGGTTTGCCAAGGTCATTCCAGAGGGAGAGCGGAGCGACCTGATCGGGGCTTATGCGAAACGCCTGTTTGATACACCGATTCAAGAGCAGACCCGGTTTGCGCGTGCCTGGGCGGCGTGGGAAAATGCGTTGGCGTCGGTCGGAAGCCAGGGCCAATCGGGAGAGCCGAACGGCGAGTACGCGCGCGCCTTTGCCCGGCTGGAGAACCACTATTTTGCCCATGCGGGCTTTCTTGAGCATGACGGGTGGATACGGGCCAATTTGGCGCGGCTTGAGGGCATTCCCGCCGTAATTGTGCAAGGCCGGTACGACATGATATGCCCGCCGCTTTCCGCGCATATGTTGGTCGATCAATGGAAAAGTGCGACACTGCACATGGTCCCATTCGCGGGCCATGCCCTGTCGGAGCCGGGGATTTCCGAGCAACTGGTCCGGTCCCTAGATCGCGTCGCGCGCGCCCGAAGTGAGACACTTTCCTTCGTCAACTAGCGGTTGTTTGCCTTCAAATGGGCAAATCCAGCGCATTAACCAATCGTTAACGCCCTCTTTTTAAGCAGCAGGGCGCGTTAAGCCTAACTGACCGGCAAACACGGCAGGATTCTGCTAGGATTTTCCGCTTGGTTTGTGCTGCAGCGCAGCATCGACTATAGCTGAAGTAGCTTGCGTTTGTGGGCCATGACGGACCTGGGGGAACATCTTTGACGGATTTCACTGGAAATCTCACTATCGGTTTGTGCCGAGGCCCCATGTGCAAAGGGGCACAGTATGCCCCTGCCGCGCAATCATCGCACCTGCGGGGCCGCCCATGCTGAATTTGCTCAAAAGTCTGAACCGTCGACAGAAATCAACGATCTTTCTGTTGATGGACCTGATCCTTGTGACGGCCGCCCTGATCTTAACAGTCTTTGCACAGCCAGAAGGGACATTGGTCCTGACCAGTGCCGACATTTTGATCATCGGCATCCCCTACGTCACCATGATCGGGGCGTCTTTGCTGATTCTTCTGAATATTCCGAACATGCAATTGGCGGAATTTGACGCGATGGCCTTGGGACGGGTGGCCGCCATGTCCCTTGGATTGGCATCGTCGACCATGGGGCTGACCTGGCTCTTTGGCTACCCGCTTCCCCTGCCGTTTAACCTTATGTTCGGGACGTTAACCTTCATCCTCATGGTGATTGCCCGGGTGGTGTCATTGCAAATCATCCTGGCCATTTACCGTCGGGGCGAAGAAGTTTGTCGGGTCCTCATCTACGGGGCCGGGACCACAGGAACCCAGTTGGTCCAGGCCTTCCGTACGCACCGGGACATCGACCCGGTGGCATTTGT
Source organism: Pseudomonadota bacterium (assembly GCA_039817645.1). Classification (GTDB taxonomy): domain Bacteria; phylum Pseudomonadota; class Alphaproteobacteria; order Rhodobacterales; family Rhodobacteraceae; genus Jannaschia. The sequence goes on along the minus strand of JBCBVM010000014.1, from coordinate 58,727 downwards.
TGACGACAATTCCGCATTGCAGGGGCTCACGATCAGCGGCTTGCCGGTTCTGCGCCCCGTGGACATCGCCGATATCGTGAAACGCAAGAATATTGACCGCGTCCTTCTTGCGGTGCCGTCCCTGAGCCCGCCGAAACAGGCCCAGATTGCGCGGCGGCTGCAGAAGATGGGGCTTGAGGTGCAGACCCTTCCATCCTTTTCCCAGTTGATCGGGCAGGAAGCACTGATCGACAAACTCCGGACCGTCGATCCGCAGATGCTCCTGAACCGGGCCGAGGACGCGACACCGCTTGGGCCTGGGTCGGAATACTACGCCGGGAAAACCGTTCTGGTGTCCGGGGCGGGCGGGTCTATCGGGTCGGAACTTTGCCGTCAGTTGATCGAATGTCGCCCAAGAAAACTGATCCTGTTTGAGTTGAGCGAGTACGCGCTGTTCTCGGTCGAGAGGGAGCTTCGCACGCTTGCGAACGACACGAAGGTTGAAATCGTGATGGTCCTTGGCTCCGTCACGGACCCGCGCCAGGTGCGCCATGTTCTGGCGTCCCATGACGTTCAGGTGATCCTGCACGCGGCGGCCTATAAGCATGTCAATCTGGTGCAACAGAACCCGCTGGCAGGTTTGGCGAACAACGTCCTTGGGACGCAGACGCTGGCACAGGCAGCCGTGAACTCAGGCGTGGAACGGTTTATCCTGATCTCATCGGACAAGGCCGTGCGGCCCAAGGGCGTGATGGGCGCGTCCAAGCGCTTGGCCGAGATGGTGGTGCAAGACATGGCATCGCGCGTGCCCGAGAAAGGGTACCCGGTATTTTCGATGGTCCGGTTCGGAAATGTCCTCGGCTCCTCCGGGTCGGTTGTGCCAATCTTCAACGATCAGATCCAACGGGGCGGGCCGGTCACGGTCACCCATCCCCATGTCCGGCGCTATTTTATGACCATTCAGGAGGCCGCGCGTCTGGTTCTGCGGGCGGGGGCGCTTTCGGATGGGGGCGAAGTCTTCCTGTTGGATATGGGCAACCCTGTGCGCATTTACGACCTGGCCGTTCAAACGATCGAAGCCTGCGGCTATTCCGTTCGGTCGGAAGAGAACCCTGATGGCGATATCGAAGTGAAGTTCATCGGCCTGAAAGAGGGTGAGAAACTGGAGGAAGAGTTGTTCCTTGATGGGTCGGAGCGGCCGACAACCCACCCCAAGATCTTCATGGCGCGCGAACAGTGTCTGTCCGAGATCGAGATCGCCAGCGCCCTTCGTGCCTTGAAGGCGGCATTGGCGGCGGGGGACGAAAAAACAGCCCTGAGCGTCGTTGGCCGGTGCGTGCCAAGTTTCCGCCGTCGCCGCGCAGATATGACCGTGCCCCCGTTCGAACAGATCGAAATCGTCTGATCTTCGTTTGACAGGGCCCGAAGGTTCCGCCACCACCCGACAGTATGAAACATGCGTTTGTCACCGGATCGGCCGGCTTCATCGGATACCATCTTTCGCGCCAGTTGTTGGATGACGGATGGCGCGTGACGGGGTTGGACAATCTGTCCCCTTACTACGATCCCAGCCTGAAACGGCGACGCCACGATCTGCTGCGGGAGGCAGGCGCGTTCGCCCCTGTGATCGAGGATGTGGCCACGCCCGATACGGTCCGGTCCCTGCTTGAGGCAGACCCGGCCGACGCAGTGATCCACTTGGCCGCCCAAGCGGGTGTGCGCCATTCCATAGATGCACCACGGGATTACGTGACAGCCAACCTGCAAGGCACGTTCGAGGTGCTGGAGGCTGCGCGGGCCACCCCGCCAAAGCATTTGTTGATCGCCTCCACATCGTCGGTCTTCGGGGCAGAAACCGGCATGCCGTACCGAGAGACGCAGAAGGCCGACACCCAGATGTCCTTCTACGCGGCGACGAAGAAGGCGGGCGAAGCCATGGCCCATTCCTATGCTCACCTCTATCGCATCCCGACGACGATGTTCCGGTTCTTCACGGTTTACGGACCCTGGGGACGCCCGGACATGGCCCTGTTCAAATTCGTCGCCGCGATCCTGCGTGGCGACCCCATCGACGTGTACAACCACGGCAAGATGCGGCGCGACTTCACCTATGTGACAGACCTTGTGGCGGGTTTGGCGCAACTGATCGACGTGCCGCCCGGAAAGACCCCCGTATCTGGCCGGGACAGTCTTAGCCCGGTGGCGCCGCATCGGGTCGTCAATATTGGCAACGGGGAAACCGTCGAACTTGGGCGTTTCATCGACGCGATCGAGACGGCGCTTGGCCAGAAGGCAGAGCGTAATCTGATGCCCATGCAACCGGGGGACGTTCCCGCGACCTGGGCGGAAACGGGCTTGCTGTCCGATCTGTTGGGCAAGCCCCTACCCCACACGGATGTGGAAACCGGCGTTGCCGCCTTTGTGGACTGGTACCGTACCGAATACGCCTGACCCCGGGGGACCCATGGCTCAACTTTCACATCCGATCCCAGACTTGCCGCTGATCCCTGTCGCTGGCACGGACCTTGTTTTCCCAGTGCGGCGGGTTTTCTGTGTTGGTCGGAATTACGCCGCCCACGCCGCAGAGATGGGGGCGGAGGTCGACCGAGAGGCGCCGTTCTACTTCACGAAATCCGCCTTCTCTGTTGCGACGGGTGTGCCGACCATCGCGTACCCGCCAGAAACAGCAGACTACCACCACGAGATGGAAATGGTCGTCGCGATCGGCGAACCTGCGTTCCGGGTGACGAGCGACGGCGCCTTAGGCGCGGTCTTTGGCTATGGCTGCGGCTTGGACATGACCCGCCGCGACCATCAGGCGAAGGCTAAGGAAAAGCGCCGACCTTGGGATGTAGGCAAGGACGTGGAGGGATCGGCCGTCTTAGGGGCCTTGGCCCGCGCCGATCGCGTCGACCTGGGTGCCCATTCCCGCATTTCGCTCACGGTGAACGGGGCGGTCCGCCAAGATGCGACCCTGGGTGAGATGGTCCATAGCACGTCCGAGATCATCGCCGACTTGTCCCGCTTTTACCACTTGCAGGCGGGGGACATCATCATGACGGGCACCCCCGCGGGCGTTGGACCCGTCGAGCCGGGAGATCACCTTGTGGGTGAAGTCGAGGGGCTGCCCGCACTCGACGTGACCATCGCGGCATCCGGCACCTGATCCCAACGGCTTGGCCCGCCGAATTCCGGTATCGTGGTCGCCTTTAGGCGGCGCCGGACCGTCGCTGGCATACCCAGGCCGAATGTCCCGGCAAACGTCGCCCACGCCCCGCCGTCGCGGCGCAGAAGGCTTTGAAGGGACTTCGCCGCCCCATATGCTCGGGCGGCCCAGAGACGCCGTGGAAGATGGCGCCGCACGAACATCATGCGTGCCCGATGCTTGAACCAAAGCGAAAAGGCTGAGGCCTTGCGCCCCAATGTGGGTGACCCGATGGCTGTGCCTGCCTTGTGCAAGACGATGGCATCAGCGCAATATAGCAGCGGCAGGTCGCGGCGGCGCAGGGCCCAATCCACCTCCTCGTAATAGAGGAAGTATCCTTCTTCCATCGGACCACTCTTCTCCAGGAACGTGCGGGACGCGACCAGACTGGCGCCGGTGATGAAGTCTATTTGGCTGGCCTCAGGTGGGGACGCGGTGCGGGGCTTGCCCAAGTTCAGGTTGCCCGTGCGACCCGTTACGCGGTCAATCGTTCCGCCGTCTATCTGAATATTCTGCGGGGCTTCTGCATATAGCACACGCCCTCCCATCAAGCCGAACCCGCCCGCTGCGGGGTGCCCCGCGAGCGCGGCGGCGCAGCCGGGCTCCGGAATGGCGTCGGGGTTGAGGATCCAAAACCGGTTCAAATGCGGCCGAGCCTTCAGAACCTTCAACCCAAGGTTTACGCCCCCAGCGAAGCCGCGATTGCCGCCCGACCTAAAGACGTCAATCCGGTGTGGGGCGGGCACATCACCGGACATCGCTTGCACCGCCTCCACCGTCCCATCGGGGGACGCATTGTCGATCACCACAATCTCTAGCGACACGGCAGTCTGCTGAAACAGGGCGGACAGGCATCCTTCAATCACATCAGCGGACGCGTAGGTGACGATGACGACGCCCAAAGATGGCACGGTCCTGTTCGTCATCGCGTCTGCATGTTTGGCTGCCGCGCATAGGGGCGTGCGGTCGCGCGCGCCGGAAAGCGTGTGTAGGCAAGGCCGGGGCGCGGGTCTGCGGCCGGTGTCTTGGCGACGGTATCCCGGGCGTCGGTCGGCCAGTGGACAAGCCAGGCCCCGGCCCCAAACACGAAGAACACAAAGCTGAAGATGTTGGTCCAGACATGGACTGTGCAAAGCGTCAGCGTGAGGCCGATGAAGGTGAACACATAGGCGCGCCGGATCAGCATGACGCGCCGATCCGCGTTGAAGGGGCGTCGGATGATCCGCGCAATGGCCCAGACCCAACCGGCGGCGATCAGCAGAAAACCGGGGATGCCATAGCGGACCGCGTTCACCAGCCAGAAGTTGTCCATACTGCCAGAGTTCATGAAATGGGGCCGGATCCAGTCATTCAGGCCGATCCCGAAAATCGGGCTGCCCCAGACATTCTTCATTCCCCATTCAAAGATCAGCGCACGCCAATACGCATTGTGCGCGGAGAACGTGGCGTAGCTCATGAAGACCCGCAGCGGGGTGCGGTTCGACAGGATATCGACGACCACGTAGGCCAGCGCAAAAAGGCCGACCAGTAGCCACCATCGCCACTCGATGCGGGCAAAGATGATCGACCACGCGATCAGCGCCATTTGCAGCAATATCGCCAGAAGCGCGCCCGAGGACAGGGCCAGAAAGCCACTGAGCGCCACGACCCCCGCGATGCCAATGCGTTTGGCGTTGGATGTCAGGCCCTCCATGGCGACGAACACCATGGAAAAGGCCACGGAGCAGAAGAGGCCGAAATGGATCGGGTGGGCAAAGTTCGCTTGCACGCGTTCAAACCCCATTCGGCCTTCGATGGTGACCACCGGCACGGAAAGGATGCCAGGCAAGGATCGGATCAGCGTGACGATATACGGTGTCCCCGTCCGCGCCTCGACCAACGCAAAGGGTAAGGTCAAAAGGACAATCAGCGCCACGATCTTGAAGGTGGCAATGAACTGCCCCGGTGTCCGGATCATGGCCCTGGCCAGGACGTACCCGCCCAAGAACTCCACCCCGACGGACGGCGCCTGCTGGATCACGCGGTCGGGGTTGTTCACGCCGATGGCGACGATGATCCAAAGCGTATGGGCCAGGAACAGCCAATCCGTCGGCAGCGTCGGTCCGTATTTGCCTGCAAGCAAACGCAGGAGGAGAGGGACCGTCACCAAAAGAAGCAATAGCCGCAGCGTCGTCAGATAGAGGGGCCCGGCATAGAAGCTGATCGGGATGGCCACGCAGATCAGGTAGATCACAACAAGTGTCGGGGCCTTGTTCGGCCCATGCAATGTCGATGGATCGATCGTCATGGCTTCAGATCGGCCCGCACGCCTTCCAGGAGCGGTTGTCGAATACTGAGGCTGAACGCTTCGATCGTGCCGTCAAAACTCTTGCGGGACCCGAAGGGATTGCCAAAGCTGAGGCCCCAACTTTGGCGCGATTTCGTCCGCCCGTTGGATTGCGCCTGACCGATCAGCGCCCCGTCGGCATAGGCCGAGAGGACGCCCGTATCTGCTTTGTATGTCAGCCTCAGGTTCAGATTTTCCTGGGCGTAGATGCGGGTGGCCTGGGTTCGCAACCGAACGGGCGCGGCATCCGCAGCATAGAAATCCGCTTCGACGACGCCGCGATCCGTGATGTTCACAATCAGGTTCTGATGGATGCGCAGGACTTCGCCCTTGGACGCGTGGCCCAAGGCAGGACGAATGCCCAGGCTCAGGTCGAACTCAGCGGCATCGAAGAAACCCGCCGTCAATTCGGCGCTCAGGACGACGGGGGCGTGGCCGCGCCCGATCTCGATGGCGCGGCCAAGGACCGTCTCAACCTTGTCACGGGCACCGGCCCCGGCGAAGGCCACGACGCCGCCCAAATTTGGGTCGTAGCGCATGACTTCCAGAAGGGACGCCGCCTCACGCCGGGGCGCGGCTGTCGTCTCCGGTTGCAATCCTGCCAATTGCGGGGCGCCCACGTCACGGCCAGCCAGGGCACCACCGGGACGGGGCGCAAAGTCGGTCAACTTGGCCGGGCGCGTCGGCGTCACCCCATAGAACACGGCGTCATAGTGGTTCGGCTCGGTCGGGAATTCGTCCTGCACGATGACATTGCCCGCCACGATCCAGTCGGTCTGCCATTCGACCGGCGGAAGCGGGTGCGCCACATTGCCAAGGATCAGGACATCGCGCGCAATCTCGGCCACCAAGACACGTGGCGTGTGCCAACCGCGGTCCCGCTGCCCCTCGGCCGATGCCGCGTTGCGGACCACCGTGTTGCGCTCAATGGTCAGGCCGCGCGCGGGGCCAACGACAATCCCATTGATATGGGCATTGATGATCACGTTATTTCGCAGGGTGACATCCTGGTAGAACAGGTCCGGACCCGCCCGGTTCTCATCAATCTCTTCGTTGCGCAGGTGGATGGATTGCGTCCAACGCCCATTGCCGGACGTCAGCAGATTATTCTCGATCACGATGTCCCGGCTGGGGGCCGTCGTGTTGCGGGTGGAGCCTGCGATCATCAAGCCCAGTTCGTTCAGGTCACTGGGCAGGATAAAGTCCCGCATGATGTTGCCTGCAATGGTCAAGCCAGAGATCTGGGCAAAGCGGATCCCCATGCCCCGCAGTTCAACGAACCGGTTTTCTGAGATCAGGACGTCTTCGCTGCGGCTGATGGTCAAACCTCGGGCCAGATGCCGGAACGTACTCTCTTCCAGGCGAAAGCCGACGATGTCGGTGGCCGCAATGCCAATACCGGTCGGCAATTTCGGGCCGTCTTCGTCATCGCGCAGCGTCCCCACGACCTCCAGCCCGCGCAATGTGACCGCTTGGCTCGTCTCTACACGAAACGGCCGCGCCAAAGGCAGGCTTTCTGCGGTGGACAGGTGTTGGAGGCGGAGATCTTGCAAATGGACATGCGCGGCGTTCTGAATTGTCAGCCGGTGGAGCGTTGCGAGCGCCTTTGGGTCTTCGGAGCGCAGGGTCAGCGGGGCCCCGGACCGGCCCGCAACATCGCGCAGAACCACGTGCCCGTAACTGCCCGCCGTCAGAAGGACTGTATCCCCGGCGCTGGCCTGCCCAAGCACCTTTTCCACGGTTGTGGGATCCGCATAGCGTATTGTCTGGGACGCCGCGGCCAAGGGCAGCATCCCCAAAAGCACCGTGAGGGCAAACATCTGTGCCCCACGCCGTATGGTCGAGATCACGGTCATCGACTGCTCCGTCCCCTGATCCGATAGGGGCTCTGCTCTTGTGGGCGTGCCTCTGACGGGCCGCTTGTGTGTTGATGACCCGCCAGATAGCGTCCGCCAAGACCTTTCCCACTTGGGGCCGCCATGACTGACCCATCTGTGACCCCCGCGCCGCGAAAGGTGGCAAAAAAAAGAGGGTTGAACCGGCTTCTGGGTGTGCGCGCGATCCTGGTCGACCTGCGCCGGGCGTGGCTGCGGCGGGTCTGGGGGATGGACATTCACCCCACCGCACAGATGTCGCTTAGCGCCAAGTTTGATCGCACGTTCCCGCCTGGTGTCCATGTGGGGGCTGACAGCTACGTGGCGTTTGAGGCGCGCATTCTGACCCATGACATGACGCGCGGCCTGTACCTGCACACTCGGATCGGGCGAAACTGTTTCATAGGGGGACGATCCATGATCCTGCCAGGGGTGGAGATTGGCGACGGCTGCGTGGTTGGCGCGGGGTCCGTTGTCACGAAATCCGTGCCGGGCGGCAGCCTTGTGGCTGGCAACCCTGCCAAGATCCTGAGGTCGGACATTTCAGTGGGCCCGTTCGGGCGGTTTGACGGGGCAGATGAAACCGAAGCGGCGTTGGCCGAAGCCGGGGAAACCTAAGTCGGTTTCGTGGGAAGGAAACCGTGCCGAACAGCACGTAGAGCCAATCCAATGGCCGCCGCCAAAGAAACGCCCGCGCCGATGCCCCAGACTTGAGGCAGCGCCGTCGCGGACACCGCCGCGACAAAGGCGATGCTGGCCAATGCGACACTTGCCAAGGGCACGGCGAAGGGAACCGACGCGCGTCGCCTTAGAAGCGTCATCGACAGGGCAAAGCCGCACGCCTCCGCAACGCATCCTATCCAGATGAGCGCCAGAAGGCTTCCGCCGTTACTGACAACGGCCCAGCCAACCACCAAGGCCAGCAGACGTGGTCCATTCGCGATTGCCGCGTTCGAGGTCAGACCTTGGGATAAGGCAACAACCCCCGTCCCCGATTTACAGATGCGCAACCCTTGCATCACCGCCAAAGGACCGATCAGCAAAGGCAACGCCGCATAGCCGGAGTTTGCAAGAAAGGGCGCAAGCATCGGCGCCACCAGCACGCCGCCAGCGGCGAGCAACGCCCCCAAGGTGACCGCCCACAAAATAGCCCCCCGTACCAAAACCCCAATGTCGGCCCCCTGCGCCGCCGACAGCTTTGGCAGAAAGGTGGTTTGCACCGTTTTGTCCAACACGAAGGACGGCGTGAGCGTCAGCGTCACGGCCATGGCGAAGACGCCCAGAACCTCCATGCCAAGCAAGCGCCCCACCAACAGCTTGTCCCCTTGGAACACCGCAAACAGGATCATTGCGTTGACCAGAAGGGGCCATCCGAATACGAAGCTTCGCCGCCAGATTTGAAGGTCAACGCTCAGGCGATAGCGCCTTTGGGCGACCAGATGCGACAGGCTGGCGGCGCCCACATGTTGTACCAAAATGGCGATTAGCATCACGCGCCAATCCCCAAGCCAGTGGGCCAACGGCCACACGATGAGCAAGGCCGCAAGTGCAGGCACCGCGCCCGTGGCGACCATCGGCAGATAGTGGCCGGACCGGTTGAGGCGGTGGATGTCGAAGTGCTGAAGCGCGGTCATCACGGGAACAAGGGCGAGAACTTGGTACGCCCATGCGACCTCTGCGATGCGCAAAAACGCTGCAAGCGGGTGGGCCACGGCCACAAGGACCACGGCCGCCACGATCCCGCGAAAGACCTGAAACCCCTGCAAAGCGTCTTGTAGCTTTGGGTCCTCCCCATCCTTGGCTTGGACGATTTGCTGCTGCAAACCCAGGGTGGACGCCATCTCAACCGCCGCCATCGCCAAGGCGAAGGTGGCCGCGATGCCGTAATCCTCCACCGGGATCAGCGCAGCAACCGCAAGGTTTCGGCCAAACAGAAGAAGGGACGTCGCCGCGCTGCCGGAAAGGATCAAAAGGGCGGATCGAAGCATCGCGGCAACATTGGTGCGGGCGCGTGGGCCGGGGCCCTTGCGCGGTTTCGGGCACCTTGCCATAGCAGAAGACAGCCGCAACCCCATCAAGAGGGCAGAGACGGCCATGAGAGCAGTGGAATGAAAACACTCCAGACACCGTTGTCGGGGCAGCAGATTGCCCCTTCGGCTTCTTTGACGCGCGTGGATCAGGGCGATCTGTGCGCCGGTTGTGGCGGCTGTGCCGGGCGCTTCCCACACGCCATCATGATGGCCCCTTCCCATGACGGCTTTGCCCGCCCCGTACAGATCGGCGCCCTCAGCCCCAAGCAGGACGCCGAGCTGGGTCGGTTTTGCCCCGGTCTTGGCCAAAGGGTGGACGCCGGTGGCCGGACGGATGATCCCCTTTGGGGGCCGTATGTAACCGCTTGGACGGGGCATGCCACCGACCCAGACCAGCGCCATGCCGGTGCGTCTGGCGGCACAGTGACCGCGCTGTGCTGTGCCCTTTTGGCCAGTGGAGAGGTCGACGCCATCGTCCATGTCACCGCTGATCCGGCGCGACCGATGGCAAACGCGACAGTGATTTCAGAGACGGCGGAGGGGGTTCTGCGCGGCGCAGGGTCCCGCTACGCGCCGTCTTCCCCGCTAGAGATATTGCCTGACATAATGCGCGACGGTCGGCGGTTCGCGGTGGTCGGTAAGCCATGTGACGCCGCCGCTTTGGCCGCCCTGCGCGCCGACGACCCCGTCATCGCGCGTGCCGTTCCGGTCATCCTGTCGTTCTTCTGCGCAGGGGTCCCTTCCTCCGGCGGGGCGCGGGGCATTCTGAATGCACTTGCGGTCGAGGAAAAAGACGTCGCGTCATTCCGCTATCGCGGGCAAGGCTGGCCCGGCCAGGCGACGGCCACGCTCCGCGATGGCAGTGCGCGCGCGATGAGTTACCACGAAAGCTGGGGCGGTATTCTGTCCAAACACGTCCAGCATCGGTGCAAGATTTGCGCGGACGGGACGGGTATGGCCGCCGATCTGGTTTGTGCCGACGCCTGGGAAGCGGACCAACAAGGCTACCCCGTGTTTGAGGAGCGGCCGGGCATCAGCTTGGTCCTGGCCCGAACCCACACCGGACGGACCATCGCCGAGCGGGCACACCGTGCCGGCCATCTGTCCCTTGATCCCTACGACATGGCGCAGCTTGCCAGGATCCAACCGGGCCAACGGGAACGGCGACGCGCGCTTTGGGCGCGGCTTGCGGCTTTGAAGGTTTTGCGACGCCCCGTTCCAGATTACCAAGGTCTGCATGTGGCGTCCCTGCGCGCCCAGAACCCGAAGCGACGGAACCTGAAGAATTTCTTAGGCACCTTGCGGCGTGCCTTGCGCGGATGAAACCGCCCCTCACCCTATGCCTTCTGTTTCATTCCACCCGGTCCCATAACCTGGGCGTCGGCGCCCTAACTGTGGGCCATGTGGCCATCCTGCGGGAGGTCGCGGCAGAATTGGGCCGCACTGTCCGGTTCATCGTACCCGACTGGAAAGATGCCCGCGCATCCTACCTGACCGGCGAGGATATCGAGTTGCGTGACCTGGATGGCGCCTATCTGAAGCGGCCAAACGGCTTTTGGCGGGACCTGCGCGCGGCCGACGCCGTGCTGGATATCGGCGGCGGGGACAGTTTTGCCGACATCTATGGGCCGAAACGCCTGCGGCTGATGTTTGCGATGAAGGCCATGGCGCACCTGGCGCGACGCCCGTTCATCTTTGCGCCGCAGACGGTCGGGCCATTCTCCCAAGTGGTTTCCAAGCGCCTGGCCCGTGCCCATTTGGCGCGCTGCCGCGTGGTGGCCGTGCGGGACCAGCCCTCCAAGGATTGCGTGAAAGAATTGGGCGGGAAGGCCGTCCCGCTTTTGGCATCGGATGTGGCATTTGGCCTGCCCGCGGGCCCGTCGCCAGACGTGGGCACCGATGTGAACATTGGGCTCAACGTCTCTGGCCTGTTGATGGGCGGCGGCTATACGGGCCGAAACGAATTCGGGTTGCAACTGGATTATCCCGCGCTGATCCGGGACCTGATCGGCTGGTTCCAGGGCCAGGGCGCAACGGTCCATCTAATCCCCCATGTGATCGTGCCAGATGGGCCGATGACCGGCGAGGATGATCACCGCGCCTGTGCCGCCCTGGCTCAGTCGTTTCCGGGCACCGTATTGGCCCCCGCCTTCCAAAGTCCGAGCGAGGCTAAGGGCTATATCGCAGCAATGGATTTCTTCATGGGCGCGCGCATGCACGCATGCATTGCCGCGCTGTCCAGCGGGGTGCCTGTGGTGCCCATGGCCTATAGCCGGAAGTTCGCCGGCCTGTTCGGGTCGCTTGGCTATGATCAGACTGTCGACTGCACATCGACGGATGGGACCACAATCAAAGCCGCTATCACCGCGGCCTTCGCAAACCGGTCGGAATTGGCAGCGGCGGCGCAAAGGGCAGCCGACGAAGGGCGCGTCCGATTGGCGGTCTATCGGGACGGCGTGCGCGACGGCTTGGCACAGCTATGACCGCCCGGGCTGTTGTCATAATCCCGCATTTCAATGATCAAGCGCGCCTGCGGCGCTGTTTGGAGGCGTTGCTGGTGGACCTGCCCGCGGGCGTGGATGTTGTCGTGGTCGACAACGGCTCCCACGTCCCGCCCGCCACCGAACTCGCGGAAGACTTTCCCAAAGTTCAATGGCTGACCCAGCCAAAGCCAGGTGCGGCCATGGCCCGCAACTTGGGTGTGGCCGAAACGCGGGCGGAAGGTCTGCTGTTTTTGGATGCGGACTGCGTTCCATGCGCCGGGTGGGTCCAGGCTGGCCTAGACGCAATGGACCACATCGACGCCGCCGGAGGCCCGGTCGACGTCTTTGACGAGGGCAATGCCCAAACCCGGACCGGCGCACAGGCGTTTGAAGCAGTCTTCGCCTTCGACATGCGCGGGTATCTAGACAGGGTGGGGTTTTTGGGCAGTGGCAACCTGGTCACCCGGCGGTCCGTGTTTGATGCGGTTGGACCATTTCGCCCGGGCCTGTCCGAGGACAAGGACTGGTCCCACCGCGCGCGCGCAGCGGGGTTTGACCTGTCCTTCATTGATGCGTTCGCAGTTGGCCATCCGTCCCGCGGGGACTGGCCCGCACTGCGGCGCAAGTGGGACCGCCTGACCGAGGAAAGCTGGGGCTTGCACCGGGCGGAAGGCAAGGGCCGCTGGCGCTGGATGGCGCGGGCCCTTCTGATGCCCGCATCAATTGTCGCGCACATGCCTCGGATCTTGCGATCACCACGGCTTCGTGGCCCGCAAGAGCGGTGGCGCGCCATCGGAACCTTGGCGCGCCTCCGCCTTACCAGGATGGTTTGGATGCTGCGTCAGGCGATTTGGGCGTAGTCGCCGTAGCCGTAGCCGTAGTTCGATCCGTTGTCGGGATATTCACATTTGTTGAGCACCACGCCCAGAACATTGGTTCGGCTGGCCAATTCCTTCTCGCACGTGTCCACTTGCTTGATCGTGCTCTGCTCCGCCGCGGAGATCAGCAAAGCGCAGTCGACCAACGGAATGAACCCCAACGCGTCATCGCTGACCATCATGGGCGGCAAGTCATAAAGCACGATATCCGGCGCAAACTCCGCGTCTAGCTGATCTAGGAAGTCGCGCGTCCTCCGACCCTGCAGCAATTCAGACGGGTTCTTGGCGGGACGCCCGGCGGTGACGAAGGCCAGGTTTTCGGACACGCGCACGATGTTGTCGGCCAGGGCCGCGCGTCCCTCTAGGACCCGGCTGACATCGCGCCCGCTTGCGACGCCGAGCATCGGAGCCAGGGACGGGCGGCGCAGGTCGAGGTCGACGACCACGATCCGCAGATCCTGGTGGCGGGCCAGGCTATAGGCCAAGTTCAGTGTCACGGTACTTTTGCCGCATTCGGGGCCGGGCGATGTGATGCACAAACGTTTCCAGTCGTTCTCTTGCATCAACTGGGTCACGCGGGTGCGCAAGACATCAAAGGGGGCTGTCTTGGGGCCACCCTCTCGGGTGACGACCCGGGCCCGCGCCAAGGTATCCGATGCGATTTCGATCTTGGGCAGTTTGGACCACCGCTCCGCAATGCTGGGCCCCGGCGCTGGAAGGGCCACGTCCAACTGGACGGGCGCGTGCGCAGGTTGAGGCACAGTGGCAACGGGCATCTTGGTCGCGACAGGAACGTCTGGCACCAAGACCGGAACGGGACCGGCCCCTGCCTCCCGAGAGATGCGGGCCTTAGCAATCGCGGCTTGAAGACGGTCCATTTCGAAGTCCTTCTGCGGGAGGGTTTTTTATCGTTCTACAGGAAGCCGTGCATCATCGTGGCGAGGTCGCGAAGACCCGGCACCAAGCCTGCATGGACGGCATAGGCCAGTGCGCAAAGCGGCAGAATGGCCGTGAGCACGAAAATGGCCGTACGATACGTTCTTGAGGCACCCATCGACGGCTTGGCCATGATGTCATCGAAGCGATCCAAGTTTGGAAGGGTCGCAATTGGCGTTATGCCCAGGCTGCGCTGCAAGTCCGAGGGGCGACGAAGGAAGCCCAAGCGCAGTTCAAGCAACAGGACCACAAGGAAGCCCACCACAACCCCTGTCGCCCCGCCGCCCAACGCGATCAGCTTGCGGTTGGGGCTGGTGGGGATACGCGGGATCGCGGCTTGCTCAATCACTGCAATCCTTTGCCCTTTGGACAGGGTCTCGATGGCGTCGCCGGTTTCGGCCGCGGCTTTCGCCTCTAGCGCCTGATCGTAGAGGGACCGGATATTCGCGTGGTCCAGTTCAAGGGACGCAAGCTCCGCTGCCTTGGTTGGCGTTTGGGCCAAAGATTGCTCTAGCTGCTGCAGTTCATCGACCAGGGCAAGCCTGCGATCTTCCTCGGCCCGGATGCGTGCATCGATTTCATCCACACGATCATGGAAGGCCGTGCGGCGGGTGGCCGTGGCATCGACGGCGTTTTGATCTGCCAGCCGCTTGGTCAGGCTGGCGATCCGCCGCACGATGTCGTCGCGCCCGGCATCGCCCTCGGGCAGTTGCGCCAATGTGTTGCGGAGCGCGTCCAACTGCCGGGATTCATAGCTTTGAACACCGCGATAGGTTTCGCTTTGGTTGCGGCGAAGGCCTTGGTGTAAGCGCACCAACCGGCGACGTTCGCGGGACAGGTCGTCAATCTCCCGCTCGATCCGGCCCAATTCCGACTGGATCGCCAGGACCCGCTGTCCGCGCACATCTTGGGTTTCGGGCAACACCCCGCGGTGTTCCTGTTGGAACGCCAGTAAGGTGGCCCCGCTTTGGGACAGCTCGTCCTTCAGGCGCGACACTTCTTGGTCGAAAAACTCTAGGGTTTGGCGCGCCACAGAGGTGCGCATATCCACGTCTTCGGACAAGACGCGAGTCACCAATTCGTTGGTGACCGCCGCCGCCATGACACCGCTATCGGCTTTGAAGCCGACGGACAGCATGGTGGCGCCCTCCGGCTCTCTCCGCGATCTTTGACCGGGGGCGATGGTGAAGGTGATACGCTCCCTCAGATCATCCACGATTTCGTTGGGGCTTGGACGGGTGCCCGGGTAGATCTCCAACCGGCTGGCCATGTCGAGCAACGCCTCACGCGCCAGGACCCGCTGTTCGATGATCTCCAGATGCTCCACCGCTTTCGTCTCCACCGTCGAGGCGGCCAGTTCGTCGGGAATTTTCTCCGACTCGACAACCATCCTGGCGGACGTGGCATAGGTCGCGGGAAGTTTCAGCGCGACACCCACACCAATGGCGGACACCAGAACCACACAGACCAGGAACCAGTGGATGCGCCGCCAGAACAGGGCGAGGAAGAACCGAATATCTGTCATCACGCCATTCCCCCGGGGACCGCGACCTTCAGATGGCTGCGCTTGCCGGTCGTCGGTGATACAAACCGGCCATCGGCGATGATCTGCTGCACCAAACCGGTCGACACCTGGGGTTTGTCGGTCGTCATCAGATAGACCAGTGACAATTCGCAAAGGTGATTGATCAAACGCGGCACCCCGTGGGTCAGTTTCTCAATGGCCGCGACAGCTTGGTGACTGAACAGGTCCCAGGGGCCTTCCACATCGGCCAGGCGCTTGGTCACGTAATGGCCAACGTCTTCGGCAAAAAGCGGGTCAAGATGGGCGCGGGCTGTGATCCGTTGGTTGAGGGCCACATGGGTGTCCGACTGTAAACGCGCCAAAAGCGGAGGATGCCCGCTGAGGATGATCTGAACAATCTGGTCCTGGGCCGTGTTCAGGTCCGTCAGGCGAAGCAGTTCGTGCATGGCGCCATCCGTCAGGTCTTGGGCATCGTCCAGGATCAGGACAGTGCTGCCGCCTTCGGCATAGGTATTGATCAAGGTCTCGCGGAGGGCGGTATAACGGGCAATCTCAGGCTGGTCCGCGTTTGCATCACGGCCCAAGGCCTGAAGGATCCACCCGGACAGACCCTCGACACCGGCATGGGGCATGCGGACCATGGCAAACTGCAATCGCTCCTCCGCCGTGTCCATCAGATGCAGCAGCAGGGAGGTTTTTCCCGTCCCCGGCGCGCCTGACAACACAGTGAACGCCGCCCCCGACATCAAGCCATAGTCCAGGGCCGCTTGCGCCCGGGCGTGTGTCCCGCTCCAGTAGAAAGAGCGCGCATCCGCCATGGGAGAGAACGCGCGGCCTTTCATGCCGAAGTGATCCGTATAGATATTTTGGACCGAAACCATTCTACGCGCCCCGCGATTCTTGTCATCTATCGCACGGTCACAAAGGCACCATTCACGGCGCGCGCGCGTTACTGTTCCTTATATCGCAACAAATTAGACATGAATTTGACGGACCCGTGGGAATATCGCGGCAGGCTACGGCGGGAAGACGGCGGCGCGCAAATTCACCTCGCAATCGCACCGAGTTCGCCCTGATTCACGATGAATTCGCCTTAAATTCGAACCTCCTGCCAGTGAAGTCTCAGACCCAAGGCGAAAAGCCGACGACGAAAAAGTCACTGAGAGGTTCCACATAGATGACCATGAATATCGATGGTCGTCCGCTGACAGCCCCGCGCCGTCACGTGTTCGACACCCGTCTGCCCCGGGTCATTGGGCAGGACGCATATCGCGTCTACATCAAACGTGTGTTCGATATTTTGTTGGTACTGGCAGCCGCACCTGTGGTTTTGCCTTTGGTTGTTTTCCTCGCTGCGATTGTCGCCCTCTCGGGGGGCGCCCCCTTTTACACACAAACCCGCATTGGGTATGCCGGGCGCGAGTTCCGTCTTTGGAAGCTCCGCACCATGGTGGCCGATGCAGACGCCCGTCTGAACGATCATTTGGCCCGCGACCCCGCCGCGCGTGCGGAGTGGGCGCGCGATCAAAAGCTGCGTCACGATCCGCGGATCACCTGGGTCGGGACCCTGCTGCGCAAGACGTCATTGGATGAATTGCCACAGCTTTGGAACGTCCTGATGGGCCATATGAGCCTGGTTGGCCCGCGCCCCATGATGGTGGCTCAGCAAAGCCTTTACCCCGGACAGGCGTATTACAACCTGCGCCCCGGCATCACAGGCCCTTGGCAAGTGTCGGACCGCAATGAGACGACATTCGCCGCCCGCGCGGCCTTCGATCAGCACTATGAGCGGAAGGTCTCGTTCTTCGACGATCTGCGCATCCTGGTCGAGACTGTCGGCGTGGTTGTGCGTGCAACCGGCCGGTGATGTTTTCACGCCTGGGTCACTTTTGTCTGGCGCGGCGCCGCCGCGTCGGGCAAACTGCTTGAAAATAAAGAGCAGAACAAAAAACCTAAGGACAGGCAGATGTCGGGAAAACCGATCGTCCGGCTGACAACCGCGGCACTTGCCGCGGCTTTCATGCTTTCGGCATGTCAGTCAGAAGAGGTGCAAATCTCTAAATTTATGGACTCGGGCCAAATGCTGATGGCGGATGGCGATCATCTGCGCGCCATGGTCCAGTTCCGCAATGTGCTCAAGCTGGACCCGGACCATGTGGAGGCCAGCGCGTCCCTTGCTTCCATTCTTCTGGAAACAGGCGATGTTTTTGCCGCACAGCAGGAATTTACGGGCCTGGCCGAACGCTTTCCCGAAGACATCGCGTGGCGCCGGGCCCTTGGCGAAATCGCACTGATCCGGTCCGATTGGGCCGCGCTGGACCGCCACGCCAAGCAGGCACAGGCCATCGATCCAGACCTTCCCGCTGCGCAAGTGCTGGACCTCGCCTCCGCTTATCGCGACGCCCATGAACGCACCGACGACGCGCGGATGGTCCTGATCGCACGTGAGGCGCAAACCCTCCTGGAACAGGCGCCCGATGATACGATCCTGCTTCGGATCGTGGTCGAACACATGGCGGAGCGGGACAATCCCACCGCCGCCCTTCCCATTCTTGACGCAGCCTTGGCGCGCAACCCCCGCCAGCCAGAGCTTCAGGTCTTGCGCATTCGCCTTCTGGCAGATGACCGGCAATTGGAGGCCGCAGAAGACCGCCTTCTGGCACTGGCCGCGCTTTACCCTCAAGACCTTGATATCGCGAGTATCCTTGTGGCGCGCCATATGTCCAATGGCGACCCCGCAGCCGCGGAAACCGTGCTTCGTGGCTTGGCCGACGCCGCACCCCGGGCAGAAACGGGTTTGCGCGTGACGCTGGTCCGGTTCCTGAAACATGTCTACGGCGAAGACGCCGCCATGGCCGAAATTCAACGGTTGGCGACGCAAGCCGACGGCCTGCCCGCCGCCGCGCTTTACCAAGCCATGGACCGAATGCTGCGCTATGATCAGGGGCAGGTTGAGGGGGCAGAGACCGATTTGCTGGCCCTCGTGGATGGTGTGGCAGACAGTGCCGAAGCCTTGCACATCCGTGTCCTGATCGCGCGCCTGAAGGAGAGGGCAGGCGACCAAGGCGCCGCCAGGGCCGAGATTGAGGAGGTTTTGGTCGCGGACCCTGGGAACGTCCCTGCGTTGAAGCTGCAGGCGACCTGGATGCTGGAGCAAGAAGACACGAAGCCCGCAATCGTCGCCCTCCGCACCGCCAGGGCCCAGGCCCCGCGCGACACTGAAATCATGAGCCTTCTGGCCGCCGCCCATGCGCTTGACGGCGATAACGCCCTTGCGATGGAGCAATTGGCCACGGCCGCGCTGGCGTCGGGCCACGGCCCGCGCGAGTCGGAGCGATATGCCCGCGCGTTGCTCAGCGACGGTCGTCTCCGCGTGGCCCAACGTGTCCTTGAAGCTGGCCATGAGAACACGCCGAGTGACGTCCAATTGGCCGCCACCTTGGCAGGCATTTATGTCCGGCAGCAAAACTGGCCCCGCGCCCGGTCCATCTTGGCGCACTTATCTCAGCTTGGCTCTCGGGCGGCAGAAGACGCGCTTGCGCCGTTGGAAGTCGCCATTTTGGAAGGCGAAGAAAAGCGCGAGGAAGGCTTCGCCATGCTGGATGCCCTTCTCATTGACGGGCCAGAGGATCGGCGGCCCGTCATCCTTGTGGTGCAGTCGCTCATGCGGCTTGGACAAACCGACGTCGCACGCGCCTATGTGGATCGTGCCTTGGTGACAAACCCCAACGACCTGGCGCTCCGTATGTTGGATGCCAGCGTCCGCCACCGGACCGGCGATTTGGCAGGGGCCGAGGATCTGTACCGCCAGGCCGTCGCGGAAAGTGTCACAGACCTCGCCGCCCAACAGTTGTTCCTTCTGCTGATGGAGCAAGGGCGCAGCGAAGATGCGACCGCCGCCCTAGCGGATGGGTTGGACAGGTTTCCCACATCGCGCCCGCTTCGCGTGATTGAGACCAGTCGACGCGAAGCGGAAGGCGACGTTTCCGGTGCCATTGACCTTCTGAAAGATCTGCACCGGGAGGACCCGACCGACATGGTCGTGGTGAACAACCTGGCATCCCTTTTGGCGGTTCATACCACCCATCCTGCGGATTTGGCCCTTGCGATCAAACTTGCGGCCTTGCTCAAGACCGAGAGCGTGCCTGCCGTGGCGGACACCGTGGGATGGGTCGCCTATCGCCAAGGCGACCTGGCCCGCGCTGTCCCCCTGTTGGAACGCGCGGTGCGCGGCTTGCCAAACGATCCGGCGATTCACCTTCGCCTTGCGCGTGCCTATGTTGCGGTGGATCGGCCAGATGACGCCAGCGAAGTGTTGGGCCGGGTTGTTGCCTTGGCCGGTCCCGATGCGCCAATCACGCAGCAGGCCAAGACAGTCGCAGACGGGCTTCCCAGACGCGTGACGCAATGACGTTCTGGCCAGGCCCGTCGACGGACCCGGGCGGTGCAACCCGGACAGGCGGCGTCATTCTGCTTGGCCTCGCGGTGGCCTCGACGATCCCGTTGTTCTGGCTTGGCCTTGGCGAACTGCTCTCAGCCTGGACCACGCC
This sequence comes from Pseudomonadota bacterium, assembly GCA_039817645.1. Lineage (GTDB taxonomy): Bacteria > Pseudomonadota > Alphaproteobacteria > Rhodobacterales > Rhodobacteraceae > Jannaschia. The sequence continues at coordinate 38,941 of JBCBVM010000014.1, read as the reverse complement.
AGAATACAGCCATGGTCCGCTGATCCCCCTGATCAGTTTGTTTTTGTTCCTTCGCGAACTGCGCGCACGGCCGCCTTCGTCCCCGACGCCTAAAATCGTCGGACCGGGCATAACCCTCGGCGTCTTCGCGCTTGTGCTGGCGATCTTCGGTCAAGCGATCGCCATCCCAGACGTGGTTGCCTATGCGCTGATCCTTTGGGTCATGGCCCTGATCCTTCTGTTTATGGGTTGGGATGCGGGACGCCGCCATTGGGCGCCCGTCCTGCATTTGGTCTTCATGTTGCCCTTGCCGCAAATCCTGTATTGGCAACTGACCACAGGGCTTCAGACCATTTCCGCGGAAGTTGGGGTCTGGCTGGTCCGTGCCGCGGATATTCCCGTCCTGCTAGAAGGGCATATTATCGATTTGGGCATCTACCAGCTTCAGGTGGCCGAGGCTTGCGCCGGGTTGCGATATCTCTTCCCGATCCTCAGTTTCTCCTACCTTGTTGCGATTCTGTATCGTGGTCCGTTTTGGCACAAGGCCGTCATCTTTGCGTTGGCGGCGCCAATTGCCGTGGGCCTGAACGCCGCCCGGATCGGGGTCATCGGGATGCTGGTCGACCGCCATGGGATCAGCCAGGCGGAGGGGTTCCTCCACGTGTTCGAAGGCTGGGTCATTTTCGGTTTGTGCCTTGTCGTCTTGGCCGGGGTCGCTTGGGCGCTTTCTCGTCTGCGGGGGGTACAGGCCGATGGCCCGGTGCTTGACCTGGAAACGGCGGGTTTGGGGCAGGAACTGTCAAAGGCCCGGGGGCTTCGACCGAGTATGGCCGTTGCGGGTTTCCTCGCCGCGACGGGTATTCTGGGGGCGGGCCAGCATCTTCTTGCGCCGCCGATGGCAGATATTCCCCGCGCGCCATTCGTCCGGTTCGACACTGATCTTGGGGCCTGGCAAGGGCGGCAGGTTGCCCTGCCACGCAGCGTGGCCCAATTGCTGGGCGCCGATGACTACCTGGATGCGGCGTTCCAGCACCCCGATCACGACGCGCCGGTCCTTTTGTTTTCCGCGTGGTACGCAAATCAGAATGGCGGCGCGGGCATCCATTCACCCGAGGTTTGCTTGCCCGCTGGCGGATGGGAGATTGCCGAGTTGCATGAGGTTAGCGTAACCATCGGCACCACATTCCAAATCAACCGCGCCATCGTCAGACAGGGCCTGCAATCGCAGTTGGTCTATTATTGGTTTGAGCAGCAGGGCGACAGGATGGCAGGTGATTGGCAGGCGAAGCTAAACGCCATCGGCAACCAGTTGACCAAAGGGCGCAGCGACGGCGCCCTTGTCCGCCTGACGACGCCAATCCTGGCCGATGAAACGATCGCCGACGCCGAGGCCCGGCTGACCGATCTGGCCCAAACGGCTTTGCCCCGCCTTGGTGCCCATCTGCCGTTATGATCGGTGCTTGGTAAACACGCGCTCATAGGCCGCCAAGAGGTTCGGTGCCGAATGCTCCCAACTGAGCGAGTCCAAGACCCGGATGCGCCCGGCACGCCCCATGTCCTTTGCAGCCTTCGGATTGTCCATCAGCCAGGCAATCTGCTTGGCAAAGTCCTTGGGATCATTGGCGACGGCATAGCGCGCGCAGTCCCCGGCCGAAGCGCATCCTTCGGTCAGATCAAACTGAACGAGCGGTTTTTCGAGGGTCATATATTCCATGACTTTATTCATCGTTGAGATGTCGTTCATCGCATTCTTCGGATCCGGCGCCAGCCCGATATCGACGACATTCAATGCCGCCAGCATGTCTTCGCCATAAAGGGCACCGGTGAAGGTGAAACGCTCCGACAGCCCCGCTTTCGCAATGTCCCTTTCGATGACCGCCTGGTGGGGGCCGAAGCCCACGACGATGACATGGATATCCCGTCCTTTGGCGACTAGGTGCCCAACCGCTTCCACCATCAGGTCCATCCCCTCCTGCTGGCCAATGATCCCGATCCACCCAAGGACCGTTTCCGCCTTTCTATAGCCACGGTCGCCCTCCCCCGGCTGGAACTTCTCGATCCGGGGGGCCGAGCGGACGATGAAGACATCCTCTGCCGCCATTCTGCCACGGGTCTTGGCGATTTTGGCAAAGCTTTCGTTGGTCGCGACAGAGACATCGGCACAGGCGAACGTGATCCGCTCCCAAAGGAGCATCACTTTATGCAACAGCCCCGTTTTGCCAAACTTCGCTTCGAACAGTTCCGGGCAGACATCGTGATGGTCGAACAGATACCGCACCCCAGCAAGGCGATAGCGCAACGCGAGCACCCAAATCAGATCGGGCGGGTTGCATCCGTGGATGACGTCAAAGCCCCGCTCTCGGCGGACTTGCCCCGCCAACCGAAACCAATGGCGCATGGCACTCAGATATTCTCGTGCATACGCGATGGCCCCGGAATGGGCCTCCGGCGGCGCCGGGTGCCGATAGATATGGACGCCGTCAATGATCTCATACGCGCTGTCCCAGCCCCGGCCCATCGGGCAGATGACCGACACGTCATAGCCCGCGGACCTAAGCGTCGTCGCCTCAAGCCAGACGCGTCGATCCAAAGGTACGGGCAAGTTTTCGACCACGATCAGGACGCGGCGAGGGGGCGTGAAAGGGGAACTGCTCATGGGGCCTCTCTGGCGGAAGCGTTGGGCCTTTGGACGCATTCACCTCTCAAAACACAAGTCAGCCGCACATATTTTGGTCGCCCCTTTGCCGATAGGTCACAATCGGCAGCCGCAAAACGGTGTGTGAACCGGCACGACCCTTGCAAGGCGCGGTCGCGCGCCACAAAAGGACCTCATATTTAAGACGCCAAGGGTACTGTCATGCGGATTGCTGTTATTGGAACCGGCTATGTCGGGTTGGTCTCGGGGGTCTGTTTTTCGGACTTCGGGCACGAAGTCATTTGTGTCGATAAGGACCCAAACAAGATCAAAATGCTTGAGGCGGGTGAAGTCCCAATTTTTGAACCCGGCCTAGATACCCTGATGGCGCGCAACGTGGCTGCCGGGCGGCTGAGTTTCACCACCAACCTTGCCGATGCGGTGGATGGTGTAGAAGCCGTATTTATCGCCGTCGGCACGCCGACGCGACGCGGGGATGGCCACGCCGATCTGACATTTGTAATGGCCGCCGCCGCAGAGATTGCGCAGGCCCTGACGGGCTACACCGTTGTGGTGACCAAATCGACAGTGCCGGTGGGCACCAACCGCCAAGTGGCCGAGGCGATGAAAGCCGCCAATCCGAATGCCGCGTTCGACGTGGCCTCCAACCCCGAATTCCTGCGGGAAGGGGCCGCCATCGATGACTTCATGCGCCCCGACCGCGTGGTTGTGGGCGTCGAGTCAGAGCGCGCCGGAAAGGTGATGGCCGACATCTACCGCCCCCTGTTCTTGCGGGATTTCCCGATCATCACCACGGATCTGGAAAGCGCGGAGATGATTAAGTACGCCGCGAACGCGTTCTTGGCCACGAAGATCACGTTCATCAATGAAATCGCCGCCTTGTGCGAACGGGTCGGCGCAGATGTGAAGGAAGTGTCCAAGGGGATGGGTCTGGACGGTCGGATTGGGAACAAGTTCCTTCACGCCGGGCCAGGATATGGCGGGTCCTGTTTTCCCAAAGATACCGCCGCCTTGGCCCGGATCGGGCAAGACCACGCCTCTCCGATGCAGATCACGGAAACGGTCATCCGCGTGAACGAAGCGACCAAATCGCGGATGGTCGAAAAACTGCGGGATCTGTGCGAAGGATCATTCAATGGACGCAAAATTGCGGTGCTGGGTGTGACGTTCAAGCCAAATACCGATGACATGCGCGAGGCGCCAAGCCTGACCATTGTCCCCGCCCTGGTTGGCGGTGGGGCCGTGGTGCGGGTCGTCGACCCCCAAGGCCATCGGGAAGGACGTGACCTGTTGCCGGGCGTCACCTGGTGCGAAGACCCCTACGATGCCGCCGCCGAAGCGGACCTGCTGGTCGTGCTGACTGAATGGAACGAGTTTCGCGCCCTGGACCTCGAACGCCTGGCCAAGACGATGGCCCACCCGCGCATGGCGGACCTGCGAAACATCTACAACCGCTCGGTCGTCACGGATGCCGGGTTTACGCAATACGAAGCAGTCGGACGGTAAATGCTGTGAAAATCCTCTTTGTTCACCAAAACATGCCCGGCCAATACCGAGAGATGCTGGACTGGTTTCTGGAGCAAGGTGGGCATGAGCTGGTCTTTCTTACGCAGCGCAAGAACTTCCCTGAAATCAAGGGTATCAAAAAGGTCGTGTACCAGGCCCACCACACACCTGGGAAAGATGCTTACGGCCTCAGCCGCGTTTGGGAAGAGGCAAGCGGCATGGGGTACGGCGCGGCCCTGGCCGCCGCGAAATTGAAGGACGCAGGCTTCGTCCCCGATATCATCTTGGGGCATACCGGATGGGGGGAGTTGCTGTTCATGAAGCAAGTCCTGCCGGACGTGCCGGTCTTGGGCTTTTTCGAATACTTCTATTTGGCCCAGGGCGGGCCGGTGAACTTCGACCCAGATGAGCCATCGAACGAGACGACGCCGTTCCTTATTCAGGCGCGGAACACGGTACCGTTCCAAAACATGCACGCGGTGGACCGGGGCATTTGCCCGACGTTTTGGCAACGCGACACGTTCCCGAAAGATTACCATGATCGGCTGTACGTGTGCCACGATGGCATCCGAACCGATCGTCTCAAGCCCAACCCAAATGTGACGTTGGGCCTTGGGCGGGCGGGTCAAATCACCCGAGACGATGAGATCTTTACGTACATCGCACGGAACATGGAACGGACGCGCGGCTTCCATGTGTTCATGCGGGCCCTGCCCAAGATCCTAAAGGAGCGTCCCAAAGCCCGGGTTCTGATCATCGGCGGCAACGAATCGTCCTATGGCAAGAAGAGCGACCGCGAAGGTGGCTTCCGCGCCGAGATGGAGGCCGAGGTCGGCCACCTCATCGACTGGGACCGCGTGCATTTCCTGGGCCAAGTGCCCTACGACCAGTTCCAGAATGTCGTTCAGATCGGGCGCTGTCACATCTATCTGACGATGCCCTTTGTCCTGTCGTGGTCCTTGCTCGAAAGCATGTCGATGCAGGCCACCATCGTCGCATCCGACGTCGCACCCGTGCGTGAGGCGATCACCCATGGCGAAACCGGTCTGTTGGTGGACTTCTTCAAGCCAGAGGCATTGGCCGATCAGGTCATAGACGTGCTGGCAAAGCCGGACGCCTATGCCCATTTGGGCCCTGCGGCCCGGGACCATGTGGTCAAAACCTACGACTTCCTCAACGTCTGCCTGCCCCAGCACATTGCGCAGATCAATGACCTGGTCCCCCCCGACAAGCGCATCATGATTTAAGCATCGAAGGGTGTCGGTGCAGGCCTAGGTCCAATGCATGTTTGATTTCGTTACCGCGGTGATGGCGCAGGCGGGGTACTTTGGCCTGGCGTTTTTGATGATCGCCGAGAATGTGTTTCCCCCGATCCCGTCAGAGGTCGTGGTGCCGCTGGGCGGTTTCCTGGCAGCACGGGGCACGTTCACATTGTCGCTGGTCATCCTTGTCGCAACGGCAGGATCCGTGATCGGCGCGACCTTCTGGTACTGGGTGGGGCTCAGGGTTGGCGAACATCGCCTGCGGCGCCTTTCCGAGCGTTACGGGAAATGGCTGACCCTTATGCCGGAGGAGGTCGACCGCAGCGCGGACTGGTTCCGGCGCAACGGTGGCTGGGCGGTGTTCTTCGGGCGCATGCTGCCGGGGTCGCGCACGCTGATCTCTGTCCCCGCGGGCGTGGCCAGGATGCCGCTCCTCCCGTTCCTGATCTACACGACGGCCGGGTCACTGGTCTGGATCGGGGGCCTCGCCCTGTTGGGCTTTTGGTTGGAAGCGCAGTACGACCGCATTGGTCCCTGGTTGGACCCGCTGACATGGGTCGTCGTATGCTCCGTCATTGGGGCGTATCTCTGGCGTTTGCTGCGGCGCCGGTAATCCGCCGCCATGGAAACGCACCGCTTCGTATCATGAAGGTCCGGGAACAAGCGCCCTGGCAAAGGGCCACGACCATGGCACCTTCCGCAAGCCGCCCGTCCCCGGTTTCTCGAAGAGCAGCCTAACGCGGCAGCGGGTTCGACCCCGCCTTGTAGGGTGCCCAATCCTCAATGTCGGGATAGTGCTGCTTGCGCCATGCGCGGACCCTTGGGTTTATCATGCGTCGCCATACCGGTGGAACCATCGCGACGGCGGTCATCACCGGATAGCCCGCAGGCATCTGCGGCGCCTCCTCTGCACTGTAGGTCTGCAGCAATGGGAACGGGCGGTCCGGCTTGTAGTGGTGATCCGAATGGCGCTGAAGGTTGATCAGTAACCAATTCGACATCTTATGCGCCGAGTTCCAGGAATGATGCGGTCGCACAGGCTCGTACTTGCCATCGCCAAGATGCCGACGCGTCAGGCCGTAATGTTCCACGTAATTGACCAACTCCAGTTGCCAGATCGCAACGCCTGCCTGGACAAAGAACAAACCGACGCCCAACAGGCCGCCCACCGCGAGGGCCAAGGCCAACATCGCCAATTGCAACGCGCCGTAGCGCCAGAACGGATTGCTCAGATCCCACCAAGGCTTTTGCTTCCGGGCCAGCATGGCCACCTCGGCCTGCCAGGCAGAGACGAAACATTCGCGCAAGACCCTGGGGTAAAAGCGGTGGAACCCTTCATTGTATCGCGCCGTGACCGGGTCCCTCGGCGTCGCGACATAGCGATGGTGGACCAACAGATGCTCTGACCGGAAATGCGAGTAGAGCACCATGGACAGCAAGATATCGGCGAGCCATCGATCCAGCTTGGGCTTCTGGTGCATCAGCTCATGGCTATAGTTAATCCCGATTGTCCCAGACACGACGCCCATGCCAAAGAACAACCCGACCAGGGCCCACCCCGTCAAATGGTCCGCACGCGTGGCGTAATAGATCAACCCAAACAGCGTCAGAAACTGCACCGGCCCCCAGATCAGCGTGATCGCACGGTACCAGCCCAGGCCCGACCGCTCCATGTCTGGATCGGCATTGCCCTCTTCCATGCCCGCCACCGCGTCCAGGATCGCGTAAGCCCCCCACGCATAAAGAGGCAACAGAAGGACCCAGATCCCGCCCAAGCTGGCGGCAACCCAAACCATAGGGATCATCGTCAGGGACACCCAAAACGGCAGTGCCCTGAGCGGGCTTCGGACACGGGCTTCTGGGATCGTTGCAATGACCATGGGCACTCAACTTTTGCGGATATTGGGGGAAAATACACTATTCGCCCCCCGCCGAACAACACGCATGGGTGAGACCTTACGTCACCAGCAGATGCGCCTTGCGAAACACTGTCGGCAGATCTTGGGGATTGAGTGCCCCATAGGCGCCGCGACTTGGGTTTGCCGATGTGTCCGCCAGAAGGACGCGCAGGGTTAGATGAAAATGGGTGAACGTATGCCGCACCTCTCCCAGATCGGTCCATCTGGCTGAAACCGGCGGGGCGGGCGCCGTTTCTGATCCCCACTCGGTGGTGGGGAAGGCCAGCATGCCGCCCAACAGCCCCTTCGCCGGCCGTCGCTCCAACAGCCAGTCGTGACCGTTTCGCACCAGATAGACCTCACCCATCCGGGTGGGCTTGGGCGCTTTCTTTACCTTGCGTGGCAATTCCGCCGCCACCCCTGTCGCATGCCCTTCGCAGGCAGACCGCACCGGGCACATCAGGCAGGAAGGGTTGCGCGGTGTGCAGATCGTCGCGCCCAAATCCATGACCGCCTGGGCGTAGTCGCCGGGACGATCCTGCGGCGTTTGACCATCTGCGGCGTCCCATATCTCCGGCTTGGCCTTCGGAAGGGGCGTCTGAATGGCGCAGAGACGCGCCATCACCCGCTCCACGTTCCCGTCAACCACGACGGCCCGTTCCTGGAACGCAATGGCCGCAATGGCCGCGGCGGTGTAAGGGCCAACCCCGGGCAGCTTTAGCAACTCCGCCTCGGTGGATGGAAAGCGTCCGCCATACTCCTCCGTCACGACCCTTGCGCATTTCAACAGGTTCCGTGCCCGCGCGTAATAGCCGAGGCCCGCCCATTCCCCCATGACGCGCGCATCCTCTGCCGCGGCAAGGTCCGTTACGGCGGGCCAAATCTGTGTGAATCGCCGGAAATACGTGTCGACGGCCGCAACGGTCGTTTGCTGCAACATGATTTCCGACAACCACACGCGATAGGGGTCCGGCGTCGCGCCTTGACCACGCCGCGACGGATGCACACGCCATGGCAAGTCCCGCGCGTGTTTGTCATACCACGACAACAGGCTGTCCCCAATTTGCTCACGCATCCGTTATCGACCTTCTGTTCCCACAGCTTCTAAGTGATGTAGGCTCACCCCAAGGAATGGAGAACACAGTAATGCAACGCACGGGCCGGGGACCACGCCGGATTTCTGCATTGGTGGATCGTGACATCAAAAAGACGGGCCAGCGGCGCGGCTTTTCCGAGGCGCGTTTGCTAACGCGGTGGACCGAAATTGCCGGAGAGGACATCGCCGCGCAGTGCCGCCCCGTCCGCGTCAGCTTTCCGCGCGGGTCCATGGGGGCCGTCCTGACCCTTCTGACCACCGGGGCCCACGCCAGCGTTCTGCAAATGCAACTGCCGCAATTGCGGGAACGCGTGAACGCCTGCTACGGCTACAACGCGATCACACGGATCGACATCACGCAAACCGCCCCCAACGGCTTTGCCGAGGGACAGGTCGCCTTTCGCGCCAAAGCCAAAGCGAAGCCATGCCCCAAGCCCGAGGCCATTGCCGCCGCAAAACGCTCCGCCGCTGAGGTGGGGGACGCCGACTTGCGTGCCTCGCTTGAACGGCTGGGCGCAAACATCATATCGAAAGCACGCCCCTAAGCGGGACCGATCCTTCGGAGGACTTTTATGACCAATCGACGCAATCTTCTCGCCCTCGCCGCCGCTGGCCTTGCCGTGACGGGGGGTGGCGCGCTTTTTTGGCCCCACCGCGATTCGGAAACCGGCGCCGTCAGCTTTGACTTAGGCGCGGCCCGCGCCCAAGGGTCCATCGCCATCGAAGACATGCGCATGGGCGATCCGAACGCCCCGGTGGAGGTGATTGAGTATGCCAGCTACACTTGCCCGCACTGCGCCAATTTCCACAATGACACCTTCAAAGCGTTCAAGGCCGAGTATATCGACACCGGGAAGGTGAACTTCATCTACCGCGAAGTCTATTTCGACCGGTACGGCCTGTGGGCATCCATGATGGCGCGATGTGGCGGGGGGACGAAATTCTTCGGGATCTCCGACCTGCTCTACGACTCTCAAGAAGCATGGTCGCGTCAAGCCGACCCCGCCGCCGTCGCCGAAAGCATCAAGCGCATCGGCCTCCAGGCAGGTCTTGACCAGGTGACCGTGGATGCCTGCATGCAGGACGCCGCCATGGCCGAAAGCCTCTATGCCTGGTACCAGGGCAACGCCGAACGGGATGGCATCCGGTCAACCCCAAGTTTTATGATCAATGGTGAGATGCATGCCGGCAATCTCGGCTTGGCCGCAATCGGGCGACTGGTGGACGAAGCCGCTAGCTAAGCCGTTGAACCAGATCAGATGGGCCGTGCATACCTGCGCGGCCCTTTTCGGTTCAGTCCAGACCCAAGCGCCCCAAAGCGGCATCCAAGGTTGCGGTGTCTTCCAGGTTTAGGCGGACGGGAACGGTCAGGACCTGGCCGCGCAGATTTGGGGGCAGGCGCACCGCGTCCTTCTCGGTGGTCACTGGCTGCGCGGACAGGCTTGCCGCACGGTCCCCCAGCCGTTTCAACAGTGCCGGGGTCAGGGGCTGATGGTCGGCCAAGGCCACTTGATCGCGAATGTCCGCACCAAGGTCGCGCAGCGTCTGGAAGAACTTTTCTGGTCGCCCAATCCCTGCGAACGCAAATACAGGCAACCTTTCCCAAACCATCCCGGTTTTTAACGGCAGCAGTGCGCCTTCCACACGAGGCGGCAGGGGCCCGAACGTCAAGCGGTCCTGCTCCGCCTTTGGCCCGATGGTGAGGATAAGGTCCGCCCGTGCGAGCCCGGTCTCAACTGGCTCCCTCAGGGGGCCGGCAGGGATGCATCGACCGTTGCCGAACCCCACCCCGGTGTCCACAACGACGATAGAAAGATCCTTCACCAGCGCCGGGTTCTGAAACCCGTCATCCAGCAGGATCACATCCGCCCCTGCCGTTTGCGCGGCCTGACCGCCCGCCACACGGTCCTTGGCAACCCATGTCGGGCCGAAGGCTGCCAACAACAGCGCCTCATCCCCAACTTCGTCGGCGCGATGCACCGATGGATCCACGCGCACCGGTCCTTCGGCCGATCCACCATAGCCCCGGGTGACGACATGGGGCGCATGCCCCCTGGCCATTAGCCGTTCAAGCAATGCGATCACCGTGGGCGTCTTACCTGTGCCGCCCGCGGTCAGGTTCCCGACACAGATGACCGGGCAGTCTAACCTGACGCCAGTCTGCCTCAATCGCCGCGCCGTCCCATAGGCATAGACCCAGCCCAGGGGCGCAAGCACGGTCGACACAAGGCTGGAAGGGCGAGCCCAGAAACCGGGCGCGCGCATCAGGCCACCCCGTCCAACATGGCAAACAGCAGATCCATGGCCCGTTCCGTAACATCCGCCCCGGCGGAACACACCTCCCAGGCGGCATGGGCCAGTTTGGCGGCTTCATCCGGTTCAAGGACTGCCGCCAATGTGGTCCCAAGGTCGTCCCAGTCTTTGACCTCTCGGGCGGCATGGGCCTCGGTCAGTCGGGCGTAGATATCGGCGAAGTTGGTCACCTCTGGCCCATGCAGGATGGCGCTGCCCAAGGCTGCGGGCTCAAAAGGATTGTGGCCGCCAACGGGCACCAGCGACCCCCCCACAAAGCTGACCGAGCAGAGACGATACCACAGGCCCATTTCCCCAACACTATCGGCGACATAGACATCCACATCGGACGTCAACGCCTCTGCTTTAGAGCGTTGGGCCACGCGCCAGCCTTCGAGCCGAAGGTTGGACACGATCTCATCGGCACGTTCCGGGTGGCGGGGCGCCAGGACCAGGACCAGCTTCTGCCAGGATCGGCGCGCCTGGGCATGGGCCTCGGCGGCCCCCGCTTCCTCCCCTTCGTGGGTAGACGCGGCAAGCCAGCAGGGGCGTCCCGCCAGGGCCTCTGCCATGCGCACACGTTCGTCTTCGTCGTGGGGCAACGCAGAGGACCCTTCCTTGAGCGTCCCCGTGACCTCCAACCGATCTTCGGGCAAGCCAAGGCTCAACAAGCGGATCGCGGTGGACTGGTCCTGGGCCTGGACTTGGTCGATCTGCCGCATCAATCCCCGCGCCGCCCCACGGGCCCAACGCCGCCACCGGCCGTGGGCCCGGGCCGTCATGCGCGCATTTATCAACGCAACCGGGGTTCCGCGCGCCTTCACCTCGTGCAGCAAGCCCGGCCAAATCTCCCCCTCCGCCAGCACCACAAGATCGGGGCGCCAATGGTCCAAGAAGCGGCGGACCCAGGGCCGGACGTCCAAGGGCACGAATTGGTGGATCGTGTCAGGCGGCAACCGCCCTGCCAGAACCTCGGCCGAGGTGACGGTGCCAGAGGTGATCAGGAAGGACAGATCGGGCCGCTCCTCTCCCATCCGGCGGATCATCTCCAGGACGGAAACGCTTTCCCCGACACTGGCCGCGTGAAGCCAAATCAGGTGTCCCTCTGGCCGCGGTTTCGACGGAATGCCCTGCCGTTCGGTGAGGCGCGCCGCATCTTCCTTGCCCTGGGCCAACCGCTCCTGCAGCTTCCGCTCTCCAAAAGCTTCCGCGCGATCAGACCATGCCAGGTAAGAAGATAGAACGAATGACCTTGCCATGACGGTCCGGGATCAATCCCCCAACTCCTCCGTCGAGGAGGCCTCTGCCTCCTCATCCCGCAAACGGTGCAGATGGGCGATGAAGTACCGCATATGCGCGTCGTCCACGGTTCGCTGCGCAGCCTCTTTCCAAGCGTCATAGGCGCTGGCGTAATCTGGAAACATGCCAACGATATCAATCTGATCAATGTCCACGAACTGGCTAGAGGACGGGTTGACCAATTCACCCCCAAAGACAAGATGTAGACGCTGGACCATGGATCATTCCCTTCGACGGTCATCCCTCTCCATTGCGTCTACTGGGTTTCGGCGGAAATCTGAACACCCCTTGGCACAGGGGCCCCGCCAAACCCAAATCGCGCCGAATCTAGCAAGGACCTGCCAGCACCATGGCCCACCAAAGCCGCCCGCTGTCGTCCCGCACGGCTGCCACGGCACCATGCACCAACTTGCCGTTTAGAATGTTCTGCCGGTGGCCCGCCGATGCCATCCATGACGACATTACCTCCTGCGCCGTGGTCTGCCCTGCGGCCACGTTCTCGGCCATGCTGCACCCGGAATAGCCTGACGCACGCACCCGCTCCAACACGGTCGATCCGTTTGGCCCCTCATGGCTAATCTGGCGCCGACCCGCCATATGGCGGGCCTGCATCTCGGCGGCGATGGCGAGACGGGGATCAGGGGTCAAGGCGATCAAGCCCGCGCGCACCCGCTCCTTTGACGCCAATTCCAGCGCGCCGGGTTGAGAGGCCGCAAAGGCTGGCACAACCGCCGCCAGTAAGACGATCAAACACCGCATCAGCATACTGAACCCTCCAATGAGGAACGAAGCATGGGCACGTCGTCTTAACATCGTCCTAACGATCCCCGCGAAACATTCGACTTCTGATCCTCTTGCGACACCCGGCCCTGCGGCCTAGCTATGCGCCAAGAAGGCGAGGGCCCCATGCGCATCGGCATCCTCCTGGCGGGGCACACGCCAGACCACATACAGCAGACCCACGGCGATTTTGACAGCATGTTCGCGCGCCTCTTGGGCGGTAATGGCTTCACCTTCGCGGCATGGGACGTGGAGCATCTGGAGTTCCCCGACAACCCGCACGACGCGGATGGCTGGCTGATCTCCGGCTCGCGCCACGGTGCCTATGAGGACCATGCCTTCATCCCAAAGCTCGAAGACTTCATTCGCCGCGTCTATACATCAAACGTGCCATTGGTCGGGATCTGCTTTGGCCACCAGATCATTGCCCAAGCCCTGGGCGGCACAGTCGAAAAGTTCGATGGCGGCTGGGGCCTCGGCCGGCATGTCTATGAGACGGCAGATGGACGGCAGCTCGCGCTGAACGCCTGGCATCAAGACCAAGTTGTTGTTCTACCAGCAGACGCATCACCCGTCGCGCGGAATGCTTTCTGCGAAAATGCGATGCTTGTCTACGGCTCAAGGGCCTTCACGGTGCAAGCACATCCGGAGTTCGAGCCGGACCTGGTCGCAGACTACATCACCCACCGTCGCGGCACGGGCACTTATCCCGATGACCGCTTGGATCAGGCCGCGCGCGCCTTGGCCCAACCATTGGACAACGCCCATTTGGGACACGCCATCGCAACGTTCCTCAAGACAGGGGTGGCCCATGTCTGACCATTGGACCGATCACATCCCCGACCATGCGCAGGCCTATATTGACGGGCGGCGCCTGGATGAGGTGGAGTGTATCGTCGCGGACTTGTCCGGGATCGCGCGGGGCAAGGCCATGCCGGCTGCGAAATTCGCCAAGCAGGAGAAGTTCTACCTGCCCAACTCCATCTTTCAACAAACGATTACGGGGGATTGGGCCGATGACGGGGACCAGGCCTTTCTCGAACCGGATATGGTCCTGACCCCGGATTTCTCGACCGCCTGCGCGGCGCCCTGGACTGCGGACTGCACCATGCAGGTGATCCACGACATGATGGATCAAAGCGACGTTCCGGTGGCCGTTGCCCCGCGCAATGTCCTCAAGCGCGTTTTGTCGCTTTACGAAGCGCGGGGTTGGCGCCCGGTCGTCGCCCCGGAAATGGAATTCTACCTGGTCGCCCGCAACGTGGACCCCACCCAAGCGGTGGAGCCGCCCATCGGTCGATCCGGGCGCCGCGCCGCTGGCCGTCAGGCCTATTCCATGTCCGCCGTGGATGAATACGGTCCAGTGATCGACGACATCTATGACTTCGCCGAAGCCATGGGCCTGGAGATTGACGGCATTCTGCAAGAGGGGGGGTCCGGCCAGGTGGAAATGAACCTCCGCCATGGGGACCCTGTCAAACTGGCCGATGAAATCTTTTACTTCAAACGCCTCATCCGCGAGGCAGCTTTGCGGCATGATTGCTATGCCACCTTCATGGCCAAGCCCATCCAGGATGAGCCTGGATCGGCCATGCACATGCATCACTCGGTCGTGGATCGGGCAACGGGGGCCAATCTGTTCGTGGCGACCGACGGGACAGAAACACCGGAATTCATGCATTTTATCGGCGGGATGCAGAAACATCTGCCCTCCGTCATCGCCTTGCTGGCGCCGTACGTGAATTCCTACCGGCGGTACGTCCGTGACTTTGCGGCGCCGATCAACCTGGAATGGGGGCGCGACAACCGCACCACGGGCTTGCGGGTACCCGTCTCGGAGCCGGCGGCCAAACGGATCGAAAACCGGATCGCGGGGATGGACTGCAACCCATATTTGGGCATCGCGGCGTCGCTGGCCTGCGGGTATCTTGGGTTGACCCAAAAGATCGCGCCCATGGCGCAATTCACGGGGGACGCTTATGACCGCCCCGATGGCATCCCTCGGGATTTGTGGTCCGCGCTGGACCTGTTTGATGCCGCGACGGAGGTGCATGAGGTACTCCACCCCCATTTCGCCTCCATCTATTCAGCCGTGAAACGCATGGAATACGGCGCTTTCCTTCAGGTCATCTCCCCGTGGGAGCGGGAGCATCTTTTGCTCAACGTCTAACATGTGCTGGCTCCACGCGAACGGCGACAAAGGCACCTGGCCCCGCACCTTCTACGCCGAGGGGCTTACCTTCCCACCCCCCTACCCCCCGCTTAAAGGCGCGGTCGACGCCGACCTTTGTATCGTCGGCGCAGGCATCACCGGGCTATCAGCAGCCATCCAAGCGGCGCGCGCGGGCTTGTCGGTCGTCGTTCTTGAGGCGCAGCGCGTAGGATGGGGCGCGTCCGGACGCAATGGGGGTCAAATCGGGTCCGGTTTCAACTGGGACTATCACAGATTGCACACGCGCCTTGGCGAAACCCGCGCCGACGCCCTTTGGAAGATTTCGGAGGAGGCGAAGGCGCTCACCCAAGACCACATCGCGCAATACGCCCCGAAGGCCGACTATCGCCGGGGCATCGTGAACGTGACGACCCAACCATCGGACATCCCCGCCTTGAAGGCCGACGCGGAAGGGGATGCGGACCACACGTTTCTGGATCGCGAGGCCCTTGCGGCGCTGATCGGAACACGCGCCTATGTGGGCGGCGTACTGGACCGGACGGCAGGCTTCTGCAACCCGCTGGCCTACGTCCTGGGCTTGGCCCAAGCTGCGCAAGACGCGGGTGTGACCCTGTACGAGCGGTCGGAGGTTCTGGCCATAGGGGACCGGGTGCAAACGCAGATGGGCTGGGTCCGCGCAACGTCCGTGTTGCAGGCAACCAACGGCTACTCCACACGGCTTACACCACAATTGGCGTCCCGCGTCCTGCCGATCAACAACTACATCGCAGTGACTGAACCCCTGCCCCGAAACCTTCTTCCGGATGTGCAAGACATGCCCGCCGTGGCCGATAGCCAGGTCGTCGTGAACTACTTCTGGCTGTCCCGGGACCGGCGCCTGATCTATGGCGGCGGAGAAAGCTATGGCATGCGGTTTCCCAAGGATATCGACGCCAAGGTGCGCGCAAACCTTGCCCGCGTGTATCCAGACCTCAAATCGGTGGCGTTCGACTATGCCTGGGGCGGCACCCTTGCCGTGACGGCCACCCGCCTGCCTTACCTGGCCGAGGTTGCGCCGGGCCGCTTCGTGGCGGGCGGCTATTCGGGCCACGGCCTGGCGCTTTCGGGCCTGTGCGGCGCGTTGGTGGTCGAGGCGATCCAGGGGCGGCGGGACAGGTTCGACCTGGTGGCAAACCTTCCTGTCCCCACCCTGCCGGGCGGTGCTGTCCTCGGCCCACTGTTCACAAACGGGGCCATGCTGGCAGGCGCCATCTGGGACCGCATCCGCCTGCGTTAGGGCGTTGGGGCCAAGCGATCCAACAACGCACCATGCACCGCGGGCGTCCCTGCCAGGACGCCGTTCACCTGCGGGTGCGGGTTGTTGAACCGCAAAGATGCGCCGCCTTGGTCGGTGACGTGCCCCCCGGCCTCGGACACGATAAGCGCGCCGGCGGCGATGTCCCATTCCCAGGCGGCGCGCAGGGTGATCATCGCATCGAACCGCCCCTCCGCCGCCAGCGCCATCCGAAACGCCAATGATGACACGAACCGCTGCGTGACCGGAAGCGGTCCATCCCGCCATCGATCGGCCTTGAAGTTGGACGTCGCCCCCAAAACCTCGGCCCCGTTCAAATGCACGCGGCCCGACGGGGCAATGGGCCAACCGTCGCGTGTTGCGCCCTGGCCCAATGCCGCCGCATAAAGACGGTCCTTCATCGGAAGATAGATGGCCGCCGCAATGGGACGCCCCTCTTCCACGATGGCAAGCGAATGGCTGAAAGAGCTTTCGCCGTTGAGGAAGGCCCGTGTCCCGTCGATCGGGTCAATGACAAACACCCGCTTGGCCCCGTGGCGCGCCTGATCGTCCGGGCTTTCCTCCGACAGCCAGCCATAGTCCGGCCGGGCCGCGGTCAACATCTCCCGCAGCATGGCATCTACTTCTAGATCCGCCTCCGTGACCGGGCCTTGGCCACCACCTTTGTCCCAGGTCTTGGGGCCGCGGCCAAAGTGACGTTTCGCAATCTTTCCTGCACGCAGCGCCGCCTCCGACAGAAGGTCGCGGTCAGCTTCCGGCAATCGTAAGCCCCTCAACCAGAAGCGATGGCACTTGCCGCCCCACATGGAGGCGCGCATCATTGCCAGGGATCAACCGCCGCAGCATGTCTCGCAAATTTCCCGCAACGGTACATTCGTTGACCGGGTACTTGATTTCCCCATTCTCCACCCAAAACCCTGAGGCCCCGCGAGAGTAATCCCCGGTCGTGGCGTTGATCGAGGACCCGATCATCGATGTGATCAACAGGCCCGTTCCCATTTGCGCAATTAGATCATCGCGGGACTGCGGTCCTTGGGTCAGTCGAACATTCCCCACAGAGGGCGAGGGCGGCGCGGAGGTGCCCCGACTGGCGTTGCCGGTGCTGGCCAAACCAAGCTTGCGCCCCGTCGCCAGATCCAGGGTCCAGCTTTGCAGCCGACCGGCGGACACGATCTCTCGGGCGGCAACGGGCAGTCCTTCTGCGTCGAAGGGCTTCGACCCCGAAATCCGGGGCAACGTCGGGTCTTCTATCAACGACAGCCCGTCTGGCAGGACCAATTCCCCCATCGCATCGCGCAAAAAGCTGGCGCCCCGCGCCACCGAACTTCCGTTGATGGCCCCCAGAAGATGGCCGATCAAACTGCCCGACACCCGTTCATCATAAAGCACGGGGTACGCACCCGTTGGCGGCTTGATCGCCCCATTCCGGGCCACGGTCCGGTCTGCAGCAATGCGGCCAACCTCCTCCGGGCTATCAAGGTCGGCGCGGTGAATGCGGCTGTCGCCGTAGTAATCCCGCTCCATCCCCGTGCCTTCACCCGTGATCGCGACACAGCTCAGCGACGTGCCCGTCCGACGATAGCCGCCACTGAACCCATTGGTGGCCGCAAGATGGATACGCCGATCGCCATAGCCCGCGCCCGCGGCGCTGACCTGGGACACTCCGTCGACGGCCAGCGCGGCTGCTTCGGCGCGGGCGGCCATGTCTTGCAACACGTCCGGGGAAAGCGCCTCGTCCTGGTCGACCAAGTCCAGCGCGGCGACATCCCAGTCTGCGACCAGGGCCTCCGGCTCGGCCAGACCGATATGGGGGTCTTCCGGCGCCTCCTGCGCCATGGCGACCGCGCGCTCGGCCATGCGGGCTATGGTGTCTGGGCTTGTATCGCTGGCCGAAACGCAGGCTTGCCGCTTGCCCAGCAACACGCGCAGCCCGATCTCGACGCCCTCCGACCGCTCTGCATGTTCCAGTTTGCCGTTCAGCACATCAATGGACACGGACGTGCCGTCCACGGCCAAAGCATCCGCATCTGTGGCACCGGCGGCCTTTGCCGCGGAAAGAAGCTGTTCGGTGAGTTTAGAAAGGTCTTGCATGGGGGTCCCCGCCTTGGGCTCCCCTGGACCTAGTTCGCAGGCCGCCCAGGTACAAGCCGGGCGGCCAGACGTTATCCCTATTGCAGGGGCAGACCGTTTGCGGTGATGCCGCCGCCTTCCGTGAACTCAATCTCCGACTCGAGTTGATCTTCCCCCACGGGCCGCGCCACCACGCCCGACATCCCCTTGATGAACGCCGCCTGCTCTGCCGGGACAAAACCCAAGGCGACGATCTTGTCCAATAGGGCCATGCCGCCATCCAAGGTCAAATTCACCTTGCCCACCGGCTGCGGGATCGGGCCCGGCGTTGGAAAGTCGAGGGACCCGGTGCCTTTGAGTTCGGCGCCAGCCACCGTCAGTTGCAGTTGCGACAACTCCATGGACTTCAATTCACCCGGCGGCCCTTGCAGGCCCGCCATGGCTTCGGGGTCGCCGCCAAAGATATCGACATTCATGACGGCCGTCCCGCTCAGATCCAGGATCAGGGTTGCGGCATCGCGCGGCAACTGGCCGGTGGGATCAAAAAGGCCCCACAACGCGTCATCCAGCGCCAAATCCCGATAGGCCAAGTTCACGGCAAATGGCTTGGGGTCGCCCCCGACACCAAGGGGCAGACCAAATGCCGTGGTCACCTCCGCCATGGTGGCCTGCAAAGGGATGGGCATCGACGCGATCTGCGCCCGGATCTCACTCTCCCGAGAAGAAAGGGTATAGCCCAACGTGTCGGCTCCAAGATCGATGCCGATGCTGCCGGCAGCGGCGGTGCCCGCAAAGCTGGTGGTGCCTTCCGGCGTTTGGACGTCCATCGCGAACTCACTGCCGCCATGGCGAATTTGAGAGCCGAGCACGATTCCCATGGACGCCAGCGTGATCGTTTCCAAATCCTTGGGCGTCATGTCCAGCGTCCCCGCGGTTTCCCCCGCAAGGTCCTTCAAGGCGTAGTTGATGGAAAACCCTTCTTCGCCGGTCGCCTCTGCGTTGAAGGTCAGACCTGATGCCGCAATGGTTTGATCGGTCACAAGGCTCGTGCCGTCTTCGGTGTTTGTGTAGATCGCCGAAATATCGGTAAACACCATTTCACCGCGCACCGGCTCGCGCGTTTCACCATTGGCCAGGTCCTCGAAGACATACGCCATCCGATCCGACGTCATGTCATAGGTCCGGGCGTCGCCGTCCTGGGTCACGATCGTCGCGAGGTTGCCCGTCTCCACCTGCATCGTCTGGGTAACGTCGCGCCCCTCGACGGTCGTGGTGGTCAGAACCTCCATCCGCTGCGGCACCACCACCGAGACAGACCCGTCAGACTGTTCCACCAATTCGATGGAGCCATAGTCCGAAGAACTTTGCACCCCGCCCATGTCGAACCCCAGGGTCAGGCCAGAGATCGTCAGCGTATCGCCAGATTTGGTGGCGTCACCGGTCAAGGTTGCCCCGAACCCGGCGTAAACATCTTGCCAGTCAGCCCACAACTCCTCCGCGGTCAGATCCGCCAGCGCGGGTCCCGCGCAGAGCATCAAAAATGCGCCGCCTGCAATCGCATGTTTCGCCATGATCTACCTTTCCTGTATCAATTCGTTGGACCTACCATTTCTGACCCCAGAGGCAGGGTCAACCGGAGTGCACAATGACCAACTTTTCGAACAAGACTGTTCTTATCACTGGCGCCTCTCGCGGGATTGGCGCGGCGGCTGCACGGGCCTTTGCCACGGCAGGGGCCAATGTTGTCCTGCTGGCGCGGGGCACAGACGCCATTGCCGCCCTTGCCGGAGAGATTGGCGAAAAGGCGCTTGCCATCCCCTGTGACGTCGCCCGCTGGTCCGAGATGTCGCGCGCCATTGGGGCCGCCGTGGATGCCTTCGGCTCCCTCGACGTCCTGATCAACAACGCAGGCGTAATCGAACCCATCGGACCCTTGATCGAAAGCGACCCAGACGGATGGGGGCATGTCATCGATGTGAACATCAAGGGCGTCTACAACGGGGTCCGCGCCGCCTTGCCGATCATGGTCGGCCAAGGGGCTGGCACGATCATCACGATCTCCTCGGGGGCGGCCCATCGCGCGCTGCCGGCGTGGTCGGCCTATTGCACGTCCAAGGCGGGGGCCAAAATGCTGACCGAAGCCGTGCATCTGGAACATGGCGACACCCTGCGCGTCATGGGCCTGTCACCCGGAACGGTCGCCACACAAATGCAGAGGGAGATCAAAGCCTCCGGCCTCGGCCCGGTCGCCCAACTGGAGTGGGAGGATCACATCCCACCGGACTGGCCCGCCAAGGCCCTTCTGTGGATGTGCGGGCCGGACGCCGACGATCTGTTGGGGACAGAACTCAGCCTGCGGGACGACGCCCTCCGAAGCCGGATTGGGCTGACGGCATGATTCGTGCGGAAACGTCGGGCGACATTTGCGTCCTGACCATCGACCGGGCCGACAAAGCGAATTCCCTGACGGCGGACATGCTGGCCAGCTTGACCGAACACGTGTCGGACGCGCCAAAAAACCTGCGCCTTCTGGTCATCACCGGCGCCGGATCAAAAGTGTTCAGCGCCGGCGCCGATCTGGACGAGGCGCCGAAGGGCCTGGCAGTCTCTCCCCTGTGGGAGGAGCTATCGCGCGCTGTGTCCGCCACCCGGTGCCTTACGGTGGCCGCGCTCAACGGAACGTTGGCTGGCGGCGCATTTGGCATGGCCTTGGCTTGCGACATCCGCCTGTCGGTGGAGACGGCTAATTTCTTCTACCCGGTCGCCAAGCTCGGCTTTCTACCGCAACCGTCTGACCCCGGACGCCTGACGCGGCTGGTTGGACCGGCGCGGGCCAAACTGCTGCTGGCGGGCGGCGCGCGTCTTTCCGCGCCCGAGGCCTTGGCATTCGGATTGGTGGATCGCCTCACGGACGACCCGGTCGCCGCCGCCAAAGACCTGGCCGTCGGCACCGCAGATCACATGGCAGCAATCAAAGCCATGGTGGCCTAGCGCGCCGACCTATTCCACCAAGCCGCGACGCCGCAATTCGAGGGGGATGTTGAACAACGTCGTCCCCAGGTTCACGTCCTTCTGCATATCCCCCAGGATCACGGTCGTCTGCGTCCCCGCGTCATCAGTAATCACCCATTGACGCAGGGTGACCGGGTTGGGCGTGAAAACAAGCTGGATATTCCCATAGTTAGGGTTTTGCGGGTCCTGAAGGGTAATGGCCGTCTGCGTGCCATCCCCACCATGCCGGACAACCATGCCGGACTGGCCCAGGTTCACGCGATCCTCCAGGATCAGGTTCAACGGGGTGCGCGACAACGGGTATTGCTCCGGCGGGGTGTTTGACACCGGGTCGAACACCGCAACCTGCCCGCCCCCCGCGATCACCAGCGACTTGCTGGGGGCGTCATAGTCGAACCGCGCCCGACCCGGCCTGCGCAACGACAAGTCCCCGGTGGAGATCGACCCGTCAGAATTCACCTGCGTGAACGCGGCCGCGGCCGTCCTGAAGGAATTGAGATAGGAGCTGATATCCTGGACCGATATCTCTGCCCGAAGGGGTAAAGCACTGACCAAAAAAGCAGTTATGAGAAGGCTGATACGCATGGGCCATCCTGTCTGTCGAAGCCGATTTGGCTGATATAAGGGCCGGATGCCACATTTCGCAGATGTCATGCGATGACAAAAGCGCGAAAGCTGAAAACCGCCGGGGACGGCCACACGCGTCCAGGCCGGTCCGTCAGATCACCGCCCGTTCCACCACGGGGGCCTGGGCGACGATGCGATCATAGGAAAACGGCGTCAGATCCAGCGACCGGAACGCGCCATAGGTCAGCCATTCCGCCATCCCGCGCCCCATGGCAGGGGACTGCTGCAGCCCGTGCCCGGAAAACCCGTTGACGAATAGGAAGTTCGAAACGTCAGGGTGCGGGCCGACAATCGCGTTTTGGTCGAATGTGTTATAGGCGTAATGCCCGGCCCATTCTGCGGTGACCTTCACCGCCTCGAACGCCGGGATGCGCGTGGCCAAGATGGGCCAAACATGGTCCTGCCAGAACCAATGGTCCATGGTGAAATCGTCAAACGGCACCGCCGGGTCCAATTCTGGGTGGCCCCCGGCCAAATACGTCCCACCGCCGTTTTCGCGCACGTGGACGCCCGTCGGGTCAATGGTCAGGGGCAGCGGCCGATCCAGCGGCCGTTCGGCTTTGAAGATCCAGGTATAGCGCTTCCGCGGCTCCACCGGGACCGATAGACCCGCCATGGCGGCGGTTACATTCGCCCGCGGACCGGACGCGTTCACCACCTGCCCACAAAAGACGACGTCGCCAGACGCCAAAGTCACGCTTTCGATCCGCGCCCCGTTGCGCGTGATGGCCGTGACCTCGTTCTGAATGTAGTCCACCCCGCGCTCCCGGGCCTGCCTGCGCCACCAGTCAAAGACAGCCGCCCCGTCCCAATACCCCTCGTTCTGGGTGTTGATGGATCCAAGCAGGACACCCTCCAGGTCATAAAACGGATAGCGCGCCGCGATCTCCTCCGGCGTCAAAATCTCCGTCGCCGCGCCATGGGCCACCTGCACCTTCTGGTTGTCCCGCAAGGTCTGCGCAAACTGCGGCGTGTCGGCCAAGTAAAGGTATCCGTAGCTGTGGATGCGAAGCGTCGGCACACGCGGGTCGCCGCCCATACGGTTCCGCAGGTTGTGTACGAAATCGGCGGTAAACTGGCTGATTTGGATGTTGAGCGGTTCACTGAACTGCTGACGCACGCAGGAATTGGTATGGGCCGTCGAACAGGACGCATAGGTCATATCGCGCTCCACCACCAATACCCGCCCGTCGAAATCGGACATCTCCGTCAACCACCACGCGGTCGATGACCCCATGATCGCCCCCCCAATGATGACCACGTCATAGGATGTCTGTGTCGGGCTTTGCATGTCGGGTCCCCAATTGCCGTATTCCATGCTGCCACAGAAACGGGCTGGGGCAAGTATATCCGTGACCTCTTTTCGAACGGGTCAATCCCGCCCATAGTCAGCCGCGGGAGGAGGACGCCATGACATGGACACCCGCCGCCGATCGCTACGATCGGATGGATTACCGCCGCTGTGGCCGGTCCGGCTTGCGCCTGCCCGCCATAAGCCTTGGGCTGTGGCACAACTTTGGCCACGATACGCCGCATCAGACCAAGCGCGACATCTGCCGCACGGCCTTCGACCACGGCATCACCCATTTTGATCTCGCCAACAATTACGGCCCCCCGCCAGGCTCCGCCGAGGAGGCGTTCGGCGACATTCTGAAGACCGATTTTGCAGGCTGCCGCGACGAGCTCATCATTTCCTCCAAGGCGGGGTATCGCATGTGGCCCGGCCCCTACGGAGAGTTCGGCAGCCGCAAATATCTGGTCGCGTCCTGCGATCAGTCGCTCAGGCGGATGGGGCTGGACTATGTGGACATCTTTTATTCGCACCGGTTCGACCCTGAAACGCCGCTTGAGGAAACCATGGGCGCGTTGGACTATATCGTCCGCTCCGGCAGGGCGCTTTACGCTGGGATCAGCAGCTACAACGCAAAACGGACCCGACAGGCGGCGGCCATTCTCAAAGACCTCGGCACGCCCTGCCTGATCCACCAGCCAAGCTACAATATGCTGAACTGTTGGGTCGAACGGGACGGGCTGTTGGACGTGCTGGACGACGAAGGCATCGGCTCCATCGCGTTCACCCCGCTGGCCCAAGGGATGTTGACGAACAAATACCTGGGCGGCGTCCCGGCGGATAGCCGGGCGGCCCAAGGCAAGTCCCTGAAATCCGAATTCCTGAACGACCGCGCCCTGGCAAACATCACCAAGCTCAATGACATCGCGGCGGCGCGGGGCCAAACACTGGCGCAAATGGCGCTGGCTTGGGTATTGCGGGGCGGGCGCGTGACCACCGCGCTGATCGGTGCGTCCCGCGCCAGCCAGGTCGCCGATTGCGCGGGGGCGGTCGCCAACCTCTCCTTCACAGATGCGGAACTGGCGGAAATCGACGCGTATGCCGATGAAGAACATATCAACCTCTGGGCCAAATCCTCGGAAATGGAGGGGCCGTCCCGGTGACCCTGCTGCACCCCGACCGGTTGTTTCCCGCAGATCCCACCACGCGCCGGGTGGCCCGCGACCTGTTCCAGACCGTCGAAACGCTTCCTATCTTGTCGCCCCATGGCCACACCGATCCGCGTTGGTGGGGTGAGAACCGCGCGTTTGAGGACGCAGCGGAGCTTTTCGTTGTCCCCGATCATTACGTCGTTCGAATGTTGGTCAGCCAGGGCCTGTCCGTAGACTCCCTGGGCATTGGCGACGGGGCGGACACGGATCGCCGGGCCATCTGGCGGCGGTTGGCGGACCATTATCACCTATTCCAGGGCACCCCATCCCGCCTCTGGATCGACCACGCGCTGTCCACGGTGTTCGGCCTGAACGACCGCCTTTCCCCGAAGACCGCAGATGCCCATTTCGACGCCATTGCCGACGCGCTGGCCACGCCCGCATTCCGGCCCCGCGCCCTTTACGACCGCTTTCGGATCGAGGCCATTGCCACCACCGACGCCGCCACCGATGACCTGTCGCACCATCAGGCCGTGCTGGACAGCGACTGGGCCGGCCGGGTCCTGCCGACCTATCGCCCGGATGCCTGCGTGGACCCGGACACGCCCGGCTTTGTTGGGCATGTAACGAACCTTGGGGCGCTGACAGGGTGCGACACGTCCCGTTGGGCGGGCTACCTAGAGGCGCATCGCAGGCGCCGCGCGTTCTTCGTCTCAATGGGCGCCACCGCCACCGACCACGGGCATCCGTCCGCCCGAACCGCCGATTTGCCCGATGCCCAGGCGGGCGCCCTCTACCAACGGGTGATCCGGCGCCACATGCAACCCGGCGACGCCGAACTGTTCCGGGCTCAGATGCTGACCGAGATGGCCCGCATGTCTGTCGATGACGGCTTGGTGATGCAGCTCCACGTCGGATCCCTGCGCAACCACCACGCCCAAATCTTGCGCCGCTACGGGCGCGACCGCGGCTTCGACATCCCCGTGCGCACGGGCTTCACGCACGAACTGCGCCCGTTGCTGAACGCCGTCGGCATGGACCCCCGGCTTACGCTGATCCTGTTTACCCTGGATGAAAGCACATATGCCCGTGAATTGGCCCCTTTGGCCGGGGCGTATCCTTGCCTGAAACTCGGGCCGCCCTGGTGGTTTCACGACAGTTTCGAAGGCATGAAACGCTTCCGCCACATGGCGACAGAGACGGCGGGCTTCTACAACACGGCGGGGTTCAACGACGATACGCGCGCCCTGCTGTCGATCCCGGCCCGTCACGACGTGGCCCGCCGCTGCGACTGTGCATTCCTGGCCGACTTGGTCTCCAGCCATCGCTTGGACGAAGGGGAGGCCCATGAACTGGCACCGCAACTGGCCCTTGGACTGGCGCGCACTGCATACAGGTTGGGACAGCCCGCATGATGCGGCAGACTTGGCGTTGGTTCGGGCCGTCCGATCCCGTGACCCTGGCCGACATCCGCCAAGCCGGGGCCGAAGGGGTGGTAACAGCGCTTTATGATGTTCCCCCGGGAACGCCTTGGCCGGTGGACCAGATCGCGACGCTCAAGGCAAAAATCGATGGCGGTGCCCTGACCTGGGACGTGGTCGAAAGCCTGCCCGTGTCCGAAGCGATCCGAACCAATGCGACCGACGCAGACAGTCACATTCAAGCCTGGATCGCATCGTTGGAACGTCTGGCCGATGCCGGGGTGCAAACCGTCTGCTACAACTTCATGCCGGTTTTGGATTGGACCCGCACCGATCTAACTTGGACGACCCCGACCGGCGCCCACGCCCTGCGGTTCGACCTTGTAGATTTCGCGCTGTTCGACCGGCACATCCTTGGTCGCACGAAGACCCAGTATACCGATGCCGTCCTGGAGGCCGCCGCGCAAAGGGCCGTGACGCTGACCGATGCGCGCGCGCGGGGGTTGACCGACACGATCCTGGCGGGCCTGCCAGGTGCCGTCGAAAGTTGGACGTTGGACAGCTTCCGCGCCCGCCTCGACGCCTATGCAGGGATGGACGCAGAAACCCTGCGCGCCAACCTCCGCCGGTTTCTTTCTGCCGTTGTGCCCGCGGCGGAGGCGTTGGGGCTGCGCCTCTGCGCGCACCCAGACGACCCGCCATGGTCGCTTTTCGGGCTGCCCAGGATCCTTTCCACCGAAGCCGATTATGCGGCCCTCATCGCGATGGCGCCAAGCCCGGCCAACGGCATCACGTTCTGCTCCGGGTCCCTGGGCGCGCGGCCCGATGTCGATCTGCACGGCATGGTCAAGCGTTTGGGCACGCATATCCACTTCGCTCATCTGCGCAATGTCACGCGCGAGGATGACACCCTGCCCGGCACCTTCCACGAGGCAGAGCATTTGACCGGGTCCACGGACATGGTCGCCGTCGTCTCTGCCCTTTTGGACGAACAGCGCGCGCGCCAAGCCGCCGGAAGACCCGATTGGCAAATCCCCATGCGCCCCGACCACGGTTGGCACTTTGCCGATGACCGGTCGCGGCACACCGCACCCGGCTACCCCCTGATCGGGCGCCTCAAGGGCCTGGCGGAATTGCGCGGCGTCATGCACGCCCTGGCCCGATGACACGCCGTGTTCTGCACCTCGGCTTGGGGGCGTTCCACCGTGCGCACCAGGCCCCCTACATCCAAGATGCGGGCGGTTGGGAAATTACAGCCGTGTCCATGCGCACGCCGCGCCTCGCCCGGCAACTGGCCGCGCAAGGCCACCGCTACACGCTGATCACGCGGGCCTCGGACGGCCCGAAACTGGCGCCCATCGACGTGATCACCAGAACGATCGCCCTCAACGCGGATCGCGCCTCCGTTGTGGAGAGTATCGCAGACCCGAACACCCATGCGATCACGCTGACCGTGACGGAGAAGGGGTACGGCCCCGACCTCGCCCATTTGCTTTGCGACGGGCTGTCTGCCCGCCAAGCCGCTTGGGCTGGCCCCATGACCCTTCTGTCCTGTGACAACTTGCCAAGCAACGGGGACGCCCTCCGCCGCCTCGTGACATCGGCGGCCCCGGCCCCGCTGGCGGCATGGATGGACGCGGCCTGCGCCTTTCCATCCTCCATGGTGGACCGGATCACACCGGCGCCAAGCGAGACCACGATCGTGGACGCAGGGGGCGACCTTTGCGCCGTGGAGACAGAGCCGTTCCGCCAATGGGTGATCGAAGACAGGTTCGCCGGACCCGTCCCCGATTGGGCCAGCGCCGGCGCGATCTTGGTCCGCGACGTCACGCCCTATGAGGCCATGAAACTGCGGATGTTGAACGGCGCCCATTCTCTGATCGCCTATCTTGGCGCGCTCCGGGACCATGAGTGCGTCCGCGATGCCATGGCGGACCCGATGATTGCTGCTGAGGTGCGCACCCACATGGACGCTGCCGCGCAAACGCTGCCGCCCGTGCCAAAGATCGACCTGCGCACCTATGCCGATGACCTGATTGATCGCTTTGCGAACCCGGCCATTGCCCACAGATGCCTCCAGATTGCGATGGATGGCAGCCAGAAACTGCCCCAGCGGATCTTCGCTCCCGCCCGTGTCGCGCTGGACCGGAGTCAAGCCCTGGACCCGTTTGCCTTGGCCATTGCCGCTTGGGTCATCTTCACCAAAGGGCACAGCTTGTCCGGCGCGCCCCTGCCGTTAGACGACCCCTTGGCCCCACTGCTGCGAACGGCCACGGCAGCCAAAGATGCGGCAGAACGGCTGGACAACCTGGGACGACTCGAAGGTTTGCAAGACGACGGAATGCTTTTAGAGCCCGCGTTCCGCGCCGCCATCATGCGGGCAGAGGCCAGACTGATGACCAAGGACTAGCCGCCGCTACGGCACCAAGACCACCTTTGGCGCGGCGACCCGTGCGGCGTGGATGTCGTCGAAGGCTTGGACCCCGTCCGACAGCGGCCGCTCCTCCGCCCAGTCCAGGGGCCCCAAGCGTTCCTCAAAAATCGCCTGCGCCGTGTCGCGGAAATCCTGTGCGGTATAGGTATAGGTGCCGATGAACGTGATTTCCTGCAGGGTCATGCGCCGGATGTCCAAACCACCCTCGGCCGATCCTAAGCCGATATGGGCGATCACACCCCCGGGCCGCGCCTTGGCCGAGGCGGTGGCCCGCGTCGCGGCGAACCCGACCCCGTCCAGCACGATATCAACCTCGGCCTCCGGTGCCTCGGCCACGGCCAGATGGCCCATGGCCGCAAGGCGCTCGCGGCGGGCTTCGTTCGGCTCCACGATGGTGATGTTGGGCACCCCTTGCGCAGAAAGGGCCAGCGCGCCGCCCAGGCCGATGGCGCCACCGCCCAGAACCAAGGCCGTCGTCGCCTTGGGGATATGCTGCAGCGCCAGTCGCACCGCATGCCATCCACAGGCCAAGGGCTCTGCCAGGGCCGCTTTGGTCAAGGGCACCCCCGCGGGCACCTGCACCAAGTTTCCGGCGGGCATGGCGACCATCTCGGCAAAGGCCCCCTCCCGGGGGGGCATCGAAATGATCTGTCGGTGCGGGCACAGGTTGTCGCGACCCGCCTTGCAGGCCGGGCAAGTCCCGCACGAAACCAAAGGGTTGATGGTCACCCGCCGCCCATCCTGTGTGACGCCCGCCGCTTCGTGACCCAGGATCAGGGGCGCGGGTCGGCGGGCATCGTGCCCCAGCCACGCATGCATGTCGGACCCGCAAATGCCCACTGCTTCAATCCGAACGACAACCTCTCCGGACTGGGGGGCAGGGTCC
Organism: Pseudomonadota bacterium; assembly: GCA_039817645.1. GTDB lineage: Bacteria > Pseudomonadota > Alphaproteobacteria > Rhodobacterales > Rhodobacteraceae > Jannaschia. The sequence continues at coordinate 9,814 of JBCBVM010000014.1, read as the reverse complement.
GGCACCTCTTGCAAGGCGACCTGCTTTGGCCCCTGGTAGACGAGGGCTTTCACCCCTGCGCACTCAGGTCAAAATTCACGCCCGGGAAATACTTCGCCAGCCGCACATCGGCGGAGCGGGCGTGACCCTCCATTCCCTCCAGCCGAGAAATGCGGGCCGTCGCCTCCGCCACGGGGCGAGAGCCTTCGCGGGTGGCGCGTTGCCATGTCACCATCTTCATGAACTTATGGACCGATAGGCCACCGGTGTAGGACGCCGCCCCCGATGTGGGCAGAACATGGTTCGTGCCCGCCGCCTTGTCACCATAGCTGACGGTCGTCTCCTCCCCCAGAAACAAAGAGCCATAGCAGGTCAGCCGATCCAACCACCACGCCAGGTCCTCTGCCTGGACGGTCAAATGCTCTGGCGCGTATTGGTCCGAAACGGCGGCCATTTCTTCGCGGTTGGCGCATAGAATGACCTCGGCGTAGTCGCGCCATGCCGCGCGGGCGTTGTCGCGATTCAATTCGGGCAAGTCTTCGATCAACACCGGCACCCGGTCCATCACCGCCTCGGCCAGGGCATGGTCGTCGGTCACCAACCACACCGGAGAGTTATAGCCATGCTCTGCCTGGCTGACCAAATCCGTGGCCACGATCTCCACATCGGCGGTCTCGTCGGCCAAGATCAGACTGTCGGTCGGCCCCGCAATCATGTCGATGCCCACGCGACCGAACAGAATGCGCTTTGCCTCGGCGACGAATTGGTTGCCCGGTCCCACCAGGATGTTGGCCTTGGGCAGGTCAAACAGACCGAACGTCATGGCCGCGACCCCTTGAACACCACCCATGGCAAGGATCGTGTCCGCGCCACAAATATGGGCGGCATAGACAATCGCCGGGTTGATCCCCTCGCCCGGACGGGGCGGAGAGCACGCGGTAATGTGGCGGCACCCAGCAACTTTGGCCGTCGTCACCGTCATGATCGCCGACGCGATGTGGCTATACCGCCCGCCGGGCACGTAGCAGCCCGCCGCATCCACAGGGATCGCGCGCTGTCCCGCCGTCACGCCGGGAACAACTTCCATCTCCACGTCTTGCACAGTGGATTTCTGCAACTCGGCAAAGCGTTTCACATTCGCTGCGGCGAACCGGATATCCGCCTTCAGCCTGTCCGAGACCTTGGACGCCGCTGCCTCGATATCGGCTTGGGACAGGATCACCGGACCGTCATAGCGGTCAAATTTCGCCGCGTATTCCATTGCCGCCGCATCCCCGCCCGCCTCGATATCCGACAGGATGGTTTGCACCGTATCTGTGACGTCGCTGGCATGGGACGTGGCGGTAAGCGTGGCCTTCTTGAGATATTCGGGTGCCATGGCGGACCTCTGCGCGGCTGAAGATTGCACGATGTAAACGCTTACATACGGTCTTTGCAAGCGTTTACATTCCCCGGGCCGCACGTCACTGTGCCCCAATCCTCCTCCATTCGAGGCGCACATGCCCTCTGACAAACCCTTGCCGACCCTGCATGACGTCGCCCGCGCCGCCGGTGTCTCCACGGCGACTGTTTCGCGCTGCTTGAACACCCCAGACAAAGTGGTGGAGCGCACACGCAAAAAGGTTCTGGCCGCCGTCGAAACGCTCGGCTACTCGCCCAATTTCGGCGCGCGTATCATGGCTGCCAAGCGGACGCGGACCATGGGGGCCATCATCCCCACAATGGACAACGCTATCTTTGCGCGCGGCCTCCAAGCGTTCCAAGAAACCCTTTTGCAGGCGGGCTATAGCTTGGTCGTGGCCTCGTCCCTCTATGATCCCGCACAGGAAGCGGCGCAGGTGCGCACCCTGGTCGCGCGCGGGGCCGAGGGGCTTTTGCTGATCGGGCAAGACCGCGACGCCGCGATCCATCAGTTTCTGGCAACGCAAAATGTCCCAGCGATTGCAGCATGGTGCGCGGATGCAGATGCCCCCCTGCCGTCGGTTGGGTTTGACAACCGCCTCGCCATGAAAGCGCTTGCACACCGCGTCATCCAATTGGGCCACGCGCGTATTGCCATGATCTCAGCCCCCGTGGCCGGCAATGATCGCGCCCGCATGCGGGTCCACGGCGTGAGGGAGGCCATGGCCGATGCTGGCCTTGGCCCGGACAGTCTTACCGTGGTCGAAGCAGCCTATGAGATCCAAGCCGGGGCCGAAGCCTTTGACCAGTTGATGCAGCGAAGACCGCGCCCCACGGTCGTGATCTGCGGCAATGATGTCCAGGCCGTTGGCGCGACAACGATGGCGCGGCAAATGCGGCTGTCGGTGCCGCGCGATGTCTCCGTGACCGGGTTCGATGATATGGACCTGGCCCATGTCTCCGTGCCGCCATTGACCACGGTTCAGGTGCCGCACCATCGCATGGGCCGCGACGCCGCGCAGCTTTTGGTTCAGATGGTCGAAGGGGGCACGCCCGGGCGCACCATCCCGTTGGACGCCCCCTTGAAAGAGCGCGCGTCCCTGGGCGCGGTGCCCCGGCGATAACCCTCGCGCAGAAGTCACTACGCTTGCGGGCCGTTTGCGCGTACGTGCCGTGCCAAGACAAGAAGGACGCGGCACATGCGACACGAATACCCTTTGACGCGCGACTTGGTTTTGGTGGGGGGCGGTCACACCCATGCGCTGGTCTTGCGCGCCTGGGGGATGGACCCGCAGCCGGGCGTGCGCGTGACAGTGATCAACCCGGGGCCGACCGCGCCCTATTCCGGTATGCTGCCTGGGCACATTGCCGGGCATTACGACCGCGACGACCTGGACATTGATCTGGTCCGGCTGGCCCGGTTCGCAGGTGCGCGCCTGATCGATGGCGCGGTGACCCGGGTCGACGCCCGGGCACAACGCCTGCATATCGCTGGGCGGGGGGTCCTGGCCTATGACGTGGCCTCCCTCGATGTGGGGATCAATGCAGAAATGCCGTCCCTTCCTGGGTTCGCCGATCACGGCATTCCGGCGAAGCCGCTGGGGCCGTTCGCCAGTCAGTGGCGGGCGTTCCTGGACGCCGCCAAGCACGGCCATCGTCCGCCCCAAGTCGCCGTTATTGGCGCGGGCGTGGCCGGAATCGAACTTTCGATGGCCTGTGCCCACGCCCTACGGCAGGCGGGCCAAACACCGACAGTGACGCTGTTGGAACAGTCGGACAATGTCATGGTCGACAGCATGAAGGCGCGGCGGCGCCTTTTGGACGGGATGCGCGCGCAAGGCGTTGTCCTTCGGACGGGCGCAACGGTCACTGCCGTGCAGACCGACCATGTGACGCTGCAAGACGGCGCCACGATCCCATCGCACTTCACCATCGGCGCCACGGGCGCGCGTCCCCATGGGTGGTTGGCCAGGGGTGACTTGCCGCTGATCGATGGATTTATTCCCGTGGATTCCCGCCTGCGCGTAGACGGCCATGACACGCTGTTCGCCACCGGGGATTGTGCCCACCTCACCCATGCCCCGCGGCCCAAGGCCGGGGTCTTTGCTGTTCGTGCCGCGCCGGTTCTGCATGGCAATCTGCGCGCCGCACTATCCGGGGGGTCGCTGAAACCGTTTGAGCCGCAAACGGATTACCTGAAACTCATCTCTTTGGGCGAAAAGTCAGCCTTGGGTGAGAAATGGGGGGTCTTGGTGTCCGGCCCGTGGGTCTGGCGCCTCAAGGACAAGATCGACCGGGATTTCATGGACCGCGTGAATAAGGCGCCGACGATGACAGAAGACCCCCTGCCCCTGGATCGGGCGCGGGGGATGGACGAAGGGATTTCCGCGGCGAAGCCGCTTTGCGCCGGGTGCGGGTCCAAGGTCAGCCAGGGGGCGTTGACGCAGGTGCTGGCCACGTCGCCCAACACTGCCTTCGGGGACGATGCCGCCGTGCAGACCGTTGGATCGCTGACCCAGGTCCAAAGCGTCGATCACCTTCGCGCCTTTTCGGCGGATGTGGAGACCTTTGCCCGCATCGCCACCCTGCACGCGTTGGGCGACATCTGGGCCATGGGTGCTGTGCCAAAGACGGCGCTGGCCACGGTGATCTTGCCGCACGCGAACACACGGATGCAGACGCGATTGTTGGAGGAGGTGTTAAGCGCCGTGTCACAGACATTGGGGGATGCTGGGGCGACCTTGGTGGGTGGGCACAGCCTCATGGGCGCTGAGATGTCCCTGGGGCTGAGCGTGACCGGAGAGGCGAAATCGACGCCCATCGGCCTGTCGGGCGCGCGACCCGGTGACGCCCTTGTCCTGACGCGCGGCATCGGGTCCGGCACGATCTTCGCGGCGGAGATGGCACGGCGGGCGCGGGGTCAGGATGTGCTGGACCTTTTGGTGACGCTGACCAAACCCCAAGGCGATGCCGCGGCGCGTTTGTCCCACGCGCATGCCATGACCGATGTGACCGGGTTCGGCTTGGCCGGGCATCTGATGAACATTTGCCGTGCCAGTGGTGTGGGTGCAAAGGTTGTGTTGGATGCCGTTCCCCTTTTTGCAGGCGCAACGGATTTGGCCCATGCCGGAGAGCGGTCCTCCCTCTACGGGGTCAACGCCCAAGCTGCACCTGTCGAGGGCGCAACCGGCGCCGTGGGCGCATTGCTCCATGATCCGCAGACGGCGGGCGGCTTCTTGGCCGCGATCCCCGCATCTAAGGCGCAGGCCGCCGTCGCAGACATTCGCGCGTTGGGTCACGATGCGGCCCAGATCGGAGAGGTCTTGGAGGGCGCGCCGGTCATCCGCTGCGTCTGACGCGGGCAGGCAGGCGGTTAGCCTGCGCTTCCCAAGATGGCCTTGCGTTCGGGCACGAGGGCCAAGATCGCGTCCGCGGCGCGATCCATGTCACCCTCCGACAGCGCCTCGAGGGTGACCGTGCCCAAGGGCAAACGGTGGCGTAGCGACCGGCGATAGCGGGGGTCATAGTGGCCGTCGATCAATGCCTCGGCCAAGGTGGCGTAGGCCCCGTCCTGGGCCAGGCGCCGCCACGCATCGATCTGATCGCGGGGGTGGTATGACCGCAACGCCTCGATACGCGACAGCAGCAAATCCAGATCGTGGGTCAAGTCAGGATAGGCGGTCAGAAGATGCTTGGCCCGTGCGGCAACTGGCGCCTCCACCGTAATGACCTCCGACTGGCCCATGGCCGCCCAGACCGTCGGCGGGATCAAAAGGGATCCGATGGCGTTGCTCTCCCCCTCAAGAAAGATGGGCTTGTCTGTTGAGAAGTCGACCAAGAGTTGCGCCAACTGGCTTTCGAAGCCCTTCTGCGCAGGCTGCCCCCCGGCCAAACTGCCAAAGTTGGAGCCGCGATGCTGGGCCAAGCCTTCCAGGTCGATGACTTGCGCGCCCTTCTTGGACAGGTGCCGCAAAAGATGTGTCTTCCCGGTCCCGGTCCCCCCGTCGATCAGGACAAAGCGATAGGGCAATGGCACCTTGTAAAGAAGGTCAACAACCAATCGCCGATAGCTGCGATAGCCCCCATCCAGGACTTGGACGCGCCACCCGATCTGATCGAGGATCGACGCGAAGGAGCCGGAGCGTTGACCGCCGCGCCAGCAATAGACCAGGGGCCGCCATGCCCCGGACCGATCCGCAAGGGGCCCTTGAAGATGTGCCGCCGCGTTCTTGGCCACCAGGGCTGCGCCGATCTTGCGGGCAAGGAACCGGTCCTCTTGCACATAGATCGTGCCGACCTCCGCCCGCTCCGCATCGGACAGGACAGGCAGGCTAAGCGCCCCTGGAATGTGATCTTCGGCAAATTCCGACGGCGCGCGGACGTCGATGATGTCGTCCACCGGCAAGTCGCGAAGACGGTGCAAGTCCGTGAGTTCAAAGCGCATCTTTGGGCCGTATGACAGGCTTGCCCCCGGCGCAATGGCCAAGACCCAGACGCCCGCAGGGCCGTTTGCGTGATTTCTGCGTGAAGTCTTAAAACCGAATGGGACGTGCCCCGTAGAATAGTTCACGTTTCGGTCTATTGCGCGCCCATTGCTCAATCTGAACGGAGGCGTGTTTTGTCACTACGGGGGACCCAATGCCAGTCGCGAACAATTCCAACAACAGCAACAATTCAAACAACTCGAACAATTCAAATAACAGCAACAATTCGAACAACTCAAACAACAGCAATAACAGCAACAACAGCAACAACTCAGAGCTGAGCCATGCGGGTCAGGCAGGCGGTTCGCATCTGAGTTTCGCGTTGGACAACATCGCGATCATGCTCGGCAACGATTTGGGGACGGTCGCCGCCAGCGCGGCCCCGGATATCGATGCTGAGACGGCGTTGCGGCAACTGAATGGCCGCCACCTGCGCACCCTGCTGGTCCGCGAACTGTCCGAAGGTCTGTCTGTGGCCAAGGTACGCAAGGGGGCCAAGGTCCGTCTTGATGGCAAAGACCTGGTGACATTGGTCCCGCCCTTCACCGACAAAGACGACGCCACGCCCCACCTGGATGCCGTGCATCAGGCCAAATGGATTAGGGATGAGCGGATTGGCGAGATTATCGAACAGACCACGGATCTGCTCAGCTTCTTTGCCTTGGCCTTTCCATTCGGTGGGGGAACCCATCCATGGCTGATGACGGTCATCGACGCAGTCCACGGCGCCATCGAGCGGGTGGAGATCGAGGCGAAGTTTGCCCTGTCGGTCGCGCGTCCGGCCCATCTGTCGCCCGTGATCAACCCGGTGATCCAGACACCCGCCCATTCCGCCACACCAAGCGGGCATGCGACCGAATCCTACGGCTTGGCCCTGGCCCTGGAGTCGCTGATCTTCGGGGCGCCGAACCAGGAACTGCGCGTGATCGCAGGCCGGATCGAGGAGAATCGGGTCGTCGCTGGCGTCCACTATCCCTTCGATGGTCTTCAGGGTCGCAAACTGGCAGCGGCCCTGTTGCCAGTCTTTGCCAAACGCATGGGCGTCCCCAGCACAGGACCGGCCCCTGCGGACATCAAATCCCTTTCCGGGATCGAAGCCGCGGAGGACGAAACCTTTGGGAAGAACGGTCGCGTCATTGACCCGCCGAAACCCCCAAGCGGAGACAGCCCCCTGCGGGTCGCCGTCCGTCTGGCCCTGCGGGAGTTGGGCCGTGTTTGAACTTTCGCCCACCAAATACGGCGCCGACCTGCCGGCAAATTTCCTGCCAGCGGCCCTGCCCGTGCTGCAAGCGGGGCCGGGCCAGATCACCTTGCCCATGGTCTTGGCAGATCGGGCAACGGGCATCCGTATGCTGTCGGTCCCGGAACGGACCCTCGCCAAACCGCGCGCGATGGCAAAGATCATGGCCGATGCGGGGGGTGGCCCAAACCTGGGCGTTCCGGCGGAAGGTCCCCCGCCGTCTGAGAAGGCTGCAGCCATCGGCATTATCGACACCGGTATCGGCTTCTGGAACCCTGTCTTTTCGGGCGCGGGCACATCTGAGTTCGAGGGGATGGCCTTTCTAGAGTATGACGACCAGAGCAGCAGCTTTGCTGCCAAGACCCTTTCCAAGGGGAAATTGGACGCGATGAAGGCGACCGGGCGCTTGCCCGGGGGCCACAGGAAAGTGCGCGCGCAACTGGGACAACGCTATCCGTCATCGGTCTACGGACCGTTTGATGGCAAGGGCCCGTTGCTGGAAGCGGACGCATTTTCGCACGGAACGGCCATGGCCCATTTGGCGGCGGGGGCCGCGTCAGGGCCCCGGCCCCTCTTTGGCCTGGACCTGCCCGCGATTGTCCTCCGCGATAGCACTGGTTGGCTGTTGCAGGGTGCGGTGGCGCAGGCGGTCACACATCTGGTTAAAATGATGTCCAAGGCGGTTGGACCGGACGCCCCCTTTGTGGTGCTGTTGGCCTTTGCATTTCCCGGCGCGCCCCAAGACACGCAACAGGCCGCCGCCGTGACCATCGCCCGCGTTCTAGAAGGCTTCGCCGATAAAGGGCGGTCCGTGACCGTTATCGTGCCAACCGGCAACCATCTGCGGCAAAGGGGGCACTGGGTCTTGCCCCCGGCCCGCGCCAAAGACGCGGCGCTGCAATGGCGCATTCTGCCCGATGACCATAGCGCCAACACGATCGATCTTCTGCATCGGGAGGCTGAGCCGCCGCTGACAATCACCGCGCCCGATGGCAGCAGCGCCCGACTGTCGAATGCCCCGGTCCACTTGATCAAAAAGGGGCGCGACGTGGTCGGCGCGGTTTGGACATCGGACGCGGGGGACGGCGCCTTTCGCACACGGATCACATTGGCCCCCACGGCGGGACCAGGTGCAATACGCGCGCCAGCGGGGCGATGGCACATCCAGCTTGACACCGACAAAGGCGCGTCCGCCTGGGTGATCCGCGACGATACAACCTTGGCAACCCGCCGTTTGCGTCCCTTTCGGCAGTCATGGTTCGAAGATCTGGCGTATCGCGACCGTCAAGCGAACATATGGCATGCGGTGGATGACGATGTGCATCCGGACAGCCACGTCCGCCGCCTGGGCACTGCGTCGGTCCTGGCGGCCAGCGGTGGGGCACGGATCGTGTCAGTCTCGGCCGCGTGGTCGCCCAATGGGCGGGACAGCTTTGTGGCCCCCTATTCCGGGCAGTTCGCCACGGACAGTGGATGCACATCCGCCGAAGAAATCGTCGGGCACGGGCGCCCTTACCGGGGGGTGCCCGCGGTCGGGACCGGCACGGCCCGCCGTTTTCGCGTCAACGGCACCTCTGTAGCAGCCGCGCTCCATGCCGGAGAGTTGGCCTAGCCGACGATCCCTGGGGCCTTGTCACCATAGGCCTCAGGCATCCATCAGATCCCTGTCGAACCCCGCCCGACGCAAGGTGTGCATTGGGTAAGAGGGGCATTTCAGATCGGACAAAACAAACCCCGGCTCACGCTCTGCAAGGGCGGCGGCGTATGTCACGGCGCGGTCGCGATTGGATTGGATCAAGTTCAACGCCGTCAGATACCGGAGCGCGGGGCGGAAATCGGGGTTACACGCATGGGCGGACCGGGCCGCTGCCTCTGACGTGGCCAAATCCTCGATCCCAAGGGCCGTCAGACACACCTGCATGTCCCAACAGAACGCGTTCGACATCCCTTCCGCCATCCGACGGGCGCGCAGCGCAGTGTCATGGGCCGCACCGAACGCCCCTTCATACAGCTGGGCTTGTGACATGGCATGAAGCGCGTAAGGGTTCTGGTCGCAGGCGCGCAGACTTGCCGTGGCCAGATGCTTGCCACGCTCCAAATCATTACAAAGTTTGATTTCAACCTGCGCGGCCAAGGCCAGGACCAACGGATTTTCCTGCCCCAGGATCAACGCTTCGCCGATCAGGCATTTCGCCTGATCCCGCAGCAGGTTCTGATCCTCGCCAAACTCTAACGCGCGGGTCAGCAAGGCAAAGGCCCGCCAGGCCAAAGCCAGCGCCGCCGACGAAGACGACGAGAGCGCCGCCAATTCCGTCTCAGCGACGGCCACATCGTCCCGCCGCGCCGTAAACAAACGGTGCGCCGTGCGATGGAGCGTCAGATAGGTCGAGCGGCTGGTCGTGCGCAGATTGCGTAGGGAGCTGAAGATATTCGCCAAAGCGGTGCTGACGAACGCGGCCAAATCCGTGCCGTCGCAGATCACCCGGAAATCAAGCGGCAGGTCAAAGCGCCCGGACCACAGGAACCGACGCCCCCGATCCATGAAAGCCCGCAAATGGACATGCCAGCGGCCATCATTCACCACCGATGCCACCTCAAGCCGCAGGTACGCACCCGCCTCGGAGATTCTCTGGTTCGTCGGCTCGGACCCGACATGGACCTCAGCATCGGTGGTGAATGATGGCCGCTGGCATGTCCATTTGCGGGCTTT
>JBCBVM010000013.1:0-108257 GCA_039817645.1 Pseudomonadota bacterium | reverse complement strand
AAGTCAGACTATGTGGCTGTCTTTCAGGGTGAGCAGCGTGCTTTGACCGTCAACGATATCGAGCTGGAAAAGCTTCCACGGACGCTTGTTCTTCAAAAGTCTTACAAGCAGATCCGAGATCTATGCTGGGCAGAAAATGCCCAGTTTATCATCACTGACCCCTTGCGGCAGATTATCGAGGCCCACGATCCTGGGCAGCATATCATTTGGGAACAAGTGATCCGGACGAAACGCAAAGGTCCCAAGCCTGGCCCGTTTTTTGGCTTGATCGTCGGTCCCCGGGCCAGTGCAATCGTCGAAGAGGGCGATGATCTCCAGATTACGCCGGAACAGTTTAACGAGGCAATTGGCACGATGCCTGCTTACACGTCACCGCGCACAGCTCGGCTTCGTACCTACAGGGCATGGATCGACCCGTCGAACGTTCCGGAGCAGCATTTGTGGTGGGATGAAGGATTGACCTACCCCTACCTTCTCATGTCCGACACTCTCCATGACGCGATTGTCGAGGCGGGGCTGAAAGTCATTCCCATGAAGCGATGTAAAGAAATGTAGCCGATCCGTCTGTCGATGACGGTGTTGTTCGGTATGGCGCTCGGGCAGATGACCGGGTTCGTCCAGAGCCTGCTGCGACGGGTCGGATTAGCCTGTGCCGCGCCGTCCCCCCGCCGTCCCCCTCAGCCCCCAGGCCGCCCCGCCAATTGGGTCAGTGCCAGCCCCCCGGCCATGGCCGCCAACCCCAGCACCCGCAGCGGCGACAGCGGCACCACTTTGGCCCCGAACAAGCCGAACTGGTCGATCAACGCCGCCGAAATCAGCTGCCCTAGCAGCACAAAGAACACCGCGTTCCCCACGCCAAAGACCGGCGCAATATAGGTCACCGACAGGACGTAGAACGCGATCAGACCCCCCGCCAGGAACAGGTGCCAGGGTTGCCCCACCACACGCGCCAAGGCCGTGGGCCCCGTCACCACCAACGCAGCCACTGCCGTCGTCAGGGCCACCGCGAACAACACGACCGCCGCCGCCGCGGGCGCGCCCATATTCGCCCCAAGCCGCGCGTTCAGCGCCGCCAGAATGGGGATGCCGATGCCCGCCGCCAGCATGATCAGCGCGTGATGCGTCATAAGGCGTCCACCTTGGTCAACCAATTCCGCAGCGCCGCGATCACAGCCTCGGGTTGCTCTAGGGTGGGCAAGTGCCCGGCGCCCGACACCACCGTTAGCGTGGACCCGGGCACAAGGTCGTGCATCAACGTGTGCCGATGCAGCGGGCACAGGCTGTCCTCCTCTCCGCACAGGATCAGGGTGGGGCAGCCGATCCGTCGCAACACCCCTTGCTGGTCGGGACGCACCTGCAGGGCGCGGGACTGGCGGATGAACACGTCAGGCCCCAGCGTCTCTGCCATGGCCATGCACAGATCCAGGATCGCGCCTTGCCTTGGCCCATCGGCCAGATAGTTCGGCTTCATCTCATCGCGCATCACATGGCGCAAATGCCCGGCGCGTACTTTGTCGATCTGTGGCTCTCGCCGCTTGGCCCCCTCAGGGTGTTCCGCCTTGGGGTTGGTGTCCATCAGGCACAGGCCGGCCACACGTTCCGGCGCTTGGGCCATGATTTCCATGGCGACGATCCCGCCCATGCTCAGCCCGGCCAAGGCGAACCGCGCGGGGGCTGCGTCCAGCACGTCTTGTGCCATGGCACCAATCGTCTCGGCGCGGTGGATCGGGGCGGTCATCACCGCCCGGTCGGGGAACGCAACGGTTTGCGGCCCAAACAGGCGGGCGTCGCACATCATGCCAGGCAAAAGGACAAGCGGGGTCATGGCGCCTTTGTTCGGCGCGCCGCCGCCGCCGTCAAGGAACTCTCTTTGTGCAATCGGCATACCATGGTATCCTCATCGCGGGATTTTGTTGGGAGGTAACGAATGACCGACTTCTTCATTCTCGCGCTGGCGGTCTTTTTGGCCGTGGTCGTGGTGCGGATGCTGACCCTCAATTGGGGCAATGCAGACCAAATCGCCAAAAACGCGGAGTTTGATCGCGAAGACCCCGCCTAGCGGCCGTTTTCGCCCATCCTGTCTTACGGCCCCGCACCGCTACGGGCGGAAATGCCTGTCGCCGCGGGTCCGTGCCAGGCGGATCTGGCGCACCCGTTCGCGGGATCGTTCGCGGTCCGCGTCACTGCGTTCCCCGGCACAGCGATGGCATTGCACGCCGTCTTCGAAAAAGGGATGTGCCCGGGCGTCCGGTGTCAGCGGGCGGCGACAGCCATGGCACAGCGTATGCTCGGACGGCACAAGCCCATGTTCCACGCCGACACGGTCATCGAACACGAAACAGGCGCCGCGCCACAGGCTCTCCGCCTCCGGCACGTCCTCTAGGTATTTCAGAATGCCGCCCTGCAGATGGACCACGTCTTCCACGCCTTGGGCCCGCAAGTAGGCCGTGGATTTCTCGCACCGAATCCCGCCCGTGCAGAACATCGCCACGCGCTTGCCCTCGAACTGGTCCCGATGGGCGGCCCACCAGCCCGGAAAGTCGCCGAAGCTTTCGGTCTTGGGGTCGATGGCCCCCTCGAACGTCCCGATTTCCACTTCGTAATCGTTGCGCGTGTCGATCAGGACGGTGTTGGGGTCGCGCACCACGTCATTCCATACCGCCGCCGGCACATAGCGCCCGACGCCCAGGCGCGGGTCCACATCGGGCTGGCCCATGGTCACAATCTCTCGCTTCAGGCGGACCTTCATTTTGCCAAAGGGCCAGTCCTCTGCCTCGCTCCATTTCGGCACCATCCCGGCACAGCCCCGAAGCGCGCAGATATGCGCAATGAGGACATCCAGTCCGGCGCGCGGCCCGGCCACGGTGCCATTCACCCCTTCGGTGGCCAACAGGATCGACCCGCGCAGGCCTTCGCGCGTGCACAAATCCACCAGAGGCCCGCGCAGGGCGTCCGGGTCCTCGAACGGGGCAAAGCAGTAAAACGCGGCAACAGACAGCATGGGCGTCGGTTAATCCGTTGCACGCCCGCGCTCAAGCCGTAGTCTTTGGGCAAACAGGAGCGCCGCCCATGTCCGACCCGTCCCACGCCCTTCTTGTGATCGACGTCCAGAATGGATTCTGCCCCGGCGGCAACTTGGCCGTGCCCGGTGGCGCGGACATCGTGCCCGGCATCAACACGCTGATGGCGGATTTTGCCCATGTGATCCTGACCCAAGACTGGCACCCGGCGGGCCATTCGTCGTTTGCGTCCAGCCATCCGGGCAAACAGCCCTATGACGTGATCGACATGCCCTACGGGGCCCAAGTCCTTTGGCCCGATCACTGCATCCAAGGGACGCCTGACGCGGCGTTCCATTCGGACTTGGACACCCATGCCGCACGCGCGATCATCCGCAAAGGCATGACGCCCCAGATCGACAGCTACTCCGCCTTCTTTGAGAATGACCGCACGACCCCCACGGGCCTGGACGGCCTGTTGCGCAATTTGGGCGTGTCGGATGTGACACTTGTGGGGCTCGCCACGGATTTCTGCGTGAACTACTCCGCCCAGGACGCGGCCAAGCTGGGCTACGCGGTCACCCTGCGCCAGGACCTGTGCCGTGCCATCGACTTGGACGGCTCCTTGGCGGCGGCCCTAACGGCCCTGTCGGAGCTTGGTGTAAAATTGGACTGATTCTGCGCGCACGGATAGGTCCAGACGCAATGGTCCTGATTCTTTGCGGTTTGGCGGCAAACCCGTCATTCCCGTCCAAAACCGACAACGTGTCGTAAAAAGCACATCTTTCTAGGGTGTTAGCCGCCCGCTTTGTCACAATCATGACATGATCGGGTAAATCCTCCGTCTGATGAATTCAGTGGCAATCGGGAAAATCTGTCTGAATTTACGGTTTTTTCTATGCAGATCACCCGATTCACCGCACCCTTCCTGCGTGGATTTTGGGAGAACGACCATGTCGAACATCAAACCACCGCTCACGGATTTGCCGATCAAAACGGCAGAGGGCGGTTTCTATAATGGCTTTGCGACCAGTGTCGCGGTGCCAGCAAAGATCATCATCTCATGCCTCGTCGTCTGGGCCATCTTCTGGCCGGTGCAGTCGGGCGCGGTGTTGGGTGGTCTCAACGCCTGGATTTTGGACAACTCCGCCGCCTGGTACATCTGGGTTGTGGCCTTGTTCGTGATTGTTTGCCTCGGGCTTGCCATCTGGCCCACAGCGGGGCGGCTCAATCTCGGCCAAGACGGCGAAGTGCCAGAGTTCAGCAACTTCTCGTGGTTCTCGATGATGTTCGGCGCCGGGATCGGCGTGGGCATGTTGACTTGGGCCGTGGCAGAACCCGTGGCGCATTTCCAAAACAATCCGTCCGTGATCCAGGGCCTGACGACCGCCAAGGCAGAGGACAATATCCTCACCGCCTATATGTGGTCGTACCTCCACTGGGGCTTGGGCGCATGGGCCTGTTACGCCGTGGCGGGGCTGGGCCTTGCTTTCTTCACGTATCGACGCGGGCTGCCGCTGACGATCCGGTCGTCGCTGACGCCTCTCTTTGGGGACCGGTTGTCCGGTGTCCTGGGCCATGTCATCGACATCGTGGCGGTGGTTGCCACCATCTTGGGCGTGGCACAGACGCTTGGCTTCGGTGTGGATCAGTTCGTCGCGGGCCTGACCCGCATCGGCATCGGCGGCTTGGTCCATCCAGAAGGGGCCGTGGACGCATCTGGCGAAAGCATTGCCAACAAGGTGAATACGTTCGGCGTTATCATCGCACTTTTGGTGATCATGGGCGCCTCGACCGTGTCGGCCCTGTCCGGTGTCGGCAAAGGCATCAAATGGCTGTCGAACATCAACATGGTGCTGTCGATTGTGCTGCTGAGCTTCTTCATCATCTTCGGGGCGACCTGGTTCGGCGTAAATGCCTTCTTCGTGGGCATCTGGGAATATGTGATCAATCTCCCGTATCTCAGCTTCAACGTGTACCAGTCGGACGGCGTTGATGGGTCCGAGGCGTTCAAACTTGCCCAGTGGCAAGGGTGGTGGCCGGTTTTCTACTGGGCCTGGTGGATCGCCTTTGCCCCCTTCGTCGGCCTGTTCCTGGCCCGGATCTCCAAGGGGCGCACCATCCGCGAATTCGTGCTGGGTGCCATGATCGTGCCGTCGCTGATGTGCTTCGTCTGGTTCGCTTGGGCCGGTGGCACCGCCATCGACCTAGAGCTGAACCAAGGCGCCAACGGGGTCATCTATGACGCGGGCAACGGGGACAAAATCTTCGCTATGACCGAATTCATGTTGGCCCCCATCGCCCAAGCCCTTGCCTGGGGCATGGCGCTGCTGATCGTGGTTCTGCTGATGACGTTCCTGGTGACGTCCGCCGACTCCGCGGTCCTGATCGTGAACACAATCAACGCGGCAGGGGACGAAGGTCCCAAGGCGCGCCCCCACATCCTGTTCTGGGGCTCTGCCCTGGGTCTGGTCGTGGCCGGGTTGCTGATTTCCGGTGGCACGTCAGCCATCCAGACGGCCATGGTGATCGGCGCGCTGCCCTTCTCCATCGTCATGGTGCTGATGTGCTTTGCCCTGATCAAAGCGATCTTCAATGATGGCCGTCGCGAAAAGGTGGGCGTACCCACGACCATCGACGCCATCGAAGGCAGCGCCACCCCGGCAGAGTAATCCGCCAATGAAAGATCCAGAAAGGGCGGCTCTCGGGTCGCCCTTTTGCGTGTCACCGCGCGGCTCAGGGCACCGCCATGGCGCCCACCTGAACCAACGCCATAACCGCCACTGCGGTCGCAAAAAACACCAGCGCGCGCCGCCCCCGCCCGTGGTCCGCCTTTCGCTCAGGCCGCGCTGAAGGCGCCGGGTCGACCACCGGGGCAGGCGGTGCCACAGGCTCCGGCGTCTGCGCGGCCTCTTTGAACAGTTGGCCCAGATCCAAGCCGCCCTCAAACCGCGCCTCTGCCGCGCCCTTGGCCTCCAGGGCAGAACGCAGCCGGGTCAGCTTCTGGATCAGATGCAGTTCTGCGTTGGCGTCGATCCGCCCCGCTGGCCCTACCTGGCCCGATGGGGTCACCCCAAATCCCGCGGCCTCGAACGCCGACCGCACCCAGACGGGCGCCGCCTGTAACGCCGCCGCTGTCGCCGGGTCGCGAAACAAGGCCAGGGTATTCTCCGGCGCCTCCGCCCGCAGACCCGCCCAGGCCAGCAGTGCGCCAGTCTCCGCCCGCGCAAACAGGGCGCGCGGCAGCACGTAATGGATGTCGATGTGATAGCTCAGCTGTGCCAAGGGCGCAGGTCCGTTTCTTTGCCCCCGTCCCACACCCACACGCCCACCCCGTGGCGCGCCTTTGGCAAACCTGCGACGGGGTTAACCGTGGCGTGTGGCGTTAGTCGTCCAGGCTCAAATTCACGATCCGCACGTTGGACACATCCAGCGCCCCATCAAAATGCGCCGCCAACGCCCCGCTGAGGAATGGTAAGGCGATCAGCATCAGCAACGCGCCCAGGGTCAGAATCTGGCTTTGGGCCCCCCCTGCCTGCGCCGCGATGGGCGACGCGGCCTCCATCGGCATTTGCGCCCACTGCTTGCCTGCGGCGATCACTTGCATCCGCCCCTCATAGGCGAACAGCGCCTTCATATCCAAACCACTGTGGAACCGGGCTGCAACGGCATCCCGTCCCTTCAGCGCGGCCACCAATTGCTGGGTCTTCTGCATCCGGTGCATATCTTCCTTCTCGTCGAAGGTCTCTGCCGGGGTGGTCTTCCCCGATGGGGTCAGGCCAAACCCCGCATCCACAAACGCCCCGCGCACCCAATTCGGCGCGGCCAACAGGGCCTGCACCGTCGCCGGGTCCCGAAACCGGGCCACCGTGTTCTGCGGCGCCTCAGGGTGCAGGCAATGGGGCGCCCCCAGTTCCGCCTGGGCGCGGTCGCCAAAACTGTCCCGCGGCCGGATATAGCAAATGTCGATGTGGTAACTCAGCTCGCCCATGGTTCCGCTCCGTCTCTCCCACAGGCAAACTTCCCGACAACAAGGGCAGCTCTGGGGCCGGAACCGGGCGATCCTGCGGAAATGTGGCGCAGGCCGGGCACAGGGCGTGCGCAAACTGATTTAAATCGTGGCTTCCAGTTGGTCCAACAACAGCGTCTCTCCCACATGGGCAGAGATCATCATACCGACCTGTCCCGTCACCGCCCCGCGCAGCGGCGCAAAGCTCTCGGGGTCCACGATGTCGATCCGTTCCAGCCGCGCCAGCGTCTCTCCGGCCAGGCGGGCCCGGGCGACATCCTTGGCATTTTCAATGGTGATCGGCCCATGGGGCGCGCGGCGTCCCACCTGCAGGGCCGACGCGGCTTCCTGTAAGGCGCGGTACAAGACTGGCGCCGCCGCCCGCTCCGCCTCCGACAGGCGGCCATTGCGCGATGACAGGGCCAGCCCGTCCTCCTCCCGCACGGTCTCCACGGCCGCGATTTCGACGGGCATGTGCAAGTCTCGCACCATCTGCCGGATCACGGCCAACTGCTGATAATCCTTCTTGCCGAAATAGGCCCGCTGCGGCGCGATGATATGGAACAGCTTTGCCACCACCGTCGCCACCCCGCGGAAATGGCCCAGCCGCACCTCCCCATGCAGCATATTGGCCAGGCGCGTGGGCTCCACGATGGTCTCCGCTCCCTCCGGATAGATGTCCTGCACCCCCGGCAAGAACACCGCCGCCACGCCCCCCGCCTCCAACATCGCCAAATCGCGGTCCGTATCCGCTGGATAGTCGCTCAGATCGGCGGGGTTCTCAAACTGCGTGGGGTTCACAAAGATCGACGCCACCGTCGGGGCAGATCGCGCCCGCGCCGCCGCCACCAACGCCATATGCCCCGCATGCAGGCCCCCCATGGTCGCCACATACCCGATATCTGCGCCCAGGCTTGCCCGCACCGCGCGCATCTCGGGAATGGTTCGACAAATCTGCATATCTGGTCCTCCGGTGCCCCGCTCCTACCCAAGCCGGCCACACCCATGCAACGCCCCGATGCCGGGCGCGCGGCCCCCCGCTGTCATCTGGCCATAAATACCTCAATCCCCACCCCATCCGCCGCGACAAGGCCCGCCGCCAAGCCCCGCCCTGCCGACCGCGCGGCCCCGACTGGACAAGCTCCGCCACCAGGGGGAATACTCCCCCCGCGACCCACAGAAAGCCCCGCTTATGATCGACATCGCCACCCGCGTCTGGAACCACAAGTGGAAGATCGATCCCGTGGTCCGGTCTCTCATCGACACGGATTTCTACAAACTGCTCATGTGCCAGTCGGTGTTCCGCAACAAACCCGACACCACCGTCACCTTCTCCCTCATCAACCGCTCCACCCATATCCCGCTCGCCACCCTGATCGACGAGGGGGAGCTGCGCGAGCAGTTGGACCACGTCCGCACCCTCTCCCTCACCCGGGGCGAAAGCACTTGGATGCGCGGCAATACCTTCTACGGCAAACGCCAGATGTTCACCCCCGCCTTCATGGACTGGTTCGAGGGCCTTCGCCTGCCGCCTTACCACCTGGAACGGGTGGGCGACCAATATGAGCTCACCTTCGAAGGCCCGTGGCCCGCCACAATGCTCTGGGAAATCCCCGCCCTCGCCATCCTCATGGAACTGCGCTCCCGCGCGGTCACCCGCCATTTGGGCCGGTTCGAACTTCGGGTCCTCTATGCCCGTGCCATGGCCCGCGTTTGGGAAAAGGTCACCCGCCTCAAGGCCCTTCCCGACCTGCGCCTGGCCGATTTCGGCACCCGCCGCCGCCACGGGTTTCTGTGGCAGGACTGGTGCGTTCAGGCCTGCTCCGAGGGGTTGGGCGAGAATTTCGGCGGCACCTCCAACTGTCTCATCGCCAAGAACCGCGATCTGGAGGCTATCGGCACCAATGCCCACGAACTCCCCATGGTCTATGCGGCCCTGGCCGAGGGCGACGATGCGCTGGCCCGCGCGCCCTATGACGTGCTGGCCGATTGGCATGAGGAGCATGACGGCAACCTCCGCATCATCCTGCCCGACACTTACGGGACCGAGGGCTTCCTGGAGCGTGCGCCCGATTGGCTGGCAGGCTGGACTGGGATCCGCATCGATTCAGGGGACCCCGCGACGGGGGCCGAGACCGCCATCCGTTGGTGGCAGGCCCGCGGCGAGGACCCGCGCGAGAAGCTGATTATCTTCTCCGACGGGCTGGACGTGGACAAGATCTGCGCCCTCCACGCCCAATTCCTGGGCCGCGTCCGCGTGAGTTTCGGCTGGGGCACGCTGCTGACCAACGATTTCCGAGGCCTGGTCGAGGGCGATGCCCTCGCCCCGTTCAGCCTCGTCTGCAAAGCCATCTCCGCAGACGGCCGCCCGACCGTGAAGCTCTCCGACAACCCCCGCAAGGCCATGGGCTCCGCGGAGGAGGTCGAGCGGTATAAACGCGTGTTTGGCGTTGGAGAGCAGGTTGGGATGGAAGTGGTGGTTTAGGAGGTAGCCACCTAACTTTTCTTGCTTTGCTGCACCGCTGCTTCGAGAAAAGCCCGGAGCACCTCTTTTATAGCTTCACTCGCAGATTCATCTTGATCAGCTCCATTTTCTACCGTCTCGCTCTCCCGCAAATTTTCATTTGCGGTTTGTAACTCATTGTTTTGGCGATGCCATTCTGGAACATAATGAGTCTCATAAAAATCCGGGACAGCGACTTCTCCCCCGGGCGCACCACTTCCAAATATCGGAGCCTCGATTTGGTGATGAGACATAAAGGATTCGAGATATTCTATTAATTGGCTTGAGTTTGGTTTCGGTGTGCCGTCGAGCGGGTCTCGCAAGCTTGCAAGTCGGCTGAGGCTTGGATCACGTTCTGTCCGGACCCCGACGATAGGATACTCGTCTCCATCAATCACTCCCTTTAGAGAATTGACCCCTTTATAGACCAGGTCAAATTTGAATGCACTGTAGTCCCGATTTGTGTTTGCTCTACAAAGCGCGTGAGCTAGCGCGGGTGATACCGTGAAGAGAGCGGGTGATGAGTTGCGCGCGATCCGAAAGCCAGAATCAATGCCGGGACCTAGAAACTCATAGCTTGATGGTGTCTCGTCAGCTGCTTTTTCATCGGCTTCGTCCGGAACCGAAATTTCTGCTTCGGAATTAAGGTCAACGTTCTTTCTAACTGTCTGGTTGGGGTACGGGAACGAGGCGAGCCAACCGTTCCCTTTTACATCGAGGGACGTTGTTTCTTCGTTGAGGTGGAGAACGGTTTTGTATTCACCTAAAGCTATATCGAAGGAGTGCACGCAGGCAAACAAATGAAAGAGACTATTAATCCTATTTGCAAATATTATCTCGTCTCCAACTGTTTTCCACAGCCGTGGCGGGTTTTCTATGTACTGACCGCACTCAGGGTGTTTTTCGCAGAACTGTAGAAAAGTTGAATTAAGAATACTCTGAAACCGAGCATAGAGAGCTTCAAACGTTCTAATCCAGAGGATCGTCTTTTGTCTGGACTTGTACGCAGTCGATCCAGCTAGGTCGACGGACAAAAATAGGCGAACTCGATATTCCGGCCGCATGGAGTTTAGGAAAGCCTAGCAATTCGAAGTTCTGCAGCTTTTCTGCTCACATTGAATTTCTTCGCAAGGTATTCAGCGCCCATGCCTATACTCGATAGGAACAGGCCTTTAGGCATTAAAAACCCTGCGGCGAACCAGTTGGCTTCCCACTCTGCTCGCTGTTGAACAGGATCCGAATGATCGACCCATCTCGTGGCGCGCATTGAAGAGTTTGGGTCTGCTTCTTTCAGGATCGGCAAATGAAGCAACACATGACCAAGTTCGTGTGCAATTGTGAAGCGATCACGCACGGGAGATGTGTAAGACGACAAGTAGATGGTGAACTCATTAGCAGAACTTGCGACCACAGAACCGCCATCACGTTCGTCTTCGTTCATTGAAGCAAAGCTGATTCTACCTCCAAGCTTCTCTACTACTGGCTCTAGCGGATCGCCGGCTCCAACGCCCAAGGTCGTGGCACACCGCTCAGCGTAGTCTTCGACTGCCGCTTTTGGAAAATTGGTGGGTATAGGTGCAACGTAGGTCATGTGTTCCCTTTATGTTCTAAGTATAGGTAGGTTCAAGGGGATAATCCACAGGAAATCTGTGAATAACTTGACGTTCCCTAGTTGTGACCGTTCGTTCAGGACGAGGTCATGCCCAAAAAGTTCCGTTTCGATTGCATCATTCTACAACTCCACCCCACCTCTCAACGCCTTAATCTCCCCCCGCCGTTTCTTCGCGTCCACCCGCTTCCGCTTCTGGCTCACCGACACCCGCGTCGGCACCCGGCGTTTGGGCTTCACCATCGCGGCCCGCACCAACGCCACCAGCCGCTCCCGCGCGATCTCCCTATTCCGCGCCTGAGACCGCTCCTCTGAGGCCTGGATCACCACCGCGCCCTCTCGGGTCCAGCGCCGGCCGGCCAGCCGCTTCAGCCGGGCCTTCACGGGGCCGGGCAGGGACGGGGACCGCTCCGCCTCGAAGCGCAGCTCCACCGCGGAGGCCACCTTGTTGACGTTTTGCCCACCGGGACCCGAGGACCGGATGAACTGCTCCGTCAGTTCCCAATCGGCAATCTCGATCTGATCATTGATGCGCAGGGGCATGGCGCTGTCTCCGGGGATGGGTGTGCCGCCTAACTAGAATGTAAGAAGGCCGCCCCCGACAATGGGACGGCCTTCCGAAAGTTCAGGAGGTGGGGTCGGTTAGAGACACCTCACCTGTGATGGTTGGTCCGTAAGATCTGTCTTACGAAGCGACCTCCACAGCTGTCCCGACGCACTTCTCCAACACCTTTCTAGACACTGGATCACCTCCTTTCATTGGTTGCCGATGGTCTGACGTTCGCACATATCTTGTGTCGGTCAACCCCCTTTGTGGCACCTATTGTGCAAATTTCACGGTAATGACACGGAACGGGATCAGTGCCAGCAGCGCGATGGACAGCTTGACCGCCCAATCCGCCAGCGCCATCCCAACCCACAGCGGCCCGACCGAGGTCGCGCCCTGCGCCCAGCCCACATCGCCCCAAGTCACTGGAAACGCAAGGAAACCGGCGAACGCGATCGTAAAGAACAGTGCTGTGTCCACCACCGATCCGACCACCGAAGACGTCAACGGCGCCACATGCCACGCCCGGTCGCGCAGTTTGGAAAAGACAGCCAAGTCAATGAGTTGCGCGGCCAGGAACGCCACAGCCGAGCCAAGCGCGATGCGCAGCGTGACCAGCGGCCCAAACTCCCCCACGATCTGCGTCCCGATGAGGGAGCAAATCAGACCGACACCGAACCCCGACAAGACAACTTTCCGTGCATTGTCAGGACCATAGAGTCGGTTCGTCACGTCGGTCACCAGGAACGCCAAGGGGTAGGTGAACGCCCCCCATGTCAGGTAGCCATCGGCCAAAAGAAACTGGACGCCGATATTGGACGCCACGACAATGGCCGCCATGGCCAGGATTGCGAAGATCATGCTTTCATTCCGTTTTTACATGGTGTTCGGAGACATGGCCCTTTCGGGCGAAGCCGCGCTCTACGCCCCAAACCCCCACGGCGCAAGGCCATCCGTGCGAAACGGGGCGGGGATGGTGTCCCGACCCTCCAAAATCAGATCCGCCATGACTTCCGCCACTTTGGGCGCCACGCCGAAGCCGATCTTGAACCCGCCATTGGCGATATAATGCCCTGGCCTTCTTGGCCATTTTCCGAGCAATGGCGCGCGCGACCGTGCCCGCGGACGGATCCCCGCCCAGCGTTGCAGAACAGGTGCGTCCACAATGGCCGGGACCAGGGTTTTGGCCTTTTGAATCAACGCCTCAAGCAGATCGTCCGTGGTTGTATCCATGGCCTCTCTCTCGGACGTGGCGCCGATGGCCGTGGTCCCATCGGCGTGGGGAATGATATGTAAACCGTCGATGAACAATTGTGGCTGGTCCGCGGCGTCGAACCCAAGCAGCGCGGCCTGCCCCTTCACGCCATTCCCTGCGGCCCGGTCCTTATTGTCGCGCAGATGCGTCAGCCCTTGCCACCCAGTGGCATGGAGAACGTGCCCTTGAACCGGAAGATCATGTTCCATATCAACGCCTTGGGCCCGAAGTGCAGCGGCCAGAGCCGTGCAGGCGCGGGCAGGGTGGATGCGGGCAGACAAGGTGTCTCGGATCACCTGCGCCGTCCCCGGGGTCCAGCCCGTGGGCGCGTCCTCGACCGTCCAATGGTAGCGCCCCTGCCAGAGCGTCTTTGCGCCCTGCCCGCGCGCATCCGCTAAAGCCCGTCCCCCGGGCAGGACCGGCTGCAGGCGCCCCAGGCGCGCATAGCCCGGGTCCATGCCGCTGACCGCGGCGACGTCGCTCCAGAAAGCCTCGGCCATAACAAGGCTTTCATATTGAAAGGCTTTCTTTTCATTCCATTGCTCCGGCACATGGGGGGCAAGCGCGCCCACAATGCCGCCGGACGACCCTGCACCGACGCCCGCCGGGTCCACGACCGCGACGCGCGCGCCACGTCGGACCAGCGCCCAGGCGCAGCTGAGGCCGAAAATTCCGGCGCCGTAGATGGTGACGTCGATGGACAAGGTCGCTCCTTTTGGATCAAGTCACGCCGAGGTAGCCCAGGGGCGCGCGGTGGAAAAGGCGGAGATTGAGTGGCGGGACGGCGTGCCAGTGGCGCGCGCCTTCGAAGACCCGTATTATTCCTTGCAGAACGGCGTGGCGGAAACGCGCCATGTCTTCCTGTCCGGCAACGCTTTGCCCGACCGTTTCCGCCCAGGTTTTCAGATTGCAGAATTGGGGTTTGGCACCGGCCTGAACGCTTTGGTCACGGCGCAGGTGGCGACCATTCCCGTGAACTATAAAGCCTATGAGGCGTTTCCTCTGTCGCGGGATGACCTGGCCCGCGCGCTTGCCCTCTTCCCAGAATTGGACGCGACGCCCCTTTTGGATCAATGGCCTGCGGAGCTTCTGACCCTCGGGTCCCTGGACGTCACGCTCACCTTTGCCGATGCCCGCACCGCGCTGCCAGCCTGGGCAGGGCAGGCGGATGCCTGGTATCTGGACGGGTTCTCTCCGGCGCGGAACCCTGAACTGTGGGGCGAAACCCTCATGGCGGACGTGGCCAGACACACTGCGCCGGGCGGCACATTTGCCACCTACACGGCGGCGGGCCATGTGCGCCGCGCCCTGTCCGCCGCGGGCTTTGAGGTCATGCGCGTGCCAGGATTTGGACGCAAGCGGCATATGTCCAAAGGCATCCTCCGGTGACCGGAGATCGGCTTGGCATTGCGCTGATGGCCGCGACCTCCGTCGTATTTGCGGCCCAGGACGGTATCTCTCGCCATTTGGCGGCGGAGTATAACGTGCTGATGGTCGTGATGATCCGCTATTGGTTCTTTGGCGCCTTCGTGGTGGCAATCGCGGCGCGCAAGGCCGGGGGTGTCCGGGCGGCTGCCGCAACGGATCAACCGGTGCTGCAGGCCGTCCGCGGTCTTCTTCTCGCGACCGAGATCTGCGTCATGGTCGGGGCCTTCGTCCTCCTCGGCCTGGTGGAAAGTCACGCGATTTTTGCGGTGTACCCCTTGCTGGTCGCGGCTCTGAGCGGCCCGATCTTGGGCGAATATGCGGGCTGGCGACGGTGGAGCGCGATCGGCGTTGGCTTCCTGGGCGTCCTTGTGATCCTACAGCCGGGGGCAGGGGTCTTCTCTCTGGCGGCTTTGGTGCCGCTGACCTCTGCGATGCTCTTCGCGCTTTATGGGTTACTCACGCGTTACGCCGCCCGACGGGACAGCGCAGCGACATCCTTCTTTTGGACGGGCACAGTGGGCGCAGTTGCGATGACCGGCGTTGGTCTTTGGTTCTGGCAGCCGATGGTGCCCGCAGACTGGGCCTGGATGGGCGCGCTGTGCCTGACGGGCGCGTTTGGACATTGGCTTTTGATCCGCACCTATGAGGTGGCCGAAGCCAGCGTGGTGCAGCCCTTCGCCTACCTTCAACTGGTGTTTGCCGCGCTGATCGGGGTCACCGTGTTCGGCGAACATCTTGAGAGGAATGTGGTGTTGGGCGCGGGCTTGGTCATCGCAGCGGGCGTCTACACCCTGTGGCGGTCCCGCGCCGCGCCGGGCAGACGCGACTGACTTGCATTGCAAAGGGCCGGGGCATGCCTACCTATCGCACAGGATAAATCGAGAGGGGCCATGGAAAGCGCAGATAAGCCATCGCGGCGCGGTGCCGTCCTCTTTGATGTGGATGCCCCGGCGAAACCCGCGCCCACCGCGGCGCCCGTGCGTTTGGACAGTGACCGGCCCATCGACCCCGCCGCCGCGCCGCCGGTTCCAGACGATGTGGACGCCCCCACGCCATCGGGCCGCGCCATGCAAACCATCGCCTTGCTCGGCGCCCGGCGGGAACGTCCTTTGGCCAAGTGGTTCTTCGCCGCTTTGGGCGCCCTGCTCAGCTTTGCGGTGTCGCTGGCGGCCTGGAACTTCGTCACCGGACTGATCGCGTCGAACCCGATCTTGGGCTATGTCGCCCTGGCCCTTGTCGCGGTCTTCGTCGGCATTTCGCTGTTGGTCGCCCTGCGGGAAGTGGTGGCCCTGTCACGTCTGGGTCGCATCGACGGCCTGCGACACCAAGCCGAAGCTGTCCAGAATTTGCAGGGCGCGCGCGCTTTGGCCGGCAAAGTGGTGGCCTTCTACGGCGGGCGGGCCGATACACGTTGGGGTCGGCAAGAGGTTCTGTCCCGCCTCGACGACGCCTTCGACGCCGATGCCGTTTTGGCCGGGGTGGAGCGGGACTTGCTGGCCCCCCTTGACGCCGCCGCCGCCCGAGAGGTGGAGGCCGCAGCCCGCCAAGTGGCCCTTGTCACCGCCGTTGTGCCTTTGGCCTTGGCCGACGTGGTTGCGGCCATGACATCCAACCTGCGCATGATCCGTCGGATCGCGTTGATCTATGGCGGACGGGCTGGGACACTGGGGTCTTGGCGGTTGACGCGGGTCGTGTTGACCCATCTGGCCGCAACCGGTGCCGTGGCCGTGGGCGATGACCTGATCCAATCCGTGGCGGGCGGCGGTGTCCTGGCCAAGGTCAGCCGCCGTTTCGGAGAAGGGCTGGTCAACGGCGCCCTTACGGCACGGGTTGGCTTGGCCGCGATGGAGGTTTGCCGCCCCTTGCCCTTCCAACACCAATCCCCGCCCCGCATTACCACCCTTGTGCAACGATCCCTCACCGGCTTGTTCGGTCAGAAAGAGAGCTAAGCTGATGGAATCCCTGGCCGCCGACTTGCGCACTATGGTGCGGACCCCCCTGCATGACGACCATGTGGCCCAACTGAGGGAAATCGGTCGCCTCGTCCACTACAAGGCGGGCGACACCATCATGGAATTGGGCGTCCCTTCCGACACGTTTTTCTACATGCTCGACGGTGAGGCCGAGGCGATCGATACGGTCACCGGTCACCGCTACGGGAACGGCTCCCTCGGGCCCACCCAGTTCATCGGAGAGATCAGCCTGCTGACTGGCGGGTCGACCATGCTGCCCGTTCGCGCCTGCAAAGACTGCGAGATGATTGCCGTTGATCGGGACGCGCTGCTGGACCTCATGCGCAAAGTGCCGGAGATGTCGGACATCATCGTCACGGTCTTTGCCGCCCGCAGGCGCCGCCTGCTGGAAAGCAACCAGGCCAGCCTGACCTTGATCGGCCTGGATCAAGATCGAAACATTCGCGCCATCGCCGCCTTTGCCGGTCGCAACCGCATCCCGTTTCGGACCCTGGACGTGGCTGACAGCGAGGCTTGCGACATTGCGCAAACCTGTCAGATCCCCCAGGAACCATCGGTCATCTTTGGCAAAGACGTCGTGGTGCGGGACCCAAGCCCACAGAAAGTGGCCAAACTTTTTGGCCTGGATCTGGATTTGGACGACACGGTCCAAGACGTCCTTATCGTGGGGGGCGGGCCCAGCGGCATCGCCGCCGCGGTCTATGCCGGGGCCGAAGGGTTGCGGGCGTTGGTGGTGGAAGACGCGACCATCGGCGGCCAGGCGGGCACATCCAGCCGGATTGAAAACTACATGGGCTTTCCCACGGGCATCTCCGGCGCTGATCTCTGCTGGCGCGGGGAGGTGCAGGCCATGAAGTTCGGCACGCGATTTGCCGTGCCCCGGCGCGCCACGGGCATGGTGCGCCAGGGGGACGGCACGTTCTGCGTGACGCTTGATGACGGGACGCAGACCTGTGCCCGGGCCCTTCTGATCGCCACGGGTGTGCAGTATCGGCGCCTGCCGCTTGACCGCCTTGCCCATTTCGAGGGCGCGGGCATCTATTACGCGGCCACCGATATCGAGGCGCGGTTCTGTCGTGACAGCGACGTCGCCATCATCGGCGGCGGCAATTCTGCCGGGCAGGCGGCCATGTTCTTGTCGCGGTCTGCCAAGCACGTCCATCTTCTGGTGCGGGGGCAAAGCTTGGCGGCGTCGATGTCCGCCTATCTCAGCGGCCGTTTGGACGCGGATCCGCGCATCACCATCCATTACGGGACCCAAGTCACCGGGTTGGAGGGGGAGGACGCGCTGACCGCCGTCACCCTGTCCAGCGCTGGCCCCGCGCGATTGGAGACCCGGGCGCTGTTCATCATGGTCGGTGCCGCACCCAATACCGAATGGCTGGGCGATGACGTGAAAACCGATGACAAAGGCTTTGTTCTCACCGGGCAGGCCATTGGCCGGGACAGCGCGTACGAAACATCCGTGGATGGCGTCTTTGCCGTGGGAGACGTGCGCTCCGGCTCGGTCAAGCGCGTGGCCAGCGCGGTGGGCGAAGGCTCCGTCGTGATTTCCCGCATATGGGATCATGTGGCCAAGCTGCAGGGCCATTGAACCCTCTCCGGTGTTCTGGCCTGAACGAAGGACGGGGCGCCACAGCGGAAAGACGGACCCCATGTCGGGGCGTGGCAACCACCCCGACCCAAACGCCGGTTCGTCTCCTCCGTGTCCAAGCGCCTGCCTAGGACGCCGTTGTCCCGCCCAGCACCGTGCCCTTACGAACAAGCGCAAATGTGCACCTTCGAACATCACACGCGGTCGCCGCGCGAAAAGCGGCGCTTGGGTGCAGTGGCCCGTCGGGACGGTTTTCGCGCCCCCAACGGAGGATCCCAGACGCCTTGTTTCAGGTCGTGGAGTGGTCTGCACCCTGCGCGGCGCGCACGCCGGTAACTCCCGGTCTCTCCCGCAAGTTGGATTGGCGCCCCGCTCCGGACCGGCATCGACCACGTCGCCTTCACCCATCGAACCAGGCCCGCCACTGGACCGCATCCCCCTCAAACATCCTCGCTTGCCGGGCGTGCGGCCACGGTGGCGCGGGACCGTCCGTTTTTCTTTGACGCATAAAGCGCGGCGTCGGCTTCGGCCATCATCCGCGTGGGCGAGGGGTCGGCGTAGTAGCTCGACAAGGTGATCCCTATACTGCCCGAAATCCGGCACGTATTGCCCTCAAAGGAGATCGGCTCCTCCAGGCGCGCGATGATACGCTGCGCGATCCTTTGCATCAGGCCCACGTCGTCGCAATTGTTGAAGACCAGCACGAACTCATCCCCGCCCACGCGGGCAACCAAGTCATCGGAGCGTACCTGCTCCCTCAAGATGATGCCCACTTTCTCAAGGACACAATCGCCGGCGGCATGGCCGTAAGTGTCATTTACGCTTTTGAAGAAATCCAAATCCAAATGCATCAGCGCGTAGGTTTTGGACCGGCGATCGGCCAGGTTTTGCAACTGTTCATCCAAGGCGCGCCGGTTGAGCAAACCCGTCAGCGCGTCGGTGACGGCCTGTTTCTCGGCCGATTTGCGCGCCTCATCCAGTCGCCCACTGACCTGTTTGAATTCCTTCAGAATGACGTCCCGCGCCTCCATCAGGAACAAAAGCTCCATCGTGGGGTCAAAGGGCGCGAAATGGCGGGCCGTTAGCCCGTGGCGAATTACGGCACGGGCCACATCGGTGCCAAAGAAGAAGTTCAAAAGCACCATGCCACCGCCAATGGCAAAGCAGACGCCCCGCAGTTTGGTTTGCTCCGCCGCGCCGTCCTGGTCGGCGACGACCTCTAAAAACATCCGTTCCCCCTGGTGATCCAGCAGGTTGGACATGGTGGCGGGCATACAGGGCAGGACAATGCGAAACGCAGTTTCCATGTTTTGGCCCACAAGCCCGGGGCGGATCCGCTCCAGAGTTGGGCCGGCATGGAGGACCGTACCGGCCGCGTCGCACACCATATGCATGGGCAGCCCTGCGTCGATGACATGGGTGCCCACGGACAATTCGTTCATGTGACCTGCCCCAATTGAAAGGAGCTTGGGGCCTGAAAATCCTCCTGCACGACTTGGACCTGTGTTTCGTCGTGCCAGATCCCGTCTATGCGCTGACTGCTGAGAACCTCTAGCAGGACCAGCGCCCCATATTCATCCGCCAAGGCCTGTAAAACCCCGCAGAGCAGGGGGCCGCCGCCCTCGCTGACCCAGGTGCTGCGGACGACATAGGCGCCTGGTTCATCGCTCCGCACGCGGTAAATCGGCAATTCCAGCCCTGGCAGCGCCATTTGCGCACGGTCATTGATCTCGTCCAGGGACACCATGAACGCGCTAAATGTCTCTCCCGAGAAGCGGAATAGCCTGCGGACGGGGGCCAAGGGAGGGTGGGTGACGACCCACATCCCCATATCCTCCATCAGGACGGCGATGCGGCGGCCCAACGTCCCGGCGACCGACATCAACACGCGGTCGAACTTTTCATCGGGGTATTCGTGGACCGTCTCGAACGACCGGGTTTTGATGCCCGCATCCCGGCATGCCTGATCCCAAATGCCATCGCCATGGGTGGTTCGGACATACCCCTCCAACGCTTTGCAGATCATTCCGTGCATCGATCATCCACTCTCTCGCCCGCTCAGGGATGACCGACAAATCTGAAGAAGCCGTTAAACGGGGCGTCGTTTCCAGGCCAAGGGTCAAAAATCCGTCGGTGCGCCACCCTCTTCTTTGCGTTTGGCGACGAATGCGGCCAACGCCTCTCGGGTGGCGGGGTCCATGGCGGGCGCCTCGAACTGGTTCAAGATCTGGCGTGACACGGTATGGGCGCGTTCTGCCGTCCACACCCCGCCCGCCAAATCGAACGCTTCATAGTTGCGCCAATCGCTTAGGAATGGGCTGTAGAACGCCGTCTGATACCGCTCCTGCGTGTGTTGACAGCCGAAGAAATGGCCGTTCGGGCCCACCTCTAGAATGGCCTCCAACCCGATGTCATCTGGCGTGGTCGCCACCACGGAGGGATCAAAATACCGCTGTATTTGCTGTAAAACTTCGCAATCCATCACGAACTTCTCGGGGGAAGCGATCAGCCCGCCCTCCAGCCAGCCCGCGGCGTGATAGACCATGTTCGATCCGGATTGCACCGCCGCCCAGAGGGAGGCCGTCGTCTCCCACATGGCTTGGCCGTCCGGCACGTTGGCCGCACACACCCCGGAGGAGCGGATGGGCAAGCCGTAGAACCGCCCCATCTGTCCGGTCATTTGTGTGGCGCGGATGTATTCTGGCGTACCGAAGGCGGGCGCGCCGGACTTCATGTCGACGTTGGAGGTGAATGTGCCAATGGCCACGGGCGCGCCGGGGGCCATGAACTGCAACAGGGCAATGGCCGCCAACCCTTCGGCCAGCGACAGGGTGACCGCGCCCGCCATGGTGACCGGGGCCATGGCACCGGCCAATGTAAAGGGCGTCACGACCGTGGGTTGCCCACGCTTGGCATGCAGCATGGCGCCTTCCAACATGGGAAAGTCGTGCTTTAACGGGCTGACGGAATTGATGTTGGTGTACATCCGCGGTGCGGCGTCGAACTCCTCATGGGTCAGCCCGCCGGCGATGCGTACCATCTCCATGACGTCCTCGACCCGCTCTCGCCCAAGGGAATAGGCGTGGACGACTTTGTCGGACAGGATCAGTTTTTCGAACAGGCAATCCAGATGCCGGACCGAGGCATGGATGTCGATGGGCTCCACCGGATAGCCGCCCGCGAAATGGATGCAGTTAAAGTACTGGGTCAGCTTGATCATCTCGACATAGCGCGCCATGGACCCGGATTGTTTGCCGGTCTTCAGGTCCCAGTAATTCGGCGGGCTAGAGACGTTGCCAAACGCCATCCAATTGCCCCCGAGGGTCAGCTTTCGGTCGGGGTTGCGGGGGGTGATCGTGAACTCGGACGGTGCGCGGCCCACCATCTCCATGACGAAATCTTCGTCCATGCGCACATTCGTGTCCGACACTTTGCATCCTGCCCGCTTCAGGTGGGCGATGGCGTCGGGGTTCAGAAATTCGATCCCGATGTCTTTGAGGATGCGCAGCACGCCCTGGTGGATCGCCTCCACCCCCTCTGGCCCAAGGGGTTCGGTGGGGCGGTCGGTATTGCGGGGTTGTTTGAAGGGCATTTGGTCGATGACGGCCGTGCCCGCGCGATCCGCATGGCCCCGGCGCCCGCCCGCCCGCTTTCGGCGTGGTGCCGCTTGGTTTTGTCCATCCATGGCCCAACCCTCCTGTTGGGAAACAGGATGGGAGGGGTCAGCCCACGGAACATGGCGCGCAGCGACCGCTTATGTCGTTTTCGTCACGCGGCCTGTGTGTCGAGCCATTTGGGCAGGGCCGTGACAGTCGGCAGGACCACCTCCGCGTGGGGGGCGAGGGCCGCCGCGTCCAGCGTTCCGGTCAGAACCGCGGCGGCGCGCATGCCCGCGCGCTTGGCCGCCAGCAGGTCGGTCATGCCGTCGCCCACCACGACCACTTCGGCGGGCGGAACACCCACATGCTCGGCAAAGGCCAGGGCGCCAAAGGGCTGGGGCTTCGGGCCATACCCGCTGTCATATCCGATCACGCGGGTGAACACGTCGCGCAGGCCCAGCCTGGCCAGATGATCCGAGGCTTCGGCTTCATCGGCATTGGTCAGAACGCCCATGGGCAGGCCGCGCGTTCGCAGATCTGCGAACAACTCCGGCAACCCGGCAACGGCAACCTGCGGCACCGACATGATCCGAGGGGTCCACCACGCCAACAGGTCGTCCGCCGCCCACCCCGTCACATGCGCCAGCGCTTCGGACGTTTCGCTATTCGTGGCCGTGACGAACCGACCGTCGGGCCGGATCCGCCCGGTTGACCAGTCGAGGCCGACGGCGTCGGACACGGCCCCCACCTCCGTCGAAGACGCCTCGGCCAGCGCCGCGATCTGAGCGGGCAACCATTGCTCCCACGTGGCGCGGAAATCCGTGAGGGTGCCATCTTTGTCGAAGAGCAATGCGCGTATCATAGGCGCCTTGTGGCCCGATCCACGCGGATCGTCCAGCCATATGGCCGTTCGCTTGCGCCACGCTTTCGGCGCCCCGCCCGGTGTAGACGGGTGGCACATGCGTTTGAGTTCAAACCGTCACGCACACCCCAAGCCGATCGGCCCCCTTGGCCGCCCGATGCAAAGCGCGTGCCCTTGGTCTGCGCACGGGGTCTTCACCAAAGCACGGGTCCGCCACCACCGCCACGCGCCTCGCCAAAAGGACAGGCCCGCAATCAAAGGATCCGCCCGCAACAATAGGGAATGCCAGCCGCCGAGTAACGCGCCCGGAGGTCCAAGAACGGGACCGCAGTTACAGTGGCAGACAGTAGTCGGAAGTAACGACTGCAATTGAAAGAAACGACCGAAATCAAAGGATACGCCCGCACCAAAGAGGCACGTCAGCCGCAGAGCAACACGCCGGGGGTCCAAGAACGCGACTGCAGTTACCCGACCCGACCGCGGTCGAAGGAAACGACTGATGTAAGAGAAACGCCCGTAGTCAAAGGATACGCCCGCACCAAAGAAGCACGCCAATCGCCGCAGCATACGCTGGACGTCCAAGAGTGCGAACGCGGTTCCTAGAGCCGACCGCAATTGAGAGAAACGCGCACGTAAATGAGCCTAGCCAGCCGCCGCACGATACGCCCGCCGTCCGAGAACGCGTCCGCTGTTATCGAAGGCGACCGAACTGAAAGAAATGTCCAAACCAAACGGGAATGCCAGCCGCAGAGCAACACGCCCGACGCCAAAGAACGCGACCGCATATACCGGACCCGACTGCTGTCGAAGGGAACGAGTGCAATTAAGAGAGACACCCGCAGTCAAAGGATATGGCCGCACCACCGAGGCTCGCCAAACGCCGCACTATACGCCCGACGCATAAGAACGCGACCGCTGGTACCAGAGCCGACCGCAACTGAGAGAAACGCCCACATAAATAGGAACGCCAGTCGCCGAGCAGTTCGCGCGACGCGAAAGAACGCTACCGCTGTTATCGGAGGCGACCGCTCTCAAAGAACACGACCGCCATCAAAGGGAACGCCCG
Source organism: Pseudomonadota bacterium (assembly GCA_039817645.1). Classification (GTDB taxonomy): domain Bacteria; phylum Pseudomonadota; class Alphaproteobacteria; order Rhodobacterales; family Rhodobacteraceae; genus Jannaschia. Next base: position 84,813 of record JBCBVM010000013.1, on the reverse strand, counting down.
CAACAAGGACGAACGCCAGTCGCCGAGTAGCTCGCCCGACGCCAATTAACGCGACTGCAGTGACCGGACCCGACCGCCTTCAAAAAACACGACCACCTTCGAAGACCATCCCCGGGGGATCAAATGAACGCCCCGGCACATGGGCGCCGACCCCCGTCAGAGATCGCGACCACGCCGGCAAGCATCCTGGGCCCAGGCGCTTGATCGCCCAGATGACCGAGCGGAGGCGCATTACCCGCGCAGCCTCCCTTCGCCCTCCATGCAAGCCGCGTCGCGACGCAGCGCTGCCATGAGCCAACGACGACAAGCGCTGGACCAGTCATGCTTCATGGCAAAAAGCCGGACCGCCTCGGTGCCACGTCAGACCCGAGGGGGATGGGGGCGCGCCGATGGGTCAAGGGTTTGGGCAAAGGCAGGCACATGGGCAAAAGGACAATCAAGGCCGTTCCGGCAAACGCGATGAACAGGGATACGAACATGGGGTCTCCTCTCGGGAGCAGCTTGCCGGACCCGGATGAAAAATCCGTTAACGCGTTGAAAAATCGACCGCGCTCACGCGGTGGCTGCCCCCGGTGTGACCGCCCGCAAAGGGGACAGCCCCGCCATCACCGGCGGCACCAAGTGACCCCGGGCCAATCGCGGCAGGATCTGCCGGGCGGGCCAGATCTGCGCCACGGGAAACAGAACGCGGTCCCGCAAGACGGGCAGAAACCGGCTATCCGATTGATATTGTGGCGTGAACGCCGCGCTTAACCTCTGATACAGGGCCACGTGCACCCGCCTTGCATTCCACATGCGATGCCCCGCCTCCCGCAGGGGGCCCTCCCGCACGGCAAGGCGCAACGCATGGGCGTCCAGCAGCGCCATATTCGCCCCCTGTCCCAATTGCGGCGACGCGCGGTGCCACGCATCCCCGATATGGACGATCGAGCCTGTGAATGGCCGGCCAAGCGCCCCATGGGAATATTGCGCATAGGTCATGTCCCCATGGTCGCGCACGTGATCCAAGAACGGGGCCATGGCGGGCCAAAGGGCCTCCGCTTCTGCCTTCCACTCGGCCAAAGCCGTGGCCCGCCATGCGCCATGGGTGCCCGTCGGCAGGGACCAGAAAATCGCGGCCAGCTTCGTCCCCCCAGATTGCGCACGGCCAATGGGCAGAACGCCGATCATACGGTCCGCGCGGCGATAGCATTGCCGCAACTCGTCCCCCGGCAGATCGGTGTCATCCGGCCAAGGGACGGTGCCCCAGATCGCGCCATAGGGCAGGGCCTTCGCGCGCAGCGGCGACACGGCCGACGCCGCCCCCGCCGCATCGACCAGAAGGTCGAAACGCTCGGTCAACGCGCCGTTCACGCGCAGGGCAGATCCCGCATGCCCGTCGATCCGTGCCTTGAACGTAAAGGCCACCCCGGCTGCCTCAGCCACCTGCAACAGGACGCTGTGCAAGGCGGCGCGGTGCATGGCCAAGCCCTGCCGTCCGGTGCCCTTGGGATCGTAGGTGACGTCCAAAACCGGGCGCCCATGGGCGGCCTCATGCCCGGCCATCCGCCGCAATCGTTGTCCCAACGTCCGCGCCTGCACACCTGCGCCCAACTCGTCCAGGACGGCCAGCCCCACCGGTTGCACCACCAGGCCGGATCCCACAGGCAAAGGCGTCTCAAACCGGTCGAACACGCGCACGTCGTGACCATCCTGGGCCAGCCCTGCCGCAACGGCCAGCCCCCCAATCCCGGCCCCCGCCACACCGATTTTCGCCACGGCTGTCCCCTGTCTTGTCGTCCCCGCGCGGGTCTGCCTATAACGCGCGCGATGATGGGACGAGCGGTCATAACGACGCGAATTATGTCCCCGGCGCCCTGACCTGCGGGGCGGCCGGGCGAAGGGGCTGCGACGACGCGCGCCGATACCTCCCAAAGATGCTGATCCAAGGATGCGCGCCATGAGTGCCGAGACCCCCGACTACAAAGACACGCTCAATCTGCCCAAGACCGACTTCCCCATGCGGGCCGGTCTGCCCAAGCGGGAGCCTGACTGGCTCGCCCATTGGGAAAAGATCGGCGTCTATGACCGCCTGCGCGAAAAGACGGGCCGCCCGCCGTTCACGCTCCATGACGGCCCGCCCTATGCCAATGGCAACCTGCATATCGGGCACGCGCTCAACAAGACGCTTAAGGACATGGTCGTCCGCTCTCGCCAGATGATGGGCCATGATGCGCGCTATGTGCCCGGCTGGGACTGTCACGGCCTGCCCATCGAATGGAAGATCGAGGAGCAGTACCGCAAGAAGGGACGCGACAAGGATGCCGTCGACGTGGTCGAGTTCCGCCAGGAATGTCGGGAGTTTGCCGAAGGCTGGGTCGATATCCAACGCGATGAGTTCAAACGCCTGGGCATCACGGGCAATTGGGCCGACCCGTACCTGACCATGGCCCACCACGCCGAGGCTGTGATCGCCGCCGAATTCCAAACCTTCCTGATGAACGGGCTGGTCTACCAAGGCTCCAAACCCGTCATGTGGTCGCCGGTCGAGAAAACCGCCCTGGCCGAAGCGGAGGTGGAGTATCACGACCGCCAAACCGACGCGATCTGGGTGCCGTTTCCCGTGCTCAAGCTGGCGGGCGATGACGCCCTCACCGACGAACTGCTGGCCCGCCACGGCGAAGCCGCGTTCGAAGGCGCCGTCAAGGACATGGCCAACGCCTTCAACGGATCCTCGGTCGTGATTTGGACCACGACGCCCTGGACCATCCCCCAAAACCGCGCGATCTGCTTTGGCCCCGACATCGCCTATGGCCTTTACGAAGTGCTCGACACGCCAGAGGAATGTTGGGCCAAGGTCGGGCACAAATACCTGGTCGCCGAAAGCCTGGTCCAGGCCACCATGGCCGCCGCCAGGCTGGAAGAGGGGCAGTGGCGGAAGGTTCGGGATGTGACGCCCGTGGAACTCGACGCGATCATCTGCGCCCATCCCCTGCGCGGTGTGGCCGATGGCAACAGCGAATGGAATTACGACGTCCCCTTTTTCCCCGGCGATCACGTCACCGACGAGGCGGGTACGGGGTTTGTCCACACCGCCCCGTCCCACGGGGATGACGACTACCAGATCGGGCTCAAGCACGGGCTTAAGATGACCCACAACGTCGAAGTGGACGGGTCCTTCCGTGCCGACCTGCCCCTGTTCGGTGGTCAATACATCCTGTCGCGCGACGGCAAGAAACCGGGCGGTGCCAACAAGGCCGTCATCGATGCCTTGGTTTCCGTCGGGCGCCTTCTGGCCCGCAAGCGGATCACGATCTCCGACGCCCATTCCTGGCGGTCCAAGGCGCCCGTCATCCGGCTCAACCGGCCCCAATGGTTCGCCGCCATCGACGCCGCGGTGGGCGACGGCCAGGACAGCTATGGCGAGACGGTGCGCGCGCGGGCGCTGACGTCCATCGACCAACTGGTTGAGTGGACGCCCAAGACCGGTCGCAACCGCCTGTTTTCCATGATCGAGAACCGGCCCGACTGGGTCCTGTCCCGCCAACGCGCCTGGGGCGTGCCGCTGACCTGTTTCACGAAGAAGGGCGCCAAACCCGAAGACGCCGATTTCCTGCTGCGCGACCCGGAGGTGAATGCCCGCATCCTCGCCGCGTTCGAGGCGGAGGGCGCCGACGCATGGTACAAGCCCGGCGCCAAGGAACGGTTCCTAGGCAACAGCCATGACGCCGACGCCTATGACAAGGTGGATGATATCCTTGACGTGTGGTTCGACTCCGGCTCCACCCACGCCTTCGTCCTGCGCGACCGGCCCGATGGCACCACGGACGGCATCGCCGATGTCTATCTGGAAGGCACCGATCAGCATCGCGGGTGGTTCCATTCCTCCATGCTCCAGGGCTGCGGCACCAAGGGCCGCGCGCCGTATCGGGCCGTTGTGACCCACGGGTTCACCATGGACGAGAAGGGCATGAAGATGTCCAAATCCATCGGCAACACCATCGCGCCCCAGGACATTGTCGGCCAATACGGCGCGGACATCTTGCGTCTTTGGGTGGCGCAGGTGGATTACACCGCCGACCACCGCATCGGGCCTGAAATCCTGAAAGGCGTCGCCGACAGCTATCGCCGCCTGCGCAACACGCTGCGGTTCATCCTCGGCTCTCTGACCGATGAAAAGCCGGTCGACACCCTCGAGATGCCGGAGCTGGAACGGTGGGTTCTGCACCGCCTGTCCCAGTTGGACGATCAGGTGCGCGACGGATACACCCGCTACGACTTCGCGGAGGTGTTCCAGGCCATCTTCCAATTCGCCACCGTGGACCTGTCCGCCTTCTATTTCGACATTCGCAAGGACGCGCTCTATTGCGATGGCGACACGTTGCGGGCCCGGTCGGCGCGCACCGTTCTGCGCATCCTACACGCGCGGCTGACCACGTGGCTGGCCCCCATCCTGCCCTTCACCATGGAGGAGGTCTGGCTAGAGGTGCATCCCGGCGACGACAGTTCCGTTCATCTGCACGACTTCCCCGACGCGGCATCCCAATGGCGCGACGAGGCCTTGGCCGCCAAATGGGCCCGCATCCGCACCGTGCGCCGCGCGGTGACCGGCGCGCTAGAGGTGGCCCGCCGCGACAAGGTCATCGGCTCCTCCCTAGAGGCCGCGCCCGTGGTCCATGTGGACGCCGACACCGCGGCCCTTTTGGACGGTGTGGCGTTCGAGGATCTGTGCATCACCTCCGCCATCACGGTCACCACGGACCCCGCCCCGGCAGATGCCTGGAAAGCGGAGGAGGCCGCCGATGTCGCGGTGGTCTTTGCCCATGCCGAAGGGGGCAAATGCCAACGCTGCTGGAAGATCCTGCCCGATGTGGGCAGCCACGGCCATGACGGCGTCTGCGCCCGCTGCGACGCGGCCCTGGGGTGAGCGACGCCTGGAAGACAGACCCGACCGCCGCCTTTGCGGAGGCGGAACGGCGGATTGACCAGGTACGCGACGGGGATGAGGAGGTCCTGGACCTCTCCGACCTGCGCGCATTGGGGCGGTTGCCGGACATGTCCGGGCTGCTCAGCTTGCAAAAGGCGTATCTCGGGGGGCGCAGTAAGGATAGACTGCTGCAGTTACACTCGCCTCGCCTCCAAGACATTTCAGCACTCCAGGACGTCCCGGATCTTCGCGAACTGGACCTGTCGTTCAAGCCGGTGAGCGATATCGGAGTGCTGTCGGGTTTGACGGGGCTGACGTGGCTGGACCTCTCCGGCACGGAGGTGAGTGATATCGGAGTGCTGTCGGGTTTAACGCGCCTGACGTGGCTGGACATCTCCGGCACGGAGGTGATTGATATCGGCGTGCTGTCGGATTTAACGGGCCTGACGTCGTTGGACCTCTCGGCCACGGCTGTTAGCGATATCGGCGTGCTCTCGGGTTTGACAGGCCTCACGTCGCTGCGCCTCCCTGACACCGGGGTGAGTGATATCGGCGTGCTGTCGGGTTTGACGGGCCTGACGTCGCTGGACCTCTCGGGCACCGGGGTGAGCGATATCGGGGTGCTTTCGGGGATGACCGGTTTGACGTCGCTTGCCCTCCGTCGCACGGGCGTGCGCGAGATAGGCGTGCTGTTGGATCTACCCGATTTCGCGGAGGAACGGGCGCAGTTTTTGTCCTACGAAGGCATCCCCCTTTGCGAAACGGATCGTCGGCTTGACATGCTCTCACGTTTGCCCCCGGACAGATGCGCGCGGGAGACGGTTCAGTATATGAAAGGCACCCACCCGGATTTTCGTCCGCCGGAGGTCGTCGGCCCATCCACTGTACAGGCGCGGTTGGAGGCGGGTCAAAGCCTCGACCTGAAAGTCCAGGACGACCACCTCTCCGTCATGAATATGGACGGGGCGGAGCGGGTTGCCCCGCAGGAATTGGCGGATCGTCTGACCGCCTTGCGGATGCAAACCAGCGCCCTGTTGGAAGAGGCGGCCCAGGCGCAAATCCCCTCGACCCTTGTACGGCGGCTGGAGCGATACGCCCACGCGCTGGAGCGGGAGGCGCCGACCTATCTCATCCTCGACGGGCCCATGGCGGTCCTGAAAGGCTCGATCTCCGACCCGTATGTGGTTGCCGCCCTGGATCAGGGGTTTGTGGAGGGCTGGCAATACCTGATCGACGCCCACGACGCCTTGCGGGAGCTGGTGTTGCCCCGCGCGCCCGAGTTGCCCACGCCCCGGCCAGACGTCACACCGGAGGAGGGGATCGCGCTGGTCGAAGAGGCGGTTGAGGCCGCAACCCCTGCCGTGGACGACAACGCCTTCGACGAAACCCTTGTGGAAACGCTGGCCGCCATCCGCGACTACTTCGAAGCGGCGAAAAGCGAGACGGCGGATAAACCGGGATTGATACGGCGCGGTCTTGGGGCCTTGGGGGAGTTGAGTGCCAAGGTGCTGCATGTGGTCAGCCTGTCGTCTGGCGTAGCGACGCTCACCCAGTGGTTCGCGAGCGCCCAAGGCCAAGCCTTCATCGTCCAAATGCGCGCCCTGTTGGACAAGCTCCTCGCGCTCTTTCCTGGATGATCCCTAACGCCACCATCGCCGCAGAAATCCGCAGGCATGTCACCGCCCGCGCGCCCAAAACGATTTGCCCGTCGGAGGTGGCGCGGGCGTTGGCTGTCGATTGGCGTCCCCTGATGCCGCGGGTGCGCGCCGTCGCGGCCCGCCTGCCGGAGGTGGAGGCGACGCAGAAGGGCCAGGTGGTGGACCCGGTTCAGGCGCGGGGGGCCATCCGGCTCCGGCTGGCCGCGCAGACAGGACACTAGGGAAGGATGGTACCGCCTCCCTGGCTTGAACAGGGGACCTCTGGATCCACAATCCAGCGCTCTAACCAACTGAGCTAAGGCGGCACTGTCGGGGCGTTTAGCGAAGGGGGCTTGCGCGTGCAAGCCTGCCCCGCGCCTTGTCCGCCAGAATTTCTGGCACCACGCCGCGGGCGCCCCTGCGCGCCGCGCGCCCTACGGGTCCGACAACTGGCCCAGGCGCTGGCGGCGCATCTTCCGCGACAGGCGCTGCGTATGCTGCGGATAGTTTTGTCCGTGCAAATCCTCCAACCGGCGCGTGTCTCGCCCCAACTCGCGGCCCAATAAAATCAATCGCTCCAGCAGGAATGGCCGGTTGCCGGTCAACTGCCACGCTGTCTCAAGCGCCAGGAACCCGTCCTGCAAGGCCCCCGTCCCGATCAGCGCATTGGCCTTGAGGATCGTCAGATCCGCATCCCCTTCCTCTGCGCCCACATGGGCCTGGAACAGGCGGCGCAACGCGCGGTGATCTTCGGTCCGCGACAGCAGGTCGGCGATGTCCCGGAACTGCGCTTTGCTGCCCAGACCCACCTGGCCCAGAATCGCGTCCAGATATTGCAACAGCTTCGCGCGCCCGCCGTCCCCCAAGGCCACCGAGGCCAGGTCTTTGCCGCGCCGGTCATCCACCCCGTCCTGTGGGTTGTCGATGTTGTAGTCGGCAAAGAACGAGGTGTAGCGACATCCCGACGCCAAGACATGGGGCATGAAATCCGCCCAGCGAAAGTGACAGGTCTGCAGCGTCCCGATCTCGATGCAATGGGTCTCCGGGCCAGCGAACACCATGTTCGCAAAGCCCGCGCCATGGTAGCTGATCATTACCTCGGCCCGCGCCATCAGGGCGACCTGCTCCAGGGGGGTGAAATCCTCGAAATACACCACCGCAAAGCCCCGGGTCGTCAGCGCGTCGATCAGCGCGGCCTCTCCGGCCATGGCACGGACCCGGTCGGACTTGCGCCCCACCCAGAAGCGGCGGGGCAGGTGATCCCAATCCCCGTCGGCCAGGCGCGCATGCCCCAATTCTCGCAGGCGGCGCAGCATCTCGTCGCAAGAATTCATGGCCAGCACGCCCATGGAATTGCGGTCCGGGACGCGCCCCTTCCAATAGTGGCTGTCCGGCGCCAGCGCATCGACCGAGGGCATGACCGCCTCGCCCGATTGGTAGTAGTAATGCCGCCCGTTCAGCACCGTCAGCGCTTGGTCGTACACCTCCGCCTCGCGCTTGAAGGACACGCGCCCGGACAGTCTGGGATACAGGGCGTCGATCCAAGCCCCCAGGAACGGACGCACGTCCTCCCCCTTGGTGTGGATGTGCACGGGGCCCTCGAAATCGTCATGGTCCACAACCCAAAGCTGGCCCAGGGTTTCCGTCAGAAAGTGATAGAAATTCGTCCCGTTGCGGGTGTCGATCACAAAGGGCAGGTGACGCGTCACCTTGCCAGAGATGGGCGGCGGTGGCGGGTCCATGGCTTGCACATCGGCAAAGTAAGCCGCGACCGCCGCATCGGCGTCGCGCACCCCTTCGTTCTTCCAGGCGTACCGATTGCGCAGCCGCGTGCCCGCTGCCCCGCTCAGCAGCCACTTGCCATTGACGGACAGGAAATGCCCATCCGCGCAAAGATGATCCGCCAAGACCGGGACCGTGGCAAATTCGATGCCGGACCGGAAAGCGCGGCGTTTGAAATGACGTTCGATGTGAGAGGTGATCTGCGCCGCGATATTGGGATAGGCGCTGGCACTGGTGGCGGCGATACGCGCCTTCGGCTGAACGCGCCACATCTGCGGCAGGGGGGTCAGAATATGCAGGCCCGCATCGACGCCGGGGCTGTGGAAAAAGTCTTCGGGCGGGGCCGTCCACGCATCTTGAATGTTGCCCTTCGCCTTGCCCGCCATCGAAACCCCTTTCACTCTTCAAGACACGGCCATGCCGTAGCAGTATTACGGGACAAAGAAAGGTTCGGATGGGGCGGGTCGGCAACTCTCCGCACGTGGCACCCCCGGTGTTGCCCCATGGCCGAAACCAATGCCCGGCTACCAGCGGCAGTGATGCGTGCGGGCGGGCGACGTCCGCCGCGATGCCCAACAAACCTGCCGCGGTGGACCAGACGCGGGCGCCCTAGAACTCCACCCCTGCCTGCGCTTTGACGCCAGACCGGAAAGGATGCTTCACCAACTCCATCTCCGTCACCAGATCCGCCACCTCGACCAGCGGGTCCTTGGCGTTGCGCCCGGTACAAACGACATGGGTCATGGGTGGCTTCTCCTCGCGCAAAAAGGCCACGACCTCCTCCACGTCCACATAATCATAGCGCAGCGCGATGTTGATCTCATCCAACAGAACCATCCGGTTCGCGGGGTCCCGGATCAGCTCTTGGGCTTTGGCCCAGGCCGCTTGCGCCATCTCTATGTCGCGCGTCTTGTCCTGCGTCTCCCAGGTGAAGCCTTCGCCCATGGTGTAGAACTGGCACAGGTCGCTGAAATTCGCGGTGATCAGGTCCCGCTCCCCGGTGCCCATGCCGCCCTTGATGAACTGCACCACGGCGCAAGGCATCCCATGGGCGATACAGCGAAAAATCATCCCGAACGCGGAGGAAGATTTGCCCTTCCCCTTGCCCGTATGGACAATGACCAACCCCTTCTCTTCGGTCTTGGTGGCCATGATCTTGTCGCGGGCGACCTTCTTCTTGGCCATCTTGGAATTGTGCCGTTCGGCGTCGGTGGGGGGCGTGTCATTGGTCATGGCAAAGGCCTAGCGCGACGCGCATGCCCGGGACAAGGGGCGGACGCGCGCCCCCCGTGTTATCGATTAACACGCGGGTCTGGCGATAGACCGACATCGCGTTAGGAGCATGCCATGACCCATCCCCCCATCCGTGCCATTCTGGCCCTTGCCTGCCTTGTCATTCTGGGCGGCCTCGCGGCCCCCGCCCTCGCCGGGTCCTACAAGCCGGATACGAGCCATTGGAACGCGGACACGCGGATCCTGATCGCCCCGTCGCCCCATATCCGCATCGAACTCGGCCAGGTTCGGCGGCCCGCCCCGCGGGTGATCATCATCGACAACCGCCACCGCCCCAAGCGGCGGCATCGCCCCCATGTGGACCGCCCTGCGGCGACGTTTCTGGGCCGGCCCAGCATCCACCGAAACCCGGCGACCCACGGGCGCAACTTGGGGGTGCATCCCATCCGCTGATCGCCAGGCTACGTCGACAAGTGCGATCGAACCTCCGCCAGCAAGGTTGGCACATCAATCGGTTTGGCCAGGGCCCCATTCGCACCCAAGTCGCGTGGGGTCTTGAGGATATGACCCAGTCCCATGTGGCTGACGGCGCCGCTGATGGCGATGATCGGAATGTCCGTGTTGCGAAGCAGCTTTCGCCCGGGAATCCGCAGGCGAGAGATCAGCAGCAAGCCGCCATCGGGGACCACGCCTTCATCGGTCCGTACGATGATGTCAGTGATCAGCAGGTCGTAATCGGCTTGCTGCAACAGGGCCAGCGCCTCGCTGGCAAAGCGCGCCGTATCCACGTCATGGCCAGCTGAGCGGAGCGCCGAACTGAGCGCGAAAGACACGGTCACATCGTCGCCCATAAGACGTATTCGCGCCATCTTTGCCTCGGCGTATCGTTCGCTGATCGTCCTGCCGCCGACCTAGGCGCGATGTTCCAAATTGCAGCACTCTGCCGCGGAAACCAAGACGAGTCCGGTGCGGCTAAAATGTCTTCGTCGCTTTAAGCGCATGAAATAAAATATTAAAACGCCTCTTTCCCCGCGGGGAAACAACGCGGATTATGCCGTTGGGGCCAGGCGCCCGCCCGTGAAAAACCGTTCATCTTCCGCGTCGGTTGTGTACCGTATGGCCAAGTTTTTCATCAAGGTCAGGGCGGCGCGGCACCCAACAGATCGCCTATGTCAGCGCCATGTCCGAGGCGTTCGTTGGCCTGCGGCGCACGCCTCAGCGATGCGGAGTCCTTGCGGATCACGACCCTTTTGACCGGGCGCATCCAGACCTGCGCCGACCGCGAAAGCCTGTTTGACCTGACGCTGGACCTGATGCGCCACGTCACCGAATATGACCGCGTTTCGATCTATAAGTTCGACCAGGACTTCAACGGAGAGGTTTTGGCCGAGCGCAGGACCTCCTCCATCGAAAGCATTCTGGGCCTGCGATTTCCCCATTGGGACATTCCAAGCCTAGCCCGCGACATCATGAAGGTCTTGCCACTGCGCCTGATTGAAAGCGCCGACCAGGAACAGGTGCCCCTGCTGGCGGCGTCCGCAGATTTGGCGCCGCTGAACATGACACGGGGGGCGTTGCGCGGTGTCTCCGGCATCCATTTGCAGTATCTGCGCAGTGCGGAGTTCACGTCGACGATGACCCTGTCGATCGTGCTGCAGGATCAGCTTTGGGGCATGATCTCCTTCCACCATCGCCAACCGCGCAGGCCATCACCGCGCCTGCGTGAGATCTTAAAAGGGTTCCTGCCGATTTTCTGTACCAAGTTTCTGGCACTGCAGCAGGTCGAAATGCTGGAACGCGTCAGATCCATGGATGCGGCGGTGCTGGAGACATCCAAAAAGAATGCCCGCATAGACACGATGCTGCTAACCTTGGTGCAACCTTTGTTCGCCATCATGCAGGCGAGGGGCGTGGTCGCGGTCGGGGAGGCGGATATCATCCAATAGGGCCTGGCGCCCAGCCGGGCCGTTCTGGACCAGTTGCACGGCATGATCTTTGACCCGGACCATGACGGCGATGTGCTGGCCCTCGACTGTCTGGCAACCGCCTTTCCCGATTTGGCCGCGGACCTGAATGGCTGTGGCGGTGTTCTGGTGGCGGTGATTGGGCCCAACCGCGCGGTCTTTGTCTTTCGCGAGGAAATTTCTCAGTCGGTCCATTGGGCCGGGCGTCCCGACAAGGCGGTCGAGGCCCAAGGCGACCGCATGCGGATCTCTCCGCGCAGGTCCTTCGCGGCGTATCGGCAACAGGTTCACGGGCGCTGCAAACCGTGGTCTGACGAGGACATCCAATTTATCCGCTATGTCCGCGCCCTGTTGCACGCCGCCGAACGGCAGTCACTGTTGGATAAGCTGACGCGGCAACAGGCCCTGATGATCGGAGAGTTGACCCACCGGGTGCGCAACATCCTGGCGCTGGTCCAGTCGGTGTCGCGGCAGTCGCGGCGGCGCCACGGCTCCGTGGACGGTTATGCCGATGCTGTGGAAAGCCGGATCCGGGCGTTGGCGTCTACCCACGATTTGTTTGCAGGATCGGCGCAGTCCACGGCGTCGCTCAAAAGCCTGATCCGAAAGGCGTTTGAGCCCTACCAGACCCTGGACAATGCGCGGGTGAACATTTGCGGGCCGGATCAGTTTCTGCGCGGGCAGATCACGTCGATCGTGTCCCTCGTTGTCCATGAATTGACCACCAACGCGGTCAAATATGGCGCCCTGTCCGTGCCAGAGGGCCGGGTACACGTCCCCCTGGACGCCGTGGCGGATGCCATCCGCATGACCTGGCTTGCGCGGGGCGGTCCTGCCGCCCATGCCCCTAACGAGGCGGGGTTTGGCACCCGCCTGATCGAACAGGCCGTACCCCATGAATTGGGCGGAACGGCCCTTTTGGAATTTGAGGATGACGGGGTGCGCGCGGTCTTCACGCTGCCGAAGGTGTATTTCGGCCCGCCCCAACCGGAAGATACGTCCGAGCCGGAGGTGCCGACCCTCATCAACGCGCCGCCCGCGCCGTCCAAGGGCATTTCGGGTCGCGCCATGGTCCTGGAGGACAATTTCATCATCGCCCAGGAAGTGGCCAGCCAGCTTGAAGAGTTTTGGTTTGGGTCGACAGAGGTGTTTTCCGGCGTGGACGGGGCCTTGGACTTCTTGCAGGATCAGCAGGTGGATTTCGCAATGCTGGACGCCAATCTGGGCGAGGGGCGGTCCAGTGTGCCCGTGGCCATGGCGCTGCGGGAACGCGGGCTGCCGTTTTTGTTCGTCACGGGATACGGCGACTCGGTCGCGTCGGACCCGTGCTTGGCGGACGTGCCGTGCCTGCGCAAACCCATCTGCGCCGACACGTTGGAGGCCATCATCCGGGAGGTGCTGTGCCGCGGGCGCCCACCAACCGCGCAGTTCTGAGGGACGCCACGCGCGCGGCCCATGGCGCCGCCGAGGCGCGTTGGGTCTGGCAGGGGCGGTTCCGGTCCCGCGGGGCCTATGGCGACTGGCTGCGCCGGTTGCTGCGGGCGCATTGCACCCTTGGCCTGCCTGCGGCCCAGGTGCTTGGCGATGCGCACCAGGAGAGGTTGCGCATCCGCGCCCTACGATCCGATCTTGGGCTGTCTGGCGCCGGCGCGCGTGGGCCGGAGCCCTTGGATTTGGGCACGGCTTGGGGTGTGGCCTACGCGCTTAACGGTTCGGCCCTGGGCGCATCGAGCCTGTTGACGTCGGGCGCGGTGTCAAGGGATTGGCCGCAGGCATACCTGCGCGTCCTTCGCGATTATGCGCGCGGCGGGGGTCTGCGTGCGTTCTTTGACGATCTGGACGCGGCATCGGTTCCCCGCGCACAGATGGTTCAAGGGGCACAAGCGGTGTTCGCGTGTTTGGCCGAGGCGGAAGAGGCGGCCGTTCCGTTCTGACCCTGACCTGTGGCTTAGGTTGGCAAGATCGCGTCGCCGACGATCCGGAGCATGTGGTTTTCGACCTTGCCGGAAAGTTCAAAGGGCACCTTGTCGTCGAGGTAAAGGAAGCTGTGGCCGTGGACGAAGCACCACAGGATATAGGCGCGGATTTCCACGTCTTGGCTGTCCACAGGTTCGCCGCGATGGTCGGCCACGACGTGCTTGACGATGGAGCCGGTGCGGTCCCCGGCGTCGTTCAACAGCTCTGAATCGTTTGGGCCTTCGGCCAGGCCAAAGATCGCTTGGAACATCCCCGGCTCGGCCCGGGCGAAGTCCACATAGGCTTGGCCCAGGGCCACGATGCGGCGCGGGTCCCGGGCCGGATGGGCGTCGGCGGCGGCTTGCATCTGGCTGCGCATCCGACCCATGGCACGCAGGATGACGGCCTGCATAATCTCTGTCCGGTCCTTGAAGTGTTTGTAGGGCGCAGCCGTGCTGACCCCGGCGCGGCGACAGGCCTGTGCGAGAGAGAATCCTTCGGGGCCATGTTCCTCCACCAGGGTGGTCACGGCCTCCAGGAGCTGCTCTCTCAGGTCGCCGTGGTGATATTTTTTCTTTTCCGGAACAGCAGGTTCGAGGTCGTTCATCAGGTCGGTCCGAGATTATTTCTTGTCAAAGTTAGTGACACAAACATATGTTAGCAACGCTAACTTTTCCAGAGCTGCATGAGGCCACACCATGTCAGACCGCCAGAAAATCGCACCCCCCCTTTGGCGCCGTGCCGTGACGTTGATGGGGACTTTGGCCGTTTTGGGGGTCGCGGTCGCGGCTGTGGTGGGGGGGCGCGGCATCATCGCGGATCGGGCGGCGGCGGTGCCCGCCCCGATCCCTGCGCCGCCCACGCCGGTGGCGACGGCGGTGGTGCAGATGCAGGACAGCTATGTGGTGCAGCGCCGCTTTTCTGGGCAGGTGGAGGCGCGGCAATCCGTGAATCTGGCCTTTGAGCAGGCGGGTACGGTGGCCCGGATCGCAGTGCGGGAAGGCGCGACCATCGCCCAGGGGGACGTTCTGGCGGAGTTGGACACCCGGTTGCTGAGGGCCGAGCGCGCCCGTTTGACCGCGCAGCGCCGCGCCATGGAGGCGCAGGCCGAACAGGCGCGCCGGACCAACGCGCGACAGGTGGAATTGCAGGACCGGGGGTTTGCCAGCGATCAGGCGGTGGACACCAGTTCGCTGACGCTGGCGCAGCTTGAGGCCAGCATCGCCGAGATCGACGCGGCGCGGACGGCGGTGGACATCAATCTGGACAAGGCCCAACTGGTTGCGCCCTTTGCGGGCACCATCGGCGCAAGGCGTCTGGACACGGGCGCCGTGGTGGCGCCGGGTGCGGCTGTGGTGACCTTGGTGGAGGCGGGCACGCCCCGGTTTCGCACGGGGTTGGACCCGGACATGGCGGCATCCTTGACCTTGGGCGACCGGGTCGCGGTCTTGTTTGGCGATACGGTGCGGCAGGGGCGGGTGGCGCAACTGTCCCCCGATTTGGACCCGACGACGCGCACGCGCACGGTGTTCGTCGACCTGCCCGGGCCCGCGTTGCCCGACGGGAAAACCGGGGAGTTGCGGCTGGACCGGACGGTGTCCGGGATCGGCGCCTGGGTGCCCTTATCGGCCTTGCGCCAAGGACCGCGGGGTACCTGGACCATTCTGGTCATCGAGGATGGCGTCGTGGGAGTTGAGGCGGCAGAGCTTGTGCATTTAGACGCGGGACGCGCCTTTGTCCGGGGGACCTTCACGGATGGCGCCGTCTATGTGCCTGACGGGACGCACCGGTTGGTGCCAGGACAGCCCGTGGTGGACCTGTCGGATCAGGAGCAGGTCGCATGGGCACGTTAACGTTTCGCCAACCGCGTCTGGTCGCGCTGATCCTGATGGTGGTGATTGCGGCCGGGGCCTCGGCCCTGTTGGCGATTGGGCGGCAAGAAGACCCGACGATCACCAACCTGTTTGCGACCGTCAAGACGGCCTATCCGGGGGCGGACCCGGCCCGGGTGGAGACCTTGGTCACCGCTGAGATCGAGGAGCGGCTGCGGGAAGTGGCGGAGGTCGATGTGCTCAGCTCCACCTCCTCCACGGGCATCTCCATCGTGCAGGTGGAGTTGTTGGAGACGCTGGCGGAGACGCGCATCGAACAAGTCTGGTCGGAGTTGCGCGACAAGCTGTCTGAGGCGGAGGCGGATTTGCCAGCTGGGGCGGGCACGCCGGACCTGAGCACGGATGGGACCGGGGCCTATGCCGCCATTGTGGCGTTGACGGCGGCCCATGACGGGGTGCCGATGCCCGTCTTAGGACGCTATGGCGATGCGCTGGCGGATGCGTTGCGCAACGTGCCGGGGACCAAACTGGTGGACGTGTTCGGCCAGCCGGAGGAAGAGGTGACCGTGACGTTGGATGCGGCCCGCGCGGCGCGGCTGGGCCTGTCGCCTGCCATGGTCGCGCAGGCCGTGGCTGCCGCAGATACCAAAGTGTCCGCCGGGCGGAGCATTGGTGCCAGCGACGATTTGGTCCTGGAGGTCACCGGAGAGATCACGTCGCTGGATCGTTTGCGCAACATCGTCCTGCGCGAGGGGCCGGAGGGGCAGACCCTGCGCCTTGGATCGGTGGCAGAGATCACGCGCGGCGCGCGGGCTCCCGTGGCAGAGGCTGCGTTGCAAGATGGGCGTCCGGCCATTTTGGTGGCGGCCAAGCTGGAAGACGGGTTGCAAGTGGATGTCTGGGCCGCGCAGATCCGCACCGCGTTGGACGCGTTCGGCCCCGAGGTACCGGGCGGGGTGGAGATGGCGCTGGTCTTCGATCAATCCACCTATACCGCCGAGCGGTTGGCCGAGGTGGGCGGCAACATGGCCATTGGCGTGGCCTTGGTTTTGGCGGTCCTGTTGATCACGTTGGGCCTGCGGGCGGCGGTGATCGTGGCGGTGATCTTGCCCGTTGTGACCTTGGCCACGTTGTTCACGATGAACGTCATCGGCCTGCCCATCCATCAGATGTCCGTGACGGGTCTGATTGTGGCTTTGGGCCTGTTGGTCGATGCGGGCATTGTGATGACGGATGAAGTGGCCCGCCGGATTCGCGGCGGGGCAGGGCGGGCGCAGGCGGTGGCGGCCTCGGTCTCTCGCCTGACGATGCCCTTGTTCGCATCCACGGCGACGACGGCGCTGAGCTTTACGCCGATGATCCTATTGCCCGGCCCAGCGGGGGATTTCGTCGGCTCCATCGCGTTGGCCGTGGTGATCATGTTGCTGTGGTCCTTCTTTATGGCGGTGACGATCACACCGGCCTTGGCGGGCTGGGTGATGCCCGCGCGGGGGCGGGGCGGGATGTTGGCCAATGGCGTGCCGTCGGGCGCGTTGGGCCGGGTCTTTGCGGCCAGCCTGCGGTGGTCGGCGCGCAATCCCGTCCGCTCTGTCGCGGTGGCGTTGGTGTTGCCGGTTCTGGGCTTTGCGTCCCTGCCGCTTTTGACGGCGCAGTTTTTTCCGGGGGTGGATCGCGATCAGTTCTTTATCGAGGTGGATTTGCCGCCCGGCGCGGCCCTGGCGCGGACCGAAGCCGTGGTGGCGCGGCTGGATGCCGACCTGCGCGACCGGCCCGAGATAGAGGCGGTGACCTGGACCTTGGGTCGGTCTGCGCCAGCGTTCTATTACAACATTTCAGGGGGGCGGGACAGCGCGGCGCGCTATGCCCAAGCCTTGGTGCGGACCGCCTCGCCCGCGGTGACGGAGGCCGTGGTGCCGGAGTTGCAGCGCAGCCTGCCGCGGATCGCGCCCGAAACGCAGGTCCTGGTGCGCGGCCTGGTCCAAGGGCCTCCCGTGGATGCGCCGGTGGAGTTGCGCCTGGTCGGCAGCGACTTGGACGCCTTGCGGGCCACCGGAGAGGCGCTGCGCCGGATCGTCGAGGCCGCCCCGACCGTGACGCTGGCCCGCGCGTCGGTGACGCTGGGGGCGCCGAAGCTGGATGTGCAGGTGGATGAGGCGCGCGCGCGCCTGATTGGGTTGAGCCCGGGCGATGTGGCGGCGCAGTTGAACGCAGGGTTGGTGGGGGTCACCGGCGGCTCCCTTGTGGAAGGGACCGAGGATCTGCCGATCCGGGTGCGCTATGACAGCAGCTATCGCGCGGACCCGGCGGCGATCCGGGATATGCCGCTGATCCTGCCCGGCGCTGCGGCCCCGTCGACCCCCCTTGCGGCGGTGGCGGAGGTGGTGCTGCGCCCGGGCGAGGGGCAGATCACGCGCCGCAATGCGGAACGGGTGAACACGGTCCAAGCCTTTCTGTTGCGCGGGGTTCTGCCCGAGGAGGCGTTGGTGGATGTGCAGGCACGGCTGGAGGCGGCGGCGTTCACATTGCCGCCCGGCATGCGGCTGGAAATCGGGGGGGACGCGGATGCGCGGGCCTCGACCCTCAACAACTTGATTGCGTCCTTGGGCCTTATCGTCACCCTGTCGATTGCGATTGTGGTGATGACGTTCCGCAGTTTTCGGCTGGCGGCGGTGGCCCTGGTGGTCAGCGGCTTGTCGGCGGGTCTGTCGATGCTGGCCCTGGCGGTGTTCGGCTATCCCTTCGGCATCAACGCCATCATCGGGTTGATCGGATCCATCGGCGTGTCCATCAACGCGGCGCTGATCATCATGACGGCCTTGCAAGAGGATGCGGAGGCGCGCGCGGGCACGCCCGAGGCCATGGCCGATGTGGTCATGGGGGCGTCGCGCCATATCGTGTCGACCACCATCACGACGGTGGGCGGGTTCCTGCCGCTGATCTTGGCGGGGGGCGGGTTCTGGCCCCCGTTTGCCATGGCCGTGGCCGGGGGGGTCGCCTTGTCGACCGTCGTCAGTTTCTACTTCACGCCCGCCGCGTTCCGCCTGGTTTATGCCAAGGCGCGCGCACCCGAGAAGGCCGCGCCGGCGGTCCCGCCCACGCGGCTGTTGCACGCAGCCGAGTAGGAACGCGCGACGTTACCCTTGATGCGGCGCTCGGAAGGCCTGACATTGCAGAGGCGCTAGCTTCGGAGGCCCGCCATGGAACTGATCGTGAATGGAACGCCGCACCAATTGCAGGTGGAGCCGGATATGCCGCTGCTGTGGCTGCTGCGGGATGAGTTGGGCATCCTGGGGCCGAAATACGGCTGTGGCATCGCGCAATGTGGGGCCTGTACGGTCCATGTGGATGGGGTCGCCATGCGGTCGTGCCAAATGCTGGCCGGAGATTTGGAGGGGGCGGAGATCACCACCATCGAAGGGCTTGGCACGCCGGAGGACCCCCATCCGCTGCAAGAGGCGTGGATTGCCGAACAGGTGGCCCAGTGCGGTTATTGCCAGTCGGGGCAGATCATGCAGGCGGCGGATTTGTTGGCCAATTCGCCGAACCCGACCGACGAAGAAATCGACGATGTGATGTCGGGCAACCTGTGCCGTTGTGCCAGTTATCCGCGTATTCGCGCCGCCATTCGCCGCGCCGCTGCGGCAGGGGGTGCGTGATGGGGACCGTTGCAAAGATCGCCCGGCGCACGTTCCTGGTGGGGGCCGTGGCCGTTGCCGGGGGCGTGGCCTTTGGAACCTATGCGTATCGCCGCACGCCCGAAAACCCGTTGCTGGCCGACCTGCCAGAGGGGGGCGCGGCGCTGACGCCATTCGTCCTGTTGGACGCGGACGGGGTGACGTTGATCACGCCCCGGGCCGATGTGGGGCAGGGCGCGACGTCTGTGCAGACCTATCTGCTGGCCGAGGAGTTGGACGTGGATCCGATGACGGTTCGCACGTCGCCTGGTCCGGCGAGCCCGGTGTATTATAACGGCAAGCTGGCCGCCGAAGGGATGCCCCTGGCCGCCTGGGACACGGGGCTGTTGGCGCGGACGGGGCGGGCCGCGTCGGATGTGGCAGGCAAATTGCTGGGCCTGCACGGCACGGGCGGGTCCACCACGGTGCCGGATATGTATGACCGCCTGCGCGAGGCGGGTGCCGCGGCCCGCGAAACGCTGAAAGCGGCCGCCGCCGCCCGGCTGGGCGTTGCCGCAGACAGCTTGCGCACGGAGGCGGGAGCCGTTGTCCCCCCCGATGGCGCCCCGATCCCCTATGCCGCCCTGATCCCGGATTTGGCCCGTGTGGAGGTCGTCCAGGATGTGCCCCTGCGCGCGCCCGAGGACTGGCGCTGGCTGGGCCGAGAGATGCAGCGGACGGATATCGTGGCCAAGTCCACGGGCACCTTCCGCTATGGGACCGATTTGGTCCTACCCGAGATGGTGCACGCAACCGTGCGCACCAACCCCGCACGGGGCGGCGGCGTGGTGCAGATGGACGATGCGGCGGCGCGGGCGCAGCCAGGTGTCATCGACATCCTTGAGATCGAGGACGGCGTGGCCGTTGTGGCGGACAACACGTGGCGGGCCATCAAGGCGGCCAATCTGATCGACGTGACCTGGGGCACACCCGAAGGTGTGGGCGACAGTGCGGCCATGTGGGCCGCCCATGGGGCCGCGTTCACCGCCGACAAGCAGGATAGCCGTTTCGCCGATGATGGCGATGTGGACGCGGCCCCTGGCACCCCGCTGGAGGCGGAGTATCGCGTGCCATACCTGCACCACGCCCCGTTGGAGCCTGCCAATGCCACCGTGCGCTTCACCCCCGAGGCGACGGAGGTGTGGGCGGCCACGCAGATCCCCACCATGGTTGTGGACCAGATCGCGGATGTGACAGGGCAATCGGCGGATCAGATTACCCTGCACGCCCTGCCCGCCGGCGGCAGTTTCGGTCACCGGTTGGAATTTGAGTGGATCGTGCAGGCCACCCAGATCGCCATGCACGTGCCGGGGCGACCGGTGCGCCTGACGCTGTCGCGGGAACAGGACATGACCCACGGGTTCCTGCGGCCCATGGCCATGGCGCGCGGACGCGGCACGGTGGAAGGGGGGCAAGTTCGGGCGTTCGATTTGTCCATTGCCGCCCAATCCGTCAGTGCCAGTCAAATGGGGCGCATGGGCTTTCCGGCGGCGGGGCCGGATGTGGCGATTGTGGCCGCCGCCTGGGACGCGCCCTATGCCGTGCCGGATCGGCGGGTCACGGGGTACCGCGTCGACCCCATGGTTGGGGTCAGTTCCTGGCGGGCCGTCGGCGCCTCTCACAACGGGTTTTTCCATGAAACCCTCATGGATGAGTTGATCCATGCCGCAGGGGCCGACCCCGTGGCGGAACGGGTGCGCCTGTTGCACCATGGGCCGACGAAAGCCGTCCTGGAGGCCGTGGCCGAGATGGCCGCGTGGGACGGCCCGACGCCCGCCCCGGGGGTGGGGCGCGGTGTGGCGGTGACATTCGCGTTCGGTGTGCCCGTGGCCCAGATCCTGGAGGTGCGGGACACCGAAGACGGGATCAAGCTGGAAAATCTGTGGATCGCGGCCGAGCTTGGTCGCGTGTTGGACCCCGTCAACGCGGAGGCGCAGTTGTCCGGCGGCGCCTTGTTCGGGATCAGCCACGCCATCGCGTCGGAGATCACCTTTGCCGATCACGCGATCGAGCAGGCCAATTTCGACACCTACGAGAACGCGCGCCTTTGGCAGATGCCGCAGGTGCATGTGCGGGCCATGGGCACGACAGATGCCATTCGCGGCGCGGGAGAGCCTGGGTTGCCTGCGGCGTCGGCGGCGTTGGGCAATGCGATCTTCGCGGCCACGGGCACCCGGCTGCGTCAGATGCCCTTCGCCCGTGAGATGCGGTTTGCCTGAGGCGAGGCCGCGATGCTGACCCCTGCGGGCGTGTCCTATGGCGCGGTGATCTTTGACTTGGATGGCACGCTGATCGACAGCGCGGCCAGCCTTCAGGGCGCGGCGGCGGCGATGATGGCCGATCTGGGCTTGGCCCAGCCCGATGTGGCGACGGTCAGCGGGATGGTGGGCAATGGCGTGCCCCCTTTGGTGGCGCGGTGCCTGACCTGGGCAGGGGCGGACCCGGCCTTGGCCACGGAGGGCGAGCGTCGCTTTCGCGACCATTACGACGCCGACCCTGTCACCGGTGTGGACGTGTTCGCAGGGGTGCCGCAGATGTTGGTGACCTTGGCCCAGGGCGGCCTGCGCCTAGGCGTCTGCACCAACAAGCCGGAGGCGCCGACGGCCACAGTGTTGCGCGCCTTGTCGCTCGGGCCCTTCGATGCGGTGGTGGGCGGCGATACCTTGCCGCAGCGCAAGCCGGATCCCGCGCCCTTGCTACACTGTCAGGCGCAACTGGGTCCCCCGGTATCCCAAACACTGTTCGTCGGGGATAGTACCGTGGACGCGCAAACAGCGCAGGCCGCAGGTATGGATTATGCCCATGTCAGGTGTGGCTATCAAAACGGGGCATTGGATCAGGAGCCGACGGTGATGCTGCGCTCTGCCGCGGAACTTTCTGCGGTCCTGTCAACTGAATGAAACCATTATTTGCCAGGGTAGGACAGGTATGGCATGATTCGGTGCATAACTTATCAAAACAAGTAGGGTGTTTGGCTTTTGGGCCTGGCGCATCCGGGCAGTGCGGACATGAAGAACGAACGGCAACAGATTGCTGCGATGCCCTTGCGGTGGAATGACGGCAAGGTGGAAGTGTTGATGGTCACGTCCCGCGGCACCCGGCGATGGGTCGTGCCGAAAGGCTGGACCATGAAGAACATCAAACCCTGGGCTGCCGCCGCCATCGAGGCGATGGAAGAGGCCGGGGTCAAGGGGCACATCTCTCGCCAAGTGTTCGGCACGTACCATTACGACAAGGGCAGGGCCGACGGCACGACGCAGCGCTGTCATGTCCGGGTTTTTCCCATGATTGTGGAGCAGTTGAAGTCCAACTGGAAAGAAAAGGACGAGCGGTCGCGCAAGTGGTTCGACGTGCGTAAGGCGTCCAAGCTGGTGGATGAGCCGGAATTGGCGCAGATGCTGCTATCGCTGGCCAGCAAACCAAAAAAGGCCCCGGTGGCGGGGCCCATGCTGCGCGCGGCAGCGTCGTAGGGTCGGAAACGCCGTTACCGGCGGGGCGGTTGGGGCCGCTTGTCACGGACTGGCACGGGGATCGCGTCGGGCTGAGGCGCCAAGACACCCATGACCTCGGACAGCTTGTCCTTGAGGATGTCGGCCAGTTTATCCAGAGGTCCGCGCGTCGTCGGCATGTGGTTCTCCTTCCGATAGACCAAATTTGGCGCTCCGCCCCGCATTGGGCAAGGGTGAATCGCGATTTAGTGAAAAATCGCCGCAGATTGCCTAGGGTGCGTGGCCGGTGGTCTGCCGTGGGATGCGCATCAAACGCGCAATCAGTTTGGGACCTGCATCCGGAAACGAAACACTAGGTTGGCGTTGCCCGCTGTCGCCGCGCCCCAAAGCGCATGGGCGCGCGCGGCCCCTTAGCCGCAGCCTGCCAACTCCACGGCGGTGTTGCCACCGATGACCGTTATCCGCACGTCGGATGTGTTCAAGGCGGCAGCTTCGCCCCCGGCGACCATGAGTTCCGACTGTGCAAAGAGCCGGTCCCCCTGCCGCTGCACATCGGCATCGGTGACCCAGACCTTGGGGTCGGGCACC
This sequence comes from Pseudomonadota bacterium, assembly GCA_039817645.1. Lineage (GTDB taxonomy): Bacteria > Pseudomonadota > Alphaproteobacteria > Rhodobacterales > Rhodobacteraceae > Jannaschia. The sequence continues at coordinate 61,792 of JBCBVM010000013.1, read as the reverse complement.
TCGAACACCACGGCTTCGACGCCGCCCAAAGCGGGCAAGTCCACCTGGCCAGAGAGAGCCAATCCGTCGGGCGTGCTGCGGACGCTGCAGTTGACGGGGACGCCAAGGCGTTGCGGTTGGCTATTCAGGGCCGCCTGCAGGGCGGCGTTGGGTTGCGCGTCGGTGGGTAGGGTCGCGTCCACCTGCAGCCGGGCCGGCAGGCAGATGTCCGCGCAGACACCCAAGTCCAGAACACCGCTGAGCCTGACGGGCCCTTGGGCGTCGGTGGGGGTCAGGATCAGGGGCAAGATGAAGTCTTGGTCATAGCCGATGGACTGGACCCCGCCTTGGCGGAAGACGCGGGGCGCGGGCCAGACCACGGCCACGTCATCCAGTTGTTCGGATGCATCCCAGTCGAAGTTCGGCGGAATCCCGGCGGCCCCCGCGCTGCGCCAGTAGGTTTTCCAGCCCGCTTCTAAGCTGAACTGCAGCCCGGCCACGTGGGTCCCATCGGCGCGGCGCCATCCGGGGACGACTTCGACGGAGATGACTTCGTCGACGCTGGACCACACGACCTGGGCCGGGGCCGATGTGGGCGCAAAGGCCCCGGCCAACGCAAGGGACAGGGCCAAGCAGGCCGTTTGGCCGAATCGAGAGAACGCGCGCTGAAACATATGTCAGGCTTAGGCAATCTGATCCTAAAAGAGAAATCACGCCCGCGGCATCGGTTTCGTGATCACGGGCGGAGACGCATTGAGGTGGTGTCAAGTTTGCGATACACTATGTCAATGCAGATTGACACTCTCCCCTTTCCACTGACGGGTCGCCTGTTGGTGGCCATGCCCGGTGTGGCGGATGACGTGTTCAAACGCGGGGTTATTTTGATCTGTGCACATTCGCGGCGTGGGGCCATGGGGGTTCTGCTCAACCGCCTTCTGCCGCCGGAACTGCGATCCGATGTTCGGGTCGACCGCAACTTTGCGGGAACGCCGTCTTGGCAGTCCTATCGCTCTGGCGGGCCTGCGGGGCAGGACACGGCGCAATACCTGCACAACGCAGAGAAACCGCTGGGCTCTCAAACCATCCAAGTGGCGCGCGGGTTGAATCTGACGCCGGTGGGCAAGGCCCCGGCCATCCTAAGCCCGTCGGAGCGGCCCACCCGTGTTCTGCTGGCGTCGGGCCATTGTGGCTGGGCTGCGGGGCAGGTGGAGGATGAGTTACGCGCCAATGTCTGGCTGACATCCTGGGCCACGACGGAGTTTGTGTTCCACTGCCCGCCCAAACAAATGTGGCGGGATGCGCTTGGTTTGATGGGCGTTTCGCCCTCTGGCCTGTCGACGGAGGTGGGGCACGCCTAAGCACACGGTTATGCGGGTCAGGGCCTGGGTGCCGCGGCGCGGGTCAACCGGTCGCGAATGGCACGGCCAAGGCCCACGGCCGGGATGGGCGCCACATCGATCCAGCGGGCGGATTTCGCTTGGGCCATGGTGTCGGCTTCGTGCAGCACGTGAAAAAGATTGGCGGCAGCGGTGACCACGTCGCCATCGGCGGCCAGCGTCAGATCTCCGGCGATCGGGCCGAACCCCACCAAAATCGCATCGCTGTGTCGCCTTGTTTGATCAAGGCGCACCGGCGCGTGGGGGGCATAGTGGGAGGCCAGTTGCCCCGGCGCCCGGACCCGGCCGGGCGTCGTGTCATGGGTCAGGCGGGTGCCCAAGCGGGTTTCGATGTCTTGGGTCGGGACGCCGCCTTCCCGCAACAGCACCAAGGGATCGGTGCGGAGGATCGTGGATTCCAACCCCACCGCGCAGGGGCCGCCGTCGAGCACCGCGTCAATCTGGCCGTCCAAGCCAGCCAAAACATGGTCCACGCGGGTCGGGCTGAGCCGCCCGGACGGGTTGGCCGAAGGCGCCGCGATGGGCCGCCCGACCGCCACCAGAAGGGCCTGCGCCTGTGCCGAGGCCGGGACCCGAATGGCGACGCTGTCCAACCCTGCGGTGACCAAGGGGGACAGGCCGTGATCGGGGGGCAGGGGGAGGACAAGTGTGAGGGGGCCGGGCCAAAAGGCCTCGGCGATCTGTCGGGCTTGGTCCGACAGCATCCCGAACTGCGCTGCCTGGGCGATGTCTGGCAGGTGGACGATCAGGGGGTTGAAGCTGGGGCGACCCTTTGCCGCAAAGATGCGGGCGACGGCCCGGTCGTTGGTGGCGTCCGCGCCCAGCCCGTAAACGGTTTCCGTGGCAAACGCCACGAGGCCGCCATCCTGCAAAAGGGCCGCAGCGGTGGCCAGGCCGTCCGGGGTGTGACGCAGTGTTCTTGTTGATGCCATCGGGCGTCGGCTTCTACCTTAGGGTCAGCGTTGGTCCCTAGCCCGTCTGGACCGCCATTGCCATGCCCATGCCGACAGGAGGCCCCATGCCGTATCGCGCCCCGTTGACTGACCTTCGTTTCTGCATCGACCACGTGGTCGATTTCGCCCAAGTTGCCGCGACCGCGCGATTTGCCGAGGCCACGCCGGAGACGGTGGACGCCATCCTGTCTGAGGCGGGCCGCATGTGCGAAGAGGTGTTGGCCCCTTTGAACCGGGTGGGCGACCTGAACCCCGCACGGCTGGAGAACGGCGTGGTGCGGACGTCGCCCGGCTTCAAAGAGGGGTTTGCGTCAATTGCCGAAGGCGGCTGGCTGGGCATGTCGGCAGAGGCCGAGCATGGCGGCATGGGCCTTCCGATCACCCTGACCATGGCCGTCAATGAGATGATCGGGTCGGCCTGCCTGGCGCTGCAGTTGAACCCGCTGATGGGGCAGGGCCAGATCGAGGCGCTGGAGGCCCATGCCTCGGACGCGATTAAGGCGTTGTACTTGCCCAAGCTGATCTCGGGCGCGTGGTGCGGGACGATGAACCTGACGGAACCGCAGGCGGGGTCCGATGTGGGCGCCCTGCGCACCAAGGCGGAGCCCAATGGCGACGGCACATATGCGGTGTCGGGGCAAAAGATCTACATCTCCTGGGGGGATCACGACATGGCGGAGAATATCTGCCACTTGGTCCTGGCCCGGTTGCCCGACGCACCCATGGGCACGAAAGGGATCAGCCTGTTCATGGTGCCCAAGTTTCTGCCGACCGAGACCGGTGCGCCGGGTGTGGCCAACAGCCTGAAGGTCGTGTCTCTTGAGCATAAGCTTGGACTGCACGCATCGCCCACGGCGGTGATGCAATATGATGGCGCCACCGGATGGCTTGTCGGGGAGGCCCATGGGGGCATGGCGGCCATGTTTACCATGATGAACAACGCGCGTTTGGGCGTGGGGGTCCAGGGGCTGAGCATTTCTGAGGCGGCGACCCAGCATGCCATCGCCTATGCCATGGACCGCAAACAGGGGAAGACACCCCTGGGCCATGGCAGCATTCTGGACCATGCGGATGTGCGGCGGATGGTGCTGGACATGAAGGCGGACACGTTCACCGCGCGGGCGCTGTGTCTGGATTGCGCCGTGTCGTTGGACATGGCCAAGGCCACCGGCGCAGAGGGTTGGGCCAGCCGCGGTGCCTTTCTGACGCCCATTGCGAAGGCATACGGCACGGATACGGGGGTCAAGGTGGCCAGCGAGGGCATTCAGATCCATGGGGGCATGGGGTTCGTCGAGGAGACCGGCGCGGCGCAATACCTGCGCGATGTGCGTGTGACGACAATCTATGAAGGGACCAATGGCATTCAGGCCATGGACCTTGTGGGGCGCAAACTGACCGATGGCGGGGCCGCGGCCAACGGATTGTTGGATGAGATCACGGCGTTCGATCATGGGGGGCTTCGCGCTGCGGCGGAGGAGTTGCGGCAATTGACCGAGTGGATGGTTGCCCAAGACATGCAGGATCGGTTTGCCGGATCGGTCGCGTATCTGGCGGCCTTTGCGCGGGTTCTGGGGGCTTGGTACCATTTGAAAGCGGGGGCGGCCGATGCCGCAAGGGGACCCCTGGCGCAGGTGGCCGTGGCCCGGATGCTGCCCGAAGCGCTGGCGGAGATGGCCAAGGCGCGCAATGGGGCCGCAGCCCTTTATGCGGTGGAAACGGATTTCATTGCGGCGTAGGAGATCGCACCGCAGATGCGGTCCGATCCATGGGGGCGCTGCCCCCGTCGCCAAAGGCGACCCCCCCGGAGGTATTTTTGGCCAGATGAGCAGGGGATGTGACGGTGCCTGACCTTCCCGACGGCAATGCCGGGTTAACCTTTCCATGGGACGCGGCCCCAGCGGAGGGCGAGGCGGTTGAAGTGGCGGAGGGTGTCTTGTGGGCGCGCCTGCCGCTGCCGATGGCGCTGGACCACGTAAATGTCTATTTCCTGCGGGAGGCGGATGGCTGGTCCCTGGTGGATACGGGGTTTGATACCAAGCGGACGCGGGCGATTTATGGGGCTTTGCTGGACGGGCCCTTGGGGGGGATGCCGGTCACCAACGTGGTGGTGACCCACCACCACCCTGACCATGTGGGCTTGGCCGGGTGGTTTCAGGGCCAGGGCGCGCAGCTCTGGATGACGCGGACGGCGTGGTTGATGGCGCGGATGTTGACGCTGGATGAGCAACCCGTGCCCACGGCGGAGACGTTGGCGTTCTGCAAGCGCTATGGCATGGATGCGGCGATCCTGGAGCAGCGGTCCGGAGAGCGGCCCTTCAACTTTGCGGATATCGTGAGCCCGCTGCCGGTGGGGTATAAGCGGTTGCAATCGGGGCAAGAGGTGGCGATCGGCGGCAGGCGGTGGCGGGTGGCGCAGGGCGACGGCCACGCGCCAGAGCATGCGGTCCTTTATGAAGTGGGGGGCGATGATCTGGTCCTGGGCGGCGATCAACTGCTGCCGGGGATTTCACCCAATCTGGGTCTGTACGGGACCGAGCCGGATGGCGATCCGGTGGGGGATTGGTTGGCCGCCTGCGACCGGTTGGCCCCGCTGGCGCGGGAGGCGCATCTGGTGCTGCCTGGGCATAAGCTTCCCTATCGCGGGTTACCGCGCCGGATGGAAAGCCTGCGCGACAACCATGTGCACGCGTTGGATAGGCTTTCTGCCCATATCCAAGTGCCGAAGACGGGCGGCGATTGTTTTGCGCCTTTGTTCAAGCGCGAGATTACGGGCGATCTGTATGGGCTGGCCTTCTTTGAGGCGGCGGCCCATCTGAACTGCCTTTGGCACCAGGGACGGGCCCGGCGGTGGGACCGGGGCGATGGGGTCCTGCTGTGGCAGGCGGTCTAGGCGGTTTGTGACCGCCGGGGCGGGGGCACGGGTGCCCTTCGGGCGGCACCCGTGCCGAAGGCGCGCCTAGCCGACCAATTCGAGGCCGGAGAAGAAGAACGCGATTTCTTCTGCTGCCGTTTCCGGCGCGTCGGAGCCGTGGACCGAGTTTTCGCCGATGGACAGGGCGAATTCCTTGCGGATGGTGCCCGCATCCGCCTCAGCCGGGTTGGTGGCGCCCATGACGTCGCGGTTCTTGGCGATGGCGTTTTCGCCTTCGAGGACTTGGACCACGATGGGCTCGGAAACCATGAATTCGCAAAGTTCGTCGAAGAACGGACGGTCCTTGTGGACCCCGTAGAAGGTCTGGGCCTGGGCCAGGGTCAACTGGATCCGCTTGGAGGCGACCACGCGCAGGCCGGCCTCTTCGAACTTGGCCACGATCTGGCCAGTCAGGTTGCGCTTGGTGGCGTCGGGTTTGATGATCGAGAAGGTGCGTTCCAGGGCCATATCGGACTCCGTCAGTTAGGGTTTGGCGCGCCCTTACCAGCGTCCTGGGCAGAAGGAAACCACCCCCGCATTGGGCGGTTGACAGCGCGGGCGGCACGGCGCACCCACGGCCCATGCTAACGATCTCTGACTTGTCGTATTCCGTGGCCGGGCGCCCCTTGTTGGAGGGGGCCAATGCGGTCATCCCTGCCGGGCACAAAGTGGGCCTTGTGGGGCGCAATGGGACGGGAAAGACGACGCTGTTCCGGTTGATCCGGGGCGAGCTTGTGGCCGATGGCGGAGAGATCAGCTTGCCCGCCCGCGCGCGCATCGGGGGCGTCGCCCAGGAGGTTCCCGCATCCGAGGTGTCGGTCCTGGATACGGTGCTGGCAGCGGATGAGGAACGCGCCGCGCTGTTGGCGGATGCCAGCGAGGATCCGAACCGCATTGCCGAGGTGCAGGCGCGCTTGCAAGATATCGACGCCTGGTCCGGGGAGGCGCGGGCGGCGTCGATCTTGCGTGGGCTTGGCTTTTCCCCGGCGGATCAGGGGCGGCCCTGTTCAGATTGGTCGGGCGGGTGGCGCATGCGCGTGGCCTTGGCGGGGGTTTTGTTCGCGCAGCCCGATTTGCTGCTGTTGGACGAGCCGACGAACTATCTGGACTTGGAAGGGGCGCTGTGGCTGGAGGCGTATCTGGCCAAGTACCCCCATACGGTCATCATCATCAGTCACGACCGGGGTCTTTTGAACCGGGCCGTGGGGTCGATCCTGCATCTGGAGGATAAGGGCCTGACCTATTACGGCACGCCCTATGATGGGTTTGTGAAACTGCGGGCAGAGAAGCGGGCCGGGCTGGCCGCCGCCGCGGCCAAGCAGGAGGCGCAGCGGGCGCATTTGCAAAGCTTCATCGACCGGTTCAAGGCCAAGGCGACCAAGGCCAAGCAGGCCCAGAGCCGGGTCAAGATGTTGGAGCGGATGGAGACGATCCGCGCGCCCGAGGATGCGGCGCGGACGGTGTTCTCCTTCCCGGAGCCTGCGCAATTGAGCCCCCCCATTCTGCGGCTGGACGGGGCGACCACGGGCTATGACGGTGCGCCGGTGCTGCACCGGCTGAACGTGCGGATTGACCAGGACGATCGTATCGCGCTGTTGGGGAAGAACGGCCAGGGGAAGTCCACACTGTCCAAGCTGTTGTCGGAGCGTTTGCGGACCATGGACGGGCAGCGCATCGCGTCATCGAAGCTGAAGATCGGCTATTTCGCGCAGCATCAGGTGGATGAACTGCATGTGGATGAGACGCCCCTGGACCATCTGCGCCGAGAGCGGCCGGAGGAGGCGCCCCCGAAATTGCGGGCCCGGTTGGCGGGGTTTGGCCTGGGCGCGGATCAGGCGGATACCGTCGTCGCCAAGCTGTCGGGGGGACAAAAGGCACGGCTGTCGTTGTTGTTGGCGACGCTGGATGCCCCCCATCTGTTGATCCTTGATGAGCCGACCAACCACCTGGATATCGAAAGCCGGGAGGCGCTGGTGGAGGCGTTGACTGCCTATTCCGGTGCGGTGGTGTTGGTCAGTCACGACATGCACCTGCTGAGCCTGGTGGCCGACCGGCTGTGGTTGGTGGGGGAGGGGACGGTCCGGCCCTATGAGGGCGATCTGGAGAGCTATCGCAGCCTTCTTTTGAAAGGCGACGAGGGGGACAAGCCCCGCAAAGAGAAGGTCAAAGCCAAGCCTGTGAGCCGGGATCGACTGATGGAGTTGCGTTCGGCGGTGCGCAAGGCCGAGGCGCGCGTGTCGAAAATCGAAGAGATGCGCGAGAAACTGGCAAAGAAACTGGCGGACCCGGATCTTTATGAGGAGGCCCGCAAAGGCGAGCTTGAGACCTGGAACAAGAAATACGCCGAGGTGATGGAGGGGGCCGACCGGGCCGAGGCGCTGTGGCTACAAGCCATGGAAGCGTTGGAAAAGGCGGAGGCCACCCAATGAGCCGATGGGTGCCCCCCGCGAAGGGTCTGTGGCCATGACACTTGCCGATGCGATCACGGCCTTCACTGCGTTGTTCGTGGTGATCGATCCCATCGGTTTGGCCCCGATTTTTGTGGCGTTGACGGCGGGCATGTCGGCGCGGGCCCGGCGGGCCATTGCGGTCCGGGCCTGTGCGGTGGCCGCCGCGCTTTTGATCCTTTTCGCGATCGCCGGAGAGGCGGTGTTGGGCTTTTTGGGCATTTCCATGCCCGCCTTTCGGATCGCAGGCGGCTTGCTTTTGTTTCTGACCGCGCTTGAGATGCTGTTCGAAAAGCGGACCCAGAGGCGGGAGGAGCGGGCGGATGTGCCGCCGCCGGACCCGTCGGTCTTTCCCTTGGCCCTGCCCCTGATCGCGGGGCCGGGGGCCATTGCGACCATGATCCTGCTGACCGATGAGGCGTCGCCCTTGGGAACGGTCCAAGCCGTCGGCGTGATGCTGGCCGTCGTCGCTGTCGTCTTGGGCTTCTTTCTGTTGGCGGCGCCCATCGAGAAACTGCTGGGGCCAACGGGGATCAACGTGATCACACGGGTGTTGGGCATGCTTTTGGCGGCGTTGTCGGTGCAGTTCGTGTTGGACGGGCTCTCAGATCTGACTTGGCCTGGGGGCTGAGACTGCCTATCTGACGGATATGACAGCCGACGATACAGCCTATCTTCTCTACCTCTCCCTCTTTGGGGTGGTGATTGCCGGATCCTACCTGATGGCAAATCGCAACCGCATGGGCCAAGTGGCGCAACAAGGGGCGATCTGGTTCCTGATTTTCATCGGGTTCATCGTGGTTTACGGGCTGTGGGACGATATCAGTCAGACGCTTACCCCGCGCCAGACAGTGGTGACGGAGGGTGATCAGACGGTGATCGAGGTGCCGCAGGGACCGTCAGGGCATTATCAGTTGATTTTGCAGGTGAACGGCGTCGGCGTGCCCTTTGTGGTGGATACCGGCGCCACGGATCTTGTGCTGAGCCGAGAGGATGCGGCCCGCGTCGGCATCGACGTGGACAGTCTCCGGTTCTTTGGGCAGGCGCGCACGGCCAATGGTATTGTTGGCACGGCCAGCGTTCGCCTGGAAGAGGTCGCCCTGGGCGAAGCCGTGGACCGCGATGTTCAGGCCGTTGTGAATGAAGGGGATCTGTTCAGCAGCCTGCTGGGGATGTCCTATCTTCAAAGGTTTGGTCGGATCGAGATTACGGGGGACCGCCTGCGCCTCATCCGGTAGGAGCGGGCGCAGAGACGAGGTCACCCATAGTCCCGCTGGTCTTCGATAACCTTGCCGTCATTGGGCAGGCTGTCGACCCGGTGGATCCGCCCGGTGAGCTTGAGGGTTTGCCTCACGCTGTCGGCCCATGCCGCCTCATCCCCGCCGTCGGCTTGGACGTGGATGTCCATGGCGTCTCTCTCTCCGTCACGGGACACGACAACACGGGCCGCGGTGATTTCCGCGTGGCGGGCCACGAATTCGGCCACCTGTTCGGGGCGCACGAACATCCCCTTGATTTTGGCCGTTTGATCCGCCCGTCCCATCCATCCCTTGATGCGGAGGTTCGTCCGCCCGCACGGGGACAGGCCGGGAAGCATGGCTGAAAGGTCCCCGGTGGCAAAGCGTATAAGGGGGTAGTCCGGGTTCAGGGACGTCACCACAACCTCCCCCACATCGCCAATGGGCACGGGGTCGCCGGTGCCGGGACGCACGATTTCGACCAAGACGCCTTCCTCCAGGATCATCCCCTCTTGCGCGGGGCTTTCATAGGCGATGTTGCCCAGATCGGCCGTGGCATAGCATTGCAGGCACTGAATGCCCCGATCCGCGTATTCCTGGCGGAGAGACGGGAACAGGGCGCCGCCCCCCACGGCGGCTTTGCTGAAGGACAGGGGCACCCCCATTTCTGCGGCACGGTCCAGGATCACCTTCAGATAGTCCGGTGTGCCCGCATAGGCGGTCGCCCCCAGGTCCGCGGCGGCGCGTACTTGCAGGTCGGTTTGACCGGTGCCCGCCGGGATCACGACGGCGCCCACGGCCCGCGCACCGTTCTCAAAAATATGACCGGCGGGCGTGAGGTGATACCCGAAGCAATTCTGGACCACATCCCCGGGGCCGATCCCGCAGGCGTGCAGGAACCGGCCCATGCGCCACCAGTCATGGCCCACACCGCCCGGTTCATAGATTGGACCGGGGGATTGGAACATCTGCGCGATATTCGCCACAGGCAATCCGCCAAACGGGCGGGATGCGGCCTGCCAATCGGCCAATTGCGACTTTCGCAGGACGGGCAGGGTGGCCAGATCGTTGAGGTCGGTGATGTCCGACTCGGGCAGGCAATTTCCAGGGGCGGCGCGGACAAGGGCGACCATATCCTGAAGGGCGGCCAGTTGGGCCGCGGCACGGGCATCGGCGGAGCGGGTTTCGAGTGCATCGTAAAAGGTCATTCCAATCCCCAAATCTTGAGGGCCCCGTCAAAGGTGGGGCCGTGGTAGCAGGGGACGCCAGCGGCCCCAATGGCTTCGATAAACGGGGCATCGTCTTCCCCTTCGCCCGCGGCGGGCTCTCTCAGGGCGATGCCTTTGATCCGGTTCGGGTGACGGCCGATGGCCGCCAGATAGACCTGCGCGTCCTTCTGCCCGCTATCGCCCAACAAATAGGCCGGAAGGTTCGGGTTCGCGGCCAGGATCGTGTCGATGGCGTCGCCTTTGTGGTCCAGGTGACCGCGGGCGATGCCGCTATCGGTGACGCCCAGATCGCGCAGGAAGATGGGGCCCCGGGGCACGGCGTGATGGGCAAACACCTGTTCCAGGAAGTGGTGCATATTCCACGGAGAGGACGATACATAGAAAACGGGGGCCGCCGTCCCGGCGCCCAGGCTGTCCAACAGATGCACCGCATCGGCATGGGCCAGGCGGCTGCCCGCAGTGCCGGTGAACGTGGTCCAAAGGTTGCGGGCCAGGACGTGGGCCCCGGTTTCGATCACGGTATCGTCGATGTCAGAGATGATGAGGTGGGGTGCCTGCACATCCGGGATGAAGGCCGGCACCGGGATCGCGGTCTGTCCTGCCGCGGCCATGTCGACATCGATCCAACCGGACGGGAACGCGCCGTCCACGTCCAACGTCACGTAGCCTTCTTCGTCGGAAATCGTGGCCTGGCCCAAGGCGGTCACCTCGACGCCCGGCAACTCGTCGGTCAGGAACAGGTCCACCATATGCTGGATATTGGTGAGCATTGACTGACCGTCACGGCCCTGGGGGCGGCGCAGGTTGGTCAGGACGCGCGCGCGCAGCACGACCCCGCCGGGGCGTCCATAGCCGATATAGGGGTCAAGCACGGGCGTGCCGTCCGGGGTGTCGGCAATCCGTTCCCACCCGGCTTCCAAAAGGCGCGCGGCCTGCAGGGCCAGGGGTTTCAGCATGGCGGCGTCGCGTGTGGACATGCGCCGCACCATAGGCGCATCGGGGCCGTCATCCCACGCTCCGAAGGGTTAAGGGTTTGACGCCTGGCATGCGCTCAATCTCACCGCGCATCTCCAACTCAAGACGCACGGTGGTCATGTGCCACCCGAGGGAGCCGAGGGCCGCGCGATCCGTGTCGCTCAGATACGCGCCAGCGGCCTTGGCGATGGTTTTGGCGGGCAGAGGGCCCTTTTCCAGGGCCACAAGAAGGGCGGTGCGGCAGGCGTCGAATTTCCAGGTTGGGATGTTCGTGATGCCCAGCTTTTCTGGGTTCGGTGTGCGGCACGCCGTGCGGTCGGTCATGTCCATTCCTCCGCGCCGTAGGTGGCCAGAGCATCGTAAATCGGCCCCTCGGGCGTCAATGTCGACGACCAAAGCGTGACGGGATGGGCCATGGCCGCGGACAGGTCCGGCGCGCCCAGACGGGCCAGCGCCCCCTGAAGGCGCGTATAATCTGCGGGAGCCGTCCCAGAGTAGCGGGTGAGCGTGATATGCGGGCGCAACCGATCCTTGGAGAGGGCGATGCCCGCCTGCCGTGCGGCGCGGCGCGCCGTGTCCCGAAGCGCCACCAGCGTGTCCGTCCGCACCACGTCCAACACAACGGCCCGCGGCGTCTTGGATCCGAGGGGGGCGAACGCCAGGGGGGTCAGTTCTACGGGCGGTATGGGCGTATCGCGCAGGATGTCGTCCAAAAGCTGCAATCGATCTTGGGGCTGATCGTCGAGGAACAACAGCGTGAGGTGCAAATTCTCCTCCGGGACGGGGCGGCCACCGGGCAAATGGCGCTGCACCCGCATCAGCGGGTCGGCCCAGGCAACCGGGAGGGGGAGGCCCAGAAATGCCCTCATGCCTGCCCGCGAGAGGTTTGGGCTTGGGGTCTTTTGCCACGGGGGCGATTGTGCAAGCGTCGGCCATGGCCTTGGTAGAGCCCTATGACCCGGACTGGCCCAAGCGGTTCCAGGCAGAAGCCGTGGGTCTGCGCCCGCTGTTCCAATCCCTGCACCATATCGGCAGCACGGCGGTGCCGGGCCTTGCCGCCAAAGCCACGATCGACATTCTGGGCGTGTCCATCCACCGCGACGCGCGGGATGCGATTCTGCCCGCCCTTGCCGGATTGGGCTACGATCTCCGCGGCGAGAATGGGATCCCCGGTCGCCTGTTCCTGCGCAAGATGGCGGGCGACGTGCGGCTGGTCCACCTGCATGCCTATGTCTTGGGGTCGCGCCATATTACCCGGCATCTGGCCTTTCGCGGCTGGTTGCGGGCGCATCCGGACGGGGCGGCGGAATACGGCGCCCACAAGCTGGCCCTGGCGGCCCGCCCTGGAAAGACGCGGGCGGACTATGTGGCCGACAAAGACACCATGGTCCGCCGTTTGGAGGCTTTGGCGGTGCGCTGGTATCGGCAAGGGTAACGCGGCGGGATGGGTCATCACAGACGCCCCCAACCGTCCTGCAACGCATGCTGCGGGCAGGTCTTTGCCATGGTGTCGCGCACAAGGGTCGCGGCATGGGGCCAATGCGTCGACGGGCCGTCGGGGCGCGGGGCGGTTGGGTTGAGGCTGGACCAGTTCCAAACCTCGACCGCCGCGTGGGCCAAGATCAATTGGCCGAACCAAGCGTTGATGTCTTGGCCTTGGCCGCACCCAGGGCAGGGGACATCCACCAAGGGCCCGCCGCCCGTGAAGGGCACCGTGCTTTCGCCTAACGTGTTGAACAGATCGCCGTAGCCCGGCGCGTCGGGGCCCCAATGGGCGCCGCAGGCCCCGCATGTCAGATCGCTCATATTCATGCCCAGAAAGTTGCCGTAGCCTGGGCCGTGGAAACTCACCCCGGTCACGGCGCCATCTTCCCGTGGCCCCCAACCTGCGAAGGCAAGTGCCGCCGGCCCCGGGCGCAGCGTGCGGTTCGCGCGGCCATAGGTGGCGTCCGGGCAGTCCTCTCCCGTGACGAGGTTGATGTCCCGCAGGGCGTGCTCCAGTTCCACCAACAGGCCCGGGGCCTGGGCGGGGGTCACCGATGGGAAGCCAAAAACCTCGATGCTTGCGCTCACGAAAGCCACCGTTTGCGGCGGCGGTAGGACCGGACATCGCGGAAGGACTTGCGGCCCTCATCGCTCATGCCGAGGTAGAATTCTTTCACATCGGGGTTTTCGCGCAGGTCGGCGGCGGGGCCGTCCATGACCACGCGGCCCGATTCCAGGATGTAGCCGTAATGGGCAAAGCGCAGGGCCACGTTGGTGTTCTGCTCGGCCAGAAGGAAAGACACGCCCTCATTCTCGTTTAGGGATTTCACGATGCCGAAAATCTCCTCCACCAATTGCGGGGCCAGGCCCATCGACGGCTCGTCCAGCAGGATCGTTTCGGGCCGCGACATCAGCGCGCGTCCGATGGCGCACATCTGTTGTTCCCCGCCGGAGGTGTAGCCCGCCTGCGACGTTCGCCGTTCACGCAGGCGCGGGAAATAGTCATACACCATCTCCAGGTCCTGTTTGATCGCCGCGCCCCCTGCCGTGCGGGTATAGGCGCCGGTCAGCAGGTTCTCTTCGACGGTCAGGTGTTCGAAACAGTGGCGCCCCTCCATGACCTGGATGACGCCCTTTTGGACCAGATCGGCGGGGGTCAGGTCTTGGATGCGCGCACCACGATAGGTGATGGCGCCCTTGGTGACTTCGCCTCGTTCGGACTTGAGCAAGTTCGATATGGCCTTGAGCGTGGTGGTCTTGCCCGCGCCATTGCCGCCCAAAAGGGCCGTGATCCCGCCCTTGGGGACCGATAGGCTGACCCCTTTCAGGACAAGGATCACATGGTTGTAGATCACCTCGATATTGTTGACCTCCAACAGGGTGTTCGCGGCGCCGCTGTCGGCTTTGGGGTCTGGGGCTGTGGTGTCGAGCATGGGTGTCTCCTCAAAGGGCCTCGGCCAATTCGCGGAGGTCCGCCGCGCTGAGCCATGGGATCGGGGATTGGGTGGCCTGTGCCTTGCCGTGCGCGAACAAGGCCCGCGTGAGGCAGGCATTGAAGCCGCCGATATTCGGGGTTTCCGCCAGTTCTTTTGCGCATGTGTCGGCGGGCAGTTCGGCGCGAACCCCGCGCAGGGTCCAGTCGGTGCGTCCTTCCGCAAAGCGGACTGCCTCGGCGATGGAGTCGCGCAAGACCTCATCCGCCAAAAGCTCTACCGAGCGGCCCGCATAGCCCAGGATGCTATCCTCCGCCTGCGTCAGAGGGGGCAGAAGCGCGCCGTTGACGATCAGGTAGGCATTGACCTTTATGTCCACGTTGTCCGTCGCCTCAATCTGTTGGCGCGCCTCATCCAGGGTTTGCAGGAAAACGTGCTGGCGAATGCCGCCATCGGCATAGAGCGCGCCGTTGATGTGGCGCGGCGGGAACAGCGCCGGGATGGCTGCCGATGCCAGGATCGCTTCGGTCAGACACGTGTTTGCCCGCGCCTTATCGGCGGCTTGTCCCAGATCGAAGACTTGTCCCGCGCCATTGTCGATATTGGTGGCCGCGATCAGAAGGCGCCGGTTTTGGCCGTGCCCGTTGGCGATGGCCCGCAAAAGGGCCGGGGATAGGGCCGTGCGCAGGAAGCGTCGCAACGGGCGGGGGTCGGCGATGGACGGGGCGCCCAGAATGGCCAGCGTGGGGCGGCGTACAAAGATGCCATCGGCGCCCAACCCATCATAGTAGTCAAGCAGCGGATCGAAGGCGGGACCCGCGAAGGCCACCGGCGCCAGGGTTGCCCCGGCGCTTACCCCGGTCACCAGGTCGAACTGTGCTGGTCGGCCATTGCCCGTCCAGCCACGCAAGAACCCGGCGCCAAAGGCACCATACTGCCCGCCCGCCGACAGCGTGATCACGTTGAGTGTGACGGTCTTGCGTTGCGGGGTCCGTGTCACCGCCGGGGCCTGGGCGACCTGCGCGCGGATCGCCGCTTCCAGGTCCGCTTCGGTCCGGGCCATCATCGCGTCGGTCGCGGCCAGGCCGTCCGGGCGCGCCCTGGGCGGGGCCGCGCCTTGGGTCGACAGGGTCCCGGCCTCTGCCGTGGGGAAGGCCACGCATGCCTGGGACTGCGGGCGATCCACCTCACATGCTGCCAAGACCGGCAGCACACACAGCGCAAAGAGCAGACGTTGGAACACGGTCAAAAATCAATCAGGGCTGAAGGGGCCGCGCGATCGCCCGCGCGGCCCCAGTGTCTAGCCTAGCCGCAGGCAGGGCTGACGTTGTTTTCGGCGGCATAGGCGGCCGCATCCTCTTCGATCAGCGGGTCGATGACGTCCCGGTCGGATGCGATCCAATCCGTGATGATCTCCCACTCACCGGCAGACGCGTTCCATTGCTGGACCTTGCCTTGGCCAGATCCGCCGTGGTTTTCGCAGGATACGGAAAATTCGGGCCCGAAATTTGGCATGCCGAGGCTTTCCATCAAGGCTTCGTCCACGACCAGCGCCTCCATCCCGTCGCGCATCATGGCGGGCGTGATCTCGGCCTCACCATGGATTTCCTGCGCTTTCTTGGCCGCCTCGGCTGCCAACATCGCCGCATAGAGACCGCGGTTATAGAGGACGGTACCCACTTGATCGCCATTGCCTGCCGCGTTGCCCGCGTCGATCACGTGTTCCTGCAAATCCGCAAAGATCGGGAAATCGGCGCCCACATTGTGCATGGCCAATGATTTGTAACCATTGGCCGCGTCGCCCACGGGCAGAACGTCATTCTCGGACCCGGCCCACCAGTTGCCGATGAAATTCTCCATCGGGAAACGGATGTTCGCGGCCTCCTGAATGGCGACTTGGTTCATCACGCCCCAGCCCCACATGACCACGTAATCGGGCCGTTCCCGGCGGATTTGCAGCCATTGGGATTTCTGCTCCTGCCCCGGGTGATCGACGGCCAAAAGGCTCAGCTCGAACCCGTGCTTGGCGGACAACTCCTCTAGGGTGCGGATCGGCTCCTTGCCATAGGCGGAGTTGTGGTAGACCAGCGCCAGCTTTTTGCCGGTGATGTCGCCGCCATTCTGCTCCAACAAGTGGTTCACCACGATGGACGCCCCGTCCCAGTAGTTGGCAGGGTAGTTGAAGACGTTGTTGAAGATCGCCCCATTGGCGGCGGACGTCCGGCCATAGCCCATGGTGTGAAGCGGGATGCCATCGGCGGCGGTCTTGGGGATCAACTGGTACGTGATGCCCGTCGACAGCGGCTGATACACGAGGGAGCCTTCGCCCTTGGTACTTTCATAGCATTCCACACCCTTCTCGGTGTTATAGCCAGTCTCACATTCCAACACGCGTGCGGGGACGCCGCCGATGCCGCCATCCCGGGCATTCAGAAGGGCGAAATAATCCGCATAGCCATCCGCGAACGGGATGCCGCCAGCCGCGTAGGGCCCCGTCCGATAGCTGAGCGATGGAAAGACCAGATCGGCCATGGCTGGGGCAGCGGCGCAGAGTGCGGCGACCGTCAGGGTTCCTAGTTTCTTCATCGGTGGTTACCTCCCTTGATATATCCGATGTCGTGATCCGCCGGGCAGGGGACGCCCCGCCCGGCAGGTGTCAGTGTGGGAACGGCCAGAGCCGTAACTTTTCTTTGGTCAGGCGCCAGAGTTGGGCCAAGCCGTGGGGTTCAACGATCAGGAAGAACACGATGAGCGCGCCCACGATGACAAGGTTCAAATGGGCCACGATATCCGTGGGCCAGCCCAACAGGTCCACGCCCACCAATTTCAGCATGACCGGCAACAGAACCAGGAACGCCGCCCCGGCGAAGCTGCCGAATATGGAGCCGAGGCCGCCGATGATCACCATGAACAGGACGAGGAACGATTTTTGGATGCCGAAAACCTCCCCCACTTCGACCGCGCCAAGATAGACCGAAAAGAACAGCGACCCGGACACACCGACGAAGAAGCTGGATACCGCAAAGGCCGTCAGCTTGGCCTTGAGCGGGTTCACCCCGATGATCTCTGCGGCGATGTCCATGTCCCGGATGGCCATCCAGGACCGGCCGACGGTGCCGCGGGTCAGGTTGCGGGCAATCCAGGCCAGCAACACCACGAATAGCAGGCAAAACAGATACTGCGCCCATGGCTGCGTGTTGGGGCCGGTGATGATGATGCCGAACAGATCCCGTTCCGGCGCGTTGATTTGACCGGATGCGGAGTAGTTGTAGAACCAGCCCACCCGATTGAAGAGCCAGACCAAGAAGAACTGCGCCGCAAGCGTTGCCACGGCCAGGTAAAAGCCTTTGATCCGCAAGGACGGAAGGCCAAACACCACGCCCACTCCCGCCGTGATCAACCCGGACAAAAGCGTGATCGTCACCATGTCCATCCACGGAAAGGCCGTCATCAGCTTGTAGCAGGCATAGGCCCCAACAGCCATGAACCCGCCCGTGCCAAGGCTGACCTGCCCGCAATAGCCGGTCAGGATATTCAACCCCAGGGCCGCAATGGCATAGATCAGGAACGGCACCAGGAAGGCGTTGGCCCAGTAGTCATTCACCAGGAACGGCAAGACCACCGCGCCGGCAAGCAAAGCCACCCAATAGGCCCTTCGATCGAACTTGATCGGGAAGGTTTGGTTGTCGGCGGTGTAGCTTGTCTTGAAGTCTCCGGCTTCACGGTAGATCATCGGCTCTCTCCGTCGTGTACGCATCTCGCGCGGGCGGCGCCCGACATTTGCCTCGTCGTGCCGGGGTCATCAGACCCACGGGCTTGACGGCTTTCGGAAGATGGAAAAGCAAGATCTTTGGATGTGCATACGTGCCAATCTGTTTGGATCATCTCTTCTCGTCCTTCAGCTTTATCCAGTGCGGCCGGTTCTGTCGGATCCAATGAAATCCGAAGAAGAGGAGGACGCCGCCAACCGCTCCCAATAAGTTGAGATCGATCGCGGCGAGTGCGGCTAGAACAAGAAGGTTCAGTTGGAAGGCCCAAGTTAGCAGCAGCCAGCCCCGACCCATGATGCTCTGAGGATGGACCGGCTCGCCCACCTGCCGAACGAAGTCGTCCACAATCAGACGTAAGACGGATTTCTTCTGCATTGCCTCAAATCTCCCCATGTCACACCCGCTCAATGATTTTCTCCCCGAACAGGCCCTGTGGCCGGAACACCAGGAACAAGAGGGCCAGGACATAGGCGAACCAGTTCTCGGTGGCGCCGCCAAGGTAGGGTTGACCGATCAGGAATTCGAACAGCTTTTCCCCCACGCCGATGAGCAGCCCGCCGACGATGGCGCCCGGGATCGATGTGAACCCGCCCAGCATCAACACCGGCAGCGCCTTCAACGCGATCAGCGACAGGGAGAACTGCACCCCCGACTTCGCGCCCCACATGATGCCCGCCACCAGGGCAACAAAGCCCGCGATGGACCAGACCAGCACCCAAATGAAGTTGAGCGAAATGCCCACCGACAGGGCCGCTTGGTGGTCGTCAGCCACGGCGCGGAGCGCGCGACCCTGCTTGGTATACTGGCTGAACATCACGAGCCCCGCGACCAGGATGGCCGCGATGATCGTGGCCGTGATATCCAGGTTGTCGATGAAGAACCCGTACCCAAAGGCGTCGAATGTGTGCCCGTCGATCCATTCATTGATGCCCTGGGGCAGGCCCACATCCAGCTTCTTGATCTCCGCCCCCCACATCAAGTCGGCCACGCCTTCCAGGAAAAACGCCAACCCAATGGTCGCCATGAAGAGGATGATCGGTTCCTGGTTCACCAGATGACGCAGCACGAAACGGTTCACTGCCCACGCGAAGCCGATCATGACGACCACGGTCAGCAATATTGCCAGCAGGGCCGGGACCTCCCACCCGAAATGGTGGATATTGGTCCCAAACGTGGCGTTGATCAGATGGGCGAATGGCACTTGCCCGTTTTGGATCCCCACAAGGGTCATCGCGGCGAACAGAGCCATGACCCCTTGGGCATAGTTGAAGATACCGCTGGCCTTGAAGATCAGCACGAAGCCTAGGGCCACCAGGGCATACATCACCCCAGCCATCAGGCCGTTTAGGGCCACTTCCATGCCAAAGAGTAGTTGGTCAGGCATCTTCAGTCCTCCCCTTCGGCGCAACCTTGCGGCGTGCCTTTGAATTCATTGCCGTGCCACGATCTGCGCGTGATACGAATCTCGGCTTTCTGTTCGGTGTCGGTGCACCAATGTCCGATGATGGCCCTGTCCGCCCCAACGGAAGGATGCCCGTCCAAGGCCCTTGCGGCGCGAGGGCCCCTTCCACCGTCGCCATGCCGTTTGGCAACGTGCCGTGCGCGCCGGGAATGCTGCTGGCCGACATGACCACACTCGGTCGCTTCGCGATCTGATCGACGGGTCGCGCCTCAAACGTTTCGCCGCAGAGGTCGAACGCCATGGACGAATCCTCGATCAACGGCGTCTGCGCCGCCGCGCTGGCCGGTGCGAGGGCCAACGCCAGTGTGGAGGTCTCAACTCTCAAGGTCCGTCTCCCGCACCACATAGCCGTCGGCTGCGGCCTCCAATTCGATGCGCGGCTCTCGCCAGAGATGGGATTGCCAGATGCCTGGCGCGACCTCCTCATAGGCTTGCCGTCCCGCCAAAGCCTGCGCCAGCGGTGTGTCCGTCGGGCCCAAAACGGCGCAGCTGTCTTCCGTCAGGCGGAGGGGGTAGGCCGCGCCCGACCAAAGCTGTTCTTCATCAACCACCAGCCCGCGCGTGTCGGGCAGGGCGATATGCTCATAGGGCACCAGGCAGCGCGTCTCAAAGACGGACCAGGCATCCTGCGCCGATGCAGGAATGGCTGCGGCAGCCACGCAGCCCAGGACCCAGGCGCCCAGCCATGCCGGCATGTTGAACGTCGTGCGGATCATGGCGCGTGCCTGGCGCAAAGCTCTGCCGGTCGGGTGATCGTAATCTCGACCGGGCGCGCGTCTGGGGGGCTGTCATAGAAGGGGTCCGCGGCGGTGAACGCGCGCATGGGTTGGGCCATCACCTGCACGGCGCCGCAGCCAAGGACCGGGGTGATCGGGGCGGCCCATCCCTTGATCGTCGTGGCCTGGGCGACGGGGCTGTTTTGCAACCAGTCGTTTACCATGGACGCGCCATCCGCCCATCCGATTGCCAGTTCCCCCTTCTGATGTTCGATCCCAAAAAGGCTGCATTGGGCAAAGTCGTCTGCCGTATCGTACTGGGTCACACGTTCGATGAACACGCCCCCTGCGGCATATCCCTGGGTGCCCTTGGCGCGGCCTTCCGCCCTGTCTTCAAGGACATAGGCCACGCATCCCTCCAATGCGCCAGACAGCGGGTCGGCCAGTGCGGGGGGCGCCAGAAAACAGGCGATGAGGGCCTGCTTAATCATGGGCAACCCCAAGATAGGCGTCGATCACATCTTGGTTGCCGCGCACTTCGTCGGGCGTGCCGTCACCGATTTTGCGCCCGTAATCCATCACCACGACCCGGTCGGACAGGTCCATGACGACGCCCATATCATGCTCGATCAAAGCAATTGTCGTTCCAAACTCGTCGTTTACGTCAAGGATGAAGCGGGACATATCCTCTTTCTCTTCGACATTCATGCCCGCCATGGGCTCATCCAGCAAAAGCAGCTTCGGCTCGGCCGCCAAGGCCCGCGCCAGTTCCACCCGCTTTTTCAAGCCGTAAGGCAGGCGCCCCACCGGGGTCTTGCGAATGGCTTGAATCTCCAGGAAATCAATCACCTTTTCAACAACTTCCCGGTTGGCGACCTCTTCCCTCTGGGCTTTGCCCCACCACAAGGCTTGGGTCAGAAGGTTCTGGGACATGCTGTTCAGACGCCCGGTCATGACGTTGTCCAACACGCTCATCCCTTCGAACAAGGCGATGTTTTGGAAGGTGCGCGCGATGCCCTGTTGGGCCACTTGGTACGGTCTCATGCGCGGGCGTGGGGCGCCATGGAACCAGACTTCGCCTTCCTGAGGCACGTAGAAGCCACTGATAACATTGAGCATCGAGGACTTGCCTGCGCCATTCGGGCCGATGATCGCCCGGATCTCACCTTCGCGAATGTCGAACGAGATGTTCTTGATCGCCTCGACACCGCCGAACCGCAGGGTGATGTTGCGCAGGTCCAGGACGGTGCCGCCGATGGTGCGACCGTCCGCGGTAACGTAACTCTCTGAATCGAGCATGTTTTCCTCCCGTAAGGCGGGTCTACCCCGCCTCCCCCTGCTGTGACGGTGGGCGCACCACCAGGGAGGCGCCACCGCAATGGGGCGCGCCTGCTTTCTCACTGATTGCGCTGCGAAAATAGCCGTTTGTCCGGTCTAGGGTCAGGCTTGCGATGACGGGGCAGGCGCGGCCGTTCGGCTGTGCCAGTTCCATGCCCAAACGTTGCACCCGCGCGTCGGATCGCAGGTCAACGAAGACCCAAGCACCCGTCTCCACGGCACGGTCGCGCATATCGCGATAGGCATCCTTCAGCCGGTCGATGTCGGCGTTTTGTACGGTTTGACCACCCCGCCGAGGGATAATTTCGCAAATTGTACGTGTACCTGGGCGGGTCTTCATCTCGATCACGCGGAGTTCGAGGACCCCGTTGGGCCATCCCCAGACCCCGCGCGGCGCGGTCGTCCCGATCCGTGCGACGCCCTGGCCAAGATAGCGGCGCGTCCCGTCGGTCAGGTTGCGATTGTAGGTGAAGGTCGGCACCCGTTCTTCCAGGTCCGAGAGGTCCAGAGCCGATGCCCCGGCCACCGCCTTCCCGCAGCGCGCCTGCAGGTCGTTCCATTCGGAGGCGATGTCGGCGGCGGCGGGGGTTGCGAGCGCGACGATCATGGCGAAGACCTGTAGGGCGGGGTTTACCCCGCCGCCTCGGCTCGGCGCGGTGAACCCCGCCCTACGATTGCAAGCAGCCCTCATTCGCCAAAGACCCAGCCAAAGGCCATAAAGTGGACTATCATCCCGAAGAACGCTCCGCCGCCGATATGCCAAACTGCGGAATTTTTGGTGCGTCGTGGTAGTCGTCTGGGTCGCCATCGTTCTGGCACAACACTCCACCAACCCAAGACTTGAGCATCCTTTGAGAGATCGAGGACGACGATGGTCAGCCATAGAAATGCGACAGCAAGTGGGAGTAGGAGAGAACCGGAAAAACCAAAGCTGACGAAGAAGATAATGAAGGTAACAGCAAAGGCATAGCGGCGGTGTACACCTCGAATTCGCGCGTCCAAGGCATCGCTGATCGACGCGGCTAGCCTCACTCCGCCGCCTCCAGCACTTGGCCCGTGACCGACACAACGTCGGCATCCACCACGTCCAGCGTCGCGCGGATTTTGCCTTTGCGCCCGTCTTCGTAGGTGACCTCGGTTTCGGTGTAGATCTCGGGCTTGCCGTCATAGAGGGCCGCGATGAGGTCGGCGTATTTCTCTTCGATGGTGCGGCGCTTGACCTTTTGGGTGCGTGTCATCTCCTCGTCATCGGCATCGAGTTGTTTGTGCAGCACGAGGAAGCGGTGGATTTGGCAGCCTGACAGCATCTCGTCCTGGGCAACTGACCGGTTCACCGCCTCCACGTGGGATTTCATGGTGGCCTGCACGCGGGGGTGCTGGCTGAGTTCCTGATAAGAGGCGTAGGCGATGTTGTTGCGCTCGGCCCAATTGCCGACGGCGGTGAGGTCAATGTTGAGGAACGCCACGCAGCGGTCGCGTCCGTTGCCGAACACCACGGCTTCGTAAATCTCGGGGAAGAACTTCAACTTGTTCTCCACGTATTTCGGGGCAAACAGCGCGCCGGAGGCCATTTTGCCCACGTCTTTGGCGCGGTCGATGATGCGAAGGTGGCCGGTATCGGGTTCGATGAATCCCGCATCGCCCGTGGCGACCCATCCTTCCGGGTCCTTGGTGGAGGCCGTGCTTTCGGGGTTTTGGAAGTATTCCTGGAATGTGCCCGGGGAGCGATAGAAGACTTCCCCGCTGTCGTCGATGCGCAGTTCCACGCCGGGGGTGGGAGTACCCACAGTGTCGGAGCGGACTTCGTGGTCCTTCTGCTGCGTGATGAAGACCGACGCTTCGGTCTGGCCATAAAGCTGTTTCAGGTTGATCCCGATGGAGCGGTAGAAATCGAACAGCTCCGGGCCGATCGCCTCGCCAGCGGTATAGCCCACGCGGACGCGGCTCAGGCCCAAGGTGTTCTTGAGCGGGCCGAACACCAGCAATTCGTTCATGCGGTATTTCAGGCGGTCGCCGAAGCTGACCTCTTCCCCGTCCAGCAATTTGGGGCCGATGGTTTTCGCATGGGCCATGGCGCGATCGAACAGGCCCTTCTTGAAGCGCCCGGCATCTTCCATACGGATCATGACGTTGGTCAGCTGGGTCTCGAACACACGGGGCGGGGCGAAGTAATAGGTCGGCCCGATTTCCCGCAGGTCGTGCATGACGGTATCCGCGCTTTCCGGGCAATTGACGCAGAAGCCGGTGACCATGGCCTGCCCAATGGAGAAGATGAAATCACCCACCCAGGCCATGGGCAGATAGGCCAGCACTTCGTCGGTTTGACGCAACCCGTCGAACTCCGAAGACGCAAGCGAGGTTTTTACGATGTTGTCGTGGCTAAGCACGACGCCCTTGGGGCGGCCCGTGGTGCCAGAAGTGTAGAGCATGACGCAGGTGGTGGCGCCGGTCTGCTGGGCGCGGCGGCGCTCCATCTCCGCCGGGGGGGCGGTGCGGCCTTTCTCACGGATGTCGGCCAAGGACGACATGGCGGCGTGGTTGTATTTGCGCAGGCCGCGTCCGTCCAGATAGGCGATATGGCGCAGGCCCTCGATCCGGTCCTGCACCTCGATCACCTTATCCACCTGCTCCTGGTCGGCGGCGATCACGAATTTGGCGGAGCAGTGGCCAAGGACATAAGCGATTTCTTCGCCCACGGCATCTTGGTAGAGGGGCACAGGGATGCCGCCCGCGCATTGGGCGGCGACCATGGCCATGTAAAGCTGGGGCCGGTTGCGGCCGATGACGGCGACATGCTCCCCGATCTCAAGGCCCTGGGCGATGAGGCCGCGGGCGGTTTCCTCGATCTCCGCCTTGGCGTCGATCCAGGTCCATTCCTGCCAAATGCCATATTCCTTTTCCCGGAACGCCGCCGCGGCGCCGAAGTCGCGCACGTTACGGTCCAGAAAATCCGGAATGGTCCGAAGGTCGGCTGCCATGATCATCCTCCCCAGCGATCACTGCCTGGCAGGATGGGGGGTGAATCCTTCAGGGGTGTTTCTGAAATCTTACGAATTGTAACGGGACCCTCGGGCTTAGGGATAGCGGTGGAGGCCGTCGAAATCTGCCTTGCCTACGGTCAGGCGCCCTTGACGCAGGGCCGCGTGGGTCAAGGACAGGTGGAACACCAGGTTGGGAAGCGCGAAGCGTAGGATGTAATCGCCGGGACGCTGCGTCAGCCGCGCGGACCCTGCGGCGTGGGTCACCGTTTCGGTCAGGTCGCGGCCTTGAATGTCCGCGATTTCAACGGCGATCCGCTGGCCAAACTGGTGCAGCGCCTGCAACGTGACCGGGTCGGGGATGTCCGGCGCCGTGCGGCCCGCAGGCGGGCACAGGGCACGGGCGGCGAACCCCATGGCGACGGCAAGGTGAAAGCCGGTCGGTTCCATATCCGGGGCGAGGTGCTGGGCCAGCAGGGCTTCGGGGTCGGTCGCCTGGCCGATGCGCGTCGCATACTGGCGCGCGCGGGTGTGGTAGTAGCGGATGATGTCCGGCAGGTCGGCATCGGGCGGCAGGGTCATGGGGCAGAGCCTAGGCAATCCTGGGCCGCCCGTCACCACTTGCCGCGCGAGCCCAGGCTGTTACCGTCGCCGCCGAGGAGGGCGGCATGGCCGACCGAGGAGGGACCACCACCTGGATGACGCAGGCGGGGCTGAACCTGATTGGGCAGGCCCTGTCGATCTATGATGCGGACCTGCGACTTGCGGTCTGTAACCGCATGTTCGCGACCATGTTCGACCTGCCCCAAAGGCTGACCAAGCCCGGTGTGCCCTTTGCCGACACCATTCAGTTCCTCATTGAGCGGGGGGAGTATGGCCCGGCGGAGGATGTGGGGGCCATGGTGGCGGAACGGGTGGCCCAGGCGCGGGCCTTTGAGCCGCACTACCTGGAGCGGACGCGGCCCAACGGGCAGGTCATCGCCGTCGAAGGTTCGCCCTTGCCGCAGGGCGGCTGGGTGACGGTTTACACCGACATCACCGCGATCAAGACGCAGGAGCGGTTGCTGCGTGCCCGGTCCGAAGTGTTGTCCGACCAACTGCTGGCCCGGGCGGAGGAGTTGGCCCAGGCGAACCGAAAGCTGGGCGCCGCCAATGCCGCGCTGGAGGAGGCACGGCGGGAGGCCACCGAGATGGCGGCGCGGATTCGGCTGACCACCGAAATGCTGCCCGCCCATATCGCGCGGTTGGACACGGATCGGCGCTATACGTTTTCAAACCGGAAATTGGCGGCGATCTTTCCAGGGATCGATCCCGATATCCTTGGGCGCACCATGGAGGCCGCGTTGGGGCCCGGGCCCTATGGCACGATCCGCCCCTATTTGGACCGCGCCATGGATGGCGCGTCGCCTGTGTTCGAGATGAGCCATGATCCGTCTGGGCGGCGCATCCGGGTCAGCTTCACCCCGGATGTCGAAGCGGGGCGCGTGGTGGGTGTCTACGCCCTGTCCATGGATGTGACCGAAGAGGCGCAGGCCCGCGCCGCCGTGGCGCAGGCGGCGGGGCGGCAGGTGGCGGCGCAGCTCACGTCGGGCATGGCGCACGATTTTGCCAACCTGCTGACGGTGATCCTGGGTCTGAAGGACAAACTGTCGGCCATTGAGTTGCCCCCCGATGCCGCCGAGGCGGTGGCGGCCATCGGGGTGGCGGCCAAGAGGGGGGGCGTGCTGATCGACCAAATCTCTGGCTTGTCGGGGCCGCGGGACTTGCAGCCGAGGGCCGTGGATCTGCGGGCCTTCCTGGGGGAGGTGGCGCTGCTGGGCGGGGCGTCCTTGCCCAAGGACATCGCGATCCGGCATCGGGTGCATGGGCTGGACGATCCCGTGTTGCTGGACCCAGAGGCGTTGCGCGATGCGCTTTTGAACCTGATCCTGAACGCGCGCGACGCGGTTGGGGCGGCGGCGGGGCAGATCACCTTGTCGGCACGGCCCCTGCGCGACACTTGGCTGGAGGTGGAGGTGGCCGATACCGGGCCGGGCTTTTCCGCCCAAGCGCTGGAAAAGGGGGCGGAGCCGTTCTTTACCGAGAAGGGCGAGGATGGCACCGGGCTTGGCCTGTCCATGGTGTATGATGTGGTGAAACTGGCCGGGGGGCGCACCCGGTTGGGCAACGCCAAGGGTGGGGGCGCGCGGGTCACCCTGCGGCTGCCGCTCCGCCAGCCGCCGCCGAATCTGCCGCCGACGACCGTTCTGTTGGTGGAAGATGCGGACCATATCCGGGAGGCCGTGCGCGACCGTCTGGTGGCGGCGGGGCACGCGGTGGTGGAAGCCGGGTCCGTGGCTGAGGCACGGGGGATGCTGGACATCCCCGGCTTGGGCCTGCTTTTGTCGGACATCATGTTGAAATCGAAAGATACGGGATTGGACCTGGCCCAGGCCGCCGCAACGCGAAACCTGCCGGTGGCGCTGATGACGTCGCTTCCGATGGATGCGCCCCTCTACCGTGAGGCGGCGGCGGCTTGGCCGGTCTTGCGCAAGCCGTTTTCCATCGAAAAGCTTTCGGCGGTGCTGGGATGAGCCCGCGCGTGGCCATCCTGGACGATGATCCGGGCATTCGCGATCTGTTGTCTGACGCGCTGACCGACGCAGGGATGACTGCCCAGGCCTATGGCCGGGCCGATGCGTTCGAGGCCGCCATCCGCCAAGCCATGCCCGATGTGTGTCTGGTGGATCTGGGCCTGCCGGACCGCGACGGGCTTGCCGTGGTGTCGCGTTTGGCGCTGGAGGGCGGGGCCGCGATCATCATCATCTCGGGCCGGGGGCAAGTGCAGGACCGGGTGACCGGGCTTGAGTTGGGGGCCGACGATTATGTCGTCAAACCGTTTGAGCCCGCAGAGATCGTGGCGCGGGTCCGTGCGCGCCTGCGCAAGGCCGTGCCCCTGAAGGGCAGCGTGGCGCGGTTCGGCGATTGGGTCGTGGATTTCGACCGCTACGCCATTGCCGGCCCGGACGGGGAAGCCAGTTTCAGCCAGGCGGAGGGCGACGTGCTGCGCCTGTTCCTCGATCGGCCCCGGCGCCTGTTGTCGCGGGCAGAAATGCAAGAGGCGTTGGGCGGCAGCGCGTCAGAGGCGTTTGACCGGGCCATGGACGTCCGTATCTCGCGCCTGCGCGCCAAGTTCGGTGAGGATCCGAAGAACCCGGCCCTGATCAAGACGATCTATGGCGCGGGGTATCTGTTCTTGGGCGATGTCCGCTGGGGTTGAGTTGGGCAAAACCCGTCTACGTGTTTTCAGGTATTTGACACTTTCGCAGGACTGCGTACTGTCCGCCGCACGCCCGAAAAAGGGCGCTGTCTGCGCGTCGGGAGGATGCGCGGGCCCATAACATCAGGGAGGAAGTAATGGACCGCCGTTCATTCCTTAAGAAATCCACTATCGGGGGCGCCGCTGCCGGTGCCGCAGCTCTCGCCGCTCCGGCCTATGCCCAGGGCAATCGCACGCTGACACTTGTGACCACCTGGGGCCGTGGCCTGGCAGGCGTCCATGACAGTGCACAGCGCGCCGCGGACAGCATCACGGCCATGTCCGATGGCACGTTGACCATCGATCTGAAGGCCGCTGGCGAACTGGTCGGGGCCTTCGAGGTGTTCGACGCCGTCACCTCCGGCCAGGCTGACATGTATCACGGGGCCGACTACTACTTTGTGGGCCAGCACCCCGGCTACGCGTTCTTCACCGCCGTGCCGTTTGGCATGACCGCGCAGGAGCTGGTGAACTGGTACTATCACGCCGGTGGCATGGAGCTGCATGACGAGTTGGGCCAGATCTTCGGCCTCAAGTCGTTCCTTGCGGGCAACACGGGCGCCCAGGCGGGCGGCTGGTACCGGACCGAGATCAACGGCCCCGAAGACTTCCAGGGCCTGAAGTTCCGCATGCCCGGCCTCGGCGGTCAGGCACTTGGTAAGATGGGCGCATCCGTCCAGAACCTGCCCGGATCCGAAGTGTATCAAGCACTGGCCTCCGGCGCGATCGACGGGACCGAGTGGATTGGCCCCTGGGCGGACGAAAAGGCGGGCTTCCAGGAGATCACCAAGACCTACTACACCGCAGGCTTCCACGAGCCGGGTGCCGGTCTGTCCCTGGCCACGAACCGCGACGTGTTCGAAAGCCTGTCGCCCGCGCATCAGAAGATCATCGAGATCGCAGCCGGGGAGTGCCACCAGTGGAACCTGGCGCAATTCCTGGCCAATAACGGCACCGCGCTGCAGCGTTTGCAGTCCGGCGGCGTGACGATCCGTGAATTCCCCGACAGTGTCTGGGATGCCATGGGCACCGCGGCGCAGGCCGTCCTGGACGAGAACATGGGCGACGACCTGTTCAAGAAGATCCACGACAGCGCCATGGAAAGCATGCGCGCCTCGTCCAACTGGATCACGCAGTCCGAAGGCGCCTACCGCGCACAACGCGACCGCGTCATGGGGTGATCTGTCTGACGAAAGGTCCAGTGGACCTTTTGTGGGCGATCACCCGGGGGCGCGCCGTTTTGGTCGCGCCCCGGCATCGAACATCGCCAGAGCCCCAGACGGGGCTCTGGCCGACGAGACCTGAGAGACATCAGGCCTTTCCCGCGCCGCCCTATCGGGCGGCCGGGCACAGAAATACCATCTGGGGGGACATCCGATGGCGGAACACGGCGCAGAGTGCACGGGCTTCTTTTCGCCCGCGGTCGAGAACACGGTGTCCTGCCTGGATGCGTTCAAAGACGGCGGCGCCCTGCAATGGTTTGCCGGACACGTCTTCGAGGCCCCCTTCAATGTGATTTTCGCGCTGACCGATCCGGGCGCCTGGCTGGGCTGGACCCAGGACTTCTCCGAGTTGGAGAGCAAGCAGACGCTCATGCGCTTCATCTATTATGGGGCGTCCATCGAATTCTTTTTCGTTCTGGTATGGATCTTCCTGGCGGTGACGGTGGCGGGCTATTTCTCTCGCCGGTTCCTGTGGGGCGTGGTGCGCGGGATGGAAGGCACCCTGAACTGGATCGGGCGGTTGGCGGCCTGGGCGGGCCTGTTGATGGTGCTGCAACAGATCATGATTGTGTTTCTGCAACGCATCTTTCGCGTGGCAGAGATCAGCGTGGGGCCGTTCGGGTCCACCTTCACCCGGGACCTGTCTTGGTATTCCGAAGAACTGAAGCTTTATAACGCGATCCTTGTGTGTCTTTGCGTGTCATGGACGTTCATCCAAAGCGGGCATGTGCGCGTGGACCTGGTCTATGGCGCCGTCAGCCACCGGGCCAAGCGGGTGATCGACATGGTCGGCTCGATGATTTTCATGGTGCCGTCCTTGGTCCTGATCTGGCTGTTCGGTTGGTACTACCTCTGGGGCAGCTTGATCAGCCCGCGCCTGGGCGCCTTTGACGAGCTAGAGCGGTTGTTCATGCGCGCGCGGGGCGTGCGCTGGAACGTGGAAACCATCGCCTTCAGCCCGAACGGGTTCGATGCCTATTTCCTGTTCAAGGTCCTGATCGTGCTGTTTGCAGCGACGGCCTTCTTGCAGGCGTTGAACTTCTTCTGGCGGTCCTGGCTTGAGTTTCGGGAGGGCGAGTTGTCCGAGGGCCGCTATCTGGACCGCGACATCCTGGGCGACGAAGAGGCGGAGTTAGCCGAAGCCATCCACAAACAAGAACACTCGGCCTAAGGAAAACGCGCCATGATTTTCGGCTTAGACGGGATCGAAATCGGTCTAATCATTGTCTTCCTCTGCCTGTTCGGCGGGATCATGTCGGGCTTTCCAGTGGCCTTTGCCATCGCGGGCGCGGGGGTGGTCAGCTTTGGGATCATCGCGTCGCTCGACAGTGCGGGCCTGTTGATCCATGAGGCCATTGATACCGGGTCTGCGGAATATGCCGCGTTGATCGCCGAAGGGATCGCACGGGACACCATATCGACCTTCCGCTTCCCCGAATTGCCGCGCATCGAGGAGCCGCTTTACCCCGAGGGTTGGTATCCAGAGATCAACCGAGAGTTGGGCCTGATCATCCAGCGTATGAACGAGAGGGTGATCGCGGGCGCGTCCATCGAGACGCTGCTGGCCGTGGCGATGTTCGTGATGATGGGCATCACGTTGGAGCGGTCCAAGATTGCCAATGACCTGTTGACCACCATGGCCCGCGTGTTCGGCCCGCTTCCTGGCGGTCTGGCCGTGTCCATCGTGATTGTGGGTGCGTTCCTCGCCGCCTCCACCGGGATCGTGGGCGCCACTGTGGTGACCATGGGTTTGCTGGCCTTGCCGACAATGCTGCGCAACAACTACTCGCCGGAGCTGGCCACCGGGGTCATCGCTGCCTCTGGCACGTTGGGGCAGATTATTCCGCCGTCCATCGTGATTGTCCTTTTGGGCACGCTGGCGGGCGACATCTACTCCACCGCGCAGGAACAACGGGCGCAGTCCGTCGGCTGTAGCGACGCGCTGACCTATCTGGGGGAGCCTGCGGTGGTGTCGGTGGGCACACTGTTCCAGGCAGCCCTGCTGCCGGGTATTCTGCTGGCGTTCCTGTATGGGGCCTATGCGTTCGGTTACGCGCTGTTCAATCCGGCCAAGGCGCCGCCGGTGGTGTTGGAGGGGGGCAAAGGGTCCCCCACGACGCGGGAAGAGGCGCTGATTTGGTTCTTGGGTGCGCCTGGCGCCATCATCCTGGGCGGCATCGCTTTGGGCTATGCAGGGTTGATTGGGACCCAGGACGTCTTCGTCTCCGCCTTCTCGGAGGCGGGGGAGACAGCGTCCTTGCGCACCAATGTGGGGGAAGCCTGCCAGGCCGCCATGATCGAGTTGCATGGTCAAGCCGCCTGGGACGCCGCCCTGGCGCAACAGGCCGCCATCAATGAGGCAGGCGGCGTGCAACTGGCACGGGAATTGACGGCCGAAGAATTGGCAGCCGCGCGCGAGGCCGTGATTGCCAACGCCGCCCCAGTGGGCACAGGCGTCGCCGTCATGTTCTTGGGTCTGGGCCTGGTTCTGGCGTTGGCGCGGGGGATCAACCCTTTGGCTGATCCGATGCCGTTGTTGATCGGGGCGGGGGGCATTGCGCTGGCCTTCGTGTTGGACATGGCGCTTTTGTCGCCCACGACTTCGCCCGGGGTGACATTCACCATCATGGCGATCCCGCTGGCGGTGACGTTGTATGGCGTGGCGCCCGCCTTTGGGCGGTTGGCTGAGAATGACCTTTTGCGGGTGGTGTTCCCACCCCTGGTCCTGATCGTGGCGGTGCTGGGGTCGATCCTGGGGGGGATCACGAACCCGACGCCTGCCGCGGCCCTGGGCGCAGGCGGGGCGATCATGTTGGCCGCCTACCGCAAGCTGCAGGAGCAGGGGAAGTCCGGCGCACCGATCCTGTTGGCGACCATGGGTCTGGTGGTGATGCTGTTGTTCGGGGTCAATTTCGACCTGCGCCAGGGGTTAGAGACAACGACTCCCGCCGACACCATCGCGAACTTCATTGCGCTGTTGGCCTATCATGGGGCCTTCCTTGGCCTGCTTTACGCGTGCTGGGTTCTGTTCAAAACCGGCGTCTTGGGCCCCGTAGTGCGGGAGACTGCCAAAGTCACCTCCATGGTGTTCACCATCCTGATCGGGTCGCAATTGCTGAACCTGGTGCTGATCTCCTTTGGGGGCGAGCATTACATCCAGCAATTCCTGCGCAGCTTCGACAACGAGTTGACGGTGTTCCTGATCGTGATGCTGGTGCTGTTCATCCTGGGCTTTGTCCTCGACTTCTTGGAGATCATCTACATCGTCATCCCCATCGTGGGCCCCGTGATCTATGGCGGGGAGTTCGACCCGAAATGGGTGACCATCATGATCGCGGTGAATTTGCAGACGTCCTTCTTGACGCCGCCCTTTGGGTTCGCGCTGTTTTACCTGCGCGGTGTGGCGCCCAAGACGGTGACGACGGGGCATATCTATCGCGGGGTGATCCCCTTCGTGGTGATCCAGGTGGTGGGTCTGGCCCTGCTCTGGTGGCAGCCGGGGATCGTGACCATCATCCCGGACCTGTTGCCCAACAACTGACGGGTCAGTGGCGGCTGGACAGGCGCGCGTGCAGACGCTGGATAAGGCGGCTTGCCGTCGTTTCGCAGAGCGGGGGGATCAGCGCGTGGACCAGGGCCGCGCCGCCCGCCAGGAACAGCATTCCGGCAAAGCCCAAGGCAAAGCGCATGTGACCGAAATAGGTTTCGTTGACCGAGGCGGGATGGGATTGGAAGCCTTTGAGGAATGCGGCGACGTGGGACATGGGTCTCTCTCTGATAGGGTGCTGTGATAAGAATGCCCTATGATTGAGGGGGAAATATCCCAAATCCCTCGATCTTGACGGCAAAGTTGGGATAGGTGCGCAGTCTATGGACCATCTTGTCGACGAAATAGACCGCCGTATCCTGCGCAACTTGCAACGGGACGCCTCGCCCAGCTTGGATGCTTTGGCCCAGGCCGTCGTGTTGTCGCGCAACGCGTGCTGGCGTCGCGTGAAGCGGCTGGAGGAGGCGGGGATCATCCGCGCCCGTGTGGCCCATCTGGATGCGGCCAAGCTGGGTCTGGGGCTGACGGTGTTTGTCATGATCCGCGCAGGCAGCCACGCGCCGGACTGGCTGTCGCGGTTTCAGCGGGCGGTGGCCACCCTGCCAGAGGTGCAGGGCGCCTATCGGACCAGTGGCGACCTGGATTACGTGCTGCGTGTGCGGGTGGCCGATGTGGCGGGATATGACCGGTTTTACAAGGCGCTGATCGCGCAGGTGCCCGTGGCCGACGTGTCCGCCAGTTTCGTGATGGAAGAGATCCGGGAGACGACGGAGCTGCCGATCTGAGCCCCCCGCCCATGATGGGCCGGGGGGCGCAGGCTACAGGATGGTGATGTCGTCCAGGATGCTGTCGAGGGTCAAGCCAGAGGACCAGAAGGTCAGCGCGTCGCCCTTGGTCCCGCCGCTATCGCTCAAGTAAAGGCGGATGGCGTTGCCGTAGACATCGGCGCCGTCGCGCAGGTCCTGGATGGTCAGGGGGGCAAGCCCCGCTTCGCTCAGGCGTAGGAACAGGCCTTCGCCGTCCTGCCAGTCGAACATGTCATCGGTGCCGCCATGGAAGTGGAATTGATCCACACCGCTGCCACCGTAATAGTCATCATTGCCGGACCCGCCATAAAGGGTGTCTTGGCCGTCGCCGCCGGTCAGCACGCCGCTGCCATCCCCGCCGCGCAGCATGTCATTGCCGAAGCTGCCCTCCAGCCGGTCGAAATCTGCGCCGCCCAGAAGGGTGTCGTTGCCATACCCGCCCTTGAGTTGATCGTAGCCATCCCCGCCTTGGATGAAGTCGTTTCCATTGCCGCCGATGACGGTGTCGTTGCCATCGCCGCCCGACAGCCGGTCCATGCCGTTGCCCCCAAACAAGCTGTCGCTGCCGGTGCCGCCCATCAGCGTATCGTCGCCATCGCCGCCGTTGAGCGTGTCCCGACCGCTTTCGCCGGACAAAAGGTCATTGCCGGTGCCGCCAGACAGGAAGTCGTTGCTGCTGCCGCCATAGAGTTTGTCATTGCCCGCATCCCCCGACAGCCGGTCGGAGAACGCACCACCATAAAGCGAGTCGTTGCCCACACCACCGCGGAGCGTGTCATTGCCTTCGTCGCCCCAGATCCGGTCGCTGCCATTGCCGCCATCGATCAGGTCGTTGCCCGCTGCCCCGGACAGCCAATCCCACCCGTTGCCCCCGAGGATCGTGTCATCCTCGTTGCGGCCGACCACGGTGTCATGGCCCCCCCAAACGCGCACGACATTGTCGCCCTTGGGCGCGATGACCAGGTCGGCGCCCGCGTCGCCGGTGATGGTCAACCGCTGGATGCCGCTGTTCCAGTTGAAGGTGAGGCCGTCCGTGTCATAGGACGCCCCATACATGTGTTGCAGGGCCGCGATGTCCAAGTTCTGCAACGCGCTCGGCTTGGGGCCCGAG
The DNA here is from genome assembly GCA_039817645.1 of Pseudomonadota bacterium. Taxonomy (GTDB): domain Bacteria; phylum Pseudomonadota; class Alphaproteobacteria; order Rhodobacterales; family Rhodobacteraceae; genus Jannaschia. The sequence goes on along the minus strand of JBCBVM010000013.1, from coordinate 27,496 downwards.
TTGTTGTAGGTCATCACCGTGTTCTGCAGGTTGTCCAGTGTCGGATCCAGGACATAGGTTTTGTCCCCGCTTGAGTTGTTGAACGGGTGCGACAGGCCCATGGCGTGGCCAATTTCGTGCATCGCCACCAAGAACCCGGAGGAGCCGGGCGTCCAGGCGGACGAGACATCCATCACCAGGTCGCTGGTGCTGGTGTAATAGGTGCTGCTGCCAGGATAGTAGGCATAGCCCGCCACGCCCACGGATCCCGGCGCGTTGTAGGTCTGGATCATGGCGGTGCCCTCGCCATCGACTTCAACGAACTTGACGCCGCTGACCTTCTCGAACTCGTCCAGGGCCAGGCGGAAATTCACCCGCTCGCTGGCGCTGTAGGATGTGACCGATGTGGGGCTGTAGGACAGGTCTGCCTTGGCGGGCAGCTCGTTCGTTTCCAGGAAGCTGTAGGTGACGATGACCGGTGTTTCGAGGTCCTGCGTCGCGTTCCAGCGGAAGGAGGGGGTTTCCAGATACCTCAGCAGGGCGCGTTCGTCGGTGACCGTCGTCGAAGCTTCGGCGGAGGGGGCGCTTTGCCCTTCTTGGAAGGCATCGTTGCGAGAGCACATGGAGCAGCCGCAGCTTGTGCTGAAGTCGGTGACGGTCTGTTGCATAGCGGTGTCCTTTGTCGTCATGTCTTGCGCTGAAACGGTCCCGTTCAAGACCTGCCTAAAGCGTGGGCAGGCCGATGGGCAGGGGCAGGAAGGGCGCAGGGCCCGCTTCGCGATTTCACGCTAGGTATAGGCAGGCTCTTGCCGCGACGGCGTCCCCAACATGGCAAAAGTCGGGCCTTTGCCCCGCTTTTGAGGAACAGTCGGTTTCCAGTCTCGGATCGGCGCCATGTGGCGGTGGCCGACACGGCTCAGACGTCTTCTACCATCAGAACACCGGGCAGGGATCGCAGCGCGCCCTTGATCTGCGGGTTCACGGGGTACAGCTCCGGCAATTGCATCTCCACCTCGCCGGGCAGGTCTTCGCCCAGCAGACACAGGCGCACGGGGCCGCGTCCACGCTGTTGGCTTTCTTGGGCCACACGGTTCAACAGACCGGACAGGGACATGACGGCATCGGGTGTCTCTAGGAAAATCCGCAGGCCGGTTTGCGGGGCGGCGTCCACGGCGTCATCCATGGGCGTGACCGCGCGACAGAGGAGTTTGAGCTGATCGGCCTCCTGGGTTGCTTCCACTTGCAAGATCACGCGGCAGCCAGGGTCCAGGTGATCCCGCGACGCGTCCAGCGTGTCAGAGAAGACCATGCATTCATAGGCGCCCGTGGGGTCGGACGCTTGGAGAAAGGCAAAGCGGTTGCCGCGCGCCGATTTCCGTTCCTGCCGGGCAGAGACGATGCCGGACAACTTGGCCACCATGGGCCCGCTGCCCGTCTGCGTCTGGATCTGGGCCAAGGTCTTGACGTCCTGGCGCTTGAGCGCGGGCATGTAGTCGTCAAGCGGGTGGCCGGACAGGTAGAAACCAATGGCCTTGAATTCTTCGCCCAGGCGTTCGGCGGGCAGCCAATCATCGCGGTAAGGCAGGCGGGGTTCTTGCAGATCATCGCCAGCCTCGCCGAACAGCGAAACTTGGTTGGACGCGCGTTGTTCGTGGATGGCGGCGGAATACCCCACCAGTTTGTCGAGACTGTCGAGGACCCGCGCGCGGTTCCCTTCGATCTGATCGAAGGCGCCCGCGCGGGCGAGCATTTCTAGGGGCCGCTTGCCCACGCGCTTGAGGTCCACGCGGCGCGCCACGTCGAACAGGGTCGCGAAGGGCTTGTCGCCGCGTCCCTCCACGACCAATCCCATGGCCTCGGCCCCCACATTCTTGAGGGCGCCCAAGCCGTAGACCAGCTTGCCTTCCGACACCGTGAACCGCGATGCGGACCGGTTCACGCATGGGGGGATGATTTCGAGGCCCAGGCCGCCTCGGTCCTCTGGCTTGCGGACCTCTTCGGCATAGATGGCCAGCTTGTCGGTCAAATGGATGTCGGAATTCATGATCCCGGCCATGAACTCCACGGGGTGGTTCGCCTTGAGCCAGGCGGTCTGATAGCTGACCACGGCATAGGCGGCGGCGTGGGATTTGTTGAACCCGTAATTGGCGAACTTATCCAGCAGCTTCCAGACCTCGTCCGCCTTCTTGGCGTCGACCCCGTTCTGTGCTGCCCCTTCGAGGAAGATGGGCTTCTGGGCATCCATCTCTGCCTGGATTTTCTTGCCCATGGCGCGGCGCAGTAGGTCCGCGCCGCCCAGCGAATAGCCTGCCATTTCCTGCGCAATCTGCATCACCTGTTCCTGGTAGACGATGATGCCTTGTGTCTCGTCCAGGATATGGTCGATGGAGGGGTGCAGCTTTTCCCGGGCCGACAGCCCGTTTTTCACTTGGCAGAACTTCGGAATGTTCTCCATCGGGCCGGGGCGGTACAGCGCCACCAACGCCACGATATCTTCGATGCAGTCCGGTTTCATGCGGCGCAGCGCGTCCATCATGCCGGTGCTTTCCACCTGAAACACGGCCACAGTGCGCGCCGCCGAATAAAGTTCGTACGATCTTGTATCATCCAGCGGGATGGCATTGATGTCGTTCACCGTGCCTTCGGCAGGTTGGTAAATCTCGCGCCCATCAGCGGCGATATGGATGTCGCGGCCTTGGGCGCGGATCAACTCCACGGCGTTCTGCACCTGCGTCAGCGTCTTCAGCCCCAGGAAGTCGAACTTCACCAGCCCCGCTTTCTCCACCCACTTCATGTTGAATTGGGTGGCGGGCATATCCGACCGGGGGTCCTTATAAAGCGGGACCAGCTCGTCCAAGGGGCGATCCCCAATGACCACGCCCGCCGCGTGGGTGGAGGCGTTGCGCAGCAGCCCCTCCAACGTCTCGGCATAGTCCAGCAGGCGCTTGACCGGGTTGGTGCGTCCCTCGCGGCGGTCCTGCTCGCTCTCGGCGGCAGCCTCGCGCAAGCGCGGCTCGTCGGCGAGGGCTTTGGTGATCGAGACGGGCTTGACCCCCTCCACGGGGATCATCTTCGACAGTTGGTCGCACTGGAAGTAGGACATGCCCAACACCCGACCCACATCTCGCACGGCGGCCTTGGACAAAAGCGCGCCGAAGGTGATGATCTGTCCCACACGGTCGCGACCGTATTTCTCCTGCACGTATTGGATCACCTCTTCCCGGCGATCCATGCAGAAGTCGATGTCGAAGTCCGGCATGGAGACACGTTCGGGGTTCAAAAACCGCTCGAACAGAAGCGCATAGCGCAGCGGGTCCAGGTCGGTGATGGTCAACGCATAGGCCACCAAGGACCCCGCGCCCGACCCACGGCCCGGCCCCACAGGAATGTCGTTATCCTTGGCCCATTTGATGAAGTCCGCGACGATCAGGAAATAGCCTGGAAAGCCCATGCCCTCGATGATCCCCAACTCATATTCCAGCCGGTCCTCATACTCGGCCACGGGCGCTGCATGGGGAATGACAGCCAAGCGCGCCTTCAAGCCCTCCTGGGATTGGCGGCGCAGCTCGGCCACCTCATCATCGGCGAATTTCGGCAGGATCGGGTCACGCCCATAGGTCTTGAAGGCGCAGCGTTGGGCGATCTCGATTGTGTTTTCCAGCGCCTCTGGCAAGTCCGCGAACAATGCCGCCATTTCTGACTGGGAAGCAAAGTGATGGCGCGGGGTCAGACGGCGGCGCGGCGCCTCTTGGTCCACATAGGCGCCATCGGCAATGCACAGAAAGGCGTCATGGGCCTCGTGCATATCGGGCTTCGGGAAGTAGACGTCATTGGTTGCCACCAGCGGCAGACCCTTGGCGTAGGCCTGCGTGACGTGGAACTGCTCCGTCGACTCGGGTTGGGTGTGTCGCTGCAATTCCACATAAAGGCGATCACCATAGATGCCATGCAACCGGTCCAGCACAGCCTCAGCCTTCGCGTCCTGCCCATTGGCGACCAAGCGCCCAACCGCGCCATCGGGGCCGCCTGTCAGGCACATCAGCCCCTCGGCATGGGACGCCAATTCCTCGAACGTCACCTGGGGCAGAATGTCGGGCCGCGACAGATACAAGCAGGAATTGAGCTTCATCAGGCACTCATAGCCGCGCTCATCCTTCGCCAGCAGGACGATGGGCGCAGGCTTGCGCGGTTTCTCTCCGGGGGCGGCGGGGTCATGCATCACGTCGATCTGACAGCCCATGATCGGCTGAATGCCGCGCCCGGCCAGGCCCGTCGCCGCCTCAAGGGCGGAGAACATGTTGTTCGTCTCGGTGATGGCCACGGCGGGCATCTCTGCACCGGCCACAAGGTCCGGCAGCTTCTTTAATCGGACGGCGCCTTCCAACAGCGAATATTCCGTGTGCAAGCGCAAGTGTATGAATCGCGGGGTGCCCATACGCTATATCTTGACGCCATGGGGCGCGCGGCGAAAGGGGCCGCGTCGCAAATCATGGGGATAAAAACTTAGCCTTGTAGATAAGTTTTCCACATGATACATAGCCATATGGCTAACAAACCTGACCTGGATGCTCTGTTCTCGGCCCTGTCCGACTCAACCCGCCGGGCCGTCATTGCCCGCTTGGCCGGGGGGCAGGCCTCGGTCAGCGAACTGGCCGACCCCCATGACATGGCCCTGCCCAGTTTTCTCAAACACCTGGACCGGTTGGAGCGTGCGGGCCTGATCAGCAGCGCGAAAACAGGCCGGGTTCGGGTCTGCACCCTGCACCCAGAGGCCCTGTCGGCGGCCATCACCTGGATCGACGCGCAGCGGGCCATGTGGACGGCGCGGCTGGATCGGTTGGAAACCTACTTGCAGGAGGATGACACATGACAACCCCGACCACGTTGACCTTCACGCGGCATTTGCAGGTCTCGCCCGCCCGCGTCCACCATGCGCTGACGGACCCTGCGGCGCGTATGGTCTGGGGGCCGCCCGATACGGACAGTGTCGTGGTGATCGAAGACCAACCCACCCCGGCGGAGGGCGGGCGCGAAACCTCTCGCTGCGGGCCCAAGGACAACCCCTATGTGACGGTCCAGACCGATTGGCTGGTGCTGACCGACGACCGCGTGGCCTACGCCGAAACCTTGGTGGCCGAAGGGGCCCATCTGGGCATCACCTTGGCCACCTGTGACCTGGCCGCGTCCTCCACCGGCACGGATCTGACACTGACCTTGCAGATTGTCAGCTATGTGGGCGATGAGATGATCGCTGAATTTGAAGGCGGTTGGACCCATGCCGTCGACAACCTGGGCGCCTACGTGACGCGCAGCCCCTGACGCGACGGATCGCACCTTGCCAAACCGGCCCGGGACGCCAACACTTGCCGGTGACCGTTGCCCCTTCTACGCCGCATCGAAGGGGGTCTCGACGCCACCCCGGTACCGCGGCACAATGGCCCATGGAGATTTCCTTCCGCCTGAATGGCGACCCGACCACTGTTCCCATCACCGACCCGACCGAGACCCTGTTGGACTGGCTGCGCGCACAGGGTCTGACCGGCACCAAAGAAGGCTGCAACGAAGGCGATTGCGGCGCTTGTTCTGTGATCGTCACCGATGGGGACGGGGCCAAACCCCTCAACGCCTGCATTTTGTTCCTGCCTCAACTGCAGGGCAAGGCCGTGCGCACGGTCGAAGGTATCGCCGCCCCCGACGGCACGTTGCACCCGGTGCAAGAGGCGATGATCGCCCATCACGGGTCCCAATGCGGGTTTTGCACGCCGGGTTTCATCACGACCATGGCCTGTGCCCATCTGAACAAACAGACGGACTATGCAGACCAGATTGCGGGCAATCTTTGCCGCTGCACCGGCTACGCCCCGATCCTGAAAGCCGCCCAACAGGTGGAGGACGCTCCGGTCCCGCCCCATATGCGCGATGCCCCTGTCACATCGGCTGTGTCATCTGGCCAAAAATACCTCCAGGGTGGGGCCGCAGGCCGGGGGACAGCGTCCCCCTTCCTCCCTCAACATTCCGACGATGTGGCCGCCTGGTATTTGGACCACCCCCATGGGACTCTGATCGCCGGGGCCACCGATGTGGGCCTTTGGGTGACCAAACAGTTCCGCGAGTTGGGCCCCATGGCGTTCCTGGCGGGCTGCGACGACCTGAAAGGGGTCCACCTGTCCGAGGCGGAGATCTCCATCGGGGCCATGACCGACATGGAAACCCTCCGCCATGCCCTGGCGCCGCACCACCCCGACTTCGCCGAGATGCTGCGCCGCTACGGTTCTGTCCAAGTGCGGTCGGCGGCGACCCTTGGGGGCAACATCGCCAACGGCTCCCCCATCGGGGACAGCCCGCCGCCCCTCATCGCCCTGGACGCCACACTCCACCTGCGCTGCGGCGATGACAGGCGCAGTTTGCGGATGGAGGACTTCTTTCTGGATTACGGAAAACAAGATCGCCGCCCCGGGGAGTTTGTGGAGCGGGTGACCATCCCGCGACAGCCCGACACCCTCCACGTCTTCAAACTGTCGAAACGGTTCGACCAAGACATCTCCGCCGTGTGCGGAGCGTTCAACCTTCCGGTGCAGAACGGCCGGTTTGTCCGCCCGCGGCTGGCCTTCGGCGGCATGGCCGGGGTGCCAAAGCGCGCGTCTCACGTGGAGGCCCTGCTCGACGGCCAGCCCATGACAGAGGCCACCTTGGCCACAGCGCAAAAATCCTTCGCGAAGGATTTTTCCCCGCTCAGCGACATGCGCGCCTCCTCGGCCTATCGCTTGGCGGCCTGCGAGGGGATGGTGGCCCGGGCCTTCCACCGTCTGAGGGCGCAGGGGCAGCCCAGCACCGTGCTTGAGGTCGCGCCATGACAGTGGCCAAACCACTGCCCCATGAAAGCGCGCGCCTGCATGTCACTGGCGCCGCGCGGTACACCGATGACATCCCCGCGCCGGTCGGGTGCCTGCATTTGGCCTTCGGGGTCGCGCAGGTGGCCCGTGGCACCATCGAAGCGCTGGATGTGTCGGACGTGCGGGCTGCACCGGGCGTGGTTGCCGTTCTCACGCCCGACGATCTGGTGCCGATGCCCGATTGCTCCCCTTCTGCCCATGACGAGCCGCTTCTCGCCACCCGAGAGGTCCAATATGCGGGCCACCCGCTTTACGTGGTCGTCGCCCGTTCCCACTTGGCAGCCCGCCGGGCGGCCACGCGCCATCGGGTGCAGATCACCGAGAAACCTGCGATCCTGACCATCGAAGATGCTCTGGCCGCGCAGTCTTGGTTCGATGGCGGGCCTCGGATTTGGTCCGACGGGGATGTGGCAGCCGCGCTCAACGCCGCGCCCCACACTCTGTCTGGCCAAATGGAGCTTGGCGGGCAGGAACATTTTTACCTTGAAGGCCAGGCCGCCCTTGCGGTGCCGTCCGAGGGCGGAGAAATGCACATCCTGTCCTCCACCCAGCATCCCACGGAAATTCAGCACAAAGTGGCCCATGCCCTGGGCGTGCCGATGCATGCCGTCCGGTCCGAGGTGCGGCGCATGGGCGGCGGGTTCGGCGGCAAGGAAAGCCAGGGCAACGCGCTGGCCATTGCATGCGCCATTGCCGCGCACAGAACGGGCAAGCCCTGCCGGATGCGGTATGACCGCGATGACGACTTCAGGATCACCGGCAAGCGCCACGATTTCCGTATCGCTTATGAGGTGGGCCACAACGCCGAGGGCCGCATTTTGGGGGTCAAGTTCTGCCATTGGACCCGCTGCGGCTGGGCCCAGGACCTGTCGCTGCCCGTAGCCGACCGCGCCATGTTGCACGCGGACAATGCCTATGACATCCCGGCCATGGAAATCACCTCCTGGCGGCTGAAAACACACACGCAATCGGCCACAGCGTTTCGCGGGTTTGGTGGCCCCCAAGGGATGGTCGGCATAGAGCGGGTGTTGGATCACGTGGCCCATGCCGTGGGCCGGGACCCGTTGCAGGTGCGGCGCCTGAACTTCTACCGCGATGCCAGTGGCGCGGATGGAAAGAGTATTTCTGGCCAGATGACAGACCAGACGACGCATTACGGGCAACCGGTCACGGATTTCTGTTTGAACGCCCTGGTCGCGCGCCTCGCGGAGCAGTGCGACTATGAAGGGCGGCGGGCGCGCGCGGCGGCGTGGAATGCGGCCAACCCGGTGCTCAAGAAGGGGCTGGCGCTGACGCCGGTGAAGTTCGGGATCAGTTTCACCCTGACCCATCTGAACCAGGCGGGGGCTTTGGTGCATGTCTACAATGACGGCTCCATCCACCTGAACCATGGCGGGACGGAGATGGGGCAGGGCCTCCATTCCAAACTGTGCCAAGTGGCGGCTGATCGGTTCGGATGCGACGTGGCGCGGGTCAAGGTCACGGCGACAGACACTGGCAAGGTCCCCAACACGTCCGCCACGGCCGCGTCCTCTGGGGCGGATCTGAACGGGATGGCGGTCAAAGCCGCCTGCGACACGATCCGCGATCGGTTGGCGGCGTTCTTGGCTGAGGAGCATCAGGCGGACCGCGTCAGCGTCGTCTTCGCCGAGGACCGTGTGCGCGTGGCCGGGGCGGAGTATGGCTTCGCCGAGGTGATCGAGAAGGCGTATATGGCGCGCGTCAGCCTGTCCTCCACTGGGTTCTATGCGACGCCCGATATTTCTTGGGACCGGGTCGCGGGGCGGGGTCGGCCCTTTTACTACTTCACCTATGGAGCGGCTTGTTCCGAAGTTGTGATCGACACGTTGACCGGGGAAAACCGCATCCTGCGCACCGATATCCTCCATGATGCAGGGGCGTCCCTGAACCCGGCTCTGGACCTGGGCCAAGTGGAAGGCGCGTTCGTGCAGGGCGCGGGCTGGCTCACCACGGAGGAGTTGGTCTGGGATGCGGCCGGGCGCCTGCGCACCCACGCGCCGTCCACCTACAAAATCCCCTGCGCCTCCGACGTGCCGCCTGTGTTCAATGTGACCCTATGGGACGACCCGAACCGAGAAGACACCATCTATCGCTCCAAAGCCGTGGGAGAGCCGCCGTTTATGCATGGCATTAGCGTGTTGATGGCGCTGAGCGATGCGGTGGCGGCCTGCGGCACCGCCTATCCGGCGCTGGATGCGCCCGCCACGGGCGAACGGGTGCATGGGGCGGTGCGCCGCGTGGCATGACGCTCAACTGTCCGGGGATCGCACAGGCCTTGGCGGAACGCGGGCCCTTTGCACGGATCGTAGTGGCCGGGGTCAAGGGATCCGCCCCCCGTGGCCCTGGCACGGCGATGTTTGTTTGGGCGGACCGGATCCAGGGCACCATCGGTGGCGGCGCGTTGGAGTGGCACGCCATGGCGCTGGCGCGACAGGTGTTGACCGATGGCGCCCCCCAGGTGTCGCGGATGCCCCTGGGCCCCGCGCTCAACCAATGCTGCGGCGGTGCCGTCACCCTGGTTATCGAGCGAATCGACCGCGTCCCCCCCGACCCTTGGGTCCGCTGTGTCGAGGGGGATGAGCCGCAACCGAGTGTGCGGGCCTTCGGGCTGAAGCGCGGCTGGATCTATGAGGCGCAGGACCGGGCGGCCCGTCACATCCACGTTTGGGGCGCGGGCCATGTGGGGTGGGCGCTTACCTCGGTCTTGTCGCCGTTCGTGCCCGATATCCGTCTGTCCTGGTACGATGTTGCCGAGGATCGGTTCCCGCCCGATGGGTCCGTCGCTGGGACCGTCGCGCCGGACATGCCCCAAGCGCTGCGAGGGGCGGGGGCCATGGACACGCATCTGATCGTCACCCATTCCCATGACCTGGATCTGGCGCTGTGCCATGCGGCGCTGACCCATGGGTTCGGCACCTGCGGCCTGATCGGGTCGGCCACGAAATGGGCGCGCTTCCGGTCCCGCCTCGCGGCTTTGGGCCATGGGGCGGAAGCCATTGACCGCATCACCTGTCCCATCGGGGACCCGGGCTTGGGCAAGCACCCGCAGGCCATTGCCGTGGGGGTCGCGGCCAGGCTACTGTCGCCCCCGTTGTCCCCGGCGATGACGGAAGGATCCCCTGCGTGACGCCACTGCTGACGCTTCGCGGCCTGACCAAGGCCTATCCCGGCGTGATTGCCAATGAGGACGTGTCCTTTGACATCCACCCCGGCGAGATCCACGCGCTGTTGGGCGAAAACGGCGCGGGCAAATCGACCCTGGTCAAGACGATCTATGGCCTGATCAAGCCGGATCGGGGTCAAATGACGCTAAGCGGTCAGCTCTTCGCCCCGCCCGAGCCGCGCGCAGCCCGGGCCGCCGGTGTGGCCATGGTGTTCCAGCATTTCAGCCTGTTCGAGGCCCTGAACGTTGCCGAGAATGTGGGCTTGGGCATGGAAAATCCGCCGCCCATGGGCGACCTGGCCCGCCGCATCCGGGAGGTATCGGAGGCTTACGGCCTGCCACTGGACCCGGCGCGCCGGGTGGGCGGTCTGTCGGCCGGAGAGCGGCAGCGGGTGGAGATTGTGCGGTGTCTGCTGCAGGATCCCCGATTGCTGATCATGGATGAACCAACTTCTGTCCTGACCCCGCAGGAAGTGGAGATCTTGTTTGCCACCCTCCGCAAGCTGAGCGCAGAGGGGACGGCGATCCTCTATATCTCTCATAAGCTTGAGGAAATTCGCAGCCTGTGCGAAGGCGCTACGATCTTGCGCGGTGGTCGCGTGGTGGACACGTGTGACCCGCGCCAGACCTCTGCGGCGGAACTTGCAGAGAAGATGGTGGGCGCGAAACTGGCCCCGCCCCGCGCGCGCGCGGGCGCAGTTGGGGACGTGTTGTTGTCGGTCACCGGGCTGTCCATGGCGTCGGCCAGCCAGTTTGGGATGCCCCTGCGCGACGTATCTTTGAGCCTGCGGGCGGGCGAGGTGCTGGGCATTGGCGGCGTGGCGGGCAATGGCCAGGACGAGTTGTTGGCGGCCCTGTCGGGCGAGCGGGTCAATGCGCCGGGCACTGTGGTCCTGTCGGGCCAGGACGTGTCGCGCCTGGGCCCCATGGGCCGCCGCGCAGCGGGGCTTCTGGCCGCCCCGGAGGAGCGGTTGGGCCATGCCGCCGCCCCGGATATGAGCCTGATCGAGAATGCGGCTCTGACCGGGGCGCAGCGCATGGGAATGCTGTCATGGGGGTTTCTCGATTGGCGCGGCGCAAAGGGCTATGCCGCCCAAGTGATCGAGGCGTTCGACGTGCGCACCCCTGGACCGGGCCAAGCGGCGCGGGCGCTGTCGGGGGGGAACCTGCAGAAATTCGTGATCGGGCGCGAAGTCCTGCAAGGGCCCCGCGTCTTGGTCGTCAATCAGCCCACCTGGGGCGTGGATGCCGCCGCCGCCGCCGCGATCCGGCAGGCGCTGCTGGATCTGGCGGCCAACGGGGCCGGGATCATCGCGATCTCTCAGGACCTGGAGGAGTTGTTGGAACTCTCCGATCGCTTCTCTGCCTTGAACGAGGGGCGGCTGAGCGCCCCCGTGCCCACTGCCACCCTGACCATGGAGCGTGTCGGCCTGATGCTGGGCGGGGCCCATGGGATGGAGGTGGCCCATGTCTGAGGCGGCGCGGTTCCCCCTACTGGGGCGTTGGCGCGGGGTTTCGGCGGTGTGCGAGAGTATTTTTGGCCAGATGACACCCAAGACCGGGGTGCTGCCGTGGTGAGGTTGGAGCGTCGGCCGGTGCCGTCTCAGGCCTGGACCTGGGCCGCCCCCCTGGTGGCCGTGGCCCTGACCATGCTGGCGGGGGCGGCGATGTTTTCGGCCCTGGGGCAGGCCCCGGTGGAGGCGTTGCGCACCATCTTCTGGGACCCCCTCTTTGGGGAGTTTGCCTGGTATTTCCGCGGGCAACTTCTGGTGAAGGCTGCGCCGCTTGTGTTGATCGCCGTGGGGCTGGCCCTGGGGTTCCGCGCCGGGATTTGGAATATCGGGGCCGAGGGGCAGTACATCATCGGCGCCATCACGGGTGCGGCGGCAGGGTTGGTGTTTTACCCTTCGGACAGTGTGTTGATCTTTCCGTTCATGGTTCTGTGTGGCGCCCTGGGTGGCATGCTCTGGGCGATGATCCCGGCAGTTTTGAAGGTGAAGCTGGGGACAAATGAGATTTTGGTGTCCCTCATGTTGGTCTACGTGGCCGAAAATGTCCTGGCCTCCGCCGCTGTGTCCTGGCTGCGCAATCCGGAGGCGGTCGGCTTCCCCGGGTCCCGCAACCTCAGCCGGTGGGAGGCGTCGGCCAACCCGGAACTGATCGCCGGGACAGGCGCCCATTGGGGCGTCATGGCGGCCATTGGCGCGGTGATCTTTGCCCAGATCATGCTGACAAAGCACCAGCTTGGTTTCCACATCCGCCTGACAGGGGCGGCGCCCAAGGCCGCGCGGTTCGCGGGCGTGTCGCCCACGCGTCTGGTGGTGCTGTGTTTTGCCATGGCGGGCGGCCTTGCTGGGCTTGCTGGGCTGTTCGAAGTTACGGGCCCGGCGGGCCAGATCAGCATCGATTTCGCGAGCGGCTATGGCTTCACCGCGATCATCGTGGCCTTCCTGGGGCGGTTAAACCCAGTGGGCATTGTTGCTGCGGGCCTGCTCATGGCGCTGACCTATGTGGGCGGCGACAACGCCGCGTCGAACCTTGGCTTGCCGGTGGCCGCCATCAGCGCGTTCCAAGGGCTGCTTCTGTTTTTCTTGTTGGCTGTGGATGTTCTGGCGCAGTTCCGTCTGCGCATCGCGCGGCGCCCCGCGCCAACCCAAGGGAGCGCGGCCCTGGCGGTGGGGCAGCAGATTGCCCCCGATGGTTCAGCAGGGGGACCGGGATGACCCTTATGCAAGAAACGGAGGCCGCACCATGACGCGTCCCTTGACCCAGAGCCTGCGCCTGGACCTGACCTCCTGGGCGGCGGTCACATTCTTTGCGGGCTTCATGGCCACCATCGCGGCGCTGGCGCTGACCCAAAGCACGCTGTTGGTGGGCGCTTGGGTCCTGTGGATGGCCTTCCCCACGGCGGCCGAACCGTTGGGCCGCGCCGTGGCCCGGGCTTTCGCGCCCTTCCGCCGATGGCTCAGCTACGGCCACGTCACTGAGGTTGACCTGTCGCGCGATACGCCGGTGGTCGTCTGGGCCAGCCGAATGGGGGCCGTCAGCGCCTATGTAATGATCGTGACACTGCAAAGCGGCGTGCCGTTGGCCCTTGCCAACGGTCTTGGCTGAAGAACGCGGAGGCGCAGGCATGCACAGCGCAAAAGGCATAGGTGCAATGGGGGTGACTAAGGGGGCGATGCTGCCGGCCATTCTGCACGGCCCGCGATCCGATGCGGGGAGGGCATTCGTCTTGCGCCATGTTGTGGTACTGGTCCTGGCGGTTGGTCTGTCCATGGGGGTCCGATCGGTCCGTGCCACGCCCAAGTCCCACCTTGCCAGGGTGCCGGCCCTGCTGGGCGGCGCGGCGCTGACGGCGATGCTGGTCTGCCTCCATTGTCTTTTCAACGGCCACACCGTACCGGATTGGATCGGCTGACATGGGCGCCATCGACCCCACCCTGTTGATCGCGTCGCTGATGGTCGCGTCCACGCCCATCCTGCTGGCAGCCTTGGGCGAACTGATCGTCGAAAAGGCAGGCGTCCTGAACCTGGGCGTCGAGGGCATGATGATCATCGGTGCCGTCACGGGCTTTATCGCCGCCGTGGAGTTCGGCTCCCCCTGGCTCGGCTTCCTGATGGCGGCCGTTGGGGGCGCCGCCATGGCGCTGCTGTTTGGGCTGTTGACACAGGTCCTTTTGTCAAATCAGGTCGCCACGGGGCTGGCGCTTACGCTCTTTGGGCTGGGCCTCGCCTCCTTGCTGGGGCAGGGCTATGTGGGCATCAAGACCGAAACGTTGGGCCGCGTCGACCTGGGCCCTCTCAGCGACTTGCCAGTGCTGGGCCGCATCCTCTTTCGTCACGATCCCATGGTTTACATCAGCCTCGCCCTCGTTCCTGCGACCTGGGCCTTCCTGAAATTCAGCCGCGCGGGTCTGATCCTGCGCGCCGTAGGGGAAAGCCACGATGCCGCCCATGCCCTGGGTTATAACGTGCGCGCCGTGCGCCTGATGGCCATCGCCTTCGGAGGCGCCTGTGCAGGTTTGGGCGGTGCCTATCTGAGCCTGGTGCGCGTGCCCCAATGGACCGACGGCTTGACGGCGGGCGCGGGCTGGATCGCCCTGGCCATCGTCGTCTTTGCGTCCTGGCGGCCCGAACGGGCGTTGATCGGGGCCTATCTGTTCGGCGGAATCACGGTGCTGCAACTGAACCTGCAAACGGCCGGCGCGCGCATCCCGGTGGAGGTCCTGTCGGCCGCCCCCTATTTGGTCACCATCCTGGTCCTGGTCCTTATCTCGGCGCGGGCCGGGCGCGCCGGGGCCGCCCCTGCGGACCTAGGCAAGCCCTTTCACGCCGCAGGCTAGGGCGGCGCAGGCGCGGCGCTGTCGATGTATCCGCAGGCCTGACGTCTGGCGCCCGATGCGTGCCGGAGATGCTCACCCTGCAGATCTAAGCTGGCGCGCTGATCCTGACGCAGGACGAGTTGGACAGGTTCGCCTCCCCCTGAGGGTGACGGCTTTGGCATGGGCATGTTTCATCACCCTCGCCATGTTTGTAGCGCTAACCTGGGCGCGTTTGGGCTCCGCCCCAAGGTCCGCACGAAACGTGTTGTCCGTCTGAAATCCGGTTGACCAGACCGCGATCCTCCGTGCTTGGCGCCTGCGCGACGGGCGTGGCGTATTCTTCGCCTCCACAAATTGCGGGACAAAGCTGCGTCCCGGGGCTCGGCTTCACACATCCACACTGTCCGCTTGCCGACAACGCCGAACGGTCCGGACAATGGTCCAGACGGGCGCGGTGCGGAGCCGAATATACTTGGCCACTAGCCGGTCATGTCCTGGGCCGATGACAAATTCCTGCCGCGCGGGCGCTGACCGTAAAAAACGCAGTTTTAGACGGATCGTCACATAACATTTTCATTCGTGCAGTTGCGTGCGGCAATCCAATAACGCCTTGAGGGGGGACCATGAAATATTCTTTGTTATGCGCCACATCACTGGCCGCGTTCGGCAACGCTGCATTTGCAGCTTGTCCTCCGGTCACGGTCGCCGATCCGATGGGGATCGCAGCCGGCGCATTCCCGCAGCAGTATGAATTGGCCGAATTCGAAGCAGCCGCTGGCTGCACCATGGAGTTCAACGCCAACCCCGAAATTGAAGCCCTGAATGCAGAGATCCAGGGGAACCCAGACTTGCCGCCTTTGGCCGAGCGATTGCCGACGGAACCGCTGGTGATGGCACCCTATGACCAGATTGGGACCTATGGCGGCACGTTCGACGCCCTGTCCAACAATACGGAAGCGGGCACATCAGACTTCTTATCCGTCCGTCACGTGAACCTGGTGCGCTACGCGGATGACTTGACCACCATCGTTCCCAACGTAGCCAAGTCGTGGGAATGGAACGACGACTTCACCGAACTGACCATGACCCTGCGCGACGGGCACAAATGGTCGGATGGGGCACCGTTCACGTCCGAAGACGTCCGCTTTTGGCTGGAGAACCTCAGCCTAGATACCAACATCCGCGAAAAGGCAGCCGATTATGTGCTGGCGGGCGGTGAGCCGATCCAGATCGAGATCATTGACGCGCAGACCTTCAAGTTCGTTCTTGCCGCACCCAAGCCGGGCCTTTTGGTGCATTTTGCAACCAGCTATGCGCAGCCCTTCCAACCGGCACACTTCTTGGGCCAGTTCCATCCAGCCTTGAGCGACGATGCGGATACGAAAGCATCCGAGTACGGTTTTGAAAGCGGTTATGAGGCGATTAACTATTACTTCGGGGCCTCTGACTGGACTGATACGCCATCGCCCATGCTGCGCGACCCCGCGCGCGCGGCGACGCTGCCCTACGCCACACAGCCCACGTTGGAAAGCCACATCTATGTGGCCGACACCACCGAAGGGCGCAAATTGGTGGCCAACCCGTACTTCCACCAAGTGGACACGACGGGTCAGCAGCTGCCGTATATTTCGCGCCAGGACGAGCTTTACAAGAACGACAGCGAAGTGCGCATCCTCGCGTTGCTCAACGGCGAAGTGGACTACAAGGCCCAGTCGCTGCAACTGCCGAACGCGCCGATCCTGCTGGAAAATCAGGAAAAAGGAGGCTATTCCGTTCAGTTGAAGCCGACCGTGGCGATCCCGACGCTGTCGTTCAATGTCACGTCCGATGATGATGCCAAGCGGGCGCTGTTCGCAAACCCAGAGTTCCGCAAGGCGATGTCCGCCGCGATCAACCGTGTTGAGTTGAACGAGGTTGTCTTTTTCGGCCAGGGGGAGCCGATGGCCTATACCGGCTTCTCTCCTCTGCCGGACTTCGCGGCGGCATACGGCAAGGTCGGGACGGAGTTCGACCCAGACATGGCAAATGCGACCCTTGACGCGCTTGGCATGGTAGATGCCGATGGCGATGGCGTGCGCGAACTTCCGAACGGCGATGACGTCGTGCTAAACATTCAGTTCGCCACGCAAGGCATGTCCGGCGATTTGCTGGAACTGATCGCGCAGCATTGGACGGATGTGGGCGTTGAAACCACCGTCAAGGAAGTCACCCCCGACGAATACCGCGCGGCCCAGTCTGCCAACGAACTCGACGTTCTGGCCTGGTGGAAGGGGGAGCCTCTGGCGATCGCCTTGGGGACGAACGAAGGTCTGGTGCCGCCCTTCGGGTCCTATTTCGGCCATCGCACCGGGATGAAGTGGGCGGAATATATCGACAGCGACGGTTCTGCCGGGATCGAGCCACCGGCATGGGTCACGCAGTTGATCGAGGATGTGGCGACCTTGCAGGCGTCTGCGCCGGGCTCGGCCGAGGCATCTGCCGCGGGTGAGGCCATCGCCAAAGCCTTCACCGACAACCAGTTGTTCATCGGCACGGTCATCGCGCCCTCGCCCATCGTTGTCCGCAACGGGCTGGTTAACGTGCCGGAGTTCCAGACCTCGTCTTACGAATACTACCGCACCTACCCCTACCGCGCGACGCAGTGGTTCTTGGCGGAAGACAACTAAGCCAAACGCGAATGCGTGAAAAAGCACTCCCCAGGTCCACCGGGGGAGTGCTTCGCGTTTCAAGGGGCAGTTTGGTTGGCGCCCATGTCCGCCGATGCTGCAGCGTGACGGGCTGCTGTCGTTTTCTGGGAAGGTCTGGGCAACCAGGGTAGAGTATCCGGCACTCTCTGACGCCAATACCTGGCCGCCCATCAAAAGGCGGTTACGCATCCTTGCCGACGCTTCGGTCGATCGAGCGGGTGGAGACTGGGCTCACACCGTCCCAGGCTGCGACTGCGTCGCCATCTTCCGCAAGCGGAGCCCGTTCGCATCCGGTCAACCGGCGTATCCTGACGGGTGGTATGGCAGGTACCCAAACCTTTGCCGCCGATGGCGGGGATTCTGGTCGCGTCAGACAGGTCCGGTCGTTAGGTCATGATCTGCTTCAGGACCAAAGCGCCACTGCGGTCAGAAGGATCGCCATGCCAACCAACGCCTGCACCACCGCCCCGCCCGTCAGGATGCCAATGGCGCGCCCTTCGCTTTGCTCATGAGCCAGCGCGTCCCGCCGGACCAGCCAATAGTAACTGTCATTGGGTAAGATCGCGATGAAAGACCCAAGGCAGATCGCGAAGACGGCGGCGATTTCGTTCACACCGCTGGCCAGGACAACTGGCGCCGCCACGGGTGCGATGGCGGCGAAGGTCGCCATGGACGATCCCTGGGCCAGCTTGAACAACACGGTCAACGCGAACAGCGCGATCAGGGTTAGCGCCCCGTCGCCTTGTGGCACCAGACGGTCCAGCGCCACCAGTCCTGTCAAAATTGCTCCGAAGGCGCTGGCGGCCCCGATGACCAGAAGAAGTGATCCGGTCCGGCGCACCGCACTGTCCAGACAGGCGCGCCGCTCGTCCGATGCTGTCTGCAACAAAGCGAGGATCGCGGCGGTGATCAGCGCGCCCTTGGGCAGCAAGAGAAAGTCCAACGCTCCGATACCTGTCGGACCGACAACGCCGCCCGCGACCAGCAGGGCTGCCATAACTAGAAAGGGCGCAAAGGCCCGCAGCAATCGCCCGTTGTCCGCCGGGTTTTCCGTGTCGATTGGCGCTGCACTGCTTCGGGTCGCGAAGCGCCCCCAGATGACGCCCGCTGCCCAAACCGGCAGGGTCAACAGCGCGCCATACAAAAGCAGGATCGCAGGTTCGACCCCGGCCGCACCCGTGACGCCAAGCCCGGCTGCGACGATCAACGGACCTGCCGGGTAAAGCAACTTGAACCCCGCATAGGCGCCGAACGCCGTATCCATCTTGTGGCGCCCGGCCGCGGGGGAAAGCGCGGCGTAGGCGGTGTCGGGACAGATCATGCCCGCGCCCGCAACCGGCGACGCCAGCGCGACTGTCCGGCCCGCCGCATTGGACGCGATGTTCTGCCGCGACAGCGCTGCCGCCAGGGTAAACGACGGCAGGAGGATCAAGGCAAATTCGCCCAAGGCCCGTCCAAAGCCGGTGTTGAACGCCCCGACAACCTCGTCTGCGCCCATACCGGCGGACAACCCAAGCACCAGCGTCAGGACCACCATCCAGATCACAAGCGGCAGATCCGGTGCGTAGCTTTTCAGGCCGGAGGATATGAGCGCTGTTGAAGAAGCATCTGCCATGGTGAGCCCGATCTGTCATCTGAGTTCAGCTCATGTTACCTGCAGAGATCAAACAGACTAAATGAGAAAACATGAGAGCCAGGATGCGCCTCACTCATGCAAAGCCGCCCTTGCGGTCCCTCCAGGTTTTCGAGGCTGCCGCCCGCTGCGGAAGCTTTACCGCCGCCGGACAGGAACTTGGCATCACCCAAAGCGGTGTGTCGCGTCAGGTCTCGGATCTGGAGGCAACGCTGGGGGTTGCGCTGTTTCTGCGGAACGGCGCAAGGCTCAGCGTGACCCCGGCAGGCGAACGGCTGGCGGGCCAACTTGCGCAAGCCTTTGCCCAAACTTGGTCCGCCGTCGCGGATGCGCGGGCGTCTGATCAGGTGGTCACGCTGTCGATGCTGCCATCGGTCGCGGCGCGTTGGTTCGCACCGCGATTGGCTGATTTCATGGCGGCGCATCCGGACATCGACCTGCGCATCACTGCCTCCCGACATCTTGTGGATTTCGCCTCGGAGGGCGTTGACGCGGCCATTCGCTACAGCCCTGCGCCGTCACGCGATCTGGACGCGGCCCTGCTTGCCACGGAAACCGTGACACCCGTATGTTCCGCGACCTATGCCAAGGATCACGCCTTGCATGCGCCCGCCGACCTGTCCCGCGCTACGCTTCTGTGCGGGGACATACCGGAAGACTGGCCCACATGGTTTCTAGCCGCCGGGTGCCCCCAAAATCCACCGCAAGGCCCACGTCTCGGAGATGATGGCGCGATCCTACAGGCAGCGGTCGACGGGCAAGGGGTCGCCCTTGGACGGTCGCTGCTTGTTGCGGATGACATTGCAACGGGACGGCTTGTGGCCCCGTTCACGGTATCGCTGGATGCCAGCCACGCCTATTGGTTTGTTCGGCCCAAGGGCATGACGCCCACACCTGCGGTTGCCTCGGTCGAGACGTGGCTGATCGGCCAGTTCGAAGCGTAAAGCTTGAGAGTAGTCGTTGCGCTGGTCGCAGCGGGGTCCACTCTCTCCGCAAACCGCCACCCCTTCAACTTTGTGTGCGTTTGGGGAGAAGCCACATGATTGGCGTCGGGGACCCTTTACGAACCGGCTTTTGCAAGCGCCATATCTCGCGCGTTCCTGCAATCTGACCTGCGCCAGTCCCAGGACATCACACGCCGACGCGCCGCATAATCTGCTCCGCGGTGCCCACGATCCGCGACAGCGTGTCGTTGGGGATGGCGGGCGCGATGGCAAAGCGTTTGCGCGCGCTTTGGTTGATGAAATTCTCTTTGGCGGCAAGGCGGGCGCGGCGGATAAGGTCCTCCCAGATGGGCGCCCGCGCCTCGGCATAGGGTTTGGCGACATGCGCCCCGAACCCCGCGCGAAATGCCTCCACCGTGGGCGCCTCAGCCACGAAATCCGCGATGCGCCGGGCCAGCCGTTCCGCGTCTTCGATCGCCAGGCTCGCCCCCATCCCGATGGTCGGCATCAGCGCGTGGGCCGCGTCGCCAATCAGAACGGCATTCACATCGGCCACGAAGGGGTCAATCAGCGCGTCCGTGTCTTCCATCTTCCACAGGTAAATCTTGTAACTCTCCCAATCCTCCACGTACGACAGCGCGTTTGCATAAAGGCTGTCATGGGGGCAGGCATCTTCGGTCAGGGCGCGGGCGATGGCCTCGCGCTTGTCCGCCGGGACATCGGTCCAATCCGTCTCCGCCGCCAGGCCCTGATCCGCCCAAAGGCGCGCCTTGGTCCCGTGGTCGAAGCCGATGCCATAGGCCAAGCGGTTCTCGCCCAGGGGAAACAGCGTCAGGGTCGAATTGCGGCCCATGATCAGCTGGCTCGTCCCGCCATTGGCAAGGTGCAGGTAGCGTTCGTCCGCCGTCGTGGGGTCACTGGGGTCCAACAGCATATAGATGCAGGAAAACCCCTGATCGGTCTTTTCCGCACTGCCCGGAAAGAACTGCCGCCGCACGGTCGAGAATGAGCCGTCGCAGGCGATCACCGCATCGAACGCCTCCTCGATGACCTGACCGCCCTTTGTCTCGATGCGCAGGCGGGCGCTATGGTTCGACGCCTCGACAACCTCGATGACCTTGTGCTGCATCCGGATCTGCGTGCGCGCCACCAGATCGGCCAGATCGGTCAGGAACTCTTGCCGGACGACGCAGCGGGTATTGTCCGGGTCGCTCTGGATGCTGCGAAACGTTTTTTCCAGGCGCGAGTTGTAGAACTCGATCCGGTGGGCGCGCACCCCGCGCCGCAACGCCCGTTCCTTCACCCCGATCCGGTCGAGCGCGTGGCACGCCCGGGCCTGGATCCCGTATTCAACACCCGGATAATCAATGACGGACTGGTTCTTGTCGAACAGCACGATCTCGGCCTTCGATGCGCCGACATAGGGCTCCAGCGCCAGGGCCATCGTCAAACCCGCCGGACCGCCCCCGATGATGCCGATGCGGATGGGGGCCTTCGATGGTGCATCTTGAATGTCCGGCACGGGTGGCCTCCTATATTGAACGCAGCCGTTCAGGTAATATGTGAACGCCACCGTTCAAGAAAGAAGATCACATGCGGGACGAAAAATCAGCGGGCCGCCCAAAGGACCCGGACCGGCGGGACCGCATCCTGCGCGCCGCCCGCACCTTGTTCCTGCGCGACGGCTTTGACGGCACATCGATCGAGGCCATCGCGCGGGAGGCCAGTGTATCGAAAGTCACGGTTTACGGTCATTTCGGCACCCTGTCGGCCCTCCTCGAAGCCGTGGTGGAGGCGGAGGCGCGGGCAATCAACCGCGCCCTTTCGGCCCATTCGATCCCGGACGGACCGCCCGAGACGCGCCTTACCGACTTCGGCCTGCATCTCATGGCCTTGCTGCGCAGGCACGATGCCCAGGATCTTGAACACCTCGTCACAGCCCGTGCGCGCGATCAGCCGAACCTTGCGGAGATCTATTTTCGCTGCGGTCCCGCCCGTGGGATGGAGATGATCGCCGATCTGCTCCCCCCCGATCTCGGGGATCGCGCGCCGCAGGCCGCAAGCGCGCTGTTTACCCTCTGGAGCGGGGGCGAGCACCACCGCGCCGCCTCGGGTCTCCGCGCGCCGCTCACGGACGACGAAATGGCGCGTCATGTGCGACAGTCGGTCGATATCGTCAGAAAGGCTTTCTTTACGGCATCGCGATAGCGTCTGTTTGGCGACAGCATCACTACAGCAAAGGCCGACTTCGGATCGTTGGTCAGGCATGCGGTAATTGGCGGGCGAAAAAACCTCGATGCATCTGATGGCGGCGATGAGCTCAATACGCAAAACTCTGCTGACCACACCGATGGTCGTTTTGCATACCAAACGGTCAGGATCAATGGTGTCGAAACGCCTGCGTGTTAAGGTGTGCCAGCCGCAACTGACTTGTAAACACGCGCGTAACTTACATAGCTACGGAGCAATGGTCTGTGCGTGACCTCTACCCCCGTCAGGCTTTCGAGAGAACCAGGCAGACCATCCCGTGGCACGACGTGAAACCGCTTGAGCCAATTGCGCAAACCCTTGTCGAACCAGCGCGGCATCCGGGTTTGATCGCCAAAATCCACGATGTGCAATTCCCCACCCGGCGCGAGGTGATTGACCGCCTCTTTGATCGCGGATTGCCACTGCGGGATCATTGAAACGCAATAGGACATGACGATGCGGTCGAATGTGGCTTGTCCGAACAGATCGCTTGGGTTGAACGCGCAGGCGTCACCTTGGGCCAGTTTGGCCCGTTTGCCCAGCTTTGCCTCTGCCGACAGCAGCATTTCGGACGAGATATCAAGCCCGTAGAGGTTGCGCCCGGGGTAGCGCATATCGATCTGCTGGAGGTTGCGGCCGGTCCCGCAGGCGATCTCCAGAATATGGGTGTCCTCATCTGGCCCAAGTTCACGCAAGGCGTAGTCTCGGCCCAACAGGTAGTATTTCCGTGTCACATCATAGACGAACCGTTGTCTGCGGTAGATCTGATCCATCAGCGCACTGTGGGGTGTGCCCATGTCCGCTAGCCTTTGAAAAGGTAGACGTGAAATCCGCCGTAAATTGCGGAGCGGTCATTGCGGAACCCTTTGGCCGACGCCTCCGGTTGATAGTCCCAACGCGACAGCGTTCCCGCCTCAACCCGCCCCGGCAGAATGTCGTCCGTCCCGCCTGTGCGGAAAATCACCCGCGCGCCGGGAGCCGCCGTCCGTGTGATCTGGTCCCAGAGCGCGTTCAACTGGTCATCATTCATCCAGTCCTGGGCATCCAGCAGCACGTAGCAGTGCTTTGACCCCGTTGGCTGTTGCGCCAGAACATCGGTCAGGGATCTGTTCAGCACGCTGAGCCGTGCCGCATTGGCGCGCACTGCTGCGAAATTCTCTGGTGCCAAATAGGGTGGTGTGGCGGGGTTTGCCACGGGTTGATAGCCGCGCGAGGCCGCCTGCCAAGCAAAGTAGTTATCCG
This sequence comes from Pseudomonadota bacterium, assembly GCA_039817645.1. Lineage (GTDB taxonomy): Bacteria > Pseudomonadota > Alphaproteobacteria > Rhodobacterales > Rhodobacteraceae > Jannaschia. The sequence continues at coordinate 4,359 of JBCBVM010000013.1, read as the reverse complement.
CAATCGGGAAGTCGCAAAACAACTTGCGGGTCCGTTCCTGCAATACGGCCACGATATCGCCGCCAGCGTCCGCCGCCAGCTTGTCGTATTGGGCGGGCGGGATGCCCAAGCCAAACAGGGATGCGCGGCGCCGTGCCAAAAGCTTAACAAAGCGACTCTGATAAAGGGGGGCAATCTGCGCCTCGAAAAACGCGGTCTGCTGATCCAGCGATTGCGCCGCGAGAAGGGGCGCGAAATCAACGCGGCCCATTTTGGCCACCAGATGAACGAGCCCGATAAATCGACCCAGCAGGCCGTGACGATAAAGTCCGCGCGCCAAGATGCGTTTGCGCGGGCCGTATAGTGTGCGCTGGTTCCAGTAAGCCCGCGTCTCATCATCGAGATATGGCGCGACATGGGTGTCGAAGTGGGTGAGGTTTTCAGGCAGGTCGCCCCGGCCCAGCATTTTGAACAAAGTCGCATGGTCGGGCACAGCTTGCACCGTGGCCAGCTTGAGCTTGTTGAGCATCACATGCGCCGGAGACAGGTCAACGGCGGTGATGGAGGTAGGGTTCATCGTCAGATAGGACAGCATGTTGCAGCCCCCCGAGGCGATGCAGACGATGTTGTCACCAGGCTGAATCTGCAGCGCATCCATATCCACAACAGGATCTTCCCAGATCTGCGCGTAGACCAAGCCGTGGAAAAGCCGGGCAAAAGTGCGCTCCAAGACGCCCGCGCGGCTCATGCTTGGGTTCTGGTTCACAGCTTCGTTCAGTTGTTCGGTGACGGATGCCATCAGTCTCTCCTGCTAGCTGTACACATCGGCGGATTGCCGCGCGGCTTTGCGCGCTGGTTTTTGACCGGACCTTACTTTTTCTTCCCAATCGATCAGCTCGAATGCGCCGGTGGGATGTTCCGCAATAGCAGTGCAGCTTTCGACCCAATCACCTGTGTTGATATAGGCGATGTCCTGAATCTGGCGGATATTGGCATAGTGAATATGGCCGCAAATCACCCCGTCATAGCCGCCGCGCCGTGCCTCTTCGGCTAACACATCTTCGTAGCGGCCAATGAAGTTCACAGCGCCCTTGACCTGAGACTTGGCCCATTTTGAAAGCGACCAATATTGGCGTCCGTAAAGCGACCGGATGGCGTTGATCTTGGGGTTCAACCAGATCAGGAAATCATAGGCCGCGTCACCGAAATGGGCGAGCCATTTGGCGTTCATCACCACAGTGTCAAATTGATCGCCATGGGTGACCAGGTACCGCTTGCCGTTCATGCCGACAAAGTCGGCCGTTTGCATCACTTCGATCCCGCCAAAATGGGTGCCAAGATAGTTGCGCATCACCTCGTCATGGTTTCCCGGCACAAAGATGATGCGGGTCCCCCGCCGTGCCTTATCCAAAAGCGTCTGAATGACGTTGTTGTGGTCCTGCGGCCAATGCCATCCGCGCCGGGCCAGAGCCCAGCCGTCGAAGATGTCCCCGACCAGATAAATGGTGCCCGCATCATGTGAGCGAAGAAACTCGACCAAAAGGTCAGCCCGACAACCGCGCGTCCCGAGGTGTATGTCTGACAAGAAAAGAGTTCTAAACAGCATCTGCCACCTAGTGCGTGACTGGTTGCAGGCTGCATAGATATTGTGTGTGACAGTCCGATGAAGCACCACAACATCTTGAGGGTGCGTATAGAGTGATGGCCAGGCGCCTCTCTCGCACGACGATTTTGTATTCTCAGAACGCGTCCGGCGACGCCACAAATAGCTGGTCTTTCGCTTCGCTGGCCTTGCGGCTGCGTACGAAGGGGCCTTGGTATCCAAAAGTCGAACGGCCGCTTCGTTCACACAGCCGACATCCCATGCGGCCCGCGTCACAAAACTGTTGCACCCTCTAGCGTAGCTATCCCCCTGGTTTGGGGGCAGGCCGATGGGGACCTTTGCGAGATTTGTGGCGACGCGTGCGCTTTTGGCGGGGATCACCCTGCTCATCGTGTCCTTTATTGTTTTCTCGCTCATGGAGTTCGTGCCGGGTGACTGCGCCGAACGCTATCTGGCTTACAAGAACACCCAAGGGCAGAACCTCACGCTGGAAGACATCGACGCGGAACGCGCACGGCTGGGGCTGGACCAACCGTTTCTGTATCGCTGGGCGACGTGGGTGACCGGCGCCTTTGTCGGTGACTTTGGGTCAAGCTGCATTTTGCGGGTCGAGATCAGCCAACTGCTTGGCTCCAAGTTCCTGATCTCGGCGGGGATCTGTTTTGCAGCGCTGTTTGTGGCCTATCTGATCGCCATTCCCGTGGGCATCTACGCGGCCAATTCCAGCAACCCAGTGGTGAACAACATCCTGCGCTTTGTCAGCTATCTTGGCCTTGCGCTGCCAAACTTCCTTCTCGCACTCATCATCATGCTGATCTCGACTGTGTATTTCGGGGATAGCCTGTCGGGGCTTTTCAGCAAGGAATTCCGTGACGCGCCGTGGTCTATGGCCAAATTTTTGGATTTCATGAGCCGGGCCTGGCTGCCGATTTTCATCCTGGGTTGGTCCGCCACGGCCTTTGCCCTGCAAACGGTGCGGGCGTTGATGCTGGATGAGCAAAGCAAGCTATATGTTACCGCCGCTCGGGCACGTGGGCTGTATGGGCGGCGGCTGCTGTGGCGCTATCCGGCGCGGCATGCCTTGGGGCCGATTGTGAATTCGCTGGGCTTCGATCTGAACCGCATCTTCAACGAATTGCCCATCGTGGCGATTATCTTGACGCTTACCGAAGCCGGGGCGCTTTTGCTCGAAGCGCTTGCGCGCTCCAACGATCAACAGCTCGCCGGCGCGATCATCTTCCTTCTGACAGCAACGATTGTTGGGTTGAATTTCATCACCGATGTCGCGCTTGCCGCCCTTGATCCGCGGATGCGCAACTCTGTCATGGGAGGCCGGTCATGAGTGAGGTCAGCCAAAGCGCAAAAGAGGCCTATTTCACGGCTTCACAAGGACAACTGATCTGGGCGCGGTTCAAGAAACAGCGCGCGGCGATGGTCGCGGCCTGGGTGTTGGGCATCATGATCCTTCTTGGACTCTTCGCGGATTTCGTTGGGCCCTATAACCCCACCATCGCGGGCGCGAACAAGGAATACACCAACGGTGCACCACAATGGCCAGAGTTCTGCGATGACAATGGTTGCTCCGCCCGGCCGTTTATCTATGGCGTCAAGCGCGAACGGTCGATTGAGACAAACTTCCGCTGGGTCAGCACAATTGACACCGATGACCGCCGCTATGTGCAGTGGTTTGTGAAGGGCGATGACTACACCTGGTTCGGGGTGACCCTTGATCGGCATCTGTTCGGCGTGAACGACGGCACGATCCATCTTTTCGGAACCGATGACACCGGAAAGGACATTTTCAGCCGAACACTGCATGCGATCAAAACATCGCTCGCAGTGGGCACTCTTGGCGTGCTGATCTCTTTCGTGCTGGCCTTGGCGATTGGCGGGATTGCGGGGTTTTATGGCGGGGTCGTAGACGGCGTCCTGCAGATGATCACCGATGCGATCCGCACGATCCCTGCGATCCCCCTGTTCATGGCGCTCGCGGCCTTTGTCCCCGACACCTGGAGCGCGGAGATGCGTTTCTTTTTCATCTCGATCATCTTGGGGCTGATCGGGTGGCCCACCTTGGCGCGACGCGTGCGCACGCATTTGCTGGTCGAGCGGAACCAAGACTATGTGCTGGCGGCGCAGCTATCTGGTGCAGGGTCAGGCCATATCATCCGCCGCCACCTGCTGCCCAGCTTCACCAGCTATATCATCGTCGATCTGGTGATTTCCTTTCCTTACATGGTGCTGTCGGAAACCGCGCTTTCCTTTATTGGGCTAGGGCTGAAGGATCCGGTGACCTCGCTTGGTGTGCTGCTCCAGAACACAACCAACGCGGATGTGCTGCTGAACTACCAATGGTACTTTATCCCCGTCTTATTCTTCGTGGCCCTAGTTATGGCTTTCGTCTTCGTCGGTGACGGGCTGCGCGATGCGGCCGATCCGTACAGCGAGGCGAAGAAATGAGCCTGCTGAGTGTTCAAGATCTGACCATACGCTTCAAGACGGATGAGGGGTTGATCACCGCTGTCGAGGATGTGTCCTTTGATATTCAACACGGCGAAGTGCTGGGGCTGGTGGGCGAAAGCGGGTCTGGCAAATCCGTGACCGCCAAGGCGCTGATGCAGCTGAATGGGCGCAACACGGTCTATGATCCGGCCTCGAAAATCACCCTGCATGGGGCGCCTGACATCGACGTCCTCAGCCTGAGGCGCGAGCGCGACATGCTGCCGATCCGGGGCGGTCAGATATCGATGATCTTTCAGGAACCGATGGCCAGTTTT
>JBCBVM010000012.1:0-112888 GCA_039817645.1 Pseudomonadota bacterium | reverse complement strand
TTGGACAGGATCGCCTTCTCCCCGGCCAGACGCGCGACCGAGAAGCTCAGACTGACCGTCCCCCCCGCCAACGCCAAGGACCCATGGTGCCCCACATCCATATAATCCCCAGATTGACCGGAGAAGTCGTGGGTCCCGGCCACGGCGAAGACCGAGGCGGGCACCCCGGCCACGCGCATGTCGGCGGGGCTGGGCAGGACGTCTGGGACGTCGTTTTGGTTTGCTTGTGTCCCGACGGATTTGGGTGTGATGGCGTCTTTGAGGTCGTCGATGGTGTGGACGATGCCGTAGGCGGGTTTTGCGGTGTGTTCGATGTCGCTGTCTTTGACGAGGTCGCCATAGACGTGGATTGTGCCGAGGCGGTCATCGGCATGGGCGCCGCCGTTTCTGCCCTGTTCGGAGTAGAGTTCGATGATGGAGTGGTCCATGACGCCGTCGCCATTGACGTCGCCATAGGTGATGGAGGCGATCTCGGTTGTGTGGCCTTCGATGACGATGCGGTCGCCCTCGGCGCGGTTGAAATCCATGATCGTGTCGAGGCCCAGCACATCGACCCAATGGTCGTGCAGCTTGTCGTTCTCGCCTGCGACGCCGTGCCAATTGATGGTGCCATCGTCGCGGGTGTGCTTCTCGATATAGCGCTTCTTGGCGTTGATGAGGGTCTGGAAATAGAAGATGTCGGCGCCGCTGCCGCCCACCATGACGTCATCGGCGGGCAGGGGCTGATTGGGGTAGAGCTTGCCGTTGGTCAGCTCGTTATAGGGGTCGCCCTCGTCGCGGTTGGGGTCCGGGGCGATGGCCCCTTCGCGCCCGTCCGAGCGGCTGATGAGCAGGTCATCACCGGCGCCGCCATGGAGGTAATCCTCGCCATGGCCGCCATCGAGGATGTCGCGGCCCGCGCCGCCCATGAGGCTGTCATTGCCGTAATCGCCTTGCAGGATGTCATTGCCGTCGCCGCCCGCGAGGGTGTCGTCGCCCAGGCCGCCATTGAGGCCGTCGGCGCCGTCGCCGCCCGCCAGGCTGTCATCGGCGGCCAGGCCCATTTGCAGGGCGGGCATGGCGGTGAGGTGGCCGTGGGCGGTGGCGCCATACTCGGCCATGATCTCCTTGAGGGTGTCGGAGCCGTGATGCAGGTCGCCCAGCACGGGCAGCAGGTCCTCCATCATGGTGGACATGCGCGCCGCGCCATCCAGGGCGGGGTCCACGGCATCGGCCAGGGCCAGCATCTCGCGCTCGCCCAGCTGTTGGCTGAAGATCTGGACATTGCCGATCTGGCCTTCGAACAGGCTGTGGGCGTCGCTGGTGTCGCTGGAATGCCAGGCGCGGCTGCCGCCGATGACCAGGGCGCGATCATTGTCTTCGAGGCCCTGTTTGAAGGTGGGCTCGGCGGCGACGATCTCTCCGTTGAGCCAGACCTTGAGCCCCTCGGAGCCGAAGGTGACGCCCAGCTGATAGGTGGTGTTGGCGCTGAGCACGAGGTCGGGGACCTTGAGCCATTCGGTGGCGCTGTCGCTTTGCTGGGCGATGACGAGGGTGCCGTCCATGACCCAGATGCTCAGATGGCCTCCATCGCCATAGCCCTTGCCATCCTTGGACAGGATCGCCTTCTCCCCGGCCAGACGCGCGACCGAGAAGCTCAGACTGACCGTCCCCCCCGCCAACGCCAAGGACCCATGGTGCCCCACATCCATATAATCCCCAGATTGACCTGTGTATGTGCGATCCGCGGGACGTGAAAAGACGGCTTGCGGCAGAAGCGGGTTGGCAGACATCGCTTATCCTAAAATTTGTTTGTGGCAGTGCCTTTTGGCTACCGTCGGATTGCGACCATATTGCGGCTGGTTGAAATTAAGGAAAATGCCCCCGACCGGGGTGGCTAAAACCTGCTTAAAACCCGCAAGGTTCTGAAAATTCTTGGATTCTGCCGTTAACCTATTGTTGCCGAAGGGGCGACTTGGGCAGAACTGTGCCATGTGTTTGGCATATGCGCAGAGTTCTGCCGAAATGCGTAGTATTTGGGTCTGGGCCTTTTGTGGCGCGGGCCGCCGGCGGGGGCCGTTAAGCATCGGTTAACCCTCCTGTGACACAGAGCGGCCATGCGGATCGTCTGTTTCCTCCTGTCTTTTGTTTTGGTCGCCTGTAACACGGCGCACCCGTTGGATCGCTTGGACCGCACCGGCACGGCGGAGGCGGGTGGGCACAGCTTTCGGGTCAACTGGAATCTCAAACAGGCGCAGGCCACGCGGACGAACCGCGTTTGGCGGCCCGGCGTGTCCGAAGTGACGGCAGCGGCCGTGCTTGCCACGGAGCAGGCGACCGGGTGCCGCGTTCTTCCAGGGTCCGCCATTGGCGACATCGCCCTGGTGAACATGCGGCTGGACTGTTCCCAAGACTAGGGCACGCGCCTGCGGCGGAGGTCGTGCGCCTTGGCGTTTTAACCCAGATCAAAACGCACTAGGTGTCTGTCCGAACAGGGCAGGAGGACGCCATGGAAAAGCTGCGTTTGGGGGTCAATATCGACCATGTGGCCACGCTTCGGAATGCCCGCGGCGGGGACAACCCTGACCCCGTGCGCGCCGCCGTCATGGCGGAGGCTGCCGGTGCCGACGGCATTACCGCCCACCTGCGGGAAGACCGGCGCCACATTCGCGACGCGGACATGGCCGCGATTCGGGACGCCATCACGATCCCGCTGAATTTTGAAATGGCCGCCACCGAGGAGATGCAGCGCATCGCCGTGGCGACCCGGCCGCATGCTGTTTGCCTCGTGCCGGAGCGGCGGGAGGAGCGGACGACCGAAGGCGGTTTGGACGTGGCTGCGGATGCGAACCGGTTGACTGGATACATTGCGCCATTCGTCGATATGGGCGCCCGTGTGTCGATGTTCATTGCCCCCGACCCGCGGCAGATCGAGGCCAGCGCCCGCATCGGCGCCCAGGTGGTCGAATTGCACACCGGCGCCTATTGCGATGCCGTGGCGGAGGGTCGGATGAAAGACGCCGCCGACGAGTTGGGGCGCCTGACCGAGGGCGCGCGCCTGGCCCATGCGGCCGGGCTGGAGGTCCATGCGGGCCACGGCCTGACCTATGACAGCGTGTCCCCCATTGCCGCCCTGCCGGAAGTGGTGGAGTTGAACATCGGTCACTTTCTGATCGGAGAGGCTGTGTTTCTGGGCCTGACCCCGGCGTTGGCGGAAATGCGTCGGATCATGGACGTGGCCCGGGGGATTGCATGAGCGTGAACTCGTGCATGCGGGCGACCCGTGATCGGGGCCAAGGGTGGGCCAGATGATCCTGGGGATCGGCACTGACCTGGCGAATATCGACCGCATCCAAGGCGTTCTCGACCGTTTCGGGGATCGGTTCCGCAACCGTGTCTTTACGGAGCGGGAGCAGAAGAAGGCCGCGTCCCGAAAGGATGTGGCGGGGACCTATGCCAAACGGTGGGCCGCGAAGGAGGCCTGTTCCAAAGCGCTCGGCACCGGGTTGCGCATGGGGATCGCTTGGAAAGACATGTCCGTGACCAATCTGCACACCGGCCAGCCGATCATGCATGTCACCGGTTGGGCCGCCGACCGGCTGGAACAGATGACCCCCGACGGCCATGAGGCGGTGATCCACGTGTCCCTGACCGATGACCATCCGTGGGCCCAAGCCTTCGTTGTGATCGAGGCCCGTCCGTACGCCTAAGCCCGCGCGTCCCGCTGTTGACACTCTTTGGGGCACGGGGCAGTGGAACGAAAGGCGCGAGCAGACGAACGAAGGGTGAGCACACCATGGCGGCAGCGAAGACGGATGGACCTTGGGAGACTGTCAAAACGGTCTTCTGGGCCTTGGTGATTGCGGGCGTTTTTCGGACCCTCTTTTTTCAACCATTTTGGATTCCCTCGGGGTCCATGAAGGACACGCTGCTGATCGGGGATTTCTTGTTCGTCAACAAGATGGCCTATGGCTATTCGCGCCATTCCTGTCCTTTTTCGGCCTGCCCCGTGTCGGGTCGTATCTTTGGGTCGGAGCCGGAGCGGGGTGACGTCGTCGTCTTCCGCCATCCGGTCACCAATGCTGATTTTATCAAGCGGGTCATGGGCCTGCCCGGCGACACGATCCAAGTACAGAATGGCCAGGTGATCCTGAACGGGGCGCCATTGCCATTGGAGCCGGAGGAGCCCTTCGTGGAGACCTTCGCCCCCCAAGGGCCCGAGCAGATCCTGCCAGGATGCGCCAATGGCACGGTTGGGCAGGGCGGTGATTGCATCAAGCAGCGCTTCACTGAGGTTCTGCCCAACGGCGTCAGCCACTCGGTCTTGAACATTCTGGACAACAATCCGCGCCGCTTCACCGACAACACCAATGTCTATACAGTGCCGGATGGCATGTATTTCTTCATGGGCGACAACCGGGACAACTCCTCCGACAGTCGGGAGCCGCGGTCCCAAGGCGGCGTTGGCTTCGTGCCCTATGAGAATCTGATCGGTCGCGCAGATCGCGTGATCTTTTCCTCGGCCGGCCGTCGGATGTTGTTCTTCTGGACTTGGCGCCTGGATCGCTTCTTCGAGGAGATCGTGTGACGGGATCGGCTCCGGGCTATCGCCTGTCCCTGGCGGGGACGGGCGGTCGATGGGCCGTTGTGCTGCCATGGTTGGGCAGTTTGGGGCTTTCTGCTGTGGCGATCCTAGACCCCGGTTTGCCGTTTTCCATGCGCCTGCCACTGTGGGCGGCGTTGGCCATCCTGACAGTGGTGACAATGGTGGCGTGGGTCCGCTGGCTCCATGGGACGGGGCGCAGCGGGTATTGGGCGTTGTTGGGGGCGGTTCCAGTCTTGGGCGTCTTCGCCCTGCCAGCAACCCTGTTCTGGCGACGCCAAACCGTCGACGACGGCCGCTACGCCCCGGCGCCCCGGTATCGCTTGGGCCTGGCACTGATCTGCTTATCCGCCCTTTTCGTGCTCAGCCGGGTGGCCTGGGCGCCGTACACCATCCCGTCTAGCAGCATGTCACCAACGCTGGAGCCCGGGGATTACGTCTTGGCATGGCGCAATGGGCAATGGGCCCGCGGCGACGTGGTGATCTTTGCCCATCCCGTCACGGGCCAGGATTTCACCAAGCGGATCATCGCACTACCCGGAGAGAGTATCGCCATGGAGGCGGGGCGACCGGTCTTGGACGGAGTGCCTGTGCCCGAGAGCCCGCGCGCAGAAATCATTGCCAGGTCGTCCGCCCGCCCCCAAATGCGCTGTCTTGGCGGTATGCAGCAAGCGGACCAACCCTGCCGTCTGGCCCAGGCGGTGCAAACCCTGCCCGGCGGGCGGGCCCACCGTGTCTTGGACGTGGAACTTGGGCGCCTTGATCAGGTCCCCGCCCTGGTCGTCCCAGAGGGGCATGTGTTCGTGATGGGCGACCATCGCGACAATTCCGTCGACAGTCGGGTGCCCGTATCAGCGGGCGGCGTGGGCCCCGTGCCAACGGATCTGATCCGTGGACGGATCGCCCGCGTTTTGTTCAATTTCCAGGGGTTTGACCGTTTCTGGGTGGCCGTGGAATGAAACTCTCTCGCGATCTTGAGGCGTTCCAGACGCGCATCGGGCATCGTTTTGCCAAGCCGGATCTGTTGGTGCGCGCAATGACGCACAGCTCCATCGCCTCACCCACGCGGCCCGACAATCAGCGGTTGGAGTTTTTGGGCGACCGCGTGCTGGGACTTGTGATGGCCGAGGCGCTCATGTCCGAGGATGAGGGCGCCGCCGAGGGGCAGTTGGCGCCGCGCTTCAATGCGCTGGTGCGCAAGGAAACCTGCGCCGATGTGGCGCGGCAGGTGGATTTGGGCGCTGTCCTCAAGCTCGGCAAGTCCGAGCAGGTGACCGGAGGGCGGCGCAAGCTGGCCCTTTTGGGCGACGGGATGGAGGCGCTGATCGCCGCGATCTATCTTGATGCGGGCCTGGACACCGCGCGGGCGGTGATCCTGCGCCTTTGGGGCGACCGTCTGGCCACCGTCGCCGAAGACGCGCGCGATGCAAAGACCACGTTGCAAGAATGGGCGCAGAGTAAGAAAATGGCCCCGCCCAGCTATCAGGTCGTTGCGCGGTCTGGACCCGATCACGCCCCGCTTTTCGAAGTGCGGGCCCAACTCGAAGACGGCCAATCGGCCGGAGGAGAGGCCCCCTCCAAGCGCGCGGCCGAACAGGCGGCAGCCAAAGCGTTGCTGCAGAAAGTGGCCCATGACGGATGAGATGACACGCGCGGGCTTTGTCGCCCTGATCGGAGAGCCGAATGCCGGCAAATCCACCCTGCTGAACCGCATGGTGGGCGCCAAAGTGTCCATCGTTACCCATAAGGTGCAGACCACGCGCGCGCGCATTCGCGGCGTCGCGATGGAAGGGGCCGCACAGCTGGTTTTCGTGGACACGCCTGGCCTGTTCCGCCCTCGACGCCGGTTGGATCGCGCCATGGTCGCCGCCGCTTGGTCCGGGGCCGCCGATGCAGATGTGGTTGTCCTGTTGATCGAAGCCCATCGCGGCCTGACGGACGGGGTGCAAGCCATCCTCGACAGTTTGGAGGAACGGCGCAGCGATGCTCAACCCGTCTTGCTGGCCATCAACAAGATCGACCGGGTCGAGGCGCAGGTTCTTTTGGCTCTGACTGAAAAGATGAACGCGGCCTATCCGTTTGTGGACACGTATCTCATTTCCGCCGAGAAGGGGCATGGCGTCGATAAGTTGCGGGCGGATCTGGCGCAATCGGTGCCCGAGGGCCCGTGGCTCTACCCCGAAGATCAGATCGCTGACCTGCCCTTGCGCATGATCGCCGCCGAGATCACGCGCGAGAAGCTGACCCTACGACTGCACCAGGAACTGCCCTATCAATTGACCGTAGAGACGGAGACCTGGGAGGACCGCCCCGACGGGTCCGCCCGGATCGACCAAGTGATTTATGTGGCGCGGGACGGCCATAAGGGCATCGTTTTGGGCAAGAAGGGCGAGACGACCAAGGCCGTCGGCCAGGCCGCGCGCATCGACTTGGAAACCTTCCTTGAGCGGCGCGTTCACCTGTTCTTGCAAGTGAAGGTCCGTCCCAATTGGTTGGAGGAGGCCGAGCGCTTCGATGCCATGGGCCTCGACTTCAAAGACGGGGCCAAATGACGGCGCGGCGGCTGTGGCCTGGGGTGGACCCGTGGCGCGCTTGACCGCTGCGTTCTGGGTTGCCGCCTATCGCAAACGGCTGCAGCTGTTCGACATTCCGTGCTTTGTCACCCGCCATGGCGATGATACCGCGGGCGCGGTTCTGGTCAAACTGAACACGCTCGACGGGAAGGCTCAGGTTTTTCACCGCAGTTTCGACCTGCAAAGCGGGGACAGGACTTGGGTTGAATTGACCGCCGGGCCCGAACCCGATTGCGACGCGGCCATTCAGCGGCAGTCTGGCTTTGACCCCGATCTTTGGGTGCTGGAGGTCGAAGACCGCCACGGGCGCCATCTGCTTGGCGAAGCGGGTCTGGAGTGATGGAATGGCGTGACCAAGGCATTGTCCTGAGCCTGCGCGCCCACGGTGAGACGGCGGCCATTCTGGAGGTGCTCACCGCAGAGCATGGCCGGCATCTGGGCGTGGTGCACGGGGGGCAGTCGCGCAAAAAGGTGCCCCTACTGCAAGCGGGCAACCAAGTGGACGTGACCTGGCGCGCCCGCCTTGAAAGCCATCTGGGCACCTGGTCCGGTGTGGAGTTGCAGCGTAGCCGCATGTCCCTGGTCCTGTCGGACCCGCTCCGCCTCCAGGCGCTCAGCGCGATTTGCGCGCTGGCCGCCTTCTTCTTGCCGGAGCGGGAGCGGCAAGGGCAGTTCTACGCCGAAACAGAAGGCCTTCTGGACGCGGTCGCCAGCGGAGAGGGGTGGCTGCGCGACGTCATTTTCTGGGAGATGGCCCTGTTGGCTGAAGGCGGGATGCCCCTGGACCTGAGGTCCTGTGCAGTGGACGGGGGCGCCAACGACCTGAGCTATGTTTCCCCCCGGACGGGGCGCGCGGTCAGTCGGCGCGGGGCGGGTGATTGGGCGGATCGGCTCTTGCCCTTGCCGGAGGTGATGTTAGGCGGTCCCGCGACCCTGGCGGGCGTCGTCGAGAGCCTTGGCGTGACCGGCCACTTTCTAGGAAAACTGGCTGTCAGCTTGGGCGACCGCCCCGTGCCCGCCGCCAGAGAGCGACTCCACGCGGCGCTGACCCGCGAACTCTGACATCCCACTCCTCAGGCGGCCTTGCGCCGGGCCAACGCGACGCTGACGGCCCGCGCAATCACCCGTTCTTCATCGGTGGGGATGACCAGGATGCGCGTCGGTCCCGCCCCAATTTCCGCGGCCCCCGCTTCGTTCGCGTGCGTGTCGATGGACAGGCCGAGATAGCCCATATCTTGCATGATCCGGCCCCGGATTTCGGGGGCATTCTCGCCAATCCCGCCGCAGAAAACCAAGCCGTCTATGCCACCCAGAACCGCCGACAGGGCGCCAATCTCTCGGCGTGCGCGAAAGACGTAGTAGTCTATGGCCTGCGCGCTCTCTGGCGTCCCCGCGGCCAACAGGTCCCTCATATCGCTGGTCAGACCCGAAAGACCCAGAAGCCCGCTTTGGTGGTAGAGCAGGTCTAGGACGTCCTTCGGGTCCATGCCTTGCTGGTCGATCAGATACAGGACGGCCCCAGGGTCGATCTGGCCGCACCGTGTGCCCATGGGCAGACCGTCCAAGGCGGAAAACCCCATGGTGGACCCGACGCTGCGCCCATCTTGGACCGCGCACATGGACGCGCCGTTTCCCAGATGGGCGATGATCAGCTTGCCATGCCGAAGGTCAGGATATGCCTGCGCAATGTGGCCGGTGATGTAGTCATAGCTCAGCCCATGGAAACCGTAGCGCCGGACCCCAGCGTCATAGAACGTGCGGGGCAGGGCGAAGGTGTCGTTCACCCAAGGATGACCCCGATGGAACGCCGTGTCGAAGCAGCCGATCTGCACCGCATCGGGCACCATCCGCGCGGCCAGCCGCACGCCGTCCAGGTTCTGCGGTTGGTGTAAGGGGGCAAGGGGGATCAACTGCGTCAATGCCTCGACCACCGCAGGCGTCAGTTCCACGGGGTCCGCGAAATCAAGGCCACCATGGACGATCCGGTGGCCAACCCCGGCCACGGTCAGCCCGGCCAAATGGGGACGCAGGGCCGCCATAAGACGGTCAAGCGCGCCGTGATGGTCCGGCGCGTCGATGGCCGCCGACCGCGTGCGCCCGTCCCCTTCGATCGTCAGTGTGGCGCCATGTCCGATGTTGGACACCCCGCCGTGAAAGCGCAGGACCGGATCCACCGCATCTTCGTAGACGCCAAATTTGAGGGAGGACGACCCCGTGTTGAGGGTCAGGATCGCTGTCATGGAATGTCCAAAACTGAGGAAGCCACGGCGTGTTACGACAGATTTGTCACCAAATCACGACGTCGACGTGGGGCAAAGGTCCCCTTTCGCCGCGCGGTCAGTTTCGAAAAGCGCGGCATGGGCACCCCGCGCGAGAGATGTTGCGGCACAGATCCGCAGCCTGTGCCCGTGTGTCCGCCCCAACCCGCACCATGATATATGTGCGCGAACCGGGACCGCGCCGTTGCACGGGAATATATTCCAGCTTGGCCGCGGGCGCCTGGGTCTGACAGGACGGGGCCAACCTGCCATAGGCGGCTTTGGCCGCAGACCGGTCCGCGCCAAAGGCGATCTGCGCCCCCCAAAGGGAATAGGCCGGACCGTCGGGCACCAAGGGCGACAAGCGTCGCTCTGCCGCCATGGTCACACAAGCTTCCTGAAACGGGGTGTCGCCGTCCAGGGCGAAGGCCACGTCCTCCGGGGGATCGTCGCGCCATTGCTCCGCCGTGAGGCCGGTGATGATGCGCACATAGTCGCGGGTTTCGCGGGCCAATCCGCCGGTTCCGGCCTTGAACCCCTCTGCCCGGCGCTCTCCGCCATTGTAGCCGATGGCCGCGAAGCCCAGATTGCCGAACCGCTCCGACATCTCAGCCAAGTACTCCGCTGATTTGGACACGGCTGCCGCAGGGTTGAACGGGTCGTCCAGCCCCCGCAAGCGGGCAGTGCTGTCGATGAATTGCGCGATGCCCTTGGCTTGTTTCGGACTGACGGCATTGGGGTCGAACCGGCTTTCTTGCCACAGAAGCCGGGCCAGAAACCCGGCCGGTAGGCCACGCAAGGCGGCATGGGCCTCGATCACACCGCAGAGGTCTTCTGAGAAGCTGTCGACAGAAATGCACTGCCCCAACGGATCGCCGTCCTGAGGGCAATAGCGTTCCGGCGCGGTGTCTTGCGCCAGACACGGTGCAGCCCAGAGGCCGATCAAGACAATCCAACGCAGCATCCCGGGCACGGTCCGCCCTTGGCCCCGCTCTGTCAACGGGCTTTTCCCTTCGCGCGGCGCATATTAGGTGGTGACTGGAAAGGGGTCGCCCATGTCGTTCTTCAAAAAGCTCAAAGACCGTTTGACCCGGTCCTCGTCGAAGTTGGAGGAGGGGCTGGACGCCATCGTCGATGAGGGCGGTGAGGGTGCGCCGGACCCTGCGCCCGCACCCGCGCCCCCGCCTGAGCCTGCGCGCGTGCCGGAGCCAGAACCGGTGGCCCCCAAGCCGCCGCCCACCCCGTCCGATCCACCCGAGGAGATGCCCGCAAACGCACCTGTCACGGAGGCAGCGAAGCCAGGTCTAATCTCTCGCCTCATCGGGCGCACCGCGCAGGACGACGCGCCCCGCCGTGTTCTGGATGACGAGATGCTGGAGCAGTTGGAAGAACTGCTCATCGCCTCGGATATGGGGGTCGATATTGCGCTGCGCGTGACTGCGAACTTGGCCGAGGGGCGTATGGGACGCCGGATATCCACGCAGGAGATTAAACAGGCCCTGGCCAAGGAAATCGCCCGCATCATGGAGCCTGTGGCCCGCCCCATGCCCTTGACCCGCCAGCGGCCCCAAGTGGTTTTGGTCGTGGGCGTCAATGGCTCTGGCAAGACGACGACCATCGGCAAGTTGGCCAGTCAGTTTCGCGCCGCGGGCAAATCGGTGGTCATCGCCGCCGGTGACACGTTTCGCGCCGCCGCCGTCGAACAATTGCAAGTCTGGGGCGAACGGGCAGGGGTCCCCGTGATGACCGCGCCGGAAGGATCGGACCCCGCCTCCCTCGCCTTCGACGCGATCACGCGGGCCGAGGCCGAGGGCGCCGATCTGCTGATGATCGACACGGCAGGCCGCTTGCAGAACCGCGCCGACTTGATGGAAGAACTGGCCAAGATCGTCCGGGTCATCCGCAAGAAAGACCCAAGCGCGCCCCACAACACGCTGTTGGTGCTAGATGCGACGACGGGCCAGAACGCGCTCAGCCAGGTCGAGACGTTCCAAAAGCTTGCCGATGTGTCGGGCTTGGTGATGACGAAACTCGACGGGACCGCGAAGGGCGGTGTCCTAGTGGCCTTGGCCGACAAGTTCGGGTTGCCCATCCATGCCATCGGCGTGGGCGAGCAGATTGACGACCTGGACGCGTTTGACCCGGAGGAATTCGCCGCCGCCCTGGTCGGCCTGTCCAAATGACGTGGCGCCGTCCGTGTGGGCGAAAGCCCCCCACCCATGTCTGACGGCGACGTCCTTCGGATTGGCGACGACCTGTTCCCCCGCAATGACGCAGAGCGGGACGCGTTCCTTTCTGCGGCGGGGCATCTGCCGAAACAAACCTGCCCCGCGGGGTTTGCAGGCCATTCGGCCATCTGGGCCCGGGATCGCGACCTGTTGGTGGGGCAGGCGGCGCTGGTGGTGCTGACGGATGACACGCTCCGCCCGCGTTTGGCGCCCAACGTGTCCGACCCAAAATTGCCCATCGCCTTGATCGATGCCCTGGCCGTGCGGGCAGAGTATCGAGAGACTGGCTTGGAAGAGCGGATGGTGCGGCACCTGATCCAGGGTTTCTCGGCGGCGGCAGAGGCGTTGGTCTTCGTGGGCGTCAGCCATGCGCCCACCTGGGCATCCACATGGAGCGCAACCGACCCCATCGACCGCTGGCTGTCCTGATGGGCGACTGGGTCGTCTCGATCTCGGGGACGTCGGTGGGGCATAACCTGGCCCTCGGTCTCGCCCTCTTGGCGGCCTTCCTGCATGCGGTGTTCGGCGCGCTTCAAAAGCGGCGCTATGATCCGTGGACGGCGCGGACGGCCATTGATGGTGCGTTGGTCGTCATGTCCGTCCCCCTTCTGTTTCTGGTGCCCCTGCCCCCGCTGGACCTTTGGTGGATCCTAGCGGGCACCGTCGTGATCCATTTCGGCTATAAGACCTTGATGGCACTGACCTATGATCGCGGTGCCTACACCGTGGTATACCCGGTGGTACGTGGCACCGGGCCGCTGTTCACGGTGATTGCGGCGGGGTTCATCTTTGGGGAACGGTTCACACCAGCGCAATGGGTGGGCGTCGGCCTGCTGGTCTTGGGCCTGCTGGGCTTGTCTTTGTACAATTTGTGGAAAGTGACCGTCGACCGAGACACGTTGCTGCCCGCCTTGGGCCTGGCCGTGGCCACGGGGGCAAGTGTCGCGCTTTACACCACGTGGGACGCCTACGGCATGCGTGCCATGCCCGACCCTTTCACATTTCTGGCGTGGTTCTTCTTTTTGGCGTCCTTGGACTTTCCCCTTTTGGCCCTGGCCAGGGGCCGCATGCGGCGCCCGGAACTGCCGCTTCTGAAACTGGGCGTTTTGGGCGGCTTGATCGCCTATGGGTCCTTTGGGGCCGTGATGCTGGCCACGCGCCTGGACAGCGTCGGCGAAGCGGCAGTCTTGCGCGAAACCTCGGTGGTGTTCGCCGCGCTGATCGGCTGGATCTGGTTGAAGGAACCATTGGGTCCACGGCGCTTGGCCTTGATGGGCTTGATCGCCCTGGGCGCAGTGGTGGTGGAGTTCGGGGGCTGATGCCGGGTGACCCTGGCCGCCTGACGCATCTATCTGCGGCACCGCGCGCACATGCCCTGGACCCGCGCGGCCCAAACGCATAGCTGCGGGTGAAGGAAGGGACTGCCGATGGCTGAGAAAAAGATCGCAGGCTGGTTGAAGACCACGTTGGAGCTGGGCCCAGTGCTGGGCTTCTTCGTCGCCTATCTTTGGCTCAAGGACGAGACCTTCGTCATTGGCGGCACGGAATATGGCGGCTTTGTTGCGGTCACGGCCCTCTTTATTCCCGTGATCCTGGCGTCCATCGCGGCAATGTGGTGGCTGACGGGCAAGTTGAGCCCCATGCAGGTCCTGACGGCGGGGCTCATCATCGTTTTTGGCGGGCTGACGGTCTGGCTGAACGACGAACGGTTCCTCAAGATCAAGCCCACAATCATCAACCTGCTGCTGGGCGGTGTTCTGTTTGTGGGGCTGTGGCGCGGCAAGAGCCTTCTGTCCTTGGTGCTCAGCGAAGCGCTGCCCATGGATGAGGCGGGTTGGATGATCCTGACCAAGCGCCTGGCCTGGTTCTTCGTCGCATCCGCCCTGGCCAACGAGATTGTGTGGCGCTTCTTCTCCACCGAGATTTGGGTGACCTTTGAGACCTTTGTCCTGCCCGGGTCCATGTTCGCGTTCTTCATCGCCCAGGCTGGCCTGATCCAGCGCCATAGCACCGAAGACGACACCGAAGACGAGGCATAGCGCTGCTGCGCAAGTCCCGGCTTACGACAACGTGCTTTGCGGCCTATTTGTCGTCGGCTCCTGGCTTCCGATAGGGCTTGGTGCCTTTTGACCGCTTTGGCTTGGCGATGCCTTTGCCGCGCTGACCCCCTTTGCGCAGGGACACCGACGTGTCCGCGCGCATCTCTGCCTTGCGTTCGGCGCGGGTTTTGGGGCGATCAGCGGCGTCGCCGTCCCGGTCAGGTCTGCGATCATCGCGGCCCTTGGGACCCTTGAACGGTCTGTCCGGGCCGTCTTTGCGCGGTTTGCGGTCGTCTCTCGGGCGGTCCGGGCCACCATCACGCCCGCGGCTTGGCCGGTCGGACGTCTTGTCGCCGAAACGGCCCTTGGGTTTGCGGTCGTCCCGCGGACGGTCAGACGCGCCATCCCGGTCGCGTTTGGGCCGGTCAGATGTGGTTTCGTCGAAGCGGCCCTTGGGTTTGCGATCCTCACGCGGACGGTCCAACGTGCCATCCCTGTCGCGGCGCGGGCCGCTTGACGGTTTGCCCCCGGGGCCGTCTTTGCGGGGGCGTGGGCCGCGGGGCCCTGCATCGTCGCGGTCACGTCTGGGGCCGCGATTTGGGCGATCCCCGGATGCGGCGGGACGCTCCTTTCGGGGGCCAGTGTCGCGCCGGGCTTCGGCCAAGGGCCCATCAAACAAGCCCCCCAACTGATCGCGCAGGGCGCGGGGCTTGATCTCCTCCACCTCCCCGGCGGCCAGGTTGCCAAGTTGAAACGGGCCATAGCTGACCCGGATCAGGCGGTTCACCATCAAATCAACGGCTTCGGTGGCGCGGCGGATCTCTCTGTTGCGGCCTTCGCGCAGGCCGATGGTCAGCCAAGCATTCGCCCCTTGCTGGCGGTCCATGGTGACTTTCATGGGGGCGAATGCCTCTCCGTCGACGGTGATGCCGTCGCGCAGCTTTTGCAACGCGGCCTCATCGGGGCTGCCGTTGACGCGGACACGGTAACGGCGCAGCCAGCCGGTCTCGGGCAGTTCCAATCGGCGCTTGAGGTCGCCGTCGTTGGTCAGCAGGAGAAGCCCTTCCGACGTTAAGTCCAGACGACCTATGGACAGAACGCGGCCCAAATCCCCGCGCAAGGCGTCGAATACGGTCTCGCGGCCCTTCTCATCCTTCTCGGTCGTCACAAGGCCCGCAGGTTTGTGGTACAGCCAGACGCGCGCTGCTTCGGGTTTGGGCAAGGGCTTGCCATCCAGGGTCACCGTATCGCTGGGCCCCACATTAACCGCGGGCGACGCAATGGTTTTTCCGTTCACGGACACACGCCGGGCCAGCACCATCGCTTCGGCATCCCGCCGGGAGGCGAGGCCCGCGCGGGCGATGACTTTGGCCACCCTCTCCCCTCCGACACCACGGTGCGTGTGCTTGGATGGGGCGTCAGGGCGGCGGGGCGGGCGTTTGGATGTGTCGCGCATGGGGCGCCCTTACGCCCATTCGCCGCCACAGGGAAGCGGCTTGCGCCGGGTGCGTCACACGGGCAGGACAGGTGTATGTTTCGATCTTTCATGCCCCTTGCCCTGGAAGAGGCCCGTGCCGCCGCGCAACGGGGGGAGGTGCCGGTGGGGGCTGTGATCACACGAGGGACGGAAGTGATCGCCAGGGACGGGAATCGCACCCGAGAGCTGTTGGACCCCACGGCCCACGCGGAAATGCTGTGCATTAAGAAAGCTTGTACAGAACTGGGGCTAGAACGCTTGGTGAATTGTACAATTTGGGTCACTTTGGAACCCTGCGCCATGTGTGCCCAGGCCATCGCCCATGCCCGCCTGGACCGGCTGCTGTTCGGCGCGTCGGACCCGAAATCCGGGGGTGTGCTTCGCGGCGCGCGGGTGTTCGAACACCCGCAGACCCATCACCGGCCGGAGGTGTTCGACGGGATTGATGGCGCGGCGTGTGCTGCGGTGCTGACCGAATTCTTCCAGGATCGCCGGGTGTGAACCCTAACGGGCTCACCCGCCCGTCCTAGGCAAGCCGCTTCTTGCATCGCATGCTGCCGGTGTCGGTGCCTTGCCCGATATGGGCACCCATGTGCGCTCGTCTAGCCGATAGGTCGACCAGAGGGAGAGATCACAAAATTACCGTCCCACGATCTGGTTAAAGTTTGGTCTTCATCTGGCCGTTGGGAACCTGTCGAGGGGTCACTGCAGTCGGATGTGGGTGGCAAGCCCGTCCGCGATCAAACGGCTGCAATTGCCCAGTGTTTGGAGATCGCGGGCGTTTCGGCGCCCAATAGACCTGGACCTCATTCAGGTTCGGCGCGCGCCATTGGCGGCGAAATGTCCCTGTCCCCCTCTCTGCGGTGCCCAAAAAAAGCGCGCCCATCTGGGGGGATGGGCGCGCGAGCGTGACAGACCTCCGAGGGGGGGTGAGGTCGTCAGGGCAGAGTCAATCGTCCTGTTCGGCTGCGATGCTCGCCAGGATCGCAAGCGCGGCGGCGCTATGGCCACCTCGGTCCGATTTGGTCGTGATCAATTCCTCAGTGGCCTGGTCGGCGGACTCAGACGCGGAGGCGGCGGGCACGAAGCCCACAAGCAGCGGCGCGGAGAGAGCGGCGACCATCAGGGCGGATTTCAGGGTCAATGTCATCTGAGTGTCCTTTCCAGTGGTTGCCGTCATGGAAGGTGCCGTTTCGACACCCATCCAGGGCGGTATTGGTTTCATGGTGCCGGCGGCGTTCTCGCTGTTTGCCCGGCATGTGTCAGAAGTGGGGCATATACTGGTCACCTTCAATGCACGCCTCTGTGAGAAGCGGAAGATTTAGGTGCGAAATTGCACATCGAGCAGTGGCGCGCGCACGGACTTCACAGACGGATGATGGACCGTCACGGCGGTGTGAGAATTTGCCGGGATTTGAAGGGGAACCCGGCAAACGGGGGTCTGCGCGCGGGCGGGTCCGGTCAGCCGGGGAACCGGTCTTGATAGGCCGGAAGGACGCCACCGGGTGCGGCGGCGCGGACGCCGCGGGCAATGGCGCGGCTAAGGCATGTGGCGGCGGCGTGTCCCAGGCGCAGGCTATCCCAGGCCGGATCGGCCAGCGCATGCACCCCAGTCGCGGCGGCAAAGATCAGATCGCCGTCCAGGGGCGTATGGCTGGGTTGGATCGCGCGGGCCATGCCGTCATGGGCGGCGATCGCAAGCCGCGTGGCCTGCGCTTGGGTCAAGGCCGCGTCTGTCGCGACGATGGCGATGGTCGTGGATTGGCCGGGGGTCGCGTCGCCCGACGGCTCCCACCCGGGGGGAAGCGTTCCGGGTGCGGGGCTCAGCCCCAACTCGTCCCCTAAGGCGAAGGGCGCGGCGAAAAAGCGGCCCGCGTCATCGCAGACCCGACCCACGGCGTTGACGGCAACCATGGCGCCGACGGTCACCCCGTTGTCCAGCCTGCCGGAGGCGGTGCCGAGCCCGCCGCGCAAACCCTGTGTGGTGGCGCCGTAGCCCGCGCCGACGCTGCCCAGCGGACAGTCAGGGCGGGCGGCGGCCAAGGCTGCTTGGCCCAAGGCGCGGTACGGGTTGCTGTCCCAGGTTTTATCGCCGCCATTCAGCAGGTCGAACAGGATGGCGGCGGGGACAATGGGCACACGTTGGTCGCCCACGGCAAAGCCGCGGCCCTGTTGGCGCAGGGCGTCGACAACGCCGGACGCGGCGTCCAGCCCGAAGGCGGACCCGCCGGAGAGGACCAGGGCGTCCACCTGCTGAACCAGTTTGTCTGGGGCGAGGAGGTCGGTTTCCCGCGTGCCGGGCGCGCCGCCCATGACATGGACCCCCGAGGTGAAGGGCGCGTCGCCCACCAAAACACTGCTGCCGGAGGCCAAGGCCGCGTCATGGGCGTGGCCCACGCGCAGGCCCGCCACATCGGTGATCGCGTTCTGCGGCCCGGGCGTCACGCGCGCACCATGTGACCCGCCATGCGGCCCAGGTGGGTCAATCGGTGGTCGGCGGCGAAGCGCCCGGTGACAAGGGCGCCGGGCAGGACCAGGACAAGGGCTTGGCCTGCCCCACGGTCCAGAATCTCCGCCACAGTGGCGTCGTCGAAATAGGCGCCCAACCGCTGTCGCGTGGGGGGCACCATGACGTCGATATGGTCCATATCGGGGGACAGGCCCGCCCGCTCGGCCGTGTCGAGCAGATGCGCATAGGCCAACATCTGGCTGGCGAAATCGCCGGTAAAGACATCGATTTGCACGGCGAGTCGCATGGCGGACAGGGTGCCCGTGGCTTTTCGGCGTGTCCAGATGTGGAGGGCGACGACACGCCGTGCGCGCCGTCAGATACAGCGGCCGCCATCCACCTCCAGCCCGACGCCGGTGATCATGCTGGCCTCGTCAGAGCAAAGGAACAGTGCGGCATGGCCCAGGTCTTGTGGCGTGGAAAACCGGCCCAAGGGGATCGTGGCCAGGAATTTGGCGCGCATCTCTGGGGTGTCTTCGCCCATGAAGCTGGCCAGGAGGGGTGTTTCGCCGGCCACGGGGTTGAGGCAGTTCACGCGCACGCCCGACGGGGCCAGTTCGACGGCCATGGTTTTGGTGGCGGTGATCATCCAGCCCTTGGAGGCGTTGTACCAGTTGAGTCCTGGGCGCGGCGACACCCCCGCGGTGGAGGCGACGTTCAGGATGGCGCCCGATTGCTGCGCCTTCATGCGCGGCACGACGTGGCGCGCGGACAGGTACACGGATTTGGCGTTGACCGACAGGACGCGGTCGAAATCCTCCTCTGACACGTCTTCCATGGGTTGGGGCAAGTGGGTGATGCCCGCGTTGTTCACCAGAATGTCGATGCGCCCCCAGTCGGCCATGGCTTGGTCGGTAACGCGGGCCCAATCGGCGGCCTTGGCCACGTCCATCTGGGCGAAGGTCCCGCCGATGGCGGTCGCGACGGTTGCGGCGCCGTCGGCGTTCAGGTCAGCCACCAGGACGCGGGCACCTTCCGCGGCAAAGACCTGGGCGATGCCCTGGCCAAAGCCCGATGCGCCGCCGGTCACGATGGCGGTTTTGGTCTTCAGGCGCATGGTCGCCTCCTCCCTTTGGCGTGCAAGCTTGTGCCCTGCGACCCGTCCTGCGGCAAGGGGCAGGACGGTGGGCGACCGGGGCGCAAAGCTGTGCTACATTGAGGGCATCGTAATATGAGAGGGCAGTGGAATGGACCTGCAAGCGATCGCCGACGAGTTGATGGAAGGCATGAAAACGGGGCAGGAGGGCGCGAAGTTGGAAACGCTCTATGCCCCCGACGCAGTCTCCGTGGAGGCGTTGGACTTCGGACAAGGGCGCGAGACCAAGGGGATCGAGGGCATCCGTGGCAAGCACGCCTGGTGGGACAGTACGTTTGAGGTGCTGGAGGCCGATTATCGCGGGCCGTTCCCCAACGGACCCGACCGGTTCGCCGTCTATCTGCAAATCAAGACGCGCAACAAGCAGACCGACGCGGTGGAGGAGATGTCAGAAGTGGCGCTTTACACCGTCGCGGATGGGAAGATCGTTCGGGAAGAATTCTTCTACGGCAGCTAAGGCGTTTCGCCTTCAACCGACGACAGGTTGAAGGCAGAAGCGCAACCAAGATTTTGAAATCTCGCGTTTCCTTAGACTCCGATTGAGTTGAGTGTTTCAGGACACGCCATGGGTCAGGACATGGGGCCGCGCGGTGACGCTGCGGCCCCGATCACGCGTGCGGTCTTGCATCCAGCGATCAGATGCGCCTGTCTGACCGCGCATGACGAATGTAACGGATACCCCGGTGACTGCCGCCCCCCTTCGGCCCTGGATGCGCCTTTTGGCGCGGGGGGTGGAGGCCGTGATCGTGACATTTGCGCGCCTGGTCTGTGCCCCGCGCGTCACGGTGACGGCGCCACTCACGGCGGGGCCGACCCGGGTGTTCTTTGCCAATCACAGCTCCAACGCGGACACGATCTTGATCTGGGCCGCCGTGCCGCCTGAATTGCGGGCGACGTTGCGGCCGGTGGCAGCGGCGGATTACTGGCTGCCGAAGGCGGTGCGCCGGTTCTTGGGCCTGCATGTGTTTCGTATTTTGCCGATCCAACGCGTGGCCGCGGTGCGCGACACCGACCCGGTGGCGCAGATGGCGGCGGCCGTGGATGCCGGGTCATCCCTGGTGATCTTCCCGGAGGGGCAGAGAAACCGGGGTGAGGCAGAGTTGTTGCCCTTCAAGACCGGCCTCTTCCATCTGGCGGAGGCGCGGCCGGACGTGGCGTTCGTGCCGGTTTGGATCGGCAACCTAAACGGCGTCTTGCCCAAGGGGGAGCGTCTTCCGGTGCCGCTGATCTGTACGCTGACCTTTGGCGCGCCGTTCCAGCACGAGGACGGGGAGACCAAGGAGGCGTTCTTGGCCCGCGCGCGCGCGGCACTTTTGGCGCTGCGGGACGAGGGGGCCTAGGGAATGGCGAGGGGGTGCGCAGGGATCGGTGCCATCGGGCTCACCAGGGGTGCGACCCATGGCGTTTGAACTGATCGTCTTGTTCGGGGGGCTGTTCCTGGTCCTGATCCTGGCCAGCGGAATTGCAAGCGTTCTTGCCGACCGGGCGCAGACGGACCCGGACGTGGTGGCCAATCTGACGGATCGCATCCGTGCCTGGTGGGGGATGATCGCGATCCTGGGGGTGGCGTTCCTGCTAGGGGATGTGGGCCTGGTCGTGCTTTTTGCAGTCTGTTCGTTCGCGTGCCTGCGGGAGTTTCTGACCCTGGTCGACCGAAAGCAGGCGGACCACATGGCGCTCGCCCTGTCGTTCCTTGTGGTTCTGCCGGTGCAGTATGTGGCCGTGGGATTGGGCTGGTATGGGTTCTATGCGGTGTTCGTGCCAGTCTATGTCTTTCTGGTGGCCCCAATCCTAAGCGTTGTGCGCGGCGAAACCGAAGGGTTTCTGGCGCGCGTGTCCCAGGTACAGTGGGCTCTGATGATCTGTGTCTTCTGCATCAGCCACGTGCCCGCCCTGTTGATCCTAGAGATCCCGGGCTTTGACGGCCGGTCACTGCTGCTGGTGGCGTTTCTGTTGCTGGTGGTGCAGGCCAGTGACGTGCTGCAATACACTTGGGGCAAGATGTTCGGGCGTCGGAAACTGGCGCCGCGCGTGTCGCCGTCCAAGACCTGGGAAGGGTTGGTGGGCGGCGTCCTGTCGGCGGCGGTCCTGGGGGCGCTTTTGCACGGGTTAACGCCGTTTGGGCCGTTTTGGGCGTTTGTCATGGCCCTGGTCGCCGCGACCATGGGCGCATTTGGCGGGTTGGTGTTGTCGGCGGCCAAGCGAGACCGGGGGGTGAAGGATTGGGGCCACGGGATTGCGGGCCATGGCGGGTTTCTGGACCGGTTGGATGGGGTGGCCTTTGCGGCGCCGATCTTTTTCCACCTGACCCGGTTCTTCTGGCAGAGCCTTGCCTGAGGGGCGCAGACCCTTGGCCGTCCGCGGGACGGGGTGGGCGAAGGTCTGTGCCGGGTGGTTGACCGCGCGCGGCGTGTCGCCGGACCGGATCAGTCAGGCGTCGCTGGTGTTCGCGGCCCTCGCGTTTCTGGCGTTTTGGGGGGCCGGGGTGGCCCGGCCTGGCCCGGCCAGTGCCATGCTGATCCTGGCAGCTTTGTGCGTGCAGGGGCGGCTTTTGTGCAACCTGTTCGATGGAATGGTCGCCGTGGAGGGCGGCCGGAGCGGGCCTGCCGGGGCGTTCTGGAACGAGGTGCCGGATCGGCCCGCCGATGTTTTGATCTTGGCGGGGGCCGGTTTGGCCTGCGGCGCGCTGTGGCTAGGGCTGTTGGCGGCGGCGGGGGCGGTGATGACGGCGTACTTGCGGGCGCTGTCGGTGTCCTTGACCTTTGGAGAAGATTTCTCGGGCCCGTTTGCGAAGCCGCAGCGGATGGCGGCGGTGACCATTGGGGCGGTGGTGTCGGCGCTAGAGGTGGTGCTGACCGGCTCGGTCTGGGTCCTGACGCTGGCATTGGTCGTGGTGGCCGTTGGCACGTTTTACACCGCGGGGCGCCGGGCCTTGCGGTTGCTGCGCAAGATGGAGGCGGCCCCTAAGGCGCAAAAAGCACACTAGGTTTCGGCCCCGTAGCGGGGCCTTGCGCCAGGGCGTAAAAGCGGGATGTCCCGTCCGACAAGCCGCTGGCCAGCGCCCTGAGATCGTTGGCCATCTCCGCGTCGGCGTCGTCCCATTTGGCGATGGCTTGGTGGCACCAGCCCGGTGTCAGGTGGGTCAAAGCGGCCTGGGCCATGCGGGCCTGGATGATGTTCGCCATCTCGCCGTAGGCCGCGCGGTACGGTTGGGCGTCGTGCAGGCCGGGCGTCGCGTCGTCGGCCACATAGCCCGGCGCGGCGAGGGGTATGCCTTCGGCCAATAGGATGATGTCGAGCGCGTGGGCCGTTTCTTGGGCGAAGGCTGCGGCGACCAGGTCTTCGGGGTCGATCAGGGTGGCCAAGGCCAATTCCAGGATGTCGTCGCTGATATGAATGCGCTCCGCCGGGCTGTCATGGGGCCAGAGCGCGCAGGTCCCGGTCGTGATCCAGTCCAGGACGACACGCGCGGCGACGGCGCGCAGGGCGGCTTGCTGTGCTTCGGGCCAGCACCATAGACCGGCCATCAGCAGCTTTTCCACCAGGCACGTGTCCCACCACGCCGTGTCGGTGTTGGCATGGAGCCAGATGTCCCGCAGGGCGGGCACCAGGGTCAGGCGGTAAGCGTCCGGGCCGCCCACGCAGTTCGGATGCTCGGCTAAGATCTGGGAATAGTCTGCCGGGTCCGGGCGGGCGCCGCCTTTTATGGCCGAAAGGGTGGCGATGAGGGCGGGGCCATGCGCGCCGTCGAAGCATTGATGGCACAGCCGGTTGGGCACCTGCGCCTGGGCCATGGTCGCGGCAAGACTGCCCAAGGCATTGTCCAGCGGCGGAGGTGTGCCCAGGGGGTGCAGCCAATCGGGACGATCCGTCATGGCCGGCGATACACGCCTTCGGGCAGGTTGAGCGCCGTCACCAGGTCGCGCACTTGGCCCATGGTCAGCGTCACCTGGACCAACGCCCCGGTGCGCGGGTCGTCTTGGGTTAAGGTGATACACTCCTCGAACGCAGAGACGACGACGTCTTCGCCGGGGGCGGTGCCATTGTCGCCTTCATCCACCAGGGTGATTACGGTCGCGTCGAATTCGTGCTCGATGGTGAACAAGTCTGCTCCTCCCGGCGGGCGACCCGGCGCAGATGCGCGCGATAGAGAAGGGGCGCCCCGACCTGATCGTAGGCCCAGCCGATCACGCGCCGCAAGCCCGGCAAGCCCGTCAGCCACGCAAGCCAGCGCCAGCGCGGCAATTGGGACCAGATGGCCCGGAACGCGGCAAGCCCGGTGACAAGGTGCCCGTCCTGGATGGCATGCAGACGCTTGGCCGCTTGGTCGGGGGTCAGGCGATACTGCGCCAGGGCGGGGCCGTTCAGGTCGTCAAAGCGCAGCGGCGCGCCCTGGGCATCGGCGGCTTTCCGGTAATGCCCGATTTCGAAGGCACAAATCGGACAATCACCATTGTAAAGCACGCGGGTTTCCTGTGTTTTGTCAGGGGCGGTCATGGTGTCCTCGTGATGACTGATCGCTCGGACGTAGGTCTTTGAAAGGACAGAACCATGCGCGGAATGATCGCGGCGTTTTTGGCAACGGCCCTTCTGGCGGGGTGCCAAGTGACACCCACAGAGACCAGCGGACCCGGCCAAGCGGCGCCCGTGTCGCGCGGTTCTGACACGGGCCCGGTCTCGGCCAGTCAGGCGACCGCCAATTTCCGCGCCGCCGTGCGCCGGATGGAGCCTGTGGCCGAACAGCAATGCCGGGAGCAAACCCGGGGCGTCAATTGCGACTTTCTGATCCGCGTCGATCCCGATCCGCGGCAGCCGCCCAATGCGTTCCAATCGCTGGACCGGAATGGGCGCCCATTGCTGACCTTTACCCAGGCCTTGATCGCGGATGCCCACAACCAGGATGAGATCGCCTTCGTCATCGGCCATGAGGCCGCGCACCATATCGAGCAACACATCGCGCAGCAGCGTCAATCGGCGGCGGCGGGGGCCATCGTCGGCGGGCTGTTGGGCGCAGCCCTTGGCGGGGATGCACAGACGGCCGAGACCATCGGGCGCGTGGGCGCCACAGTGGGGGCGCGGCAATTTTCCAAGGAGCATGAGTTGGAGGCCGATGCCCTGGGCACGGTCATCACCGCACGGGCAGGCTATGACCCGGTCCGGGGCGCGGCGTTCTTCAGCCGCATTCCAGATCCGGGGGACCGGTTCCTTGGGACCCATCCGCCCAACCGGGCGCGGATCGACGTGGTGCGCCGAACGGCCGCCGGGTTGTAGCAGGCGGGCGCCCACGGGGATGTGACTTCCCTGGGCGGGCCTGCTTTGGCAGGGAAGGGACATGCGACAGATCCTCCTGACCCTTCTGGCTGTTTTGATGCCGACCCTTGGCTTGGCTTGCACCGATATGGACGAATGCCATTTGGGCAGCCGCGGCTATCACGTCATTGAACCGACAGGCTGGGACGGGGCGCAGCCTTTGCCGGTGATGCTGCATTTTCACGGCTGGGGCCGACAGGGAGAGACCATCGTCACCCATCGCCGCATTGCGGGGGCCACGCGGCCCCGGGGTGTTCTGTTGATTGCGCCCGATGGGCTGGGCCGGACCTGGGACTTCCGCCGCCCGGGCAGTCGGGACACGGCCTTTGCCAATGACGTTCTGGCAGATGTGCAGGCGCGCTACCCCACGGATGGGCGGCTTTTCGTGTCCGGCTATAGCTGGGGCGCGCTGATGGCGGCGCGCTTCGCCTGCGAAAGCGCGGCGGAGATTGACGCGCTGTTGCTGGTATCGGGGGCCTTTCCCGCCTCAGAACCCTGCGCGGCCCGCCCGGCCCCGAGGCGCGTTTCTGCGGTCTACGGGACAACGGATACGGTGTTGGATTTTCCCTATGGCCCCGATGGCAGTGATTTGGTGGCGGTGGACCTGTGGCGGGACCGGTTGGATTGTCCTGGCGCGGTCACGGCGGAGTTTCAGTGGAGCGCGGTCGAGTGGCTCACCCTTGACCGCCATGAATGGGCCTGTGGGGGCGGGACACTGACCTTCGACGTCCATCCCGCCAGCCACCTTATCCCGCGCGGTTGGTTTGCCCGGCAGTTGGATGAAATTCTGGGCGACGGCGCGGGCTAGGGGATCCTGACCGCGAGGGGTGGGATTTGCGCCAGATCAAAGTGGGTGCCGGGCGACGGGTCTAAGGTTGCGGCGACCTGTTCGGAGAGCCAAACCATGCACCGCCCCACCAAACTTGGCGACCCCCGTCATCACCTACAAAAGATCCGCGCCATGGCAAAAAGCGCCGGGGTGGATCTATCCGAAGCGCAGCAAACCGGCGCCCTGCCACAGGACGGCTGGGCTGCGGCGGTCACGCGCTGTCGCGGGTGTCCCGTGGTGAAAGATTGTGAGACGTTCCTGAGCCTGCCCGAGGATGCGCCCCGGCCCATTCCGGATGCCTGCCCGAACGCCGGGATGCTAAGGCGGTTGGCGGAGCTTTGAGGTACCTGCCCTGCGGCGAAGGGCCGGGGGGGCCGGGCGCCGCAGCGGGGTGAGCGGGTTTCGACCCTGATCCGGCCCGGTGCCGCCGACCGGCTTAGAACCGGTCGAGCAATCGGCGCAGATAGTCCCGTTCCACTTTGGGCCGGTTGTTCTGACCGGACCGGCGGCGGATTTCATCCATCAAATCTTGGGCACGGCGCGCAGCATCGGGGCCGCCCAGCAAATTCTCGTTGGTGCTCAGCTGGCCACCCTCGCCGCTTTGGCGGCCCAAGGGATCCCGTTGAAAACCGTTGCCCTCGCGCTGTGCGGCTTGGCCTTGGTTCTGGTTTTCGCCGGGTTGGCCCTGGCTCTCGGCCAAGGCGCGGCCCAGTTCCTGCAGGCCGTCGCGCAGCGCGTCCATGGCGCGGGATTGGTCATCCAATGCGCCGCTGAGGTTGCCATCGGCCAGGTCCCGTTCGGCTTCGCGCATGGCGCGCTCGGCTCGGCCCAAGGCATCACGGGCGGCGTCGCCGCGCTCACTTCCAGCGCCGGGGAGGTTGTCACGCAATTGCTCCAACTGCTGGCGCAACGCTTCCTGGCGTTGAGCCAGGGAGCGGGGGTCCGGTTCTGCGCCTGGCTGGTCTTGCGCGCCTGATCCCTGCTGGTTCGATTGGCCCTGTTGCTGTCCGGGCTGCTGACCCTGGGGCTGTCCCTGGCCGCTGCCGGGGCGTTGCGCCTGCTGCTGGCCCTGCTGCCCCTGGCCGGGTTGCTGGCTTTCGCCCTGCTGACCTTGGCCTTGCTGCGTGTGTTCCTGGCCGCGCCCTTGGCCGCCGGAGCGGCCCTCATTCTGCGCGCTTTCCCCGGCTTGGGCATCGGGGTTGAACTGTTCTTGCAATTCGCGGAACGCGTCGTCGCTGAGGCCCTGCTGCTCGCGTAGTTGATCGCGCAACTCTTCCATGGCCTGCTGGCCCTCGCCCTGCTGACCTTGGCCACCCTGACCCGGCTGGCCTTGGGTGACTTGCATGTTTTCCATCATCTCCTGCAACTGGCGCAGCAGTTCCTGCGCCTCGGCGGTGCGGCCCTGCTCCATCAATTCCTCGATGCGCTGCATCATCTGATCCAGCATATCGGGGGAGACTTCCTGCATCTCCCCTTGAGCTTGCTGTTGCTGTTGCCCCTGTTGGCCCTGCTGTTGGGCCAGTTGGCGGGTGTAGTCGTCCATGGCGTCGCGCATTTCGTCCATGAGACGTGCGATTTCTTCTGGGTCTGCGCCTTGGCGGATGGCCTCCGACAGGCGTTCCTGGGCCTGGCGCAGGCGTTCGAGCGCGCTGTCGAGGGAGTTTTCCTCCAGCCGGACGGCGGCTTGCCACAGCATTTCGGCCACCTCGTCCCGCACTTCGGGTGTCAGGAGCGCGCCGTCCAGGCGGCGGATCGCCATGCGGGTGATCAGGAACGCGGACGGGGCGTCGAACGTGTCGTCGGCCCGCCAGGTGATGGCCCGCAAAATACGCTGCACGCGGGCCTGGTTGTCGCGCGACCAGTACAGATCGCGCCGCTGCTCGATCAAGGCTGCGGCGACGGGGTCGTAGAACGCCCGGCCCGGCAGGACATACGTATCCACGCTTTGGCCGGTTTGGTCGGACGCGTCGACCGCTGCCATCGTGGCGGTGACGGGCATCCCGGCGAGGGGATGCTTGGTCAGGTCCGCGCGGAAGATCTCGGCAATCTCCTCCCGGCTGCCCGCGATGGGGAGGGAGACATCGAGGGTCAGCGGCTCCCGCGGCTCTGGCCTGGCAGAGAGGCCATGGCGCCGGTCGGTCGCGTCCATGTCGAGGGCGAAGGTGATGGTGGCGCCGACCAGCCCGTAATCATCACTGGCCTGCCAAGGCACGGTGACCTGATCGGGGTGATCGAAGCCCGGCTCACCGTTCAGGCTGATCTGTGGGGCGGTGTCCGGCGTGGCGGTCAGGGTCCACAAAGGGGCGTCGTCGCCGCCATCAATGGACAGGGTGCCGCTTTGGGTGACCACAAAATCCTGGATGGGGGCCACGGGGATGGTCTGGTCCCGGCCAGACACGGTTTCGGTGACCGACAAGGCACCCACTTCGCCGTAGAGGCGGATGGTGACGCGCGTGCCCTCGGGCACCTCGACGGCGCCACGGTCGAGTTCCGCCAAGGAAAGCGTCGGCAGGCCCGTGTGGCGCGGCGGCTCCAGCCAGCCTTCCCACGCGGGGCCGGTCGACAGTTGCGCGGCGGGTCCGGCCAAGGCAGGTGCCTCGGGCACCCGCAGGAACGTGCCGAAGGTCAGGCCCAGGGCCGCCAACAAAACTCCGAAGTAGCGCAACGCGAACGGATCGCGGCGCGACAGGCGCAAATCCGGGGGCACGGCCTTGGCCGAAGATAACCGATCCTTCATGCGCCGCTGGTGCGCGGCCCAGACGGCTTGCGACGCTGTGTCGCCGCTCCCGATGGCTTGGGTGTCCGTCAAAGACGTCAATGGACGGCCCGGAAGGGTCCCGTCCAGTCGGTCTATGGCGTCGTCGCGGGTCGGAGTTCGGAAATTGCGCAGGCCGACCACGGTCAACACCAGGGCAATCACAGTCAGGGCGGCCAGCAAGCTCCATTCCCATAAGGGGGCGACCAAATCAAAGGACCATACCGCCAACCCCACAAAGCCCACAGTCCATGCAGGCCAGAAAGAACGGGTGATGCGTTCGGCCCAAAGGCCCGCCTTGGTTAGGCGGAGGGGGCGCTTTGCGTCGGCAAGTGTCTGGTCGGTCCGGGTGTCGGCCACGGTATCCCTCCGGTCGTGGTCGGTTATCCAGATAACTTAGGCACTGGATAGCCATTCGGGAATGGTATCGCGCGAAATCATCTCGTCAAAGGTTGGTCTTTGCCGAATGACTGCAAAGTGATCCCCGTGCACCAGGATTTCGGGCACCAATGGGCGGGAATTGTACTCACTGGCCATCACTGATCCGTAAGCCCCGGCTGACCGAAAGGCGATCAGATCCCCGGCAGAGACGGGGACCATGTCGCGGGCCTTGGCAAAGGTGTCACCGCTTTCGCAGACGGGGCCGACGATGTCATAGGGTTTGGTGTCGGTGCCGGGCCGGGCCTCCTGCACCGGAATGATGTCGTGATGGGCGCCGTACATGGCGGGACGGATCAGGTCGTTCATGGCCGCGTCCAGGATCAGGAAATCGCGGCCCTCCCCCTCTTTGATGAAGATCGTGGAGGTGAGCAGGATGCCGGCGTTGCCTGCAATTAGGCGACCCGGCTCAATTTCGATCTCACATTCCAGATGGCCCACTTCGTCGCGGATCACCTGGCCGTATTCCGTCGGCACAGGTGGCGCCAGGTTGGAGCGGGTGTAGGGGATGCCAAGCCCGCCGCCCAGGTCCAGGCGGCTGATCTCGTGCCCTTCGGCGCGGAGCGTTTCGGTCAGCGTGGCCACTTTGCGGTAGGCTTCCCGGAAGGGCGCCAGATCGGTCAGTTGGCTTCCGATATGGACGTCGATGCCCACCACCTTGAGCCCGGGCAGCGTGGCGATTTCGCCGTAAACCTCCGGCGCGCGGGAAATGGGGATGCCGAATTTGTCGCCATATTTGCCGGTCGAAATCTTCTCATGGGTCTTGGCGTCCACATCCGGGTTCACGCGCACGGTGACCGGCACTTCGACGCCCATGGAGGCGGCAATCTGCGACAGCGCGCGGTATTCCGGCTCACTCTCCAGGTTGATCTGCCGGATGCCGTTTTCAAGGACGTAGCGCATTTCCCTGTGTGTCTTGCCCACGCCAGAAAACACGATGCGATCGCCAGGCACGCCGGCGGCGCGGGCGCGGCGGTATTCGCCTTCGCTGACGACGTCCATGCCCGCACCCGCATCGCCCAGCAATTTCAAGATGGCGACATTGGACGCGGCCTTCACGGCATAGCAGACCAAATGCGGCCCCCAGGCCAGTGCCGCGTCAAACAGGTTGAAATGGCGCAGCAGCGTCGCGGCGGAGTACACATAGGCAGGTGTGCCCACGCTGGCCGCGATGTCGGGCAAAGGCACATCTTCGGCATGGAGAATGCCGTCGCGATAGAGGAAATGGTCCATCAGCCCCTCCGCAACAGAAGGTAGAGCGGCAGGCCCAAACTGACGCCGATCATATATGTGGCGGGGATGGCCAATAGGCCAAGCCAGCGTTTCGTCTTCCATACTTCCCATAGAATCCAGACGGTCAGCGTGACCGCCGCGACCGTCAGGTCCCAGACGAGGCCGCTGGTGGCATCGTTCACATGCCACGCGTCGACCATGGCGCCCAAGTTCCAGTCATTGGCCATGAGCCAGGGCAGGAAATAGCGGAACGGCAGGATCACCCCTGCAATGCAGAGCACGATCAGCAGAATGCGGAATGGGGTCATGGCAGCCTCGGGTCAACGTCGCGCCTCCATATAGGGCGAAGGCGGGGGCGGAAAGCGCCGCGTCGGAGTATTTCCGGCCAGATGACACCGCAAACGTGGCGCCAGGCGGGGAACGGTGTCGCAGGCTGCGGCATGATGCAGCGTCACAATTGACCAGCCCCGCGCGCGCCGCCATACCTACGCAAATTCTGCAGATGCGAGACGAAAACGGGGACCCCATGGCCGAGACCATCGAACGCGAAAGCATGGAGTATGATGTTGTGATCGTGGGGGCGGGGCCTGCGGGCCTGTCTGCGGCGATCCGGCTCAAACAGTTGGACGCGGATTTGAACGTAGTGGTTTTGGAAAAAGGGTCCGAGGTGGGCGCGCATATCCTGTCGGGGGCGGTGCTGGACCCGTGCGGCCTGAACGCGCTGATGCCTGACTGGAAAGAGAAGGGTGCGCCGCTGGACGTGCCCGTCACCTCGGACAGTTTCTATATGCTGGGCGAGGAAGGCCAAATGCGCCTGCCCAACGCCATGATGCCGCCGCTGATGAACAACCATGGCAATTATGTCGTCTCCATGGGGAACGTGTGCCGCTGGATGGCGGAGCAGGCAGAGGCGATGGGGGTCGAGATCTTCCCTGGCATGGCCTGTTCAGAGTTGGTGTTTGGCGATGGCGGCGAAGTCAAAGGTGTGGTGGCCGGTGAGTTCGGCGTCAGCCCCGATGGCACCAAAGGCGATGGGTACGAGCCGGGCATGGAATTGCTGGGCAAATACGTCATGCTGGGCGAGGGCGTGCGCGGGTCACTGTCCAAGCAGGTGATCGCGAAATACGACCTGGCCGCCGATGCCGATGCGCAGAAATACGGCCTGGGGATGAAAGAGATTTGGGAGATCGACCCCGAAAAGCATGAGCCCGGCAAAGTGACCCACACCATGGGCTGGCCCCTGGGCGGCAATGCGGGCGGCGGGTCGTTCATCTATCACCTGGACAAGAACCAGGTCTATGTCGGGTTCGTGGTGCACCTGAACTACAAAAACCCATACGTGTTTCCGTACATGGAATTCCAGCGGTTCAAGCATCACCCCATGGTCGCCGACCTGTTGAAGGGTGGGAAACGCGTGGCTTACGGCGCGCGGGCCATTACCGAAGGCGGCTGGCAATCCCTGCCGAAAACGGCGTTCCCGGGGGGTATGTTGCTGGGCTGTGCGGCAGGCATGGTCAACGTCCCGCGGATCAAGGGCAACCACAACGCCATGCTGTCGGGCAAAGCGGCGGCAGAGGCGGCCCATGCGGCAATTGCCGCTGGCCGATCGTCGGACACCGTCGAAGACTACGACACCGAAGTCCGGACCGGACCCATCGCCAAGGACCTGAAGCGCGTGCGCAACGTCAAGCCGCTTTGGTCGAACCAGGGTCTGATCGCGTCCCTGACGGTGGGCGGCGCGGATATGTGGCTGCAGAACCTGACCGGCTGGTCGCCCCTGAACTTGCGCCACGGCAAGTCCGATGCCGACGCCACCGAAGCTGCGACCAAGCACAAAGAGATCGAATACCCCAGGCCAGACGGCAAATTGTCCTTTGACCGGCTGACGAACGTGTCGTTCAGCTTCACCAATCACGAAGAAAGCCAGCCTGCCCATTTGCGCCTGACCGACCCGGAGATCCCGGTAAAGGTGAATTGGGAGAAATACGCAGGTCCCTCGGCCCGCTATTGCCCAGCCGGGGTCTATGAGTTCGTGGGCGAAGGCGCGGACCGGAAATTCCAAATCAATTTCCAGAACTGCGTCCACTGTAAGACCTGTGACATCAAGGACCCCAGCCAGAACATCACCTGGACCACCCCCCAAGGCGGAGACGGGCCGAACTATCCGAACATGTAGCGTTTCTTAGAACGAGAAGCGCACGGCCTCTCGACCGGTTGGACAACACCGCCGGTCGCCGGAGCGATACACGTTCTTGATGATCTCGACCTGGCCGCCCACGCGGCGAACGGCCGCGATCCCGGCTTGGTCCAGCGACAGTTCGTGGGTCCGGCGCAGCGGGCTGCCGCCATAGACGAAGTGCTGTAGGTTTACGCTGTTCCCGCCGGTCGCATAGGCGACTTGGACGATCAGATCCGGGCCGCCTTGGCCATCCACGTTCCCCGACCAGGACCTGACGCGATCGATGGCTCCGCCCGAGGCGAGGTCAGACATGACCCCGGCGGGCGCACCCTCGGTCAACGCGAAGTCCTGCGCCAAAGCAGGGCCGCTCAGCAGCATCAGCGCGCAGAATGACAAGACTTCTTTGTTGGGCATGATATCCCCCACCCTAAGATGATCGACTCGGGATCAGTAGAGCCTGGTGTAGCCTTGGCTGGCAAGGGGAAGGGCGGCGAGGCGCCGACAGGCTATAGCAGAGATCCGATGGCCTAAAACCTGTGGCACAGCCCAGAAAAGGTGTGAACGCGCGCCGTGATGCGCCGTATCTCAGGTCGACCGCAATTCGCCCTAATGGGCCCGGGCGACCACATAATCCGCCAAATCGGCCAGCATGTCGCGCAGGTCGGACGACGGCAGGCGGTCGAGCGCAGCTTTGGCCCGGTCGCGCCAGGCCAGCGCCTCCAGCCGAGTTTCCTCTAGGGTGCCGTGCTGCGCCAACAGGGTTCGGGCATGGGCCAGCGCGTCATCGGTGGACTTGGCCAATTCCAGGTTTTCGCGCCAGAACGTCCGCTCCGCCTCGGACCCGCGTTCCAGGGCGCGGATCACCGGCAGGGTCAGTTTCCCCTCGCGGAAGTCATCGCCCAGGTTTTTACCGATGCCGTCGCCCGCGCCACCATAGTCCAACCAGTCATCCACGATCTGAAAGCTGACACCCAGGGCATCGCCGAACGCGGCCAAGGCGGTGACGTGATCTTCGGGCGCTTTGGCCACGACGCCCCCCACCTGGGCGGCTGCCTCGAATAAGGCGGCGGTCTTGCCGCGCACAACTTGCAAATAGGTGGCTTCGGTCGTGGCCAGGTTGCGGGCGGCGGTCAGTTGCAACACCTCCCCCTCGGCGATGGTGGCCGCCGCGCCGGACAGAATGTCCAGGATGCGCAGGCTGCCCGTTTCGACCATCAACTGGAACGCACGCGCGAACAGGTAATCGCCCACCAATACGCTGGATTGGTTGTCCCAAAGCAGGTTGGCCGTGGGCCGCCCCCGCCGCTGATCGCTTTCATCGACGACATCATCGTGCAGCAGGGTGGCCGTGTGAATGAACTCCACGGTGGCGGCCAGCTTGATATGGTCCTGCCCCGTTGCACCGCACATCTTGGCACTGGCCACCGTCAAAAGGGGGCGCACCCGCTTGCCGCCCGCCTCCACCAGATGGGCCGTCACTTCGGGGATGCGGGGCGCATGGTCCGACGCCATGCGCGCGCGGATCAGGGTGTTCACCGCGTCCATTTCGTCGGCGCAGGCGGCGGCCAAGCGTTCATGCGGTTTGATGGCTTTTGCCTCGGTCATGTGTTCCCCGTCTCGACAGCCGCGCGAAGCGTGCCTAACTGTCCTCAAATGAAAGAGCTTTTGCGCACCAACGATCCGACGATCATCGCCTTCACAGAGGCCCTTCTGGACGGCGAGGGTATAGACTGCTTCGTGCTGGACGCCAACACGTCGATCCTTGAGGGGTCCATTGGCATTTTGCCGCGCCGGGTCATGGTGGCGGATCGCGACCTGTTCCTGGCGCGGGCGGCCCTGCGGGACAATGGCGTCACTGTCTCGGAATGACGACGCGGGACGCTTTCCTTGGGGGGCGCCTTCACTTGCATCAGCCGCGCGCGGGGTTTCGCGCGGGGTCCGACGCGATCCTGCTGGCGGCGTCGGTGCCGGCCCGGGGCGGTGACGATATCTTGGACCTTGGATGCGGTGTGGGGGCCGTCATGTACGCGGTCGCCACGCGCGTCCCGGACCTGCGCCTGACGGGGGTGGAGGTGGATGCCGACACCGTCAGCCTTGCCGCGCGCAACGGCGACGCGCAGGTCATCCATTCCTCTATCTTCGACCTTCCGGTCGCGCTGCGCACCCGGCAATTCGCCCATGTGGCCACGAACCCCCCGTATTTCAGGGCGGCGGACGGCTCCCCGTCCGCTTCGGCCAAGCGCGAGCAAGGCTTGCGCGAAGACCAGCCGGGCGGCCTGACCCGCTGGGTGCAGGTGGCGTGCAAGCGCGTGGCGCCCAAAGGCACCTGTTCGGTGATCGTCCGGGCGGATCGTTTGGCCGATGTCCTGGCCCCCATGGCCGTCGCGTTGGGCCGCCTGCGCGTGCTGCCCATCGCCGCCCGCCCTGGGGACGACGCCAAACGGGTCATCGTCCAGGGCACCCAAGGCGCGCGCGGCCCCCTGCGCCTGTTGTCACCTTTCGTCTTGCACGATGCGGACGGCGGATACCTGCCCGGGGCCGACTCGGTTCTGCGTAATGCCGCGGCTTTGCCGCTAACCTAGCTTAAATGCGCTGCAGCATTCTGCGGCGCAGAGGGGAATTTCCGTGACAGAGACCGGGGCACTGTGCTGCACTGTCCCCGGTAGTAAACAAGAGAGGAGATTGCCATGTCGCTCACGTCGCACCTTCAGGAGTTGCGGAAGAAGCACGAGACCCTCTCGCGACAGGTGGAAGAGCATCAACGCAGTCCAGGTTGTGATTCTGTCGCGCTTTCCGAGATGAAAAAGCGCAAGCTTGCGATCAAAGAACAGATCGAGAAGCTGACATTCACTTCGGTGAATTGATTTTTCATACCCGTAAGTCCTGGAGGCCCGCTTATCGGAGCGGGCCTTTTTCGTCCGACAGGTCAGCCACATGGATCAGGCGCCGCCCCGTGCGGTGATCCTCCATCCGCGCCACCTCATTGGCGATCCAATCCAGAAACGCGCGGGTGTTTGGCCGGGTCTCGGCGCCTTTTGGGCACAGCACGCGGAAATAGGCATCGGGCACCAGGGCGATGTCGTACGGCGCCACCAACTGCCCGTTGCTCAGCGCGGCCTCGGCCAGGGACACCCGCCCCAGAACCACGCCGCCGCCCGCCTGGGCGGCATCGATGGCGTGGTCCGCCTGGCTGAAATGGGTGCCGTGCATCTCTCCGGGGTCGATGTCATTGGCATGGAACCATTCGCGCCAACTGACGGAATTGCGCAGGAACGCGATCGAATCGTCAAAGATGATCGGCGCAGACATCAGACTTTCCGGCGTGGGGAAGTGCGCGGCGATGTCGGGGTGCATCATCGGCGTGACCCATTCACCGATGCGCAAAGCCTGGTGCAGCGTTTTGTCCTCCGCCTCGTTTGATCGGCCGAACCGAATGGCAATATCGATGTCATCGGTGGCGAAATCCAGCATCCGCAAAGTGGCCGCAAAGCGCAGCTCGATCTCCGGGTGGCCTTGGGCAAAGTGGAACAGGCGCGGCGCAAGCCATTTGGCGGTGAACGCGGGCCCCGCTGTCACCGTCAGGATCCCGCGGTCCAAGGTCCGCCGCGCCGCCCGCCACCCTGTGGCCAACATCTGAAATGCTTGACTGGCGGGTGTGGTCAGGGCCAGCCCCGCTTCGGTCAATTCCACGCGCCGGTTCAAGCGGTGAAACAGCGGCGCCTCCAAGTGTTCCTCCAACGTCTTAATTTGAAAAGACAAAGCCGCTGGGGTGACGTTTAACTCGGCCGCCGCCGCTTGGAAGGACAGGTGCCGTGCGGCGGCTTCAAAGGCGCGCAGGGCAGTCAGGGGCGGCAGGCGTGTGGGCATTTCAGATAAGTATACCTTAACTGACAGTTTGGAAAGTCTCGTTTGTTTTGGGCCGGGCGACGGCCCATGTTGAGGACAACGCAACACACGGCCCCGGCCAGTCAGTTTTTCGGAGACCTCCCATGATCGAACCTCGCACGACGCTCACCTATGACGACGCCTTTGCCCGGGCCCGGCGGGAACGGGCGCAAGCCTTCCGCGCCCTGTTTGCCGTCTTCCGGTTGCCGACGCTCTCTCGGCGGTATCAGCCCGCCCATTGACCGCAGCTTCCGTAGACGCAAAACGCCCGGCCCCTGACCCAGGGACCGGGCGTTCTTGTTTTCAGGAACGGGCCCTAGGCCAGGTATTGCCCGCCATTGGCCGAGATTGTGGAGCCGGTGATAAAGCCCGCGTCGTCCGATGTCAGGAAGGCCACGGCGCGCGCGATCTCCTCCGCCTCGCCCAGGCGACCCACGGGGATCTGCGGCAAGATCACGTCATTCATGACCTTTTCCGGGATCGTGCTCATCATCTCGGTGTTGATGTAGCCGGGCGCGACCACGTTCACCGTGATGCCAGCGCGCGCACCCTCTTGGGCCAGGGCCTTGGTGAAGCCGATATCACCGGCCTTCGTCGCGGCATAATTGGCCTGGGCGAACTGCCCCTTCTGGCCGTTAATGGAACTGATCGTGACGATGCGGCCAAACTTCCGCTCTCGCATCCCGGCCCAGACGTTGTGGGTCATGTTGAACACGCCGTTTAGGTTGGTGTCGATGCACTCGTGCCATTGTTCGGGCGTCATTTTGTGGAACGGCGCGTCGCGGGTGATGCCCGCGTTGTTCACCAAAATATCGACCGCGCCCAACTCTTCCTCGATCTGGGCGACACCGGATTTGCAGGCGTCGTAATCAGCCACGTTCCACTTGAAGGTCTTGATGCCCGTCTCGGCGGTGAAGGCCGCGGCCTTCTCATCATTGCCGGCATAGGTGGCCGCGACCGTGCAGCCAGCGTCCTTCAGCGCTTTGGAAATTGCGGCACCGATCCCTCGGCTGCCTCCGGTCACAAGGGCAACACGTCCCATTGAAGTCTCCTCCTAATTGGCGATCTGGTCTCAGCCGCCTTTGCATATCTGTGGGATAGCGGGGCCGCCACCGGCCCAGCTTTGATCTGGATCACGCGGCCCGCGTATCAGGGGCGCTCAACACACAAGGCAACGCCCATGCCGCCGCCAATGCACAACGTGGCCAGGCCCTTCTTTGCGTCGCGGCGCTTCATCTCGAACAGAAGCGTGTTCAGGACGCGGGCGCCCGATGCGCCGATGGGGTGGCCGATGGCGATGGCGCCGCCGTTTACGTTCACAATTGCCGGGTCCCAACCCATGTCCTTGTTCACGGCACAGGCCTGCGCGGCGAAGGCTTCGTTCGCCTCGACCAGGTCCAGGTCGTCAACCTTCCAGCCCGCCTTCTCCAACGCTTTGCGAGACGCATAGATCGGGCCGACGCCCATGATGGTCGGGTCCAGCCCCGCCGTGGCATAGGACGCGATGCGCGCCAAAGGCTCGATCCCGCGCTTTTCGGCGTCGTCCGCCGACATCAGCAGGGTTCCCGCCGCGCCGTCATTGAGGCCCGAGGCATTGGCCGCCGTCACCGACCCGTCCTTGGTGAAGGCCGGGCGCAGCTTTTGCATCGCTTCCATGGTGGCGCCGTGGCGGATGTATTCATCCTTGTCGACCACGATGTCGCCTTTGCGCGTTTTGATCGTGTAGGCCACAATCTCATCATCGAACTTGCCCGCCTTTTGGGCGGCCTCGGCCTTGTT
This sequence comes from Pseudomonadota bacterium, assembly GCA_039817645.1. GTDB lineage: Bacteria > Pseudomonadota > Alphaproteobacteria > Rhodobacterales > Rhodobacteraceae > Jannaschia. The sequence continues at coordinate 75,718 of JBCBVM010000012.1, read as the reverse complement.
TTGCGACCCGACGGCGAATTCGTCCTGCTGATCGCGGCTGATCTGCCACTTTTCGGCAACGTTTTCTGCGGTTTGGCCCATGTGGTAGTTGTTGAACGCGTCCCAAAGGCCGTCCTTGATCATGGTGTCGACCAGTTTCATGTCGCCCATCTTTTGACCGGCGCGCATGGCTTGGGCATGGGGGCTAAGCGACATGCTCTCTTGCCCGCCCGCGACGACGATGGCCGCGTCGCCCAACTGAATGTGTTGGGCGCCCAGGGCCACCGCGCGGAGGCCGGACCCACAGACTTGGTTGATGCCCCAGGCGGCGCTTTCTTGGGGAAGGCCCGCATTGATATGGGCCTGACGCGCGGGGTTTTGGCCTTGGGCAGCGGTCAAGACCTGACCCAGGATCGTCTCAGAGACTTCGGATTTTTCGACACCGGCGCGGGCGACAACCTCTTCGATCATGGCGGCCCCCAGGTCATGGGCAGGTGTGTTTGCAAAGCTGCCGAGGAAGGAGCCCACCGGAGTGCGGGCTGCAGAGGCGATCACGACATTGGTCATTCGAAGCGTCCTTTCCGGGCGCCGCGGGGTCGGGGCGATGGCCCCTGGGGATGGCGCCCCCCGGCGCGCGTCACGGGGCGGGACTAGCGCGTCTTTGCGCTTGGCGCAAACACTCTAGCTTCCCCAACGTCCGCCGCCATCGGTCGCCTGGCGGATCCGCCAACGCAAACCGGCCATGGCACCACGGGGGGCTTGCCTGCCTGGCGCAGCATCTTGTGGTCCGCCCCTGCGCCAGGTCCAATTGTGGTCCCCGACGCCGCCGCGGCGCAATCGACAAGCATCCTCGCCCCGTCGCGCGCCTTGGGACGAAAGTCCAACGGTGCGACGGGGCGGGACGGCGGTCAATCTTTGATATGAGCAAGCCCATAGGTCTCAGACGGGCCTCGACTCATGACCCCCGCTTCCGACCCCACTGGTCCAGGCGCCGCCCCTATCCCACGGACTGTCGCGCGATTTTCTGGCCCGGTGGCGGTAGCCAGGCCGGTCGTGTCTCTGGTGCGCCGTAGTAATAGCCCTGCATGCAGTCGATGCCTGCCTGGACCAGGAACTGCGCTTCCTCCTGCGTCTCCACTGATTCCGCCACCGTGAACATCTCAAACTGGCGCCCGATGGTGATCAGCGCGTTTAGCAGGCACTGGTTGTCCGGGTCTCCGTCGCAGCCGCGCACGAAACTGCCGTCGATCTTCAGGATGTCGAAGTAGAATTCTTTCAGGTAGCGGAAGGATGTCGTGCCTGCGCCAAAATCATCCAGGGCGAAGGTAATCCCCTTGTCCTGCAGGTCGGCCATGAATGTCTGAACCAGTTCTGGCACCGTCATGGCAGAGCGTTCCGTGATCTCCAGGATCAAACGCTCCCCCACGGTGGCGTCCCGGCGGAGCCAACGCTGCAAGATGTGCATCCATTTCGGGTAGCCGATGGACCGGGCCGACATATTGATCGACAGCCGCAAATCCGGCGTCCGCGACAATGCCCCCAAGCCACAGCGTAAGGCGGCGCAATCCAACTCCCGCCCCAATTCCTGCCCTTCGCAAACATCCATGAACTGCCCGGCGGGAATGATGCGTCCCGTACTGTCGACCACGCGGATCAGCCCTTCGTGGAAGGCGGCTTCCCCATCGGTGGCGCTGACGATGGGCTGGAATGCCAAAAGGACGTTCCCATTGGCCAACGCATCCCGCACCATCGACAGGACGGACCGATCCCGGGACGTGACCGCATAGGTCAAAGGATCTTCGGTTCCGGGTTCCAAAAGCGGGGGGCGCGGCATCACTATCCTCGGCTACAGACCAGATCAGGATTGCCACATGCACCCTTTCGCACAAGTTAAACTGGCCCCCTTTCCCCGGGGATCTTGTGAAGAATGTTCCTAAAATAGTCCCGACCGGGCAGGGTTGCTTCGGGCCACGGGTTGGGTTCTGATCGGCGTGAACAGCGGGAATAACTGCCATGGAACGGTGCGGATGGGTCGGCCAAGACCCGCTTTACGAACACTATCACGACACCGAATGGGGCGTGCCGGAATGGGACAGCCGCGCCCTGTGGGAGAAGCTGATCCTGGACGGGTTCCAAGCCGGGCTCAGTTGGATCACGATCTTGAAAAAGCGGGATAATTTCCGCGCCGCGTTCGAAGGTTTTCAGCCGGAGGTTATCGCAGGCTGGGGCACCGCAGAGGTGGATCGCCTGCTGCAAAACCCGGGCATCGTGCGCCATCGCGGCAAGATCGAGGCGACCATCTGCAACGCCCAAGCCTATCTGGCCTTGGGCGAGGATTTCTCCGGCTGGTGCTGGCGCTATGTGGGTGGCGCGCCCCTCCAGAACAACTGGGCCGATCTATCGGAGGTGCCCGCCCAAACGCCGCTGTCCCAGCAAATGTCCAAGGACCTGAAAAAGGCCGGGTTTCGCTTCTGTGGTCCCACGATTGTCTATGCCTGGATGCAGGCCGTGGGCATGGTGAACGATCACCTGACCACCTGCCCCAGATACGCGCCCGTGGCCGCCATGGGCCGTCAGGCGCGCGCATCCTTGGGCGACCCCATGACCACATAAGTCGTCAGAGAGCGCAGCTGCGGCAGGATGCCAAGAACATTGGTGTGGAAATGCTTATACGCAATCAGATCCCGCGCCTCGACCCGCAGCAGGTATTCCTTGTCGCCCGTGATGTTGTGGCACTCCCGCACTTCGGGTGAGGCGGCGACGGCCTGTTCAAATCCAAGCTGCCCCTGCTTGGAATGATCGTTCAGGCCCACAAGGATGTAGGCTGTGAAGCCGATCCCCGCTTTTTCCGGGTCGATGACAGCCCGATACCCTTTGATGAGACCCATACCTTCCATCGCCTGCACGCGGCGCAGCGTGGCCGAAGGCGACAGGCCGACCGCGCTGGCCAAGGCCTGGTTCGTCATGCGCCCGTCCCGCGTCAGCGCGCGCAAGATCTTGTCGTCTATCTGATCTATCGCCGTCATTTGTTGCGCAATATCCCGCATGTTCTAATGTTTCGCAAGATATCCCCATGAAAGGGGACGGATAGTGCGGCCATGGATACACAGCTTTTGACCGGCCTTGCGATGTTCGCCTTTGTCTCGTCGATCACGCCGGGGCCCAACAATCTGATGATTATGGCGTCCGGTGCGAATTTCGGGATCGGACGGTCCGTGCCCCACGCTTTGGGGATTTCCCTGGGGTTCGGTCTGATGATCCTTCTTGTGGGGCTGGGCCTGGCGCAGGTGTTCACCCTGTTTCCATGGGCCAAAACGGGGCTGGCCGTGGCGTCCGTTGCCTATCTGCTCTGGCTCGCGTGGAAGATCGCCCATGCTGCCGCCCCCCAGGCCGGGGCCATCGATGCGCGGCCCTTCACGTTCTTGCAGGCCGCCGCGTTCCAATGGGTCAACCCCAAGGCCTGGACCATGGCCCTGACCGCTGTGACGTTGTACGCGTCTGACACCGCTTGGGCCGTTCTGCCCGTCGTGCTTGTGTTCACCATCATCAACTTGCCCGCCATTTCGTGCTGGCTTCTGATGGGGGTGCAGGTGCGCCGCTGGCTGACGTCGCCGGGCCGCTTGGCCGTGTTCAACTGGACCATGGCGGCCCTGCTGGTGGGCAGCCTTTGGCCCACCCTCGCGCCGCTAATTGCTGGCCTCTGACGGTCACTCCGCGGGTGCGATTGTCAGGTCTTGGCGTAAGGTGCCGTCCAGGTTGAACACCAGAAATCGGTCATCTTCGGTGACGACGCCCCACCAATTCGTCCCTTGGGTGATGGCCACCGCCTGCGCCCCTGCGGGCATCTGCAACGCCTCGGGGGCGGGCACGCTGACCCGGGGCCACCGCGTGACAAGAAGGAAGATCACGACTATCAGCCCCACAATCATCGTCGCGGTCAGGACCGTGACCAACACGCGCAGAAACCGCAACGCCGGTGGCTCGGGGCCCGTATCCATGTCGTCAGACACTCTGATCACCTTCCAAATCGCGGCCGACCCGCCGTCGCGCATCGATAAGGCAATCGCGCGCGACGTGCCAGGGACGGCGCATCTCAGCCGCTCGCGCCTCGCCCGCCTTCTGGCCGATGGCGCGGTGCGCGTGAACGGCGCCCCCGCGCGGCCCAAGGACAGCGTGGCCGAGGGTGACACCGTCGACGTGGCCGTGCCCCGCGCCGACGAGACGGAGATTGTGGCCCAAGACATCCCCCTTCACATCGTCCACGAAGATGACGACCTGATCGTCGTCAATAAGCCTGCGGGCATGGTCGTGCACCCCGCCCCCGGGTCGCCATCCGGCACGTTGGTGAACGCGCTGCTGCACCATTTCGGCGGTGCTTTGTCCGGCGTCGGAGGGGAGAAACGCCCCGGCATCGTCCACCGCATCGACAAGGACACATCCGGCCTGCTGGTCGCCGCCAAGTCCGATGCCGCCCATCACGGGCTGGCCGCGCAGTTTGAGGCCCATTCCGTCGCGCGCAAATACCTCGCCCTTTGCTATGGCGCGCCGTCGGCGGCGGATCCGCGTGTGCGGGGCTTGCGCGGCATCGGGTTCGAGGCGGGCGAAGTGCTCAAGATCACGACCGGCCTGGCGCGGCACCGAACCGACCGTCAGCGGCAGGCTGTCACCTGGGACGGCGGGCGCCATGCCGTCACCCGCGTGCGCCTGCAAGAAACCTTGGGCGCCACCGCGCTGGTCGAATGTCAGCTGGAAACGGGGCGTACCCATCAGATTCGCGTCCATATGGCCTATGCCGGGCACGGGCTGATCGGCGACCCGGTCTATGGTAGTGCGCGCCGATTGCCAAAGGGACAGCCCGGCGCAGATGCGGCCGCGACCTTCCCGCGGCAGGCTCTCCATGCGGCCACGTTGGGCTTTCAACACCCTGTGACGAAACAGGAATTGTCCTTCGCCGCCGACATGCCCGCCGACATGACCTCGCTCTATGGTGCCCTTCACGGCTGAAGTTCTGTGCAATTATGCATATCAATCCGCCATTATCGCCAATTAACTTCTTTTTTCGCACGCGGTAACACTTTCTTAAGACCCCGTGAGCATCTTCCCACGATCGACGTCTTGAACCCCCTATGGGGCGTTCCCACATCCTCATTAACGGGTGTTAACCCGATTAACATATAAGGGAGACACAGTGATGGCCTCGACCTACACCAACCTACCGGCCCCGTCCCCCGAACAGGGCTTGAACCGCTACCTCCAGGAAATTCGCAAGTTTCCGATGTTGGAGCCTGAGGAGGAGTACATGCTGGCCAAGCGGTGGGTCGAAGAAGAAGACACCGACTCCGCCCATAAAATGGTGACCTCGCACCTGCGCCTGGCGGCCAAAATCGCCATGGGCTATCGCGGCTATGGTTTGCCCCAGGCCGAGGTGATCTCCGAGGCCAATGTGGGCCTGATGCAGGCCGTCAAACGGTTCGACCCGGAAAAAGGCTTCCGCTTGGCGACCTATGCCATGTGGTGGATCCGCGCCTCGATCCAGGAATATATCCTGCGGTCCTGGTCGCTGGTGAAACTCGGCACGACCAGCGCGCAAAAGAAACTGTTCTTCAACCTACGCAAGGCCAAGAACCGCATCGGCGCGTTGGAGGAGGGCGACCTGCGCCCCGAAAATGTCCAGCGGATCGCCAACGACTTGGGCGTGACCGAAACCGAAGTGATCTCCATGAACCGGCGCATGTCCGGGGGTGACGCCTCTCTCAATGTCCAAGTGGGCAGCGATGGCGACACCTCCACCCAATGGCAAGACTGGCTGACCGATGATGACGCCGACCAAGCCGAAGACTACGCCGAGCGGAATGAATACGATTCCCGCATCTCGCTGATGACCGAAGCCATGGACGTCCTCAACGACCGGGAAAAAGACATCTTGGCCCAACGCCGCCTGTCCGAGGAAACCGTCACGCTAGAGGACCTGTCCGAGAAATACAGCGTCAGCCGCGAACGTATCCGCCAGATCGAAGTGCGTGCGTTTGAGAAACTGCAAAAGCGCGTCCGCGAATTGGCGCAAGAAAAGGGGATGGTGCCCGCCTGACGCCACCCCACCGGACACCGGCCCCCCGCAACACGCCGCGGTGCAGATTGCTGCGCCGCGGCGCTTGCGTTTCGCAGGGGCAGAATGTACCCCGTGCAGCGACCAAGACGAAATTTAATTTCTCGGAGCCGCCATGTCCTTCCGCCTGCAACCTGCCCCTGCTGCCCGTCCCAACCGGTGCCAATTGTTCGGACCGGCCTCGAACACCAAACTTTTTGAGAAGATGGCGGCAAGTGCGGCGGATGTGGTCAATCTGGACCTCGAAGACAGCGTCGCCCCCTCCGACAAAGACAGCGCCCGCGCCAATGCCATCCAGGCCATCAACGACGTCGATTGGGGCAACAAAGTCCTGTCCGTCCGCATCAACAGCCTCGACAGCCCCTATTGGTATCGCGACGTGGTGGACCTGCTCGAACAGGGGGGGGAGCGGTTGGACCAGATCATGATCCCCAAAGTCGGCTGCGGCGCCGACCTCTATGCCGTCGACGCGCTTGTCACCGCCATCGAGGCCGCAAAGGGCCGCGAAAAGCGCATCGCCTTCGAAGTCATCATCGAAAGTGCGGCGGGCATCGCCCATGTGGAAGACATCGCCTCCGCGACGCCGCGCCTGGTGGCCATGTCCCTGGGGGCCGCCGACTTCGCCGCGTCTTTGGGCATGCAGACCACAGGGATCGGTGGCACGCAGGACGACTACTACATGCTGCAAAACGGCACCCGCCACTGGTCAGACCCTTGGCATTGGGCCCAGGCCGCCATCGTCGCCGCCTGCCGGACCCATGGCGTGTTGCCCGTGGATGGCCCGTTCGGCGACTTCAGCGATGATGAGGGCTTCCGCGCCCAAGCCCGCCGCTCCGCAGTGCTGGGCATGGTCGGCAAATGGGCGATTCACCCCAAACAAATCGCCTTGGCTAACGAAGTCTTTACCCCTTCCGACGAAAAGGTTGCTGAGGCGCGTGAGATTCTGACCGCGATGGAGGAGGCGAAGGCCGCTGGCGCCGGGGCGACCGTCTACAAGGGACGCTTGGTGGACATCGCCTCCATCAAACAGGCAGAAGTGATCGTCCGCCAATCGGAATTGATTGAGGCGAATTCTTAATAGTTCTTATGCCGGGTTAGGGCGATCCGTCTGGTAGGGATGGGGAAAGTGTTGTTCTTTCCCCGTGCCGAGGTTGCCATGACCTGGACTTTCCAGACGACCCTAGACTTCCTTGGCCCGCTGGCTGTGCTGGTGGGCCTCTGCTACGTCTATGGCTATGGGCGACGGGCGTTGCCCGGCATCGGGCCCGACGCCATGGGCTTGCTCTTTGGCTGCGTCGCCGCCTTGCAGATGCACATGCCGTTCGAGCCTGTGCCCGGTTTGATCATCGACATGCGCAATTTTCCCGTGGCTCTGGCGGGGGCCTTCCTCGGCGTGCGGGGCCTGTCGTTCTGCCTGATCGTGGCCTGTGTCGCGCGGTTCTATTTGGGCGGCGTCGGCATGGGGGCCGGGGTCATTGCCATCCTGCTGGCCGGGGCCGCGGGCGTGGTTTGGGCCCAAATCGCTAACGCGGTCCAAGGCGCGGGCCGACGCAGCGTGCCGATGTTGCTGGCCCTGGGACCCCTCATGTCGGTCCACATGGCCGCCGTGATTGTCTTGCCGGCGGACTTGGCCATGTGGTTTCTGCGCGAAGCGGCGCCGGTCATCCTGGTCCTGAACCTCTTCGTCTTGCCCGTGGCGGCCTGGCTCATGGACCGCGAAGCGGCGCGACAACGCAAGGTCACGCAACAGGCCCTTCCCCTCGCGCAGGAGGATGGCGCCACCCTCGGCACCGCCCGGGACCTGTCCCATGCGCTGACCCTTGCCATGGATGCCCCGCGCTATGCGGGCGGGGCCTATGCCATGGCCATCCGACCGCGCAAACGCCTGCTGGCCATCGGCCATGTGGGGCGCCCGTCCAAACACCTGCTGTGCCAGATCAACGGCCACCTGAAAAACGTTCTGCCCGCCGAAACCATCCTGAGCACTGTCCTCGACGGCACCGTTGTCGCTGTCCTGCCCGCCACGGAAGTGCCCGACAAGGATCAGCTGTGGCTTGAAATACGCGACATCGCCCATCTGGGCGACGCGTCCCTCAAGATCAAAGTGTCCGAGCAGATCTTCCCCCATGTGCCCACCCTGCCAGAGGTGCTTCTGTCGCTCCGCATCCTGTCGACGGCCAATGCGCGGAAGATGTTCCCCCATGGCTGGGACGCGGCGGACCGACGCTCGAACACGGGCGCCTCCCGCCTGTTCGATATCGCCGAAGACATGATGTACGGTGCACGCCTGGACAAATCCGGCCTGTCCTGACCAGGCCCCGCCCGTTGCATCCCTGGGCTGCGCCCGCCATATGAAGGTCCACCGCCGGGCAAGCGGTGACAGAAAGACCACAAACGGCAGGCAGGGGACCTTCGCACATGACCCAGTACATGGATTTCGAAAAACCACTTTCTGAAATCGAAGGCAAAGCCGAAGAACTGCGCGCCATGGCCCGCGCGGACGAAAACATGGATGTGGAGAAAGAGGCGGCCGCCCTGGACGTGAAGGCGCAAGACCTGCTCGTCACTCTCTACAAGGGCCTGACCCCCTGGCAAAAGGCCCAAGTCGCCCGCCACGGCGACCGGCCCCATTGCTCCGACTATATCGACGCGCTGTTCACCGAATGGACGCCCTTGGCCGGGGACCGGAACTTTGCCGACGACCACGCGGTCATGGGCGGGCTGGCCCGCCTGCAGGATCGCCCGGTCATGGTCATCGGGCACGAAAAGGGCAACGACACCCGCACCCGCATCGAACGCAACTTCGGCATGGCCCGCCCCGAGGGATACCGCAAAGCCATCCGCCTCATGGAAATGGCCGACCGCTTCGGCCTGCCGGTCGTCACGCTGATCGACACCCCCGGCGCCTATCCGGGCAAGGGCGCCGAAGAACGCGGCCAGTCCGAGGCCATCGCGCGGTCCACCCAGGCCTGCCTGCGGCTGGGCACGCCCCTGATCTCTGTCGTGATCGGGGAAGGCGGATCGGGCGGCGCCGTTGCCTTTGCCACCGCCAATCGCGTGGCGATGCTGGAACATTCGATCTATTCCGTCATCTCTCCCGAAGGCTGCGCCTCGATCCTGTGGAAGGATGCGGAAAAGATGCGCGAAGCCGCCGAGGCGCTGCGTCTGACGGCCCAGGACCTTCTCAAACTCGGCGTCATCGACCGCATCGTGGAGGAGCCGTTGGGCGGCGCCCATCGCGACCGCGGCGCCACTGTTGCCGCCGTCGGGACAGCGATCGAAAGGCTGCTGGCCGAATTCGACGGCCAGGACGCATCCGCCATTCGCACCGCAAGGCGGCAGAAATTCTTGCAGATGGGCGACAAGGGCCTCGCCGCGTGACGAAGACCGTCGTCTGGGATTTTGACGGCGTTCTCAATGACAACATGCGCGCGGGTCGTTTTCTTTGGGCCGACGATTTTGACGCGCGCGTGGGGGCGCCCCTGGCGTCCTTCGTGGCCTTCGTCTTCGGCGACAATTGGGACCGGATCCTGACCGGGCAGGAAGACATCCGCAGCCGCCTGCAATCCTGGTTCGAAGCCGAGGGGCTGACCCACAGGCCCGAAGACTTTCTATCCGATTGGTTACAGCGCGACACCTTCCCCGAGCCGATGCTTGGGGCCTATGTCGATGACCTGTCCCGCCGGGGCGTGCCCCAGGTGATCGCCACCAACAACGAGCCGCAGCGGGCGGCCTTTATCGCCGACCAGATGGGGTGGTCCGCGCGGGTGGATGGCATTTTTGCCAGCGGAACCCTTGGCCTGCGCAAGCCAGACAGCGCGTTCTTTCACAAGGTTGCCGAAGATTTGGGCACCGCCCCGACCGCCCTGATCTTGGTGGATGATACGCAAGACAACATCCGCGCCGCGCGCGCCGCAGGCTGGTCCGCGCTTCCCTGCACACCGGCGACCCGCGCAACCATTCCGACCGCTGTGGAGGCGTGGCTTGGCGGGGCGCCCGTGGGCCCGCCCTAGCCGTGCCGCGCGGCGACGGTCTTCACCTGACTGAACCCGTAAAGGGCCTCAAACCCCTTTTCGCGCCCGTGCCCCGACTTTCCAACACCCCCAAACGGCAGTTCGACGCCGCCGCCCGCGCCATAATTGTTCACGAACACCTGACCCGCCCGCAGGTCCCGGGCCAGGCGCATTTGGCGCCCGCCATCCCGGGTCCAGACACCGGCGACCAGGCCATAGTCGGTGCCATTGGCGATGCGGATGGCCTCGGCCTCGGTCTCGAAGGGAAGGACGATCTGGACAGGGCCAAAAATCTCTTGCTGTGCCAATGGGTGGGTCGGGTCTGATCCGGTCAGCAATGTCGGGGCCACGAAATGCCCGCCGTGCCCGATGATCTGACCGATGGCGGCGGTGGTCATCCCATCCGCTTGCGCCAGAAACCCCTCCACGATCTGTTTTTGCCGGGCGGAGATCAGGGGCCCCACCTCCAGATCCTCCAGCGCCGCACCAACCCGCAGCGCGCCATACCGGTCGGCCATGCGGGCGACGACCGTGTCATAGACCCCGCGCTGCACCAGGATGCGCGACGCGGCCGAACAGGTTTGCCCGGCATTCTGAACCCCGGCATTGACCAGGAAGGGCAGGGCCGCGTCCAAGTCGGCATCCTCAAAGACCAGTTGCGGGGACTTGCCGCCAAGTTCCAGCGTGACGGGCACCACATTGGCCCCCGCCGCCTGCTGCACCCGCGCGCCCGTGGCCACCGACCCGGTAAAGCTGATATGGTCCACGCCCGGGTGACCGGCCAAGGCCGCGCCCGCCTCGGGCCCCAGACCGGGCACGACGTTCAGCGCGCCGGGCGGTAGCCCCGCCTCCTCGGCCAGGCGGGCGAAGGCGAGGGCGGTGAGACATGCCTCCTCCGCTGGTTTCAGGACGCAGGCATTGCCCATGGCCAAGGCCGCCCCCACGGATCGTCCGATGATCTGCATCGGGTAATTCCAGGGCACGATATGGCCTGTCACGCCATGGGGGCGCCGCAGGGTGTAGACGGTATAGCCGTCCAGATAGGGGATCGTCTGGCCATGAACCTTATCGGCGGCGCCGCCGTAGAACTCACAATAGCGGGCCAGGGCCACCGCATCGGCACGGGCCTGGGACAGGGGTTTGCCCACGTCCAGCGCCTCCAACTGGGCCAGGTCGTCCGCGCGCGCCAGGACCAATTGGCCCAGCCGCGACAGGATGCGGCCCCGCTCCGCCGCGGGCAGACGCCCCCAGGGGCCGTCCAGCGCTGCTTGGGCTGCGGTGACTGCGGCGTCGATATGGGCGGCGGTCCCATGGGCGATCTGGGCCAGGGGCGTCGCGGTGGACGGGTTCTCTAGCGTCAGGGTCTGCGCCGTCCCGTGCCAGACGCCGCCGATCCACATCTCTGACGGGTCGAACCAAAGCGCGCTTGGCATCTGATCTTTCATGGCAGTGTCCCCCCCCGGGTCGACCATAGGGCGCGCACAGGCGCGGGGCCAGTGCGCGGACTTTTGCTTTGGGCAGAAACCGTCTAGCACGGCGCCATGCAATCGACACTGATCACCAATGCCCGCTTGATCGACCCGGCTACGGGGCGGGACAGTTTGGGCGATCTGCGGATGGAGGCAGGGCGGATCACGGCACCGGGGCCTGCCACCCATGTAATGGATGCCGCGGGAAAATGCCTGGCGCCGGGCATCATCGACTTGGGCGTCAAAGTCGGCGAGCCGGGGGAACGCCATAGGGAAAGCTTTCGCACCGCAAGTGCCGCCGCCGCCGCGGGCGGGGTGACGACGATCCTTTGCCGCCCGGACACGATGCCCGTCATCGACAGCCCCGAGATGTTGGAACAGGCCCATGGCCGCGCCGAAGGGGCGCGGGTGCGGGTCCATCATATGGCGTCGCTGACGAAGAACCGCGACGGGCGGCAGATGGTGGAGATCGGGTTCTTGCAAGACGCGGGCGCCGTGGCCTTCACCGATGGCACCCATGTGGTGCGCGACAGCAAGGTCCTGTCGCGCTGCCTGGCTTACGCCAAATCCCTGGGCGCGCTGGTGATCGGGCACCCCCAGGACCCTGGGTTGAGCGCGGGGGCGTGCATCACATCGGGCAAGTTTGCGTCGCTCAAAGGGTTGCCGGGCGTGTCCCCTTTGGCCGAGAGGATGGGGGTGGAACGGGACTTGGCCTTGGTCGAGGCGACGGGCGTGGCCTACCACTTGGACCAAATCACCACAGCGGCGGCCTTGCCCGCATTGGCCCGCGCCAAAGCGGCGGGGGTGGATGTGACGGCGGGAACCTCGATCCACCATCTGACGCTGAACGTGTTGGACGTGGCCGATTACCGGACGTTCTTCAAAGTCACGCCCCCCCTGCGCGAGGAGGAGGACCGCCTGGCCATTGTCGAAGCCCTGGCCGATGGGCTGATCGACATCGTCGGGTCGTTCCACACGCCCCAGGACGAGGAATCGAAGCGCTTGCCCTTCGAGGAGGCGGCGCCGGGGGCCGTGGGGCTGGAGACGTTGTTGCCCGCCGCCATGCGCTTGATCCATGGCGGTCACCTGGATCTGCCGACCCTGTGGCGCGCGCTGAGCCTGAACCCGGCGCGGCGTTTGGGGCTGGAGGGGGGCTGCCTGGCCGAAGGGGCGCCCGCCGATCTGGTGCTGTTCGACCCAGATGCGCCCTTCGTGCTCGACCGGTTCAAGCTGCGCTCAAAATCGAAGAACACGCCGTTTGATACCGCCCGGATGCAGGGGCGGGTGTTGGGGACTTGGGTCGGGGGCTTGGCTGTGTTTGACGGGGCGACGGCCTGATGCGGACCTGGTTACATCGCGACGGAAGGCCGACCGGGACGCGGGACAGGATGTGGGCCCAATGGGCGGGCGCAACTGCGGCGGAGCGGGGGGGCTCGTTGGACGTGCGCGCCAGCACGTGGTCGGACCAGGCAGTCGCGCAAGACGGCCCTTCGCCGGAGACTGGGTTTCTGGGCGCGCGCCACGCTGATCTGGTCACGCACTGGGACGCCTGGGAAGGGGCCGCGGCGCAGCAGGACCGGGCCCGTGGGTCCGGTTCGCGGGCGACGACGCCCTGGTCCCCGCCGCGTAACGGGGATGTGGGTCCCATGACGACCGCGGGTTTGCCCCGGCCCTTCGCGGCCTATGACGGCGCCGAGCCCGGGTTGAAGCAGTGCTTGCCGGAGTTGACCCATGCCAAGCGGCGACACCTGGCGGCGGGGATTTCGGTCCACCCGGCGGACAGCGACCTTTGGGCCATGGGCGTGGCGGACCTGCCCTGGATGACCGGCGCCGCGATGCTTGGCGGGGACGGCGTCATGCGCCCCATCGGAGGGACCGATGCCTGACTTGATCAGCCCGATGCCGCTCCTCCTCGGGACGGCCATTCTGGCCTACCTCCTTGGCTCGGTCCCGTTTGGCATTGTGATGTCGCGCCTGTTCGGCTTGGGCGATCTGCGCCAGATCGGGTCGGGCAATATCGGGGCGACCAACGTCCTGCGCACGGGCAACAAACCGGCAGCGGCCCTGACCCTGATCGGGGATGCAGGCAAAGGCGGGGCGGCGGTCCTGCTGGCGCGGGCGTTGGTGGGCGAAGATGCGGCCCAAATTGCAGGGGTGGCCGCGTTTTTGGGGCATTGCTTTCCGATCTATCTGCGCTTTCGGGGCGGGAAGGGCGTGGCCACGTTCTTGGGGACGTTGCTGGCCCTGTCCTTTCCACTGGGGGCCGCGGCGTGCTTGTCGTGGCTGGTCTGCGCGGGGGTGTTCCGTATCTCTTCGCTCGCGGCGCTGGTGGCGGCGGGGTCGGTGCCGGTCTGGGCGCTTTGGCTGCGACCGGAGGCGTGGGTCTTTGGCGCAGCGCTGGCCGTGCTTATCTTCTACCGGCACGAGGCGAATATTCGCCGCCTGTTGGCGGGGGATGAACCGAGGATCGGAGGAAAATGACCCTTCTCGATGGCTGGGCCTACGCCTTTGGCAAGTTTGGGCGCCTGGACGGGCGTGCACGGCGGACCGAGTATTTCAGCCTCTATCTGTTGCAGGTCTTTTGGTATTTCGCCGTTCTTTTGACGCGGCCCTTGGCGTTTTCAGAGGTGGCGGTGGCGTTGATCCTGCTGGCGTCGGGCCTGGTCTTCGTGGTGCCCAGCATCAGCGTGACCGTGCGGCGACTGCATGATGCGGGGCTGAGCGGGTGGTTCACCATCTTGTTTTTTGTCCCGTTCGGGGCGTTCGTACTGTTCCTGATGGCCCTGATTCCGCCGCAGCCCGCGGGCGACCGTTATGGCCCGGACCCCAGGGAAGACGGGGCGGAGTGGTCCTGACCGACCCGCGCGCGCAGGCCGTGGCAGAGCGTTTGGCGGGCCTGCCCCTGGGGACGTTTCGGGCACGGGCCCAGGGGAAAGATTGGCTGGTCACGCGCAGCGTTTTGGCCGATGGCGGGTCCGAAAAGCTTGTGGCGCGGGCCCTGGACGGGTCGGATTACATCAGCCTGAACCTGTACCGCCTGACGTCTGGCCCGCGTCTGCGCCCGTGCGAGATGCCCGCCGCCAAGGTCGCGTCCTTCGTGGCGGACCTGGTCGTCGTCACCGACGGAGGGTAAGCAGGAGTTCCAGCGCGTCGGCGGCCCGGCGGGTGTTGTTGTAGATCCCCAGTCCAAGGTAGAGCGACCCGCCCACCACCAACAGGCCAAGAACGCCGCCAATGGCAACGGCGGCGGCCATCAGGGGCCCTTGGATGACGTAATCGCCCACGGGAACCCCGCCGAACAGCGCGCCAATGGCCACCACCGCTATGCCCACGGCGCACAGAACCATCACGATGTTGATGATCCATTCCAGCGACGTGATGAAGAAATCGCGCATCCATCGGCCCCCCTTGACCCATCCCCGCCCCCAGCAAAGGCCCATCCGAAGGCAGTTGCAAGGGCACAGGGCGCGGAACATGCGGGTCCGCACAGGTGCCCCATGGGCCGGATTATGCTAATATCACACCGTATTAGCCGAAAACGCGCCGTGGCGGTCGCGTGTCGATACACGGGGGGGACCGCCCCGCATTCCACTGATCGGAGGCCCCAAGATGGCTGCCAAACGCACACAATCCGCCCGCATCGAAGACCTGGAAGACAAGCTGTCCACCTTGGTGGAGACGATGTCCGATGCCGACCATGACGCCTTGCGCTGTGACGACACGACCCAGGTTTGTGCCCTGCCGACGCTGCCCAAACGGCCCTTCGGGAACGAGGTGTCGCCGGAGCGGGAAGACGCCATTCTGGCGACGGGCGACAAGTGGGTGAATGGCACGCATATCCACTATTTTCTATTCGACAGCGGTCCCTTTGCCGGGCCGCCGGCGGAACGGCAGGTGGTGCGGGACGCGTTCCAGATTTGGAAGGATGTGGGCATCGGCCTGACCTTCACCGAAGTCGCCGACATCGAAGATGCCGAACTGCGCATTGGGTTTTTGCGCGGCGATGGGGCGTGGTCCTATGTGGGGACCGTCGCGCTTCAGGTCGGGCAGACGGAGCGGACGATGAATTTCGGCTGGGACATCACCCAGGCGGGGTCCAACGGGCTGGACACCGCGATCCATGAAATCGGCCATGCCCTTGGGTTCAAGCATGAGCATCAAAACCCCAATGCGGGCATCGTGTGGAACCGACAAGCGGTCTATGACTACTTCGCCCGCACGCAGTCCCCGCCCTGGGACGCGGCGCGCACGGATCACAACATCCTCAACACGCTGGACCCGACGACGGTGGACGGGTCCGATTGGGACCCGAATTCGGTCATGCACTACGCCTTTGCGGCGGGACTGATCGACCGGCCGGAGGCGTTTCGAACGGGCCTCGTCCCCGCCCCGGGTCTGTCGAACAAGGACAAGGCGGTGGTGCAACGGTTCTATCCGCCCATCGTCGGCGGGCAGAGTTTGGCCCAGTTGCAGCCGTTCCAGTCCGAGCGGATGGACCTGATGCCGGGCGACCAGGTCGACTTTGCCGTCATCCCGGAGCATTCGCGGACCTACACCTTCTCGACCTTCGGGCGGACGGACACTGTCATGGTCCTGTTCGAAGATGTGGACGGGGCGCCGGTCTATGTGAAGGGCGACGACGACAGCGGCTGGAACCGTAACGCCCAGTTCTCGGTCAGGTTGCACAAGGGGCGGTCCTATGAATTGCGCGTGCGGCTCTACTACAATTGGGCAGAGGGGGAGACGGCGGTGATGATGTGGTGAGGCCACGGCAAATGCCCGGCGGGGCGGGGGGCCCGGTCGGTGCGTCCTATGGCACTCGCTTGGGTATGGATCGGGCCCGCGTTCAGCATCTGAACGGACAGATCATCGCGCCCCTTTGGGGCCGCCCTATCCCCGCCGGTCTGGCGGAGGTCGTCGCCGGCGGATCAGGCATGATCCGTCAAACCATTTCCCCGGGGCCCCTTGTGAGTATCCGACCCAGCGGAGATCGTCACACGGCCCAAGGATGTGCACGGGAGCGTGTATCTGGCGGAGCGGTTAATGAAGAATGAACACTGGCCGGGTTTGCGGATGCCTCTCTTCGGTCCTTGTGGCTGCTGCGGGCATTTCCAAATCCCGGATACGCAGGCGAAGGCGCTTTCTGTGACGTGGCCTGACGTAAGCCATCGCAGATGACCCAACACGGCGCCCCTGGGTGCGGGGGTCGGGTTTGATGCCAAAGTCTCGGATGCTGCGATTGATCTAATGGCGGCGAGGAGCCCATTTTGACCGATGCTGCGTTCTGCGCGAATGACTGATATCTAGCCAATCGAGAACGAGGAACTGAAAGTGCGGACAGGCCGTCAATTTGGCACCAAGCCATCCAAAGTCGTTGTCCTTCATGGTGGACCCGGGGGCGCTGGAGAGATCGAACCCTTTGCGCGAGAGCTTGGGCAAAGGGGCTATTCCGTACTGGAACCCTACCAAACTCAGAAGTCGGTGCAGAGGCAGGTAGACGAACTGCGTTCCCAAATCGATCTTTCTTGCCAGCCACCCGTTGTTGTCATTGGGTGGTCTTGGGGAGCGTGGTTGGGATGCTTGTTCGCTGCTCAGAACCCAGAACTTGTTAAGAAACTAATTCTTGTCGGAAGCGGTCCGTTTGAGGCCCAGTATGCGCAGGGCATTAAAGACACTAGAACAAGTCGCCTTACTGAAGAAGAGCAAGCAGAGCGCGGTTCTCTTTCTCCAGAACGGGGCGGTGCAAGACAGATCGCGCGTTTGGTTGAACTCTACGACATCTCCGACACGTATCAGCGGGACGCATCCCAAATACCACAAGTGGACTTCGACGTATCGATCAACGTTTCAGTATGGCGGGAAGCAAGCGCTATGCGTGAGGACGGATCGCTTTTGGAGATGGTGAAGAGAATTCGCTGCCCTGTCATCGCTATACATGGCGACTACGACCCGCATCCTGCGGCAGGCGTGTCAGAACCGCTTAGGGCAGCGCTCCCACACGCCACCTTCAAGCTACTTGAGAGATGTGGACACAAGCCTTGGCAGGAGGTCTATGCGAAGGGCATATTCTATCGCTGTTTGGAGCAGTCAATTAGATGAACTTTCCCCGAAGCTGTCGTCCATTTTAGAGGGATGAAAGTCGGGAAAGTCCGCAAATCACCCCTTCGTCGCCAACCAGGACAAGTCCCACAAACCCCCGCCTTATCCTGCTTTGGTTTTCACGGTGCCTGCGGCGACGGCCAAGTCGCGGGCGATGGAGAAGGCGCCTTTGATGCGGTCGGCCTCTTTGGTGAAGTCTCCGATGATGACCAGTTTGTCGCCCTTGATTTTGGTGTCCTGGCGGGACTTGAGGAAATCGACCAAGCCTTCGGGGCGGGCGAATTTGCCCTGGTGGAACTCGACCGTGGCGCCTTTGGTGCCCACGTTCAGCTTCTCGATGCCTGCGGCTTTGCACATGGCCTTGATGCGGACGACGCGCATGAGGACGTTGACCTCCCGGGGGAGGGGGCCGAAGCGGTCGATTAGTTCGGCGGCGAAGCCTTCCAGTTCGACTTTGCGGTCCAGGCCCGACAGGCGGCGGTAAAGGCCCAGGCGCAAGTCCAGGTCGGGGACGTAATCTTCGGGGATAAGGACTGGCACGCCCAGGGCGATTTGCGGGGACCAGTCGTCGGACAGGGCGTCGGCCAGCCCGGCATCGCCGGCCTTGAGCTTGGCGATGGTCTCCTCCAGCATGGATTGGTAGAGTTCGAACCCGACTTCCTTCATGTGGCCGGATTGTTCTTCGCCGATGATGTTGCCGCCGCCGCGAATGTCGAGGTCTTGGGACGCGATGTTGAACCCGGCGCCCAGGGCATCAATAGAGCCGAGCGCCTTGAGCCGCCGTTCCGCCGTGACGGTCAGTTTGGATTTCGGTTTGGTCGTCAGATAGGCGTAGGCGCGGGTTTTGGAGCGGCCCACGCGGCCCCGGATCTGATAGAGTTGGGACAGGCCGAACATATCCGCGCGCCAGATGACCATGGTGTTCGCAGTGGGGATGTCGATCCCGCTTTCGATGATGGTCGTGGACAGCAGCACGTCATATTGGCCGTCATAGAAGGCGTTCATCCGTTCGTCCAAATCGCCTGCCGCCAGTTGGCCATGGGCGATGACATAGGTCAGTTCGGGCAGTTGTTCGCGCAGGAACGCCTCCATATCCGGCAGGTCGGCGATGCGCGGGACGACCATAAAGGACTGGCCGCCGCGGTAATGTTCGCGCAGCAGCGCCTCTCGGATGGTGACGGCGTCGAATTCGGACACATAGGTGCGGATGGCCAGGCGATCCACGGGGGGTGTGCCGATGATCGACAGATCGCGCACACCGGTCAGGGACATTTGTAGGGTGCGGGGGATGGGCGTGGCCGACAGGGTCAGGACATGCACGTCGGAGCGCATCTCTTTCAGGCGTTCTTTGTGGGTGACGCCGAAATGCTGTTCCTCGTCGATCACCAGCAGGCCCAGGTCCTGGAATTTCACTTGCTTGGCCAACAGGGCGTGGGTGCCGATGGCGATGTCGACGGTGCCATCACCGATGCCCGCGCGGGTGGCGGCGGCGTCTTTCGTGGACACGAACCGGCTGAGCTGGCGCACTTTGATGGGCAGGCCGCGGAACCGGTCCGCGAAGGATTTGGCATGTTGCCGCGCCAGAAGGGTGGTGGGTGCGATGACGGCCACTTGTTTGCCCGCGGTCGCGGCGATGAAGGCCGCGCGCATGGCGACTTCGGTCTTGCCAAAGCCCACATCGCCCACCACCAGCCGATCCATGGGCGTGCCGGAGGCGAGGTCGGTCGCCGCATCTTCGATGGCCTGCATCTGGTCGTCGGTTTCTTCATAGGGGAAGCGCGCGGCGAATCCTTCCCACAGGTCATGGGGCGGCTCAAGCACGGGGGCTTTGCGCAAGGCCCGTTCAGCGGCGATGCGCATGAGGCGTTCGGCGATCTGGCGGATGCGTTCCTTGAGGCGCGCTTTGCGGGCCTGCCAGGCGCCGCCGCCCAGTTTGTCGAGCAGACCTTCCTCGGACCCGTAGCGGCTGAGCAGTTCGATGTTTTCCACCGGCAGGAACAGCCGGTCCCCGCCCGCATATTCAAGGGTCAGGCATTCGTGCGGCGCGCCTGCGGCAGTGACCGTTTCGAACCCGATGAAGCGGCCGACGCCGTGGTCCACATGGACGACCAGGTCGCCCACCGACAGGGTCTGCGCCTCGGTCAGGAAGTTTTCGGCCCGGCGTTTCTTTTTCTTGGTGCGGATCAGGCGTTCCCCTAGCACGTCCTGTTCCGAGATGACGGTCAGCCGTGTCTGACCAACAGGGCCTTCGAACCCGCGATCCAGCGGCCAGACCACCAGGCCCACTTCGCCCTTGGCCACGTCTTCGGCGCGGCGCACGGGCTTGGCGCCCATGGTGCCGTGGTCTTCCAGCAGGCCCTGAAGACGTTCGCGCGCGCCGCCGGAATAGGACGCGATGACGACGCCGCCATCGGCGCGTTTCTCGGCCACATGGGCAGAGAGGGCGTCGAACAGGTTCACATCCTCACGCTGACGCTCGGGCGCGAAGGACCGGCCCACGCGTCCGCCGGCGTCGATGACACCGGGGCCGGGGGCGGCAGGCAGGGCTGACATGTGCAGGACACGGGGACCCGTCAGCGCCTCGGTCAGGGCGTCGGGCGACAGGTACAGCCCGTCGGGCGGGGCGGGCTTGTAGACACTATCGACGCGGCCCCGGGCATTCATCGCCTCGCGCCGGTTGTCATACATATCCTGGATTTGGGTCCAACGGTCCGCATGGTGGGCAGGTGTGGCATCATCCAGGACATAGGACGCTTTGGGCAGGTAATCCGGCAGCGTTTCCAGCGTTTCGTGGAAGAAGGACAGCCAGTGTTCGACCCCTTGCGCTTTGCGGCCCGCGCTGACGGCCTCGTAGAGGGGGTCATCGGTGCCAGCGGCGCCGAAGGTGATCCGGTAGTTCTGACGAAAGCGGGTGATGGACGGGCCGTCCAGGATGACTTCGGACACGGGGGCCAGCTCGATCGCCTTGAGCTGTTCCGTGGTCCGCTGCGTGCCCGGGTCAAAGCGGCGCAGCCCGTCCAGCGTGTCCCCGAACAGATCAAGGCGGACGGGCGCGGGTTGGCCCGGGGGCCAGATGTCGATGATGCCGCCACGGGGGGACCAGTCGCCCGGCTCCATCACGGTGGGGGTCTGGGTGAAGCCCATCCGGACAAGGAAATTGCGCAGCGCGCCTTCGTCGATCTGTTGGTTCAGGCGGGCCGAGAACCCGGCACCCTTCAGCGTGGCACGGGCGGGAATGCGCTGTGTCATGGCCGCCAGCGTGGTTAGCAGGATCAGCTTGCCGGTGAGCCCATGGGCCAAAGCGGTCAGGGTGGACATCCGCGCCGAGGAGATTTCGGCGGCGGGCGACACCCGGTCATAGGGCAGGCAATCCCAGGCGGGCAGGCGCAGCACGGTGGTGCCCGGCGCGTGGAAGCGCAGCGCAGCGGCCATTGCCTCCATCCGTTTGTCGTCGCGGGCAACATGGATGACCGGCTGGCCCTGCTCCAACTCCTTCAGCAGCAGGCGGGCGTCAAACCCCTCGGGCGCGCCGCCCACGCGGATGTGGCCTGCGGGCAAAGGGGCGATTTTGGTCGGGCTGATGGTGGCGCTGTCGGGCATTGGCGTCAGGTAACGGCTTGGGGCGGCGTGTCAACCGAAGCGCTTGTCCTTCTGCTAGCCGCCCAGGACGCTGGCGTTGAGATTGACCCACATTCCCCAAAGCGCGGTGGTGAAGATCGAGACGACCCCAATCAACTGGATGGCGCGGCGATGGCGGGCCAGCAGGTTGCCCAGGGCGTAGGCGTCTAACCCGTCCACCTTGCGCGCGGTATACACGCTCAGCCAGCCGACGATGGCCATGGGCAGGAACAGCGACAGGATGGCCTGCGCAAACTCCACCCCGTAGACAACCCCCAACAGTGCCAAGATCGTCACCAGAAAGAAGGTCACCCCGGTGGAGATCACCCCGGTCGCGTCTGCGATATAGACCAGCCGCCGGGCTTGGATGTTGGCCAGCGTGTGCATGTCGGCCAACGATTGCTCATGCCCGCGCGCAGCCCGGCGCACCATGTCGAAGGGGACGCCGATGACCCAATGGGACGCGGTGGACCAGATCGCCGCCAAGGCAATCCAGAACCACAGGTTCGAGAATGAGCGAAAGTCGATCACCTCGACAGCGATTTCCAACCAGAGAAAATCCAAACCTAGTCCGTTCCGTATGCCGGTTTTTGAGCCTGCTCCATGTGACGCGGCATTGGGTCAATTGCAAGGCGGGGCACAGTTGAACACGCCGCGCGACCATGCGACCCAAGGGCAAGTGTCGTTGGAGTGCATCAATGTCGAACTCGCCCCCGCCGTTTCCCCTGTCGCGTCCCCGTCGCATGCGGCGCACACCTGCCTTGCGGGCCCTGTCGCGGGAGGCGCGGTTGTCGGTCGACGATCTGATCTGGCCGGTGTTCCTTTGCGATGGGGAAGGGGTGCGCCAGCCGATCCCGTCCATGCCGGGCGTGATCCGGCGGTCGGTGGATTTGATCGTGGAGGCGGCCGCCGAGGCGCAGGCCCTGGGTATCCGCGTGATCTGTCTTTTCCCTTATACCGACCCCGCCCTGAAGACGGAGCGGTGCGAGGAGGCCTGGAACCCCGACAACCTGTCCAACCGTGCGATCCGGGCCGTGAAGGCGGCGGTCCCTGACATCGCGGTCATGACCGACGTCGCGTTGGACCCCTACAACATCAACGGCCATGACGGCATCGTGCGCGATGGGGTGATCGTAAACGACGAAAGCGTGGAGGCTTTGGTGAAGATGGCCCTGGCGCAGGCCGAAGCGGGGGCGGACATTCTGGGGCCGTCGGACATGATGGACAACCGCATCGGGGCCATGCGCATCGCCCTGGAGGAGGCGGGGTTCGCCCATACGACGATCATGTCCTATGCGGCGAAATACGCGTCGGCCTTCTATGGGCCGTTTCGGGATGCCGTGGGCGCGTCCGGCGCGCTGAAAGGGGATAAGAAGACCTATCAGCTTGATCCGCTGAACCGGGCAGAGGCCCTGCGGATGGTTGCCCGCGACCTGGAGGAGGGGGCGGATATGGTCATGGTCAAACCCGGCATGCCCTATTTGGATATCTGCCGAGAGGTGCGGGACAGGTTCGATGTGCCCACCTATGCCTACCAAGTCTCGGGCGAGTACGCGATGATCCAGGCGGCGGCGGCCAATGGCTGGATCGACGGAGAGCGGACCATGATGGAAAGCCTGATGGCGTTCCGGCGGGCAGGCTGTGACGGGGTGCTGACCTATTTCGCGCCCGAAGCCGCCAAACGCATCACCGCCGGGTGGGAGTAGCGGGCGACCCGTCAAAAAGGCTGCGGTACTGGTCGCGCAGCAGGGTCTTTTGCACTTTGCCCATGGTGTTTCGGGGCAGGGCGTCTGCCACCTTGATGGCACGCGGATGCTTGAACCGCGCCAGTTGGGTGTCCAGCGTCTGACCGATCGCGTCCATGTCCAGGGTCGCGCCGGGTTGGGGGACCAGGATGGCGACGGGACTTTCCCCGAAGTCAGGATGGGGCACGCCGATCACCGCGCTTTCGAGGACGCCGGGTTGGTCGTCCAGGATCAGTTCAAGCTCTTTGGGGTAGATGTTAAACCCACCCGCGATGATCAGGTCCTTCTGCCGCCCCACGATTTGAACGTAGCCGTCGCTGTCTTGGCGGGCGAGGTCGCCGGTGATGAAGAACCCGTCGGACCGCAACTCCGCCGCGGTCTTGTCCGGCATTTGCCAATAGCCCTGGAAGACGTTGGGGCCGCGCACTTCGATCACACCGATCTGGCCTTCGCAGACGGGGGCGCCCGTGTCCGGGTCGGTGATTTTGAGGTCCACATCGGGGAGGGGCGGTCCCACGGTTCCGGCGCGCCGGTCGCCGTCATAGGGGTTGGATGTGGACATGTTCGTCTCGGTCATGCCGTAGCGTTCCAGGATGCGGTGGCCGGTGCGGGCCTCGAACGCACGGTGCGTTTCCTCCAACAATGGCGCGCTGCCGGAGATAAAGAGCCGCATATGGGCGGACAGGTCCCGGGTGAAGTCGGGCGACGCCAAAAGGCGGGTGTAGAAGGTCGGCACACCCATCATGGCGGTCGCCTGTGGCAGGTGGCCCAGAACCTGCGCGGTGTCGAACTTGGGCAGAAAGACCATGCGCCCGCCTGCCAGCAGGGTGATATTGGTCGCCACGAACAGGCCATGGGTGTGGAAAATCGGCAGGGCATGGATGAGGCAGTCCCGGTCCGTGAAGGCCCAGGCGTCGGTCAACGTGCGCGCGTTCGACAGAAGGTTCCCCTGGCTCAGCATCGCCCCTTTGGACCGCCCGGTCGTGCCGGAGGTATAGAGGAGCGCGGCCAGGTCCCCGTCGGCCCGGGGGATGGTGTCAAAGGTGCGGGGCCGTGTTGCAGCGTCGGCCATCAGGGTCCCGCCGCCCTGGGCGTCCAGCGTGTGAAGGCGCGCGGCCAAGCGGGCGGCGAGGGGAGCGAGGACCGGCCGGGCATCTGGGTCACAGACGACCAGGGCCGCGCCGCTGTTTTCCAGGAAGTAAGACAATTCTTCGGGGGTGTAGGCGGTGTTGAGCGGCAAAAACACCGCGCCCGCCTGGACGCAAGCCGCGTAGAGCGCCAAAGCCTCGGCCGACTTTGCCACCTGGGCCGCGACGCGGTCACCGGGGCTGACCCGTGCGGCCACCAGGGCATGGGCGATTTGTGCGGCCTGGGTCAGGAAGGCGGCATAGGTCACCGTCTGGCCGTCGGGCAAAATCAGGAACGGGTCGGCGCGGTCCAAATGGCGGGCAAAGAGGGCGTCGTAAAGCGGATTGGCCATGTTGCCGGGTTTAGCGAAGCGCCCGGCGCAGGACCATCGCCTTTCTACCTGTGTGGCAACGTGGCCAGGCACGGTCGCGCGGGGGACCTTTGCCTTGCGGACGTCGCTCCATATGTTGCATTTTGTGACAAATGTGACGGTTTGGCCGTTAAGATAGTATACAACAATTCGCCTTACTGCATGCGAGACGTGACTTAATAGAGAGCTATGGAAAAGCGGCGTGCCGATCTGATTGCTGACCAACTCGAAGAGATGATCTTTACGGGTGCGTTTCAGGACGGGGACCGACTGGATGAAATCCGTCTGTCTGCCCATTTCGGCGTGTCGCGCACCCCCTTGCGGGAGTCGTTTCAGCGGTTGGCCGTGTCTGGTCTGGTGGATCAGATCCCGCGCCGCGGTGTCTTCGTGCGCAAACCCGGGCCCGTCGACCTTGTCCAGATGTTCGAAGTCATGGCGGAGATGGAGGCTGCGTCGGCCCGGTTCGCCGCGGTACGGATCACCGCCGAGGGGTTGGCGAAATTGCACGACGTGAACGCGACCTGTGAGGCGGCCGCCGCCGCGTCAGACTTGGACGCGTATTTCGAGGCCAATGACCTCTTTCACAAGACCCTCTACCGGCAGGCAGGGAACGGGTATCTGGAGGGCGATTGCCTTCGGCTGCACCGCCGGTTGAAGCCGTTCCGCCGATTGCAGCTGAAACGCCGAGGGCGCCTGCCGCAATCGGTGGAGGAGCATCACGCGCTGTTGTCGGCGCTCAACGAGGGGGATGGCCCCGGCGCGGCGCAGATCATGCGGCACCATTTGACCATCCACGGAGACAAGTTCCACTACCTTGTGGCAAACTTGCCCAAGGCCGCCGAATAGGGGTCAGGCGCCGGTCCCAATGGGGCAAGTGACGCCCGTGCCGCCGATCCCGCAATAGCCCCTGGGGTTTTTCGACAGATACTGCTGATGGTAGTCTTCGGCGGCGTAAAAGGTGGGGGCGTCGATGATCTCGGTCGTGACCTCTCCGTAGCCAGCGTCGCGTAGGCGGCGGGCAAAGGTGTCGCGGGTGGCCAAGGCCGCCGCTTTCTGGGCGTCCGAATAGGTGTAAATGCCCGACCGGTATTGCGTGCCGACATCGTTGCCCTGGCGCATGCCTTGGGTCGGATCATGCCCCTCCCAAAAGGTGCGCAGCAAGTCGTCATAGGTGATTTTGGTCGGGTCATAGATCACG
Source organism: Pseudomonadota bacterium (assembly GCA_039817645.1). Taxonomy (GTDB): domain Bacteria; phylum Pseudomonadota; class Alphaproteobacteria; order Rhodobacterales; family Rhodobacteraceae; genus Jannaschia. Next base: position 49,993 of record JBCBVM010000012.1, on the reverse strand, counting down.
CGGACGATCTCATTATGACCCGTGCAGCCGGAGCAGACCTCCTCATAGGTGGCGTTGGGCGTGTGGCCGCCTGCATAGCCGACCAGGGTCATATGCACACCGTCCAGGGTCCAGAACATCCGCTCCACGCCCCAAAAACAGCCCATGCCGAACATCGCCTCCTCCATGCCGTCGGGCACGTCGTTGGACAGCGGCGTGCCGTAAACATGGTGGGCGCCCGCGAGCGGGATCGGGGTGGCGCGCCCGGGCAGGGCGGCATCGGCATCGACCATTTCGGCCTTCTTGCGGAGCAGTTGGAACATGGGACCTCCTGTCGGTTGCCCAAGATATGGGGGCGCGGTGGCTGTGGGTCCAGGGTCTACTCCGCAGGGCGGGCGATCCGTCGCGGCAGCGTCGTTTCCTGCCCCGGGACGGGGTGGCGGGGCACCAAGGTCGACAAAAGAAGGGACCCGAATGCCATGGCCGCCGCCAAGACGAACACCGCCATGGGGGACGATAGCCAAAGCAAGCCAAGGGCCGCAGGCAGGAACACGGCGGCGATATGGTTGATCGTGAAGGCCACGGCGGCGGTGGGCGCGATATCCGAGGGGGCGGCGATCTTCTGGAAGTAGGTTTTGATGGCCAGCGCCAGGGAAAAGAAAATGTGGTTCACGACGTAGAGGCCCGCGGCCATCCAAACGCCCCAGTCAAAGGCGTAGAGCCCGGCATAAAGGACGAAAACCAGGGTCAGGCCGGTATATTCGAAGATCAGCGCCGCCCGCTCTCCGAAGGTGCCAACGGCCCGCCCGACCAAGGGGGCGGACACCATGTTGATGGCCAAGGTCGCCATGAACAACAGCGTCACTTGATGCACATCCAGGCCGTAGCGTTCGACCATCATGAAGCCGGCGAACACGATGAAAATCTGCCGCCGCGCCCCGGACATGAATTGCAGCGCATAATACAGCCAATAACGTTTGCGCAGGACGAATTCCTTGGTCTGGGGGTGCGGGCTTTCGAATTGCGGAAAGACGACGAACGCTGCCAGCGCCGCCACTGCCGTCACCCCGCCCGCCAGCCAATAGACCAAGTCATAGCTGAGGTCGAAGGCGCGCCAGGTCAGAACGATCGTACCATAGGCCAACAGCGTTGCCGCGGATCCGACGGACAGCAGGACACCCAACATGCGCGGCGCTTTGTCCTTGGGCAGCCATTGCAACTGGAGGCTCTGGTTCACGGTCTCGTAGTAATGGAACCCGATGGAGCTGAGCAGGGTGATCATCAGGATGCCACCCAAGCTGGGGAAGGTGGCCGTCAACGCCGTGGCCACCCCCAACAGGATCAACGACAGCAGGGCCAGGACCTGTTCCCGAACGAACAGGATCACCAGGATGACGCCGATGGCCAGGAAGCCCGGAACTTCCCGTACGGTGTGGAGCAGTCCGATATCGGCGCCGTCAAAGGCCGCCATTTCCACCACGAAGTTGTTGAGCAAGGCGGACCAGGTGGCGAAGGCCACTGGCATGATGAACGCCATCAGCATCAGAAGCGCCACGGGGCGGCGCCAAACCGGAAGGGCGTTTGCCTCAGAAAGCGTGACCTTGCGCATGGGACGGGGTTACGCCTGCGGGCGGTCCCTGTCCATCCGGCATGGCGCGCGGCTGCCCGTCAACTGGCAAGGACATTCCGGAACAGCCAGGGGTCCTTGGGGTCGATATCTTCGGGGAAATGCTGCCAGCGGTCCTGTAGCGGGGTCCAATCGGTGTAATGCGCCTCAACCGGGCCCAGATACGGCGTCTGGATTTCAAGGCAGCGGGCATGGTCCATCTCATCGGTCTCGACGATGCCGGCATTGGGGTTTTCCAGGGCCCACACCATGCCCGCCAGAACCGCGCTGGTGACTTGCAGGCCGGTGGCGTTTTGATCGGGGGCGATGCGGCGGGTTTCCGCATTCGACAGGCGGGAGCCGTACCAAAGCGCGTTTCGCGCATGGCCGAACAGCAGGACTCCCAACTCATCAATGCCTTCGACGATTTCATCTTCGGACAGGATGTGGTGGACCTTCTGCTGTTGGCCCGATCCGAACATTTCATGGAGGGACAGGACCGCGTCGTCGCAGGGGTGGTAGGCGTAGTGGCATGTGGGGCGGTAGTCGGGCCAAGAGCCTTCGCCGACGGTGTAGTAATCGGCGATGCTGATCGCTTCGTTATGGGTGACCAGAAAGCCGAATTGCGGCCCAGGGGTCGGGCACCAGCTGTGGACGCGGGTGATGGCCCCGGGACGGTTCAGCCAGACGGCGGCCTGGCACCCTTTGCCGTGGCGGCGCGCGTTTTCGGGGAACCAGGTTTCATGGGTGCCCCAGCCCAGTTCGGCCGGTTGAAAGCCTTCGGCGATGAAACCTTCCACGGACCACGTGTTGACGAACACGTCCCGCGGGCGCGGGGTGGTGCGGACTTGGGTGTCCCGTTCGGCGATATGGACGCCTTTGACGCCCAGGTCGCGCATGAGATGGGCCCAGTCCGCCCTGGAGGTGGGGGCCGAGGTCCCGTTGTTGATGTCTTGGTCCAGTCGCAGCAAGGCGGCTTTGACGAACCAACTGACCATGCCCGGGTTCGCCCCGCAGCAGGATACGGCGGTGCTGCCGCCGGGGTTTGCGGCTTTTTCGTCCCGGACGGCTTGGCGGAGGGCATAGTTGGTGCGGGCGGCGTTCTCGGCAGTGTCGAAGTAGAAGCCCGCCCAGGGTTCCACGACGGTGTCGATATAGGGCACGCCCAATGTGCGGCAGTGTTTCATGAGGTCCAGGGACGCGGTGTCGACGCTCAGGTTGACGCAGAATCCTTGGCCCGGTGTCAGAACTTCCGACAAGATCTCCCGGTAATTGTCGGGGGTCAGGGCCACTTGGCGGTGGGCAATGCCGCGGGCGCGCAGGGCGGCGCAGGCATCGGGGTCGGGTTCGATCACCAGGAACCTGTCACGGTCAAAGTCGAAATGCCGTTCGATCAGGGGCAGGGTCCCGCGCCCGATGGAGCCAAAGCCAATCATGACGACGGCCCCGTCGATGCGCGCGTGGACTGGATGGTCGGTCATGGAAGGTCTCCGGCGTTTGATGGGCTGTTGCTCTCATACGGGGCGTGCCCTGACAAGCGCGCCGGGGCGGTGGACATTGGCATCACGGTGCCGGGGTGGCGCGGGCCCGCAGCATCCGTGATTGTGGGGTCAAACGCCCTGTCCAAGGGAAGCTGGGCTGCCTGTGCGCGCGATCAAACTCACAATGTCGTGGGGCGGCGGTCGTCGCGACGGCAGCCAAAGACGGGCACCCGCGCAGTATTGGTCGATGCGGCAGCCGTCGTCTTCACACGCGAATGTCTGGGCCGTTGGGGCGGGCTTTGTCCCGCGTCAGCCTGGGAAATAGACCGGCGCCGGTGTCCCGCTGGTCCGCGCGGTGTCGCGGGACAGGCGGTTTTGGGCCTCTTTCCAGCTGGTTTCCATCAGCCAAAGGACATCTTCGGCGGGCACGGCTTTGTCGAACCAAAACCCTTGCCCCAGGGAACAGCGTATGTGGGCCATATAGGTGAGGTCGGCGTCGGTCTCGATCCCCTCGGCGGTGACGTCCAAATCAAGACCGTTGGCCAGGGACATGATGCCGGCCACGATTTTCTGGTTCTCGGGCTTTTTGGCAATGTCGGTGACGAACCCGCGGTCGATTTTGAGGCGGTCGAAGTCCAGTTCCCGCAGGCTGGTCAGGCTGGAATACCCGGTGCCGAAATCGTCCAAGGCCAGGGCGATCCCTTGGTCGCGCAGTTTGCCGAACGTCTGTCGCGCGGTTTCCAGGTCAAGGATGACGGCGCTTTCGGTGATCTCCACCTCCAACTGTTTGGGGTTAAAGCCGACCTTTGCGAGGATCGAGTCGAGCTTGGGGGCCAGCATGGGATCTTGGAATTGCTGCGGCGAGATATTCACCGACAGTTTCAGGTCATCACCCCAGTCGCAGGCGGCGCGGCAGGCGGTTTCGATCACGCGCCACCCCAGATCGGCGATCAGGCCACATTCCTCGGCAATTTGAATGAAAACAGAGGGGGGGACAGCGCCGCGGGTCGGGTGGTGCCAGCGCGCCAACACCTCGAAGCCCCGCAAGGCGCCGGTGTCGATCACGAAAACGGGTTGGAAGTAAGGGGTGATCCCACCGTCTTCGATGGCGCGCCGCAGGTCGTGTTCCAGCAGGGCCCGATCCCGCGCGGCGGCGTCCAATTCGGCATCGTACCAGGCAAATTGACCGGGCCGTTCGCGTTTCGCCGCATAAAGCGCCTTGTCGGCTTGGAGCAGCGTCTCCCCTCCGGCAGCGCTTTCGGCCAATAGGGCCAACCCCATGCTGCACCCGAGCCGGAGGTGCAGGTCGCCATAGGCGATCGGCGCCTGCAACCGGGTCATCCAGGCGCGCGCCGACCGCTCCACCTGGTCAACGGCCATGGCGGGGCGGAACAGGAGGGCGAATTCATCGCCGCCAAGCCGCGCAATGAACGCCTTGTCGCCCATCGCCGCCTCAAGCCGCCGCGCAACGGCGCAAAGCATGGCGTCCCCGGTCCCAAGGCCATGGAGGTCGTTGACCGTCTTGAACCTGTCGAGATCCAGCACAGCAATGGTTTGAGGTGCCGCGTCGGCGGGCTGAGCCTTGGCCATATGTTCCAGAAACGCGCGGCGATTTGGCAGGCCAGTCAAGGGGTCGTGCCGGGCGTTGCGGTCCGCGCGGGACCGGTCCGCCTTGGCCTGGGCAATGGCCCGGCGCAGGTGGCGCGCCTGCACCATCAGAGAGATCAGCCAGGCCACTGTCAGATTGACGACCAACAGGTAAACCTTGTCCAAATCCCACACGCCATGGGTGCGGGCAAGGGCATCGAACTTGTCAAAAAGCTGCCACTGGACCGAAAGTTTCCAGGTACAAAGGGCGGCGACGAACAGGCCAATTTGAATCCAACGGTGCGGATCAAGTTTGGGCATTCGAAGGGGCATCGTTGGTCCGCCGAGCATACTTACTTGGCGCAGTCTGTCAGGCCGGGGTTAGCCCTTCCCTAACGACAGACACGGAAACGCACCAAATTCGAACAACTTCGACGCCAAAGAAAAAGGCCGCCCCCAAGGGACGGCCCAAATTCCGCAGAAAGACGCACGTGCGATCAGTTCTGTGCGTAATATTCGATGACCAGGTTCGGCTCCATCATCACCGGGTAGGGCACGTCGGCCAGGCCGGGCGTGCGCACGAAGCTGGCGGTCATTTTGGAATGGTCCGCTTCGAGGTAGTCGGGCACGTCCCGCTCGGCCAGTTGGGCGGCTTCCAGCACCATGGCCATCTGCTTGGACTTGTCGCGGACGGCGATCACGTCGCCTTCTTTGACCCGGTAGCTGGGGATGTTCACCTTCTGGCCGTTCACGGTCACGTGGCCGTGGTTCACGAACTGCCGGGCGGCGAATATCGTCGGCACGAACTTGGCGCGGTAGACGACGGCGTCCAGGCGCCGCTCCAGCAGGCCGATCAGGTTCTCACCGGTGTCACCCTTCACACGGGCCGCTTCGATGTAGATGCGCTTGAACTGCTTCTCGGTCAGGTCGCCGTAATAGCCCTTCAGCTTCTGCTTGGCGCGCAGCTGCAGGCCGAAATCGGAGATCTTGCCCTTGCGGCGCTGACCGTGCTGGCCGGGGCCATATTCGCGGCGATTGACGGGGGATTTTGCGCGACCCCAGATGTTTTCGCCCATCCGGCGATCGATTTTGTGCTTGGCAGACGTGCGTTTGGTCACGGCTGATCTCCTTCGGTTTGTTTCGAAGGGCGTTGTCCTCTCCCCGGATTTGGCCGGGTCGACAGGCATCCCCTTGCGGGGGCCACCAACACCAATGGAAGCCGCCTGTTAGGCGCAGCGCGGCGCCCTGTCAAGCCAGATAAGAAGGCGTTCCGGCGTGGCGAAGAATGGCCAGTTCTGCGGTGCTCAGACAGCGGCGGGCGTGGGGGCCATAGGCGGACGCGTCCTCATCGACGCGCGGCGCGATGTCCAGCAAGTCTTCCATATCCGCCGCGTTCAAATGGTCCAATTCGGCGTCGCCGGGGTGGAAGCTTTCGACTTCGACGCGGTTGGCCCAGATCACTTGGTGGCGCGCAAAAAGGAGGTGGATATAGACCACCTCGGTCGTCCGATGGTCCAGGATGACGCGGCGGTCGTCCAACAAGTCGCGTGCGCGGACCAGCACCTCCTCCTCGCCCCAAAGCGCCCGCGCCCGGGGCGTGCTGAGCATCACTTGATGGTCGGGGGACAGGATTAGGTCCGGCTGCGGCTCCCCTTGGCCGAGGGCGCCCGCACGGATGCGCACGGGGCGCAAATAGGGCATCGCATAGAGGCGCGCGCCCGAGATATGCCGCATGCCCATCCACAAAATCTCTTGCGGGCCATCATCGCGCGTCAGGACGCGGTCGCCGGGATGGAGCGTTTCGATGGGGCGGGGCCCATCTTCGGTCAAGATCTGGGTGCCTTGGGTGAAACAGATGGTGTTGCGCACGGGTGTCGGCGCCGGGGCGCGCACCCCTTGGGAGATATGGAGGACCGTGTTGGACGGCGGCATCCCTTCGGAGAAAAGCAACAGCATCTCCTGCGCCGGGGTCAGGATCACATGGGCGGACCATGTGGACAAACCGTCGGTCAGGATCAGGGCATCGGGGTCCGGCTCCGACTCGCCCAGGGTGATGGGGGGCAGGCGTTCCCCGCGGGAGCGGCTGAGTTTCGCAACCGTTCCAGGCACGCGCGCGCGCAGGTCCGCTTGACCCAAGGCGCCGTCCAGCAGCAGGGCATCGCGCGCGCCATCCAGGCGAAGCGCCGTGCCGAACCACCGCAGAAGACTGCCGCCCAAAAACGCGTCACGGGTGGACGGAATCTCTCCATCCACCCGCACCTGATGCGCAGAGATTACCTGTGCCGTGGCACATGTCCCTAACATTACCGCCCCGATCGTTGCCGGAATTTTGCTTATTGTTCGGCCACTGCCCGACCGCTGAAAACACGCATAACAGGCAGGTGATTCGCTCGTCAAATACTGATTCGCGAATCGCTACAACTTTTTTCAAATCTGAGTTACCGGGCCAGCGGAACGCCGCTTGAATAGACCAGGCGCTTCGTGTCGTACCCATTGAAATCCAACACTTCTAGGGCGGCGCGCAGGCGATCCCGGGGGAGGGTGGGCGTGCGGTTTAGGATCCACCCGGCCCGTCCATCCGGCTGTCCGACGACCGCCGTTCGATAGGTGCTATCGGTCCAAAGCACCCAATAGGGGGCCGTGAATGGCACGCCCGTCAGTGTCACCGACAGGCGCCCCGGCCCCGCCACCCGGGCCGCGCCACTGATCGAGCGGAGCGGGCGGCCATCTGCATCAAGGCAAATGTTGCGCAGGCGCAGGGTGTCGCCTTCGGGCGGGGCATAGTCCGCGACCGCGCCATCACAACCCGCCTGGAACGGCACAGGAAACCGCGCGATTTCATACCAACGGCCCGCATAGCGCGTCGGGTCGAAATCGGCCTTGGACGCGATGGTGACGCTTTGATCGCGATAGCTGGGCAGGACAGGCGCCACCAGGGCCGTGCACCCGGCCAACAGCAGGGGCAGCCACAGCCATCTCATCGCGGCATCGGGATTTCGACCATGGGCTGCCCGGCCAGGATCGCGCGGGCATCGGCGCCCATGAGGTTCGCCAAAGCCGGGTCTGTGCTGCGCAGGCCACCGGTATAGGTGCCATAGGCGGGCAGGATCAGGCGGCTTGCATCCCGCAGGAAACACGGGCGCGAGATGGGCCGCCCCCGCACCCGCAACGCCGCTTTGGGATGGTAGTGGCCGGACACCTCGTATCGCGCGGCATCGGTCGCCATGTGGCAAAAGGTGAGGGGGCCAAGGGTCAGCGCCTCGGCCGTTTGCCCGCCCAAACCGACGGGGGCGGGGTCGTGATTGCCGGTGATCCAGGTCCAGGATGCCTGCGCCACCAGTCGCGTCAGCCAAGCCCGCGCGTCGCTGTCCAAACTGCGGGCCGCGGCCAGATCGTCAAAGCTGTCGCCGAGGCAGATCACGTGGTCCGGCGCGGTTTCCTGGATTTCCGCCTCAAGCCGCCGCAGCGTGTCCGTCACCTCATAGGGGGGCAGCAGGGCGCCGCCCCGACGGGCCATCCGTTCTGATTTGCCCAAGTGCAGATCGCTGACCACCAACAGGCGCCGCGCGGGCCAGAACAGCGCGCCGGATGCGCGCGCGACAAGGGCGGCGGTGCCGAAGGTGAAGGAATGGCCGTTCTCCATGTGTTCCTTCGTCCAACATGGCGGCGGAATGCGCAAGGGGTTTCGCGTCCCGCGGTCACTCCGGCGGCAAATACTCCAGCCGCAGACCTTTGGCGGTTCGGTTGGCAAAGCCGGGCCAATAGCTGTGATCGGCCTGCGCGGTGCCCGCGTCATCCATGGACCAGACGCCGTCCGCGGCGTTGGGCACCACGTCCAGATAGGCGGCCTTGTCCGCCTGCCCCTTCAGGTGCACGTCCAGATGGGCGGTGACGAAATGCTGAAGAATATTGTTCATCCGCGCCGTGTCCCAGACGGCATCCGCATAATGCTCAAACGGCGCCCAGCCCAGCTTGGCGGAGATAGCATAGCTTTCTTGCGGGGCCGGGATCGGTGCGGCGGCGTTGTGGTTGGCGCCATCGAACGTCAGAAGGTGGCGCGGCGCGCCCGAAGCCTCCTGCCAGATGCGCCGCATGGCGGGGTAGTCGGACACATCATCCTCACTTCCGGCGACTAGCAAGAGGGGCTTGGACAAAGGCGCCAAACTGTCGGCGTCCCAAAAGGTGTGGTTGCGGCCCCACGGTCCGATGGCCACCAGGGCCTTGACCCGCGGGTCCACCAAGGCGGCCAGGTCATCGCCACCGGCGGCATGTTGCGCCAACAGGTTGTGGGGCGGCACAAAGGCGTCGGGTGTCTGGCGTGTGATGGCCGTTTGCGACAGGCCACCGCCACCGAAGATCAGCGCGCCATAGCCCCCCATGGAATATCCGACGACCGCCACATTCTCTGCGTCGATGAGGGCGCCGAAGGGTCCGTCCAGCGCCGCCAGCGCATCGACCAGAAAGGCCTGGTCCAGTGGACGGTTCACCAACGTGGATACGAAGGCGCCTTGGTCGGAATAGGTGCTGTCCGGGTGATCCGCCGCCGCCACGACATAGCCTTTGGAGGCGAGGTTTTCGCCCAGATGGGCCATCAAGAACCGGTTGCCCGGGTAGCCATGGGACAGCAGGACCAGCGGATATGCCCCGGCATCCGGGGCGGCGTCCCGCTGCGCCTGGCCGGACAGGGTCACGGGCGTGTCGCCATCGCGCAAGACGGTCTGATAGGTGCCGCCCGGTTCGGTGCCAGGGGCAGCGGGGTACCAGATTTCGACGGTCAACATGCGATCGCTGCGTTGGACCCTGTCGCGGTCCAGGCTGGCGATGACATCCGGGCGGGCCTGGTCGGTCACGCGCAGGGTTTGCACCCCGATGGCGTGTGGTCCAGGGGTCGCGAGGGCAGGGGCATCGGGCCGTATCGTATCGACCGGGTTCTGGGCAAAGGCGGGCATCGACATCACGAACAACAGGGGCAGCAGGCGCATGGCGGAACCTTTCCGGCGGGCGCCATAACTTGTGCCGCCCGGCGCCCACATCAACCGGCCATCACGGCACGACGGCGTCAAAAGCGGCGCGCAAGCGGTCGACGAATGTCTTGGGCGACACCCCGTCGGGCAGGCCCGTATGGGCGTCGTCGCGGATCACACGGTCCTCCTCGATGGCGGCGAGAAACCGGTTGATCGCGGCAATGGCGTCGGGCTTTGGCGGGGTGAACAGCATCAGGGCATGGGCCAACACGGCGTAGCGTGTCTTGTCGATGCGGCAGGGCCGGAACCGCATGGCCGTACCAGCAAACTTCCGACCGGCCCATTGCACATTGTGGGCGCCGTCGCAAAAGGCGCCCGGTTGCCATCCGCGACTGGCCCCTGGGCCCAAGGCCGCCTCGATCGGGCGACACAGACGGTCGTATTCCGCCTGCATGTCGAAGGCTTTCGTCGGAGGCACGGCATAGACATGGGTGACGTTCACCACGCCAGGTCCCTGGGGGGTCACATCGCCGCCCGTGGCGCGCAAGAACACCGGCCAGCCATCTGCCCTCAATCCTTCGGCTGCGGCGGCAAATTCGGGCTTGTGAGACAGTTTGCGGGGGGCCACCAGCGCGCGCGGGCTTTGCCAGAGCCATAGATGGCGAACCTCTGGCGTGGCGGCGACCTGCGCCAGCATCTCCGTCTCTCGCGAAAGGGCGTCGCCTGCCGCCAGAGTGTCGATCACCGGGTTCATCGGCTGGCGTTATAGGGCGCGCGCGCCCGCAATGTTAGAGGCGAAATCCAGCCCCGCGACGCCGCGCATATGGGCCTCAAAATAGTCGGAGAAGGTGGCGACCAGGGGCGGCAATGTCTCGTAAGGGGGATAGTACAGCGTCAACCAAAGGGCCGGAACGGTCCAGTCTGGCAGGACGATTTCCACCGCGCCGCGGGCCAAGCCATCGGCAAAGATGAAGTCCGGCAGACGGGCCATGCCCGCCCCGGCCGCCACCATCCCAAACAGCAGGTCCCCGTTATTGCCCAGGAACCGATCCGCCGCACGCATGCTGCGCGTTTGGCCGCCCTTCTCAAAGGTCCAGACCTCGGGCATGTCACCATAGGACAAGCAGTGATCTGGATCGATCTCCTCTGGCCGGGTGGGGCGGGGCAGATGATCGAACAGGGACGGCGCCGCGATAACCCTGCGCGGAACGGTACAGATCTTTCGCCATATCGTGGATTTATCAGTCGAACTTGCGGAAATTCGGATCGCCAGATCGGCGTCAGCTTCGATGATATCGACCATCTTATCGGTGAGTGACAGCTCAAGGGCAATGTTCGGATAGGCCAATCGAAACCCTGCGATCAAAGGCGGCAATACGCGGACGCCCATGGACATGGGGGCATTGATTCGAAGTCGACCGCTGTCAGGCCGATTGGCCGACAGGACGTCGCGGGTGGCCGCGTCGAAGTCTTCCACGATGGGGCGATAGCGCGCGGCGACCACCGCCCCGGCGGAGGTGAGCGACACTTGCCGCGTGGTCCGCACCAACAACTGCTGGCCCAGATCAGCCTCCAGCTTCGCCACAATCCGCGTGACCGACGCGGGCGTCAGGCCAAGCCCCTTGGCCGCACCCACGAAACTGCTTTGGGCGGCGACCTCCAGGAACACTCGGATGGGGCGCAGATCTTCCATGGCTCTCACATTATGCCGAGGGATCGATATAATAAATGTCTATTAATATCTATTTAGGAAAGAAACGTGTCGCCCTATCTTGGTCTCAACTCCTAATTTCCCGACCCGGAGCTTGCTATGATCACGCAGATAAACGGCCTTCACCACGTCACGTCCATGGCCGCCAACGCGGCCCAGAACAACGCGTTCTTCACCCAGACGCTGGGCCTGCGCCGCATCAAGAAGACGGTGAACTTCGACGCGCCAGAGGTCTATCACCTCTACTACGGCGATGAAATCGGCACGCCCGGGTCTGTCATGACCTACTTTCCGTTTCCTCAAATGAAGCGGGGGCGGCCGGGCACGGGGGAGGTTGGCGTGACGGAGTTTGCGGTCCCCCTTGGCGCGCTGCCCTATTGGTCCGACCGTCTGGCGGGTCAGGGCGTAAGCGGCTTGGCACGCGAAAGCTGTTTTGGCGAGGCGCGGTTGACCTTTGACGGCCCGGACGGCGATGACTTTGCCCTGGTCGAAGCGGACCTGAAAGGCCGGGCCGCCTGGACCGGCGCCGATGTGCCCGCCGACGCGGCGATCCTGGGGTTCCATGGCGCACGCTTCCGCCTGCGCGACGCGGGGGCGACGGGCGAATTGCTGCGTTACATGGGCTATGCCAAGCAAGGCCGCGATGGCGACTTGACCCGCTACGTGATCGAAGGCGGTAACGCTGCCGACACCATCGACCTGCAAGAGGCGCCCGGTGGCGAAACCGCAAGCCAAGGGGCAGGCTCCGTCCATCATATTGCCTTTGCGGTCGAAAACCGCGCGGCCCAGCTTGAGGTGCGCAAAGCCTTGATGGACACCGGCTATCAGGTGACGCCCGTCATCGACCGCGACTACTTCTGGGCGATCTATTTCCGCACGCCGGGCGGGGTCCTGTTCGAAGTGGCCACCAATGAGCCGGGCTTCGACCGGGACGAGGATACGGCCCATCTGGGCCAGGCCCTGAAGCTGCCCACGCGCTACGAACCCCACCGCGCAGAGATCGAGCGGCGCTTGCCCGAGTTGGCCCAGTGACGCGGCGCCTGGACCCCAGCGGTCCGGGCCATCCCCCTTCCGACACGGAGCGATCCGATGACCAATATGCCTTACTTTGACCGCACGACGGCGCCCGCGCCCGGCGGCCCCCTGCTGGTGGCTTTGCATGGCACGGGCGGGGACGAACATCAGTTCTTCGATATGGCCCGAACCTTGATGCCAGGGGCCGGTGTGATTTCTCCGCGCGGGGACGTCCTGGAAGGTCATGCGGCGCGGTTCTTTCGCCGTACGGCCGAAGGGGTTTATGACATGGACGATCTGGCCCGCGCCACAGCCAAGATGGCCGGCTATGTCCATGGGTTCAAATCGAAATATCCAGGCGCGCCTGTCTTCGGCTTTGGCTATTCCAACGGTGCAAACATCCTGGCGGCGACCCTTTTCGCGCATCCGGGTGTGTTCGACCGGGCGGCCCTGTTGCACCCGCTGGTGCCGTGGCGCCCTGCGCCGGTGGACTTGGCGGGGACGGACATTTTGGTGACGGCAGGCCGCCGCGATCCCATTGGCCCGTGGCCCATGACCCAGGCGTTGCTTGGCACGCTCCGGCATATGGGCGCCCATGTGACCACCGAAATCCATGACGGCGGGCACGAATTGCGCCAGACTGAATTCGACCGGCTGGGCGCGTGGCTGCGTGCCAAAACCCCCGCCGCGTCTTTGGCCACAGGAGGCACCCCATGAGCTGGAACCCCACCCATTCCCCGGACTGCCCCGGCGTGGACGGAGCACCAGAAACCCTGATCATCCCCCGGGCCCGCGACATTGGCGGGTTCGAGGTGCGGCGCGCGCTGCCCTCGCTCAAGCGGCAGATGGTCGGGCCGTTCATCTTCTTCGATCAGATGGGCCCGGCCGAGTTCATCACCGATGGCGGCATCGACGTGCGCCCCCACCCCCATATCGGGCTGGGCACGGTGACCTATCTGTACCAGGGAGAGTTCGAGCATCGCGACAGTCTGGGCACCCATCAGATGATCTATCCCGGCGAGGTGAACTGGATGGTCGCCGGGCGCGGCGTCACCCATTCGGAACGAACCTCGCCCGAGACCCGCGCCACCCGGCACAGCCTGTTCGGCATCCAAACCTGGATCGCCCTCCCCGAGGATCGGGAGGATATGGCCCCGGATTTCGAACATCACAAGAAAGCCGCGTTGCCCGTGATCGAGGATGCGGGCGCCACCGCGCGCCTGATCCTGGGCGACGCCTATGGCGCGTCCAGCCCGGTGACCATGCCGTCCGAGACGTTTTATCTCGACGTCATCCTGGACCCCGGCGCGGCCTTTCCCTTGCCCCATAACCACGAAGATCGCGGCGTCTACGTGACCCAAGGCGCCGTTGAGGTGGCGGGCGACCTGTTCCAAGCGGGACGGATGATGGTGTTCCGTCCCGGGGACAAAATCTCGCTCAGGGCCGGGCCAGAAGGCGCGCGGCTGATGGCGTTGGGTGGGGCGACGTTGAACGAGCATCGGTATATCTGGTGGAACTTCGTGTCCTCTTCCCGCGATAAGATCCACGACGCGAAAGAGGCGTGGAAGGCCGCCGATTGGGACAGGGGGCCATTCAAGCTGCCCCCCGGCGATACCGAGGAGTTCATCCCCATCAGCCCAGACCTGGATCGCACCAAGCCGCGCGGCCCCGGCGATGGTTAGTTGGGGGCACGCCCGTCGCCCGGCATGTGGCCAATGCCGCTGAGGAACGCGGTCAGATGCCCCGCGAAGACGGCGGGCGCCTCGACACAGGGCAGGTGGCCGGTCCGGGGGATCAGGGCGAATTGGCTGCCGGGGATCAGGTCCGCAGTCTCTCGCACCAGGTCGGGCGGGGTGGAGCCGTCTTCGGGCCCGGCAAGGGCCAATGTGGGCAGGCGCAGGCCACTGGTCGGCGTGTAAAAATCCGTCCCCTGAATGGCGGCACAGCATCCGGCATAGCCCTTCGGCGGGACCTTGGCCAAGCGGCTGCGCCAATGGGCCAGGCCGGGCCCCGCGCTGAAATCGCGGCCGAACCAGCGGGCGATGATCCCGTCCACCATGGGGGCCATACCGCGGGTCAATGCCGTGTCGATGCGGTCTTGCCACATTTGCGCCGTGCCGATTTTGGCGGCCGTGTTGGCCAGGACCATGCCGCGCAGCAGGTCGCCCCGCTTCACGGCCAGACCTTGGGCGATCATGCCGCCGATACTGCATCCGATGAACACGCATGTGGTCACGCCGCATGCCGCGATCACAGCCTCGGCGTCACTGACCAAACGGCCCATGCGGTATGGCGGGTCCGGCACGTCGGACCGGCCATGGCCGCGCTTGTCCCAACGGATCGTGCGATAACCTGGCAGATGGGGCAGAACAGCATCCCACAGGGTCAGGTCACTGCCCAAAGAGTTGGCGAACACGACGACCGGCCCGTCCCTCGGCCCCTCATCCTGGACCCAAATCCCGGTGCCATCCCGTACGCTCACTTTCAAAACGGCAGTCCGACATAGTTCTCGGCCAAGACGGTTTGAGCCGCCACCGAATGCTCCAGATAGTCGATCTCCGACTCCTGCATCTTTTGATTGAAGGCGGCATGGTCATCGGGGAACCGGTGCATCAGCGACGTGAACCACCATGAAAAGCGCACGGCCTTCCACACCCGCGCCAGGGCCCAGTCGGAATACTGCGCCAAGCCCGTCTCGTCGCCCCCATAGGCCGCGATCAACCCTTGGGACAGGTAATGCACATCCGACACCGCCAGGTTCAGGCCCTTTGCCCCCGTCGGCGGCACGATATGGGCGGCGTCGCCCACCAGGAACAGGCGGCCCCACCGCATAGGCTCCGCCACGAAAGATCGGAGCGGGGCGATGGATTTCTCGATGCTGGGCCCCGTTTCCATGGTCTCGGCCACATCTGCGGGCAGGCGGCGGCGCAGCTCATCCCAGAACGCCTGGTCGGACCACTTCTCCAGCGGGTCATCCACGGGGGTCTGGATGTAGTAGCGGCTCAGCCCCTCGTTGCGCATGGAGGCGAGGGCAAAGCCGCGCCCGTGATTTGCATAGATCAACTCATGGGCCGCGGGCGCCGTCTCGCTCAGCACGCCAAGCCAGCCGAAGGGGTACACCCTCTCTACGGTTTTTAGGACGCTCGCCGGGATCGTGGCGCGGCTGACGCCGTGAAACCCGTCGCAGCCCACGACCCAGTCGCAGTCGATGCGATGCCCGGTGCCGTCCAGATCGAAGGTCACGGCCGGCGCATCGCTGTCGGCGCCGTGGATGGTGACCCCTTCCACCCCATGCAGGATCGTCCCTTCCATGGCGTCCCGCGCCGCATAGAGGTCGGCGGTCACTTCGGTTTGCCCATAGACCGTCACACGCTTGCCCACGCGCGCGTCGAAATCGACCCGGAACCCGTGGTTGCGCGCCGCCAAATAGGTCCCGCTATGGGGGAAGCCATCCCGCTCCAGCCGCGCGCCGACGCCCGCATCCTTCAGCATTTGAACGGTGCCGCCTTCCAAAACGCCCGCGCGGATACGCGACAGGACATGGGCGCGGGACTGACGTTCCAGCACGACCGTGTCCAAACCTGCGCGGTGCAGGATTTGGCTTAGCAAAAGGCCAGACGGCCCCCCGCCTATGATGCAGACCTGCGTGCGCATCGCCCCTCCCGTGGCGTCATGTCGTTTGCAGGCCAGTGATGGACGCGGGTGGACCGCAGCGCAAGGGACGCGTCGCCCAATCTGTTGCGATGATCGACGGACGGAGGCCGGGATGAGAGAGATACGCGCAGCCGTTTGCCGCAGCTTCGGGGCGCCGCTGACGCTCGAGACACTGCGCCTGGCCGCGCCCATCGGGTCCGAGGTGGAGGTAGAGGTGGAGGCGGTGGCCATCTGCCATTCCGACATCACCTTTGCCGATGGCGGTTGGGGTGGGGCGCTGCCCGCGGTTTATGGGCATGAGGCCGTGGGTCACATCACCGCCGTGGGCGAACGGGTGTTGGGCCTGTCCCCGGGGATGCGGGTCCTGGTCACGTTGATCCGATCCTGCGGAACATGCCCGACCTGTGCCGGGGGCGCGCCGACCCAATGCGGCGCCAAAGGGGAAAGCCACGCCCTGACTGACCTGACCGGCGCGCCGGTGGTGGCTGCCATGGATTGCGGCGCCTTTGCCGAAGCTGTCTTGGTCGATGCCAGTCAGGTCGTCCCCGTCCCCGACGCCATCGCCCCCGAGGCGGCGTGCCTTTTGTCTTGTGGTGTGGTGACGGGCTTGGGGGCTGCGGTGAACACAGCGCGGGTCCGGCCCGGTGACTGGTGCGTGGTGATCGGGGCGGGCGGGGTCGGTCTGAACGCCATCCAGGGCGCGCGTCTGTCCGGTGCGGCCCGGATCGTCGCGGTCGACCTGACGGAGGAGAAACTAACCACGGCCCGCAGCTTTGGCGCCACCGATACCGCGCTTGCCTCTGAACCGGGGGCGGCGACCATGGCGCGGTTGGGGCGTCTTGCCGACCATGTTTTTGTCACGGTGGGCGCGGGTCCGGTGATCGACGGCGCGCTGCAATGGCTGGCGCCCCATGGGACGGCCTATCTGGTCGGGCTGCCCCATGCGGGCACCATCGGGCATTTTGATCCCGTCTCGGCGGGCTATTACGGTCAGGGCCTGCGGGGCACGCGTATGGGGGATGTCGTGTTGGCACGGGATATGCCATGGCTGCTGGACCTGCATGCCCAGGGGCGGCTTCTGCTGGAAGAGTTGGTATCGGCCACGTACCCGTTTGAGGCGATCAACGATGCCATCGCGGCCACACGTGCGGGCCAGGGGCGGCGCAACGTGGTGGTGATGGGATGAAGCTTGCCGATCTAGAGGTCTTTGTGGTGGCACCCCCCGCACCCGGTTGGGGCGGGCGCTATTGGATTGTGCCCAAGCTGACCACGGCCTGCGGGATCGTCGGCTACGGAGAGGTCTATGCCAGCGCGGTCGGCCCCGACGCCATGGTCCATGTCATCGAGGATGTGTTTGCCCGGCATATGGCGGGCGAGGATCCGGAGAATATCGAACTGATGACCCGGCGGGTCTGGGCCTCCGGCTTCACCGATCGGCCGGATCCAACGGTGTGGGGCGCGTTCTCCGGCCTGGAAATTGCCTGCTGGGACATTCTAGGCAAAGCGCGGGACCGCCCGGTTTGGGCCTTGCTGGGGGGCAGGATGAACACGCGGTTGCGGGCTTATACCTATCTGTACCCGGACGCAGGTCAGGGCGATGCGTTCTGGACGGACCCGGACCAGGCGGCCCAGTCCGCCGCCGCGCGCGTGGCCGAGGGGTGGACAGCGATCAAGTTCGACCCCGCCGGGCCCTATACGATCCGCGGCGGGCACCAGCCTGCCCGGTCCGACATTGCCCTGTCGGTGGCGTTCTGCGCCGCGATCCGGGACGCCGTTGGCGATCGGGCGGATCTTCTGTTCGGCACCCATGGGCAGTTTGTCCCATCGGGCGCGATCAGACTTGCCCGGGCGATCGCGCCTTTCGACCCCCTCTGGTTCGAGGAGCCGGTGCCCCCCGGCAGCCCCCACGCCATGGCCGAGGTGGCACGGGCCGTCGACATACCCGTCGCTGGCGGAGAACGGCTGTGTGGTTCGGCCGAATTCGCCACGCTTCTGCGGTTGGGTGGGGCATCCATCTTGCAACCCGCCTTGGGACGGGCGGGCGGTCTGTTGGAAGGGCGCAAGATCGCGGCGCTGGCCCAAGCCTTTGGCGCGCAGTTGGCGCCCCATCTTTATGCGGGTCCGGTGGAGTTTGCGGCGTCCGTGGCCCTTGGGGCGACCATTCCGAACCTGTTGATGGTGGAGGCCATCGAGACGCCGTTCCATCACGCGCTGGCCTCCGGGCCGAAGGTCGAAGGAGGCTTTGTCACACCGCCCGATGCGCCGGGCTTGGGGATCACCTTTGACGAGGATTTGGCCCGTGCCCATCCCTACACCGGCACCGGTCTGCACCTAGAGCCGCAGGAGGCGCCGTGCGACTACGCCCAGGGCAACGCCTTCACGGGCGGGGTGCAAGACGGCTAGGCCGCCGTCGGTCTGGCCGGGCCTCAACTGGCGGAATGATCGATACTTGAAAAAGAAAAAGGGCGAGGTTTCCCCCGCCCTAACTTTGTGGGTTGCCTGAGCTTACCCGTTGATCCAGGACTGCACGGTCTCTTTGTTGTCGGCGATCCAGTCTTCGGCCACCTCGCGCGGGTCGCGCTTATTCTCGAACATTTCCACGATCCAACCGTTGATCTCATCGCCGGTGAATTGGACGTTGGACAGCATGGTGGCCACGGCCGGATTCCGCTCCTCGAGGGATTTGGAATAGGCCACGAAGATGTCGTTGGATGCGATCACGCAGTCGAAGGTCGACACTTCCAGCCAGTCTTCGGCGTCCAGATCAACATCCTCGCACCCGTCGCTGCGCGCCGGCTCTTCGACCACTTGCAGGTCGTACTTCACGTGGATGGCTTCGGGCGTCCAGTAGTAGAACAGCTGTGGTTTGCCCGCCGTGTAGGCGGCTTCAAGCCCGGCTTTGAACGTGTCGGCGGAGACGATGTTCGGCTCCCACAGGCCATCCAGGCCGTAGGACTTGAACTTGATCTGCCAGCGCTTGGTGGACGCCCAGGACACGTCGCCTGCCCAATACTCGCCCTTGCCGTTGCCGTCCGTGTCGAACATGGCGGCCACTTCGGGGTTGCGCAGGTCTTCGATGCTGCTGACCTTATCGGCCATGTAGGCGGGCACATAAATGTTGGACGTGCCGTTATAGGGCTGGTTCGTCAGAACGGTCCCATTGCCGTCGACATACTCATCCCAAAGGGCCTGTTGGTTGGGCATCCACATATCCGTGAACACGTCGATGGAGCCGTCGCCCTTGTCCATGCCCGCCATGATTACCGCGGCTTGGTTCATGCCCGACACGATTTCGGCATCGCCGCCCATCTCGGTCTCGATGATCGTGGACAGCACATGGCCAATGGCTTGCGCGCCGTTCCAGCTCAGGTCGCTGAAGGTGACCTTTTCTTGGGCCATCGCCCCCGTGGCGCTTAGCGCCAGAGCCACGGCTGTTGTTGTCAGAGCTTTCATGAAGTCTCTCCCTGTTATGGTTGGTTTGGTTAAATCCGACTGAAGGAGTTGCGAATGCCCTTCAGGATACGGTCGATCATCATGGCCACCAAGGCGATGGCGATCCCCGCCAACAGGCCCTTGCCCGCCTGGGCGTCGCCCAGGGCCGACGTGACGATGGCGCCAAGCCCCTCGGCCCCGATAAAGGCCGAGATGGTGGCCATGGACAGCGCCAACATGATGGTTTGGTTCAGCCCCGCCATGATCGACGGAATGGCCATGGGCAACTCGACCTTGTGCAACAATTGTCGTTCCGAGGCGCCGAAGGCCAACGCGGCCTCTTTTGTGCTTTCGGGCACTTGCCGAATGCCCAAAGCGGTCAGCTTGATCATGGGCGGCATGGCGAAGATCACGGTGGCCAGCACGGCGGGCGGCTGCGAGATGCCAAAAAACGCGACCGCCGGGACCAGATAGCTGAGCGAGGGGATGGTCTGCATGACATCCAGAACCGGCTCTGTGATCCATCGGGCCACTTTGTTCTTGGCCATCCATATCCCGATGGGCAGGCCCACCAGCACACAGACCGCGGTCGAGACCACCACCAGGGCCATGGTTTGCATGGCAATCTGCCACAGCTCGAACAGGGCGAGGAACGCCAGGGACGAGCCGACGAAGACGGTCGTTCCCTTCCCCGCAAATGCCCAAGACAACGCCAGGAACAAGAAGGCCACCACGGGCCACGGCGTCTGCATGAACGCCACTTCGACCCGGATCAAGGATTGCCGCAGCACCCCCGTCATCGCATCAAAGGCCGTGGCGAATTGGGCCCGAAGGTAGTTGATGGAGATGTCGATGCTTTCGGCAGAATAGGTGAACAAGGTGACTTTGCGCCCCTCCACCGGGTCCTTGATTTGGGCCACGACTTCCATTTCACCTTCCGCATTGGGGATCCGGCGATAGGTGACGTCTTCGGGCGGGTCCAAGCGGGCGATGGTGGGGAAGTCGTCGATGAAGAAGCAGTCGAACCGGTCCCGCGCGCTGATGGCCAGGAATTCCTCAGTGGTCTCCAGGTTGCGGCCCAGATCGCGGGCCTCGCGCCGGACGGTGCTACGTTCCGCCTGCTGTTCGTCGGTCAGGTCGCCCAGGGCTGCCAGGCCGGCAAGGCGGGCTTCGCGGGTGGCCACGGCCTCGGCCAGGGTTTGTTGCAAGTCGGGCAGGCTGGCGCTGCCATAGGTTTGCAACAGGCCCTCCACCCCTTCGGCGGCACGGATCTGATTGAAGCAGGCCCGCTCGTCCACGCGGATCTGCGTCGCGCGATACGCCGTTATGGGGGCGATGATGGCCAGGATCACCAGGCCCAGGATCAGCCGGTTCGTGGACGTCCCGCTGGGCACCAAGTTATTGATCCGCCATCGGGAATACTGCCCGTAATACATCTTGTTGGCGGTCGATCCGGCCCAGAGACGCCCCAGGACGAACAAGATTGCGCCGACCCAGGTATAGCCCTGGATCCAGCCAGTATAGCGCAGGATCAGCGTCGCATTCGCCGACGGGTCCAAAAGTGCCTCGGCCAGAAGCGGGCTGTACTTGAAGAATTGCAGCAGGCAGACAATGGCGACGATGTCGATGGCAAGCGTGGCCCAGAACAAGACCCAGACCCCGCGATGGGCGGCCCACAGCCACGGGATCAGCAGGGCGGGCATGTGCAAGTTGAACCGGGATAGGGTGCCCCGTTGCACCTGCTCGAACACCGGGGCGTAGTAGTCTTCCTTCACCTCGACGAAGGTCCCGACAGATACGTCGCGGTCATCGATGTCCCGTGTCTCTGCGCCACTCATGCGTCCGCCCCCCCTTGCAGACCCTGCAACAGTGTGTCCTTGCTGACGACGCCCACCACGGCGCCATCGGATTTGATCAGAACGGGCAGGGCGCTTCCGGTGCTCAGCTCCACCAGGCTGTCCAGATCATCCTCGGGCCGCGCCTCGGGATAGGTGCCACCGTTGAGCGGGCCATGGGCGGCCTCATACTCGGCCGGGTTGGTCATGATCTTGGCGGCAGATACCAGCTTGAGCCGCGAAATACCGGCCACGAAATCCGCCACGTAGTCGTCGGCGGGCGCGGTCACGATGTCTTCGGCGGTGCCGATCTGCACGATCTCCCCGTCTTTCATGATGCCGATGCGGTCGCCCATGCGGATCGCTTCGTCCAAGTCGTGCGTGATGAACACGGTCGTCTTGCGCAGGTTCTGGCTGAGGCCCAGGAACTCGTCTTGCAGGTTGCGGCGGATCAGCGGGTCGAGCGCGCTAAACGGCTCATCCATCAGCAGAATCTCGGGGTCGGCGGCCAGGGCACGGGCCAGGCCCACCCGCTGTTGCATCCCGCCCGACAATTCGGACGGAAGCCGGTCGCCATACCCATGGAGCGAGACTGTCTCAAGCGCGCGGTCGGCGGCTTGGGCGCGATGATAGGCATCCATCCCGCGCAACTCTAACGCGAAACCGATATTGTCGCGGACGGACCGGTGCGGCAGCAACGCCATGTTCTGAAACACCATCCCGATCTTGTCGGCGCGGGTGACGCGCAACTGTTCGGTCTTCATGGCGCCGATATCTTCGCCCATGATGCGGATCGTGCCCGCCGTGGGTTCGATCAACCGGTTGATGTGCCGCACAAGTGTAGATTTTCCAGACCCCGAAAGCCCCATGAGGCAGAAGATTTCGCCTTCCTCCACGGCGAAGGACGCATCCTTGACGCCAACCACCGCCTCAAACCGTTCCAGGACTTCGGCTTTCCCGATCCCCTCGGCGCGGATCGCAGACATGGCCTCGTCGGCGCGGCTGCCGAAAACCTTCCAGACATTTTCGAGTTCTACTACACTCAAGCGCGCGCCCTCTCTCGTTTTGGATCCACAAACGGGACTGTCGTGACCGTCCCGCTTAGTCGTTTCATGCGCCCGTCCATTTGGCCCACTTCCAGGACCCCCCCGGGCGTTTTGTGTTCCACGCTGATGCGCGCCATGGCGATGGCCCGTTCCAATGTCGGCGAGCGGACGGCAGAGGTGACAACCCCCACTTGCCGTTCGCCCGCAAAGACAGGCGCGCCGTGGGCAGGTACGTCGTCGCAATCAAAGAGCAGGCCCACCAAGGCGCGGCGCGGGGCGGCGGCGTTGCGGGTCAGGGCCTCTTTGCCGATGAAATCGGCCTTCTTGAGGTCCACGGCAAAGCCCAACCCCGCTTCGAACGCGTCCACACCGGGGGCGAACTCGGCGCCCGCGGCGGCAAGGCCCGCCTCCACCCGGATGGTTTCCAGCGCGGCGGAGCCCATGGGCTTCAACCCGTAGGGCGCGCCCGCCGCCATGATCGCGTCCCAGATCGTGAGGGCATCGGCCTTGGCGCAGAAAATCTCATAGCCCAATTCCCCGGTGTAGCCCGACCGGGTCAGCATGAATGGCGCCCCTTCCCGGTCGTTGAGGCGGGCGATGGTGGCCCCAAACCATTTGATCTGATCCAAGGGCGGGTGGGCGCGCTGCGTGAACACGATCTCGCGCAGGATGTCGCGGGATCTTGGGCCTTGCAGGGCCAGGTTCGGCAACGCCCCGCTGCGGTCGGCAATACGCACATGGAGGTTTTCGGCCTCGGCCAGGCTTTGCAGCCAACGCCCGGTTTCCTCGGCGCCGCAGCATAGGCGGAACAGGTGGGAGTCCAGGCGGAACAGCGTGCCGTCATCAATCACTTCGCCGCTGTGATCACACAGCAGCGTATAGGTCCCCCGAAACTCCGACAATTTGGCCACATCGCGGGTCACCGCGGTTTGCAGCAGCCGTTCCGCATCGGGCCCGACGATGTCGATTTTGCGCAGGCCACTCATGTCCTGGAGGGTCGCGACGTGGCGACAGGCCCAGTATTCGCCCGTGGTCCCGATGGCCGGGAACGTCACCGGCATCCACAGATCGCGGGCGGGCGCGAAGTGATCCGTCAGGGGCGCCAGCCTGGGGTGGAAGGCGGATTCGTGGCTCACCTGCATGGGGGCGTCCTCTTTGGCGCGATAGGCGACCGCCCGGCTGATCTTGGCCTCCGGGTGGTAGATGCGGACATGGACATCGGTGGGGTTCCAGCCATTGATCGGGTCAATATCATCGGGGCAGGCGGTGCTGACGCAGACCAGATCGTCCAGCG
Source organism: Pseudomonadota bacterium (assembly GCA_039817645.1). Classification (GTDB taxonomy): domain Bacteria; phylum Pseudomonadota; class Alphaproteobacteria; order Rhodobacterales; family Rhodobacteraceae; genus Jannaschia. Next base: position 26,390 of record JBCBVM010000012.1, on the reverse strand, counting down.
CGCGCATGGCCACATAATCACCGGGCCGGGAATAGCTTTCCTCGGTCAGGATGTGCTGATGCGGGTCCACCCAGGTGTTCCAGAAAAAGTTGATGGCGGGCCAGGCGGGCCTGCGGCGCACGCCATACGGGTCCAGCGCGCCAGAGATATTGTCAGAGCAATTCACATGCCCCGGAAACCCGCGATCCTCATAGCCACGGGCGGTGCAGGCCAGGCCGAACGTGTCGTGGCGCCCGCAGGTGTCTTGGACGACGCGCAGCATGGGCACCATGTCAGCATCGCAAAACTTGTCGGCCAAGCCGGGCGTCGGGTAGGCGCGGTGGACGAGGCTGCGCGTGGCGGTGCCGTCGATCATGGCTTCGCGGCCCGCGTCCAACGGCGCCATACGCACCGCTTGGAAGTCCGAGCATTGCTGCCCTTCCATATCAATGATTTGCACCGTTTCCCCGGCGCGCAAGGCATAGGCGCGGGCCGTGGCGCGGGGGATGGTGAATTCTTCCCGAATGTCGCCCAGCGGATCCGGCAGGCGGATGGCCCCGCCCGCCATCTTGTGCCGAAAGACCTGCGCACCAAGGGCACCCGGGTGGATCAGATTGTCCGTGGAGAGCGAAGAGATCACCCAAACTTCGCATGGGGCGCTGACCCGAAGGATGCCCGGCTCTGCGCCCGTTTGCAGGCCCGTCGCCTTGAGGGCTGCGGGGGCGCCCCGTTGCGCCAGCCAGCCCAAAAGCTGTGCCGCGTCGAACGTGTCGGTGGCCAAAGGCGCGCTTGGCGGTAGGCCTAGAACCTCCGGCGTCGATTGGCCGGTCCCATCAAAGACGGCGAGGTGGAGGTCGGCCATCGGATCGAACTGCAGCAAGTCGCCTTCGCCCAGACGCACATATCGGCAGCCGCGCGGCTCTAGCAGATAGGTCCCCACATCGGCGCCGCGCTGGAAGCCATAGAAATGGCGGCCATGGCCGTGCTCTCCAACGTTGGAGAAGGACCGCAAAAGATGGTGGTCAAGCATGTGTGCCGACGTCCCCCGTGTGCAGGGCGGACCGTTTTGTAACTAGTTTCAAATGTCAAGACGCGGTAGCCTTCCTGCACACAGATTTGAAGGGAAACACAGGGAAATGCCCCGCCAGATGATCAAAAAGCGCGCGAATGTTCGGGACGTGGCCCAGGCGGCGGGCGTTTCTGTGGCGACCGTTTCGCGCGTGATGAACAATACGGCCGGCGTGTCGGCGCGGACATTGGCGCGGGTGTCGGCGGCGGTGGAGGCGTTGAACTTTGTGCCGCGTCCGGCGGCACGGGCCATCAATTCTGGTCGGACCCATCTGGTTGGGGCGTTGGTGCCCACGCTGGACCACGCCATCTTCTCTCGGTTCCTGAATGCGCTTGAAACGGAACTGACTTTGCACGGTCTTTCCCTGGTGGTTGCCACAACCGACAACGACCCGGAACGGGAATTGGCCCGCGCCCAAGGGCTTCTCGACCTTGGCGCCGAAGGATTGATCGTGTCCGGCGTCACCCGCGCGCCGGGGTTCGAAGGCCTGCGTGCGCGTCACGGGGTGCCGGTGGTGGCCACATCGACCTTTCAGCCGGACGCAGAGGTGCCCACGATCGGCTATGACAATCGCGCCGCGGCGCGCTTGGCGCTGGATCACCTTTGGTCGCTGGGGCACCGCCGGATTGCGGTCCTGAGCGGGCCCGTCGCTGGCAATGACCGAACCCACGCCCGTGTCTCGGCCCTGCGGGCGGCGGCGGGGGAGGGGCTGATCCTGTCCGAAGTCTCCCTGAGTGTGGCGGCGGCGGCGGAGGCCATGTCGGACCTTTGGGCCGCGCATCCGCACATCACCGCGCTGCTGTGCCTGTCGGATGTTTTGGCGCAAGGCGCGCTGTTCCGGTGCCAGGCCATGGGGGTCGCCGTGCCAGGTGCGCTGTCGATCATCGGGATCGACGACCTGCCCAGTTCCGCCAGCACGACACCGCCCCTGACCAGCGTGCATTTGCCCGTGGGGCGCATGGGACAGATCGCCGGGCAGCGTTTGGCCCGTTGGGTCGAGCAGGAGGAGCCCACGGTGCCCGAGCAGCTATCGGCCCATTTGATCGTGCGGCAGTCCACCGGCCCGTTTGGCGGCGTCTGACCCCAAGCCGGATCGGATCACCCAGCAAACGGCGAAAAACTGCCAATGGGCCCGCGCCAGGGTCATTGCCCAAAAAAAGCCCAGGTTTGACGTAACTTTTCAGAAAACAAACGTGGCTTCAGGTCCGGGACCAATGTGCCTTAAGAGCGATATCACTGCGGAAGACGGCGCCGCGAGTGCCGACTGGGTTGTCCTTACGGCGGCCCTGGTTGGGTTGACTTTGGCCGTGTTGAACGTCGCCTCCACCGGATTGACCGATCTGAGCAACGATGTCGGCGCAGATGTCGCGCGCCAAGGCGTGTCTCCCACCTTTGAGCAAACGGCGTACACGCGGACCGACGGCTTCTCTGCCTATGATGTGGCAGCCTATGACAAGCTGGTCGCGGACTTGCGGTCCTTGAATGATGGGGATCTGGTCGTCGCGAATGCGGTCCTGACGGCAACGGGCGCGGCCGCCCTGGCCGGGGGCGGGACAGTGTCGTCACACGACCAAGGGCGTCAGAAGGATGTGGCGGCTGCCCTGGACAAAGTCTTTGGGGAGCGGGGCGTGATACGGGACACAACCCCCGGCAGCTTTGACGAGGCCGAGGCGGCCCGCATCTTTACCGCGCTCGGATGGCCCCCGGCGCCCACATTGAACTGATCCCCCGCGGCGGGGGTCAGGCGTCGATATCGGCGAACTGGGTGCCCGCATCCGACGGCTTCTTCGGCTCTCGGTCCACGCCCAGCATCAGGACAACGTTCTTGGCCACATAGACGGAGGAGTAGGTCCCCACGACCACGCCCCACGTGATCGCAAACACAAAGCCCCGGATCACATCACCGCCCAAGATCAACAGGGCGATCAGCGCGATCAAAGTCGTGACGGATGTCATCAAGGTCCGGCTGAGCGTCTCGTTGGTTGACAGGTTCATGACGTCGATCAGGGGGCGTTTCTTGTACTTGATCAGGTTCTCGCGCAGGCGGTCGAACAGGACCACGGTGTCATTGATCGAATAGCCGATGATGGTCAGGATGGCCGCGATGGTGGCCAGGTCGAAACGGATTTGTAGCAGGCTGAAGATGCCGATGGTCAGCACCACATCATGGACCAGCGCCGCGATGGCGCCGACGGAAAACTGCCACTCAAAGCGCAGCCAGATATAGAACAGGATCGCCACAAGGGACGCGGACACGGCGAGCAGTGCGGTCAGGATCAACTCCCCCGATACTTCCGGCCCGACGGATTCCACCGACGTGAACTGGATTGCCGCATCCACGCTGCGCAAGGCTGCCTCGACCGCGGTGATCGTTTCGCTTGTGATCGCCTCTGCGCCCTCTTGGGCCTGGATCCGGATTTGCGCGACGTTCTGATCAACGGCGAAGGTCAGATCGTTGACCTCGGTGATGGCGATGTCGCCCAGGCCCAGGGGGGACAGCGCCTCCCGGTAGGTGCCCACATCCACGGCCTGCGTGGACTCGGTGCGGATGGTTGTGCCGCCCAGGAAGTCGATGCCGAAGTTCAGCCCCACAATCAGCCAGATCGCGATGGAGGCGACCATGGCGACGATGGAGCCGCCGAAGGTGATCTTCCGAAACCGGAAGAAGTCGAAATTCGTCTGTTTGGGAACGAGGCGAAGGCGCATGGATCAGACCTCGATCTGCTTGGGACGGCGGCGCTCAAACCAGAACACGACCATGAGACGCGTGACGAACAGGGCGGTGAAAACCGATGTCAGGATGCCGATGCCCAGGGTCACCGCAAAGCCGCGCACGGGGCCGGAGCCCAGGGTGAAAAGGATCGTCGCGATGATGAACGTGGTGATGTTGGCGTCCACGATGGCGGACATGGCCCGTTCATAGCCCAGTTCGATGGCACGGGCGGGCCCCTTGGCGGTGCGCAGTTCTTCGCGAATCCGTTCAAACACCAGGACGTTGGCATCCACCGCCATCCCGATGGTCAGCACGATGCCCGCGATGCCCGGCAGGGTCAGCGTGCCGCCGATCAAACTGAGCACGCCGAAGATCAGCGCGATGTTGGTACCAAGGGCGATGGCTGCGAACACGCCGAACGTGCCGTAACTGAGCACCATGAAGACCAGCACCGCGGCCAGCGCCACCATGGAGGCGAGTTTCCCGGCCTCGATGCTATCGGCGCCCAATTCCGGGCCGACCGTGCTTTCTTGAAGGAACACCAACTCTGCGGGCAGGGCGCCTGCACGCAGCAGGATGGACAGGCGGTTGGCTTCTTCGACGTTGAAATTGCCGGTGATCTGGCCCGAGCCACCTGTAATGGCGGTCTGGATCACGGGGGCGGTCACGACCTCCTCGTCCAGAACGATGGCGAAGGGTTGGCCCACATTGACGGCTGTGAACTCTCCGAAGGCGCGCGCGCCGGTGGCGTTGAACCGAAAGGTGACAGCGGGCAAACCGTTCTGGTCGAAGCCCGGCTGGCTGTCCACCAGGTCATCGCCGGACACGACGGGGCTGCGCACCAATAGGTAAAACTGGTCCTCAAATTCCATATCGGGATGGAGCAGTTCGTCGATGCCAGCACTGCGGCCCGGATCGGCATTGGTGCTGATGACGGCGTGGAAGGTAAGCCTGGCCGTGGTGCCGATCAGGTCCTTGAGTTCCTGCGCCGAACCGATGCCAGGCACCTGGATCAAGATGCGGTCGGTGCCCTGGCGCTGGATGGTGGGTTCGCGCGTGCCGGCCTCATCCACACGACGGCGGATGATTTCTAGGGATTGCTGCATGGTGCGGTCGTCGGTGGCGATCCGTTCTTCTTCGGAGAGGGACACCACCAACACGTCCCCGTCGGCGCCCACGTCGATGTCGGTCGCGCCGATCCCGGTTAGGCTGACCACAGGCTGCGCGATGGCCCGGATGGCGTCCACGGCGACCTGCATATTCTCGGGCTGGCCGATGCGGACCCGCAATTCGCCTGCGACGGACTCCTGCCGCCGGATGGTGCCGACTTGGTCGCGCAGGCCACGCAGCGTGTCGCGCACTTCGGGCCAATACCCGTCCATCCGCGCCTGGTAGACATCGCCCAACTGCACTTCGGCCAAAAGCTGGGCGCCGCCGCGCAGGTCAAGACCGAGGTTGACCAAGCTCGACGGTAGGGCGCCCGGCCAAGCAGCCAAATCAGCCGCGATCTCATCGGTGGAAATCGCACCGCGTTCCAGCGCGATGGCCGCGTCGTTGTGCCGTTCCACCTGGCCGTAAAACAGGTTTGGCGCAGCCGACAAAAGGCCCCAAACACAGACCAGAATGATCAGCAGACGCTTCCACAGCGCGATTTGCAGCATGGGTCAGCCCGCCGGTTCGGTCTTGGACACAACCTGCGCAATGGTCGCCTGGATCACGCGAACTTTCACGCCATCGGCGATTTCCACCTCGACCTCTCCGTCCTCTTTCACCTTGGTGACTTTGCCGACAATGCCGCCTTGGGTGATCACCTGGTCGCCCCGGCGCAGGGCCTCGACCATGGCTTTGTGTTCTTTCACCTTCTTCTGCTGTGGGCGGATCAGAAGGAAATACATGATCGCAAAGATCAGGATCAGCGGAATGAAGGAGGCGAATGCGCCACCGGCACCGCCAGCGGCGGCCTGGGCATAGGCGGGGGATGCGAACATGTGGTGTCCCTGTGTCTTGGGGGTGTCGGACCCCGTAAGCGAAGTCGCGGCAATCTACTGACGGCACATGGGACCTGCAAGGGCGGGTGCCAAGGGTTTTCAAACGAAAGTCCCGGGAACTGTGGCGCGGGGCCCCTAGCCCTGGGGCGCGGGCCCCGGTATGGGACGCCCACGATCAAGACAAGGATCAGGCCCATGCATGACATCAAAGCCATTCGCGACACCCCCGACGCATTTGACGCCGCCATGGCGCGGCGTGGTCTGGCGCCTGTATCCTCCGACGTTTTGGCCCAGGATGAGGCGCGGCGCGCCTGCATCACCGCGGCCGAGGCGGCCCTGGCGGAGCGCAATGCGGCCTCCAAACAGGTGGGCGCGGCCAAGGCGGCGGGCGATGACGCGGAGTTTGAGCGCCTGCGCGCCCTGGTGGCCGACAAAAAGGCCGAGATCACCCGGTTGGAGGAGGACGCGCGCGTCAAAGATGCTGCGTTGCGCGACCTTCTGATGGGGTTGCCCAACGCACCGCTGGATGATGTGCCCGATGGCGTCGATGAGGCCGACAATGTTGAGGTGCATCGCTGGGGCACCCCCCGCAGCTTTAACTTCGCCCCGTCGGAGCATTTCGAGTTGGCCGGGGTAAAACCCGGCATGGATTTCGAGACGGCAGCGAAACTGTCGGGCTCTCGGTTTGTCTTGTTGCGCGGGGCGGTGGCCCGCATTCACCGCGCGCTGGCGCAGTTCATGCTGGACACCCATGTGGACCAGAACGGTCTGACCGAAACCAACGCCCCCGTTATGGTCCGCGAAGAAGCCATGTATGGTACCGGCCAATTGCCCAAATTCGGCGAAGACAGTTACCAGACGCGGGAAGGTTTCTGGCTGATCCCCACGTCCGAGGTGACATTGACCAACACCGTCGCGGGGTCGATCATCGACGAGGCGGCGTTGCCCATCCGTATGGCGGCCCATTCGCTGTGCTTTCGGTCCGAAGCCGGGTCGGCGGGCCGCGACACGGCCGGCATGTTGCGGCAGCACCAGTTCGAAAAGGTGGAGATGGTGTCGATCACCCATCCCGACCACAGTCGCGCAGAGTTGGATCGCATGACCGACTGCGCCCAAGGTATTCTGGAACGGCTGGGCTTGCCCTATCGGACGGTCGTGTTGTGCACCGGCGACATGGGGTTCGGGGCACAGCGCACCCACGATATCGAAGTCTGGTTGCCGGGGCAGAACACCTATCGAGAAATCTCCAGCTGCTCTGTCTGCGGCGATTTCCAGGCCCGCCGGATGACCGCGCGGTATAAGCCCAGTGCGGGCGGCAAACCCGCCTTTGTCCATTCGCTCAACGGCTCCGGCCTGGCCGTCGGGCGCTGTCTGATTGCCGTGCTGGAAAACGGGCAGCAGGCGGACGGATCGGTCATTTTGCCCGACGCCCTGGCCCCGTGGCTTGGGGGTAAGCTTACGCTTACGTCTGACGGCGTGCTCGCCTAAAAGCGGGTGTCGTCCCGGGGCGCCCGGGTGCTGTAGGCCCATTTGTGCGTCGGGATCAGCCGGTCTTTGGACAAGGGCTGGCCCGCATCCAGATGCGCCAAAGTGCGGATCAGATTGTCTGCCTGGCGAAACGCCAGGCGCAAAATCACCGCGACCGCCACCAATGTCAGGACCGCTGTCTGCCCCGCAGCGGTCCCGACCGTGACCGCCAAGATCACCAACAACAGGGCAGACCACGCCTGAATCTGGCCGCGCATGGCGCTGGCCACCAGGCCGGGCGTGGCGGTGCGTCGGTTCGGATCCGGCCAAAGGCCCAAGACGTGCCAGGCCATCCGCTGTCGCATGCGAAGACCGTCCAGATGGTTCGCGGGCAGATCGCTGGTGCCGTCCAGGTCGTTCTTGATATTGTCCTCCAGCCAACAGATGCGCAGCAGCACCAGCAGGCCGAAGGCCATGACCAGGTTGAGGGGCAAAACCCACCCCAAAACCGCCCCGACGGTCAACACCGCCGTGGCTGTGACAACGCGCCAAACCGCAAGACGAGTATCATCCATGGACCTGTCCTTCTTTGGAATGGAGGTTCACCTATCACGGAATGGGGCGCGCGCGGTGAGGATCATGAACTCGGCGCACAGATCGGCAAGACGTCACGCAATTCCCCGAGGCTGACGGGCGCGCCGGACCCTGGCGAAAGGCCCGCACCAGGGCAGGTTCTTCAAAACTGGCGCAAACGCCCCTTTTCGTTAACCGTCCCATGGCTATATTACGGGGCCAACCCACTGACGCGTCAATTTCGGGACCTGCCCATGCGCCCCTTCGATCTGCAGACGATTTCCATGGCCGACGACACGCCCGACGACGGTGAGGGTGACATTTCTGTCGTCACCAAGGTGAAGCCGAAGACGGCCAAACCGCCGTTGTATAAAGTGATGCTTCTCAATGACGACTACACCCCAATGGAATTCGTCGTTCACGTGTTGGAACGCTTCTTTGGCCTGAACCATTCCCAAGCCGTCGAGATCATGTTGACGGTTCACAAGAAGGGTTTGGCCGTCGTTGGTGTCTTCTCGCACGAGATTGCGGAGACGAAGGTGACCCAAGTGATGGATTTCGCCCGCCGGAACCAGCACCCCCTCCAATGCACCATGGAGAAGGAGGAGTAGGGGCCTCCCCCATGTCCCCGCGCTTTGCCCTGGCCCAAGCCGCAGGTGCCGTCGCTGTGCCCGACGCGGGGCCGGTCCTTCTCCTGCGACCGCCCGCAGACATGGATTTGGGTGACCTTCTGGCTGATCGCGTTGTGTTGGATCACGGGTTTAAGCCCGCCGTCGATGCCTGGGCCAAGCGCGGGGTCACGGCCGCCGACGCGTCGCCCGTTGCCGCTGTGGTGACCGTTGCGCGGGCGCGGGCGCTGACCCTGGACCTTCTGGCCCAGGCCATTGATCGTGTGCCCAAAGATGCCCCCATTGTCGTCGATGGCGCGAAATCCGACGGGGTCGAGGCGATCCTGAAAGCCTGCCGCGCCCATATGGCCGTGGGCGACGTCTACGCCAAAGCCCATGGCAAGTGTTTCGCGTTCCCTGCGCCCGCCGCCGCGCCCGATGGATGGGCCGATATGCCCCGACAGGTCGAAGGCTTTCAAACCCGCGCGGGCGTTTTCTCTGCCGACGGCATCGACCCCGGCTCACGGCTTTTGGCGGCTCATCTGGGCGATGTCCGGTGTCGCGTCTGCGATCTGGGGGCAGGGTGGGGGTATCTGTCGCGTCATATCCTTGCCAATAAGGCCGTCACTGACCTGGCCTTGGTGGAGGCAGAGGCCCGCGCGCTTGACTGTGCCCGCGTGAACGTGGCCGACCCGCGCGCATCTTACCATTGGGTCGATGGGACCGACTGGCAGGGCGGTCCGTTCGATTGGGTCATCACCAACCCGCCTTTCCACACCGGCCGCAAGGGCGACCCCGGCCTGGGCCAGGCATTCTTGCGCAGTGCGGCGCGCCTTCTGGCACCCCAAGGGCGCTTGCGTCTGGTGGCCAATCGCCATTTGCCCTACGAAGCGCACTTGGCCACGGTCTTCGGCGGCCACACCGTGCTGGCCGAGGCCCAGGGCTACAAAGTGATCGAAGCGCGCAACCCGCGCCGGAAAGGAGCCCGATGACCCTGAGCATTGAAGGCAAAACCGCCATCGTCACAGGGGCCGCCAATGGGGTCGGCCTGGCCATCGCGCGCCATTTCGTGGCCCAGGGTGCCAACGTCATGTTCGCGGATCGGGACGAAGACGGGCTTGAGGCGGAACTGGGCGACGCTCAAGAGGCCGAGAGCGAGACCCTCCGCTATTTCGCCGGCGACCTGAGAGAGCGCTTGACCATCGCGAACCTTCTTTCGGCCACCATCGACGCGTTCGAACGCGTGGACATTCTGGTAAACGCCTCGCGGCAAATCATGATCACCGACCCGCTCGACGCCGAAGACACCAGCGTTATGACGTTGTTGCAGCAGAACCTTCTGACCGCCCTGCGCCTGAGCCAAGCGGTTGCCAAACGGATGATCCAGCAAGCGGAGGCAGAGGAGAACGAGGATCGGATCATCGGGTCCATCGTCAATATCTCCTCCATCGCGTCGCGGCGCACGCAGCCCGAACTGCTCGCCTATTCCATCAGCGCCGCCGCTTTGGACCAGGCGACCCGGTCCCTGGCGGTCAGCCTGGCCCCGCAACGGATCCGTGTGAACTCGGTTGCGGTGGGGTCGGTCATGTCCTCCAACTTGCAAAGCCGCCTGTCGGAGGCGTCCGAGCTGCGCCAAGCCATCGTGAACGCCACGCCCATGGCCCGGATCGCGCAACCCATCGAACTGGCGGAAACGGTGCAATATCTTGCGTCCGACGCGTCACGGTTCATGACCGGCCAGATCTTAACGGTGGACGGCGGACGAACACTTATCGACCCCGTGGTGGAACCGGCCCACTAGGCCCGCCGCACCTTGCGCGCCGCCCATCCGACGCCGCGCGCCACCAGGATCATCCCGTCGCTCAGCAAATCCGCATGTGTCCGAAACCCTCGCATGGCGCTCTCCTGTCATCTCGCCGCACGTGCTATCACCGGCACCCTGCCAAACCGTTAACACCCATCCGATTGCGGCGCCCCCGCCCGCGGCCTATATCGCCCACATGTTGGATAACGCCCCCATACTTCCGCCCGAGATCGGCCGCCGCCGGACCTTTGCGATCATCTCGCATCCCGATGCCGGTAAGACGACGCTTACGGAAAAGTTCCTCCTTTACGGCGGCGCCATCCAGATGGCTGGTCAGGTGCGCGCCAAGGGGGAGGCGCGACGGACGCGCTCCGACTTCATGAAGATGGAACAGGACCGCGGCATTTCCGTCAGCGCATCGGCCATGTCCTTCGACTTTCACAGGGGCCGGGATGAGTACCGCTTCAATCTGGTGGACACGCCCGGCCACTCTGACTTCAGCGAAGACACCTATCGCACCCTGACCGCCGTGGATGCCGCGGTCATGGTCATCGACGGCGCCAAAGGCGTTGAAAGCCAGACGCAGAAACTGTTCGAGGTCTGCCGCCTGCGCGATCTGCCGATCCTGACCTTCTGCAACAAGATGGACCGCGAAAGCCGCGATACCTTCGAAATCATCGATGAGATCCAGGAAAACCTGGCCATTGACGTCACCCCCGCCTCCTGGCCCATCGGGGTCGGGCGGGAGTTTCTGGGCTGCTACGATCTCCTCCATGATCGTCTGGAACTGATGGACCGCGCCGACCGCAACAAAGTGGCGGAATCCGTCAAGATCAGCGGCCTGCAGGACCCGCAATTGGCGGACCATATCCCCGCCGATCTGCTGGAGACGCTGCGCGAGGAGGTGGAGATGGCGCGCGAGCTGCTGCCAACCTTCGACCACGGCGCCTTCCTCGAAGGATCCATGACGCCCATCTGGTTTGGCTCCGCCATAAACTCCTTCGGTGTGCAGGAACTGATGACCGGTATTGCCGAATACGGCCCCCCGCCACAGCCGCAGCGGGCCGAGCCGCGCCAGGTTTCCGCCGATGAAACCAAAGTCGCGGGATTTGTCTTCAAGGTCCAAGCCAACATGGACCCGAAACACCGCGACCGCGTGGCGTTCGTGCGCTTGGCCTCGGGGCATTTCGAGCGGGGAATGAAGCTTACCCATGTCCGCTCCAAAAAACCCATGGCAATCTCGAACCCCGTCCTGTTCCTGGCCTCCGACCGGGAACTGGCCGAAGAAGCCTGGGCTGGCGACATCATCGGCATCCCCAACCACGGGCAACTTCGCATTGGCGACGCCCTGACCGAGGGGGAGGCGCTGCGCTTCACCGGCATCCCCTCCTTCGCGCCTGAACTCCTTCAAGGGGTGCGTGCGGGCGACCCCATGAAGGCCAAGCATCTGGAAAAGGCCCTGATGCAATTCGCCGAAGAAGGGGCGGCCAAGGTGTTCAAACCCGCCATCGGGTCAGGCTTCATCGTGGGCGTGGTCGGCGCCCTGCAATTCGAAGTGCTCGCCTCCCGGATCGAGCTGGAATACGGTCTGCCCGTCCGCTTCGACCAGTCGCAATTCCAATCCGCCCGCTGGCTTTCCGGCCCCAAAGACGCGGTCGAGGCCGTGGTCAACAAGAACAAACAACACATCGCCCATGACAATGATGGCGACCCCGTTTTCCTCACCCGCCTGCAATGGGACATCGACCGGATCGAACGCGACCACCCCGACGTCACCCTCAGCGCCACCAAGGAGATGATGGTGTGAGCGGCGGATCACGGGCGCTCCGCCCCTGTCTGTCATCTGGCCGGAAATACCTCCGGGGGACGGCCTTTGGCCGGGGGGCAGAGCCCCCTCTGCCCGCACGCAAGGACACGCTCGGATGATCCCGCGCGCCACGGTGGCCCAGGCCCTCGGCCTGCCCGCGGACACGGAAGCGCTCCCCCCGGAGGACCTGCCGCTGGACCGGTTCATGGCCCGCTATTTGGCCTATCTTGGCACCGAGGATGCGGGCACGCAGACGCCCGATGCCTGGACCGGCGCCGTGATGGATCACCTGATCGCCACGGATCCTGACCTGGCCCTGGCCGCCTTGGCAACGGGGGCCGAGGCGCCGGAGGCGGACCGGCTTGCCGACCCTCTGGCGGATTTGAACGACGCGGGCCATGGCGATCAGATCGCCGTCGCGGCAGACCAGGCGCCCGCCCTGGCCGCCCTTCTGATCCGCGCCCAAACCCTGCTTTCGGACGACGACAGTCAACGCCCCTGATGGCGGCCATTCCAATTCATGTGGTTGTCGCCCCGGGTTCGGCCAGATAGGAAACCCTGGCTGCAACATTTCAGGAGGATGCACCGATGTTCAAAGGCTCCATGCCCGCTCTGGTCACGCCCCTGAAAGACGATGCCGTGGATTTTGAGGCGCTGGATGCCCTCGTGGATTGGCAGATCGCAGAAGGCTCCCACGGGTTGGTGCCCGTGGGCACCACCGGCGAAAGCCCCACGCTCAGCCATGCAGAACACGAAGCGGTGGTGGAGGCCGTGGTCCAACGTGCCGCGGGCCGGGTGCCGGTGATCGCGGGCGCAGGGTCCAACAACACCGCCGAGGCCTTGCGCTTCGTCCAGCATGCCAAAGACGTGGGCGCCGATGCAGCCCTGGTCGTCACGCCCTATTACAACAAGCCCACCCAGGCGGGACTGATCGCCCACTTTGAGGCGCTGACGGCCGTCGGCCTGCCGATCATCATCTATAACATCCCAGGCCGCTCGGTCGTGGACATGACGCCGGAAACCATGGGCACCCTCGCCAAGCTGCCCCATATCGTGGGCGTGAAGGATGCGACCGGCGACCTGGCCCGGGTGAGCCAACAGCGGATCACCTGCGGCGCCGCGTTTGCCCAATTGTCCGGGGAGGATGCCACGGCCCACGGCTTCAACGCCCAAGGCGGGGTCGGCTGCATTTCGGTCACATGCAACGTCGCACCCGGTCTTTTGGCCCAGATGCAGGAAGCGACGCTGTCCGGCGACTACGCCACCGCCCTTTCAATCCAAGATCGGTTGATGCCCCTGCATCAAGCCATCTTTGCGGAACCGGGCCTGGTGGGCGCCAAATACGCGCTGTCCCTCCTGGGGCGCTGCACCGAGGAGGTGCGCCTGCCCCTGATCGGAGCGACCGAGGGCACCAAGGCCCGCATTTCCGACGCCATGCGGCATGCCGGCTTGCTCAATTGAGCGGCCTGCCTCGCGGGCTGATCCCCGTCCTGTCCGGGGCGAATTTCGTCATTGGCATGGGGGCGTTTCTGGTCATCGGCGTCCTGGCCCCTTTGGCGCGCGATCTGCAGGTGACACCCGCCCAAGCCGGGTGGGTCCTGACGGTCTATGCGCTGGCCTATGCGCCCCTGTCGCCCCTTCTTGTGTCCTTCACCGGGGCCTTGGGGCGGCGGCGGGTTCTGACGCTGGGTCTGTCGCTCTTTGCGCTTGGCGCGGCGGCCTCTGCCCTGGCGCCCACCTTGGAAGTGTTGTTTGCGGCCCGCGTTCTGGCGGCGGCGGGGGCGGGCATCACCACCCCTGTCATTGCCGCCATCGTGGCCGCGCTGGCCGCGCCCGCCGAACGGGGGCGCTTGCTGGCCTTGGTGTTCATGGGGCTGACGGTGGCGCAGGTCCTGGGCGTCCCGGCCGGGTCCTGGCTTGCGTATACCTATGGTTGGCGCGCGGCCTTTGCCTTTGTGGCCGTCCTGGCCCTTCTTTTTGCGATCATCATCTGGGTCCGTGTGCCCGCTGGCCTGCGGTTCCAACCGGTGACCCTGTCTGATCTGGGGCAGGTCCTGCGCAACGGGCCCCTGATGCTGGCGATCTTTTACACGGCGTTGTTTCTTGGGGCGATCTTTGTCCCGTTCACCTATCTGGCTCCCTTGCTCGAGGACCGCATGGGCTTGTCGCGCGATGGCGTGACGGCCGCGTTGGTGGTGTGCGGGTTGGGCGCAGTGGTGGGCAACTTGGCAGGCGGCTGGCTGTCGGATCGGCTGGGCCCGTTCCGCACGCTGTTGGGTCTGGCGGTGGCGCAGGTGGCGGTGATGCCGGTCCTGTCGCTTTTGCCGCTGCCCATGGGCGCGGCCTTTGGCCTCTTCTTTGTGTGGAACGCGGCGGGCTATGCGTTCGGCGCGGGCCAGCAAGTGCGGCTGGTCCTGTTGGCCGGGGCCCAGGCGCCTGTGGCGCTGGCGCTGAACGCGGCTTGCATCTATGTGGGCGCGGCCCTTGGTGCGGCCCTGGGCGGTGCGGTCATCGGGGTCTGGGACCTGGGCGCGCTTGGGGTCGCCGGAGGGGTCGCGGTTCTGTCGGCCATCGCCGCCCTTCTGTGGTCCCAGCGGCTCAGCCCCGTAGACAGCCGGGCCCGCGATGCTTAAGTGCCGCCCATGGCCAAGGCAGATGACAGCAAAAACTACAAAGTGGTCGCGGAGAACCGGCGCGCGCGCTTCGACTATGCCATCGAAGACGACCTGGAATGCGGGATCGTCTTGCAAGGCTCAGAAGTCAAATCCCTGCGCGAAGGCGGCGCGAATATCGCCGAGAGTTATGCCACCGTCGATGACGGGGAGCTGTGGTTGGTGAATTCCTACGTGGCGCCTTACGTGCAGGCGAAAAGCTTTGGGCATGAGGAAAAGCGCCGCCGCAAACTGCTGGTCAGTCGCCGGGAATTGTCGAAGCTTTGGAATGCCACGGCGCGCGAAGGCTATACGATCGTGCCTTTGGTTTTGTACTTCAACCATCGTGGCATGGCGAAGATGAAGATCGGAATCGCCAAGGGTAAGAAGATCGCCGACAAGCGCGAATCCTCGGCAAAGCGGGATTGGCAGCGCCAGAAGGCGCGGTTGCTCAAAGAACACGGGTAGCCCCCTGCAATATGGACGGCTGCGCCGGTTCCTGTGTCCTGGGGGGCAGGCCCCCCAGACCCCCATTCTTGAGGTATTTTTGGCCAGATGACATCAAGGGCTTGAATTGCGCCGCCGGTTTGGATTGGGCTGCGCGGGTCTGTTTTGAGAAAGTCCGCCCATGTCGATCCTGTCCGCATTGCGGCTGAGCCGGGCGCCGGTGGCGGCCTTCATGGCCGTGGGGTTCACCTGGGGGTGTTTTGCGGCCATGGCCCCGGTGCTGAAGGCGCGGATCGGGGTGGACGATGCCACGTTTGGCCTTTTGTTGTTGGGCACGGCGGTGGGGTTGGCGACGACCCTTTACGTGGCGCCCCGGTGGGATCGGCGCATGGGGGCCTGGGCCCTGGTGCTGGGCACATGCCTTTTGGCTGCGGCCGCCAACGCGCCCGGTTGGGCCGTGTCTTGGGCGGGCTTGTTCGGGGCGCTTGTCCTGTTGGGCGGCATTTCCGGGCTGACCGATGTGGTGATGAACGCACGGGTGAGCCAGGTTGAGGCGCTGCATGGGCGCAGTTTGATGAATGTGAACCATGCCATGTTTTCGGTGGCCTACGCCCTGTCGGCCATGGCCACGGGTGCCATGCGGGAGGCGGGTTGGCCGCCGGAGGCGATCTTCGGGACCATCGCCGTGGCCATTGCGGCCACCGCCCCGTGGCAGCACATGCCGGTCTTGGCCGCACCGGAGCCGGAGGCGGATGCGCCCATGCGCCTGCCGTTCGGCCTGGTGGCCTTGTGCGGTCTGATCGTGCTGATCGCGTTCATGGCGGAAGCCACGGTGGAGGCGTGGTCTGCCTTGCATATCGAGCGTACTTTGGGCGGGGGCGCGGCGGAAGGCGCGTTCGGGCCCGCCATGTTGGGGTTGACCATGGCGTTCGGGCGCTTCTCGGGCCAGGCGGTGGCGGCCCGGTTGAGCGAGTTGACGGTGATCCGCCTGGCCACGGGGATCGCGGCGTCGGGGGTTTTGATCGCGGCGGCGGCACCGTCGCCTGCGGTGGCCTATCTGGGGTTCGGCTTGCAAGGGTTGGGGGTCAGCGTGATCGGGCCCATGGGGCTGGCGTTGGCGGGGCGCCTGGCCCGGCCCGATCAGCGAACCGCCATCATCGCGCGGGTCGCAATCATTGGGTTCCTGGGCTTTTTCCTGGCCCCGGCGGCCATGGGTCTGGGGGCGGAACTGTTCGGCCTTCGCTGGGCCTTTGCCTGCGTGGCCCTGTTGTTGGCGGTGATCTGGCCGTTGACCTTGCGGTTCCGGTCCAGAGCTGACGGCGCCTTTCGGGTATAGCCCTGGATCAGGTGTTGCGCTCCACCGTGGCCCAGGCATCGCGGAAATCCTTGGGCACCAGCAGGTTATGGAGGCCGAGGTCCTGGACGCTCTTCTCTCCGCACAGGGCCATGGTGGTGTCCAACTCCTTGTGCAGGACGTCCAGCACCCGTGCGACGCCTTTTTGGCCCATGGCCCCCAAGCCATAGATGAAGGCCCGACCGATATAGGTGCCGCGCGCGCCCAGGGCCAACGCCTTCAGCACGTCCTGGCCGGACCGGATGCCGCCATCCATATGCACCTCCACTTGGTCGCCCACGGCGTCCATGATCTCGGGCAGCATCCGGATGGAGCTGAGCGCGCCGTCCAATTGCCGCCCGCCATGGTTGGACACGATGATGGCGTCCGCCCCCACTTGGA
Organism: Pseudomonadota bacterium; assembly: GCA_039817645.1. Lineage (GTDB taxonomy): Bacteria > Pseudomonadota > Alphaproteobacteria > Rhodobacterales > Rhodobacteraceae > Jannaschia. Next base: position 9,549 of record JBCBVM010000012.1, on the reverse strand, counting down.
GCGCCATGCGGGCGTCTTCGGCATCGAGGATCCCTTTGAGGATCACCTTGCCCCCCCATTTTTCCTTGAGGCGGGCGATTTTGGACCAATCCAGGCTGGGGTCGAATTGCTCCGCCGTCCAGGACGACAGGCTGGACGCGTCCTTCACGCCCTTGGCATGGCCCACGATATTGCCAAAGAAACGGCGCTTGGTCTGCGCCATCTCCAGCCCCCAACCGACCTTGGTCATCAGGTTCGCGATGGTGGCGGGGGTCAGTTGGGGCGGGGCGCTGAGCCCGTTTTTGAGGTCCTTGTGGCGTTGGCCCAGGATCTGCAAGTCCAGCGTGATCACCAATGCGTCGCACCCTGCGTCGCGGGCGCGTTCGATCAATCGGTCCACGAAGTCTTCGTCCTTCATCACATAAAGCTGGAACCAGAAGGGCTTGCTCGTCTTTTTCGCCACATCCTCGATGGAGCAGATGGACATCGTGCTCAGCGTGAAGGGCACCCCGAACGTTTCGGCGGCACGGGCGGCCAGGATCTCTCCGTCGGCGTGTTGCATTCCGGTCAGGCCCACAGGCGCCAAGGCCACGGGCATGGCCACGTCACGGCCCACCATGGTCGATGCGGTGGACCGCCCTTCCATGTCGACGGCCACACGCTGACGCAGGCGGAGTTCGTCAAAATCGGTTTCGTTGTCGCGATACGTCTGCTCCGTCCAGGAGCCGGACTGACAGTAATCATAAAACATCTTGGGGACGCGGCGCCGATAGATCCGATGGAGGTCCTCAACATTGGTGATCACTGGCATGGCACATCCTCTGAATTGGTAAGGTCAACTAACCAATTGACGTGTTTGGTGCAAGATGGAACTGCTGTCAGAGGAGGCCGAGCGCCGCGGCCATCGCGCGCACCGTCTCCAGCAGGGTCAGGCCGAATGCTTCGATCCCACCGCGCCCCAACCACCAAAGCACGCCGAAGAACCCCGCCAGAAGGATGCAATAGGCGAGGCCAATCAGGGACCAGGCGAAGGTCGTCCCCAGGATTGGCAGGTCGCCGCGATCGTCCTCAAAGGCCCGGGCAAGGGTCGTCTTCCAGCCCATGGGGACCCACGCAAAGGCGCTGAGAACCACCAGCAGCAGGTGGACAAGGGTCGGGACCAGGGTCGTCAGGCAGGCGAGGATCAAACAGGCATAGGCGCCCCGGCGCGCGGGGTCCGCCAGATCGTCGAAGGCTTGGGTCAGATCGAACAGCGGCCCTGCCACCGCATGGGCATTCACGAACGCGATGGCCGCCGTGACAGATAGGCCAATGCCAAGCAGGAAGACAAATGCCAACCCCACATCCAGCGTGCCATAAAGGACCGTCCGCGCCGTCGTGCCCCGTTGCCCGTACCAGCCCTTGCGGATCAGCGTCAGCGTTGTGCCATAGGACAGGTAGTCGAAGGCCGCGTTCTGCAGGGGGAGGAGGGACAGGGCGAACAGAATGGGTCTGTCGTCACTCCCGGAGGCGTCCCCCGGCGCCACGATCAGGGCGGACGCGGATACGCAGACCAGGACCGTCCAATATGCGCCAAAGGCCCATCGCCCATGGCCCGCTTCGGTTGCCTTTCCCAACAAGGCTACGCCTGCAACCGAGAATGCGAGTGAGCCTGCGACTGCGACTGCGCCTTGGACTGCGACTGCGCCTTGGACTGCGACTGCGATTGCGCCGGCGATTGCGCCTGCGAATGTGACTGCGGCAGCGGCTACGACCGCGACGACGGCTGCGGCCACGCTTGGGACTGCGACTGCGACCGCGCCTGCTACATAAAATTGCCACTCAATGGCGTTGCGCAAGCGACGCCTCTGGATGGCGGCCGCCAGTGTCGCACTCGCCACGAGAACGCAGAGGGCAAAAACCAGCGCGGCTCGCCAGAACCAGGCCACACCCCCTTCGATGACCGTCTGACCCGCGATGCCAGTATCCGCATCCGTGATGCCCCACTGAACCAGCAACGCCAGCAACGGGTAGAGAAGCGCAAGTTTCAGGGCCACATTCGCCACCGGCCATGAGAAGGGATCCTGGCTCAGTGCCTTGACCGTGGCCTCATCCGGGACCTTGAATTCTAAATAGGCCCGGACGCGGTCACCCCGCGTGTCGGGAAGGGGTCCGTATCGAACTTTGGGGGCCATCATCCGCCCAAGAACGGACAGAAGGCCGCCGGTCAGCGCGGTGTAATCCCGGGGCCGTCCGGGCGCGTCATCCGCGCAAGGATCGCCGCGCGGTCCTTCGGGTTGCCCGCCGCATAGTTGAACAGCCCGAACAAAATGGCCCAGCACCAGATCGCCAGATCCACGGCCAATGGCCAATCCGTCCCAAGCGTCAGGCCCGTCGCCGCCGCGAAGGCCCCGCCAACCATCACTAAATGCATGATGCAAACCCCGTCCTTTGCCCATCAACACGGGCCGGTCGGCCCCCGTCAAGCAGGTGCCGGGCAGAGGATCGTTGCATAGACCTCTTGCATGGTACGATATCGTACTATATAGTGCGAAATCGTACTATATAGGAGAAATCACCATGTCCACCATGTCCCGCCGGAAGATGCTGTCGCTCGTTGGGGGCGGCACTGTTCTTGCGGCCACAGGCGCGTCTGCCGCGTTCCTGGCAACCCGCACGCCCCACGCGGCCTTGGCCCCTTGGGACCGGGCAGGCAGCTATGGCGACCCCCGCCTGCGGGCGCTCAGCTGGGGGTTGCTGGCGCCGAACCCCCACAATCGGCAACCCTGGCAGGCGGAACTGCGCGGCACCGACACCGTGGCCATCTGGCGCGACGTCGCCCGTGACCTGCCGGTGACCGACCCGTTCGCCCGGCAATTGACCATCGGCATGGGCTGTTTCATCGAACTGACCCGGATGGCCGCCGCCCAGGACGGGCTGGACACGGAGATCAGCCTGTTTCCAGACGGAGAGCACGGCCCCGTCGCCACCATGACCTTCGCGCCCGGTGGGATGCCCGATCCGCTTTTTGCCCATGCGCTCAACCGGCGCTCCCACAAGGACGCGTTCGACCGGCGCCCCCTCGGCCCCGAGGCCGCGGATCTGACCCGCCACGCGCAGATCATCGCGGACGGGCCGCAGCTTGCCACGCTGCGCGACCACGCCGTCACCGCCTGGGAGACCGAGGCCGCCACCCCCGATGCCTGGCAGGAAAGTATCGACTTGCTGCGCATCGGCAAGGCCGAGATCAACGCCAACCCCGACGGCATCGACCTGGGGGGACGCCTGTTCGAGACGCTGAAACTCCTGGGCCTTCTGACCCATGAAAACGCAGGCGACGTCAGGAACCCCAATGTGCAGGCCAGCATCCGGGATACGTCGGAGGCCATCCGCTCCGCCTCTGCAATGACGCTGACAACCACGCCCGGCAACACCCGGCAGGATCAGATCGCGGCAGGCGTTTCATGGCTGCGGCTCAACTTGGCGACCACGGGAGCGGGCTTGGCCCTGCGCCCGGTCAGCCAGGCTCTGCAGGAATACCCAGAGGTCGCGCCGATCCGCGACACGCTCCACGCGCAATTCGCGCCAAACGGCGAAACGGTTCAAATGTTGGGCTTGCTGGGCTATGGCACCCGGACGCCGCGCACCCCGCGCTGGCCCCTGGAGACCCGCCTGAGAAATGCCTGACGACCAAAGCCAGCGCCGTATGTTCGCCATTTTCAATGAGGTGGGCATCATCGCGCAACTCAGCCGCGCCATGTTCGAGGCGCGGCTGCCCGAGGGCGTGCTCCTGCCCCATTTCTCGCTGATCAACCACCTGATGCGGGTCCGGGACGGCCAGACCCCGCTGGTGTTGGCCCGCGCGTTCCAAGTGCCGAAGACGACCATGACCCATATTATCTCGGTTGCGGTGAAACATGGCTGGGTGGAATTGCATCCCAACCCCAAGGACGGCCGGTCCAAGACGGTCTGGCTGACCGATGCGGGCCGCGCCTTCCGGGACCGCGCCATCGCTGACCTGGGCCCCGACTTGACCCATGTGGCGGACGCCCTGTCCGTCCCCGATCAGGAGGGGCTGCTGACCCGCCTGACGGACCTGCGCATCCATCTCGACCGCGCCCGGGACGCGGACTAGGCGCCACCCGTTCACGCACCCGCAAAAGCAAACGCCCGATCTCGGCGCGGCCGCCCCGCACGGGCGGGCTCCTTGTGTCTTTCGCCAACGGATGGGCGCGCCTCCCTGCCCAGATCGGCGGGACGCCTGCCGACAAGCTAAGGACCCAGACCAACAGATGCACCGGCGCGGTTCAGCCATTCGGTCGACGCCGTCCCTCGGCGGTCAACGTCACAGTGGCCCCATGGGAAAGACCGTCGACCGCGGCATTGGGCGCGGCAAGTGCGCGATGGCGAAGGTGGATGGGCGCCTGTGGACGCCCCTTTCCGCCAAAGGCTTGGTCACAGTCTAGGGGTCTCCAGCACGACCGAGATGGCCCGGAACAATGCAAGTAACAACCTGCCATACCGAGCACCTGCCGTCCAAAACGGCCCTTCGGCATCCCGGCTCCAAACACGCCTCCGCTTGGCTGTCCCAACACCGCGACCGGCCAAAAGCGGACAAGGGAGCAAATCAATGCCGGGCGCCAATACCCAGGCACGGTGCCTTGCAACACACCCTGGCCAACGCTGCCGCGATCCACATCCGTGTTTGCCCATGGGGGTGTCGGCGCCACCAAGGGGCAGATGGTCGCCAATGTCAAAGCCACCTCTCCAACACGTAAGGAAAAACCACCGTCCGCGCCCGGCGATCGCGCGCTTTGGCTTCAGGATCGTCCAGGGCCCTGGCCAAGCGCCCCAGAGCATAGGCCCAGCCCATCCGCCGCCCCCGGTCCCCGCCACAACCCTGAACACTCGTGGGATCGCGCCCCAGCCCATCGGCAACCCGACGGGCCTTTCGTCTACCGCAAGGGCACCCGCGTCCGCCCAGGTTGCGGCGACACGGGTCCCCGCCGCATGTAGCATTCCGCTACCCGCCGCTTACGCCTGTGCCGCCCAAATCCAATCCAAACACCCGCAGCACCCAAGCGCCGCGCCCCCTGTCACAGCGCGGCCCCTCTCTGTCATCTGGCCATAAATACCTCATTGCACCGCCCGCCCCCCACGCCAGCCCTGCCGCAGTTGCGCAACCTCAGCCGAACGGGTCGACCGGATAGCCTACGCCTGTCAGGCACAGCCCATCGGGTGGCGCCACCGGGCCGCAGGCGGCGCGGTCGCGGGCGGCCAAGGCGTCGGCCATGCGGGACGGGGGCCAGGACCCGGCGCCCACCCGCTCCAGAGAGCCGACGATGGACCGCACTTGGTTGTGCAGGAACGACCGCGCACGCAGGTGAATGCGGATATCCTGGCCGCCGGGAAAGGCGGCTTCCTCCAGCGTGATCTCATCCAGGGTTTTAACCGGGCTTTTGGCCTGGCAGATCGACGCGCGGAACGTGGTGAAATCGTGCCGCCCGATCACCTGTGCCGCGCCCCGGCCCATGGCGCCCACGTCCAGCGGCCCTGGCACGCGCCAGGCCAATCCCGCCTCGCGGGTCAGCGGCGCGCGACGGGCGACCACGCGAAAGGTATAGCGCCGCTCCATGGCCGAAAACCGGGCATGCCAGTCGTCGGCCACGGCCGCGCAGGCGGTCACCGCGATGGGGTTGGGCTTCAGATGCCAATTCAGCGCCTCCGACAGGCGAAACGGCTCCCACGTCTTGGCCATGTCGGCATGGGCAACCTGACCCGTGGCATGGACGCCCGCATCGGTCCGCCCCGCAGCCGCAATGGACGGCACACCGGGATCCAACGCGCGCAGGGCTGCCTCCAGGCATTGCTGGACCGACGCGGGCCCATCCTGCCGCTGCCACCCGGCAAACGGGCGGCCATCATATTCAACGCGGAAGGCATAGCGGGGCATGGGCGCGCAATAGGGCCAGGGCAGGGGGCGGGGCAAGTCCCCGTGGCACAGGGTTCCCCTTTCGCGCCCCCGCTCCTATGCGTGGGACAACCGAGACCGAGCCCAAGGGGGGGCGCATGTTCGGACTGGACCCCATGTCGCTGGCCTTCCTGGCGGGCGTCGCCATCTTGGCGGGCATCGTGCGCGGGTTCGCCGGGTTCGGGACGGCGTTGATCTATGTGCCCTTGGCCAGCCTGGTCCTGCCGCCGCTTTGGCTGTTGGTGACACTGACGGTCATGGATCTGGTGGGCCCGTTGCCCAACGTCCCGCGCGCCCTGCGCGACGGGCGTCTGCGGGATGTCGCCCTGCTGGCGGGGGCGGCTGTGGTCACGGTTGTCTTGGGCCTCGCGCTTCTGTCGCGATTGGATCCGGTCGCGTTCCGCTGGGGCGTCGCCATTTTATGCCTCGGGACGGTGGCATTGATGATGACCGGGTGGCGCTGGCGCGGACGGCTGTCGTCGCCGATGCTGTGCGGGATCGGGGCGGTGTCTGGCTTCCTTGGGGGGCTTTCCGGTCTGGCGGGCCCGCCGGTTCTGCTCACCTATGTGGCCTCCCCCTATCCGGCGCGGACCATCCGCGCGACGATCCTCCTCTATTTGGTGGCCTGGGATCTGTTGTTCGGGGCGGTTCTATTTGCCCAGGGGCAGCTTGACAGTGGTGCGGTCCTGCTGGGGGCCGCGCTGATCCTGCCCTATATGGCGGCCAACGTGTTGGGCGCGCGACTCTTCGATCCGGCAAAGGAGGGGCAATACCGCGCCGTGGCCTATGTCATAATTACCGGGGCTGCGCTGATGTCCGTGCCCCTCTGGGGGTGACGAGCCTGGACCCTGCCCTGGGATGGGCTAGACCTTCAGGAGCAGTAGCGGAGGACGTGATGAACCTGAGCGAAGTGGAATTCGACGACGCCCGCCCGTTTGACGGCTACGGGCCCGGCTTCTTTCGCGTAGACGGGCAGATCATCGAAGGCCCCCTGGTCTTGCATCCGGGCGGGGCCTTGCCCTGGGCGGGCTATGACGACATCGCCCCGCTGACCGGCCTGGATGTGGATGTTGTGTTCATCGGCACCGGGGCAGAGATTGCCCATGCCCCCCAAGCGCTGCGCACCGCGGTGGAGGGGGCGGGCATCGGGCTAGAGGTGATGAACACGCCAGCCGCGTGCCGCACCTATAACGTGTTGGTGGGCGAAGGGCGGCGCGTGGCTGCCGCCGTCCTGCCCGTGGGCTGACCGACGCGCGGCATCAAAGCTGCGGTCAGTCCGCGGCCGCCAGCGTCGGGCCAAAGCCTGCTTCCAGAGAGATGCGCGACATCTCCGCCTCGTCAAAGGCGGTGTCGCCCGTGCGGGTCAGGCCCGCATCGGCATAGGCCAGGTCGATCGCTTGATTGAAATCCGCCACTCGGCCCACCGTATCGGCATCCGTGGTGCCGTCGATCTGGCCCGTCAACGTGTTGCCGAAGGCCGAGACTTGCGCCAGGTCGTCCGCGCCCAGGCCCGCCATGGCGACCGATAGGGTATCGAACTGGCTGGCGTCAAAGGGGGTGTAGCCCATGCCGACCCGCAATTTCGTGACGATGGACGGGGCGTTCATGGCGTCATCGATGTCGTTCACGCCGGTGTTCATGGCCAGGCTGATGGCGGTCACGGTTGCCAAGCCAATGCCCACGACACCGGCGGTCAAGACGACCCAGTCGACAGTGATGGCGCCCGTTTCGTCGCGCAGAAAAGGGGTGAAGGGCATGGGACGGTCTCCGTTGGCAGTGCGTCCCAGGGTCCTATCCCCCACCTGCGGTTTTTCTTTGGCGATGGTGGGCGCGAATGCGGGCCATTTCGGACGCGCGGTCAGGCGCCCACCGCGTCGCGGCCCCTGGCGGAAGGCCCGGACAGGGGCGGGGGGGGTCACCAGTGGCCGGTATTTTCCATGCTCGCCCAAGGCTCCTGCGGGGGGTTGGCATCGCCCTTCTGCAACAGCTCGACCGAGATGTTGTCGGGGGACCGTACGAACGCCATATGCCCGTCGCGCGGGGGGCGATTGATGGTGATGCCCGCCTCCATCAGCTTTTGGCACAGGCCATAAAGGTCGTCCACGCGGTACGCCAGATGCCCGAAATGACGACTATCCGCGGGCAGGTCGTCATCGCCGTCCCAGTTATAGGTCAATTCAACATCCGCGCGCCCATCCGCCTGATCGGGTGGGCACAGAAAGACCAGTGTGAACCGCCCGCCTTCATGATCCATGCGCCGCCGCTCCTCCAGGCCCAACAGCTTGTAGAACGCGATGCTTTTGTCCAAATCTTTCACGCGCACCATCGTGTGCAAATATTCGATCCCCATGGGACACCTCCTTCTGGTTGCGACATTACTTAGACCCAACACCTTGTGGTGCAACCGGGGCGGACCCCCTATTCTAGCTTCAAGAATCGGGGGAGTAGCCATGACACCGGAACAGCAGGCCGAAATCGACGAACTGCGCGCGCAGCGCCATCAGACCATGCGCGCCACCGTTCCGGGGATGGAGGCGCATCTTTATGCGCCGCATCAAGTGCTTGACCACGGATTCGTCCGGGTCATCGACTATATGGGCGACGACGCGGCGATCACCCAGGCCGCGCGGGTCAGCTATGGCAAGGGCACGAAAGCCGTCAGCAATGACGAGGGCTTGATCCGGTACCTCATGCGCCACTGGCATTCGACCCCGTTCGAGATGTGCGAGATCAAGTTGCACGTCAAATTGCCGGTCTTCGTCGCCCGCCAATGGATCCGCCACCGAACGGCCAACGTGAACGAATACTCGGCCCGCTATTCGATCCTCGACCGGGAGTTCTATATTCCCGCGCCCGAAAACTTGGCTGCGCAAAGCGTGGTCAACAACCAGGGGCGGGGGGAGGCCCTGCAAGGGGAGGAGGCACAGCGCGTCCTTGACTGGTTGCGCGACGACTCGACCCGGTCCTATGACCATTACGAAGCCATGATCTCCCAGGACGGTCAGCAAGGCTTGGCGCGCGAACTGGCCCGCATGAACCTGCCCGCGAACATCTACACGCAATGGTACTGGAAGGTGGACCTTCACAACCTGTTCCATTTCCTGCGTCTGCGCGCCGACGCCCACGCCCAGATGGAAATCCGGGTCTATGCCGAGAAACTCTGCGACATCGTGAAAGACTGGGTCCCCTTCGCCTATGGCGCCTTCGAAGACTACCGCTTGGGCGGGGCGCAACTGTCCGGTCGCGGGCTGGATTGTCTGCGCCGCATGTTGGCGGGCGAAGAGGTCACGCAGGAGACTTCGGGCATGAGCAAGGGCGAATGGCGGGAGTTTATGGCCGTCGTGGGCTAAGCCCTGGCGCCGTCCAAGAAACCCGCCAAAGGTAACCCTCTGTTAACTGCTCGGGCAGATACCCTCCCTCGCGCGCAGATGAGGCGGGTTGGGACGACCTCCGGCACGGATACTCCCGTACCCTCCCCTCGTCAGATGGTTTGACGGATCACGCCTGATCCGCCGGCGAAGACCCCTGTCCCCTTCGGACAGGGCTAGGGCATCCTGATCCGTCCGTTCCACCGAACGCGGGCCCGATCCATCCCACCCCCGAGACGTGACACCAAACCA